>NZ_JABUZA010000042.1 GCF_014897985.1 Halomonas colorata
ACCGAGGAAAACGCTCGACTACCTGACACCTGTGGAGAAGCTGCAAAGCATATTTGCGTTGACCGGTTGAACTCACCACCGCTAATTTGGCCTTTATCTTAATGGACCAGGTTAATGGATCAGGTGCCATCTTCAGTAGGTGGTAAACCGTTTGCATCATCGTTGGCCATTGGCCCCTGGTTTAGCGGCTCTTCAGGCTCGGGCTGGGCATTTTCATTAGGGGGATCATCAGCGCCACAACCAGCCAATCCCAGCGTGCTTAACGCAACAATAGCCGCTAATAGCAGCGCTTTTATGCGGTGCTTATCCCTACTACGTTTATTCATTGTCACCATGTCGCTCTCCTTTGCATATCACAGTGGATATAAGTCCTGAGGATACAAACCAAAACCCATACTCGCCCTATCAACATAGCCAAGCCTATCGACGATGCAAGCCTATCGCCGATATTAAACGAGCATTAAATCAAAGATAAAAAAACCCCCGCGGGCGCGGGGGGAAGGATGATAAACCGTGTGGAGCAGCCGCAGGGAACGAACAGCTGAAGCGGCTTATCATCGTAGGGAACGGTAACTACTTACTAACTCATTACACTTACTACTTACTGACTATTGGTTAACTCATCGTCGTTTTCTTCATTAGCACCGGGCATGGGGTCAGTACCTTCACCAAAACCAGGATCCTCTTGCACGTCTTGTGTACGCGCTTCATCTTCTGGTTGCATGGATTCTTGAGGCACAACCGGCTCCTCATCCATTGCCGAACCTGATGTAGCTGTGCCAGACATTGCTGAGTCTGAACTTGCCTCGTCTGATGACTGCTCAATAGGAGAAGACTCAGTGGGCTCTTGAGTAACGGCTGCATCCTGCTCAGGGGCAAGAGCGCCTTGCTCCATAGATTCAGGCTGCTGAGCCGGAGGCATCTCTTCTTCATTGTCACCACAACCAGCCAGGAGTAGAACACTTGCCGCCGTGGCTGCCATGCACAATGTCATAATGTGCGGACGTTTCATTTTTACTTTGACTGGGCTATCCATAGAATCTGCCTCCATTAATACTTGTGCAAAACATCGCCTTCTATTTTGCTCTGCTTTGCTTCTACCTAAGTATTGCACCTAGCAGGCCAACTATATAATTAAATAAAAAAAACACAAAATATCAGTAACTTATAAAAAATATCTTTCTCTTAAAGCAAGAGTGTGACTGGGTACAAAATGGCACATGTGGCAATTTATAGCCGCGTTGAAAGGGGCGTTGTGACACAATCACCCCATTTATGTATAATAATTTTTAATAAATAACTAAATATATTCTCTTTTTTTCTTATAACTGCTTTGTGTAGCTGCTTTATGTGAGGAACAAGCTGCCTTGAACGAGAGCACCAAGACAAAGCGCCTCATACCAATAAAAGGGATCACGATGGATGAACAACGTCCTGTCAAAATTAAAGTACGCGGTCTAAGCAAGGTATTTGGTAAACAACCTAATAAAGCCTTAGAGCTACGCGATCAAGGCCTTAAACGCTCTGACATTTTGGAAAAAACCGGCCAGACATTAGGCCTTTCCAACATATCTTTTGATGTTTATGAGGGCGAGCTACTCGTCATCATGGGCCTGTCAGGCTCTGGAAAATCGACCTTGATTCGCTGCCTTAACCGCCTGATTGATACGACGGAAGGTGAAATAGTTATTGATGGCGAAAACATCCCAACATTGGGAGAAAAGGCCTTACTAGAGTGCCGTCGTCGTCATTTTTCCATGGTCTTTCAGAATTTTGCGCTTTTTCCTCACCGGACCGTTCGCCAGAATGCGGAGTTTGGACTGGAAATCCGCGGTATTGATAAGACTGAACGCCAAAAAATCGCCCATAGTGCGCTTAAACAAGTGGGCCTGGAAGGCTGGGAAAATGCCTACCCCAACCAATTATCGGGCGGTATGCAGCAGCGTGTCGGCCTGGCACGTGCACTAGCGAATGATGCCAGCGTGCTGTTGATGGATGAGGCGTTTTCAGCCCTTGACCCATTGATCCGCAAAGATATGCAGCAAGAGCTTTTGCAGCTCCAAACCAAAATGCAGAAAACGACGGTTTTTATCACCCATGATTTAGATGAAGCGCTCAATATTGGCGACCGGATCGTACTGCTTAAAGACGGTGAAGTGGTTCAGATAGGAACCCCTGAAGAAATCCTGACACAACCTGCCAACGACTATGTGCGCCGCTTTATTGAAGGAGTCGACCGCGCACGAATTTTAACCGCGGCAAGTGCCATGCGCCCGCTGCGCACCACTGCACGCGAGAGCGACGGCCCACGCACAGCGCTACACCGCATGCGCGAACACGCCATCGACTCTATCTATGTCGCTGATCGAGACCGCCGTTTGCTTGGCTTGCTTGAAGCCGACGCCGCCAATGTCGCGATTAAAGAAGGGGCTGAGAAAATCACCGGCCACCTGACTCAAGACTTCCGCAAAGTCTCCCCCGAGGAGCCGCTGCAGAATCTGTTTGCCATGTTTAGTGAAAAAAGCTTCCCGATCGCCGTGGTAGATGAAGAACAACGCTTGCTAGGCGTTGTGGTGAAAGGTGCGGTATTGGATGAATTGGCACGAGCAGGAGAGCAGTAATGGACATTCCTCGTATCCCGCTGGGCAGTTGGATTGAAGGCGGCCTGACCTGGCTGACAAGCGAATACTCCGTGGTTACCCGCGGTATTTCACGCTTTACACAAACCGGCATCAACAGTCTTAACGACGGTTTAATGTGGCTGCCCGAGTGGGCGTTACTGGCGATTATCGCCCTGATTTGCTGGAAGCTCGCCGGCCCTCGTTTAGCCATTGGTGCCGCCGCAGGTCTCGCGCTGATCTGGAACCTGGGGCTCTGGAACCCCATGATCGAAACCCTGACGCTGGTGGTGATCGCAACCCTCGTTGCCGTCGTCATTGCGATGCCGGTCGGTATTGCGGCGGCCTTGTCAGAGCGGCTTTATCGGGTGATCATGCCGCTGCTTGATTTTATGCAGACAATGCCTGCGTTTGTTTACCTGATCCCGGCGATTCCCTTTTTCGGAATCGGTTCTGTCTCGGCGATTTTTGCCACGGTCATATTTTCCATGCCGCCGGCCATCCGCTTTACAACCCTCGGGATCCGCCAGGTGCCTGTCGAGCTTATTGAAGCCGCCGATGCGTATGGCGCCACCCGCAGCCAAAAGCTCTTTAAAGTGCAGCTGCCGCTCTCGCTACCCACCGTGATGGCAGGCATCAACCAGACGATTATGCTGGCGCTTTCCATGGTGGTTATTGCAGCGATGATCGGGGCGGACGGCTTGGGTAGCGAAGTATGGCGCGCCATTCAGCGACTGCGCCCAGGCGATGGTTTTGAAGCAGGTATTGCCGTCGTTATTCTGGCCATGCTGCTAGATCGTTTAACTCAGTCACTACGCAGATCGTCTAAGTAACCTAGACAACCCATAGCCCGCGATGCAGATTGGCTGAAGGATGCGTTAACACAGATAACTTGATTAGCTAGATTTTCACGACCATGCTGAAACCGCCTTTTGCAAAGGCACTTACTATAAAAGGGAGCAAGTGAATGAGAACCCAAATGTTGAATCGTCGTATCCGCCTAGCCTCGGCAATGCTGATTGCCGGTACTGGACTGACCATCGGTGGCGTTGCCCAGGCGCAAGATCAGGAAACGATTAATCTTGCCTATGTAGAATGGTCGTCAGAAGTAGCCTCCACTAACGTAATAGCCGCCGTGCTTGAACAGGCAGGCTATAACGTGGAGCTAACCTCGCTCTCAGCGGCAGCCATGTTCCAAGCACTTTCCACCAGCGATGCCGATGCCATTGTGGCGGCTTGGCTGCCCACGACCCATGCTGAATACATGGAGCGTATTGGCGATAAGGTTGAGGATTTAGGCGCCAACCTTGACGGCACAAAGCTTGGCCTTGTCGTCCCCTCCTATACAGAGGTCGATTCGATCGCTGAGCTAAATGACAATGCAGATATATTTAACAGCGAGATTATCGGTATCGATCCCGGTGCAGGCTTGATGGGGCTGACCGAAGAAGTCGTAAATACCTATGATCTTGATCTTCGTTTACGTAGCGGCAGTGACGCCACCATGGTGGCCGCACTTAGCAATGCCATTAATAACGAAGAAGACATTGTAATCACCAGTTGGACACCGCACTGGATGTTCGCGCGTTGGGATCTTAAGTACCTTGAAGATCCTGAAAACGTGTTTGGCGGTGCGGAACAGATCCACACTATTGTGCGCAATGGCCTAGCAGAGGATATGCCGGAAGCTTACGCAATTCTTGATGCCTTTGAATGGACCCCGGAACAAATGGGCGAAGTCATGCTTATGAATCAGGAAGATGGCAGCGACCCATACGAAAATGCCAAGCAATGGGTAGAAGATAATCAGAATGTCGTGGAGCAGTGGCTAGATAGCTAACCGCTCTTCTAGCGTGTGCCGGTCCCAGCAGGTGCTGTGACCGGCACGCTTGTTCTAGGAAAAGTTCTACGAAAAACAAGCCCAGTAAAACAGCAATACAACGTTTGTTAATATATAGTTAAGCAAAGCTACACGACGCATACGCGCGTGTTTTCTAATCAAAACGGAGAGGCACTCGTGGATAAAAAAGAGCCCAATCGCTCCCCAGAGGAGCCACAAGTCTCAGAGGGCATACCTGCCCCCGAAGGGGCGGCAAACCTGATCGATACCGATTACGTGATTGGTCAGGATAATATCACGACCAATAAAATGGGCTTTGACCTTGACCTACATGGCAAGGTGTTCAGTATCTCAGCGGCGATAGTGCTGCTCTTCGTGGTGTTAACACTGGCGCTGCAAGACACTATCTCGCCGATATATGATGCCATTTTCAGCTTCTTGACCGGCAACCTATCGTGGTTCTTTATCGCGGCGGCTAACATATTCGTTATTCTATGTATTGGTTTGATTTTCTCCCCATTGGGTAAAATACGTCTGGGGGGAGCCGACGCAAAACCCGACTATACCTATATGGGTTGGTTCTCAATGCTGTTTGCTGCGGGTATGGGCATTGGCTTGATGTTCTTTGGTGTGAATGAGCCACTAACTCACTTCGGGACCTCGCTCGACGGTGGCAACTGGGCACCGTTAGGAGGCGCTGAGGGTGATGCTGCAGCTGCGACGTCGCTTGCCATGGCAGCAACGATTTACCACTGGGGCCTTCATCCTTGGGCGATTTACGCAATCGTGGCGCTTTCGCTGGCTCTGTTCTCTTTTAATAAGGGTTTGCCACTTTCCATGCGCTCGGTGTTCTACCCCATTTTGGGCGAGCGCGTTTGGGGGTGGCCAGGCCACGTAATTGATATTCTAGCGGTATTTGCTTCACTCTTTGGCTTGGCCACCTCCTTGGGGCTTGGTGCTAGCCAAGCGGCCGCGGGTCTAACCTATCTGTTTGGTGCGCCGGAAGGCGACATCACAATGATCCTGTTGATTGTCGGTATTACGTTAGTGGCTATCGCCTCCATCGTGGCCGGCGTCGATAAGGGCGTGCAGCTGCTCTCCAAAATCAACATCGCCATGGCGGCGCTGTTGCTGTTCTTTGTGATTGCTGTAGGCCCGACCCTGTTCATTGCAACGGGCTTCTTTGAAAATCTATGGAGCTATGCGGCTAATTTCACTGCGCTCTCAAATCCTTTTGGCCGTGAAGATGCCAACTTTAGCCAAGGTTGGACAGCCTTCTACTGGGCCTGGTGGATTTCCTGGTCACCGTACGTTGGTATGTTTATCGCCCGCGTATCACGTGGTCGCACGGTTCGAGAGTTTTTGATTTCCGTACTTATCATACCGTCAGTGGTATCGGTACTTTGGATGACCACGTTTGGCGGCACGGCAATCGATCAATATGTGAGCCAAGGCATTAGCGCAGTACGTGACGCGGGCGTTGACCTGCAGCTGTTCATCATGCTGGAGCAGTTACCGCTGTCACAAATCACTTCCTTCATCGCAATCCTGTTGGTAATTGTGTTCTTTGTGACCTCATCCGACTCAGGCTCTCTCGTTATTGACTCGATCACGGCGGGCGGCAAAGTGGATGCTCCAACCCCACAGCGCGTGTTCTGGGCAATTATCGAAGGCGCCATTGCCATTGCATTGCTGCTGGGTGGCGGACTCACGGCCCTGCAAACCATGGCGGTTTCCACCGGGTTCCCGTTCACCATTATCTTGCTGGTGGCGTGCTACGCGATCATCAAAGGGTTGATGAGCGAACCCAAAGCGGTGTGATATATCTACGCGTACGACTAAAACGGGCAGCCTTTAGGCTGCCCGTTTTGCGTTGGCTAGTGAGGTATTAACACCATATATCCTTCAGGGGCGTATCTGGCCGGTAATGGGTTGCAATCTGCGCCTGCAGTAGCTCTGCCGTCGCTAGCGCATCAGTCAGGGCATGATGCCCCTGATAGCTGGGTAAACCATAGCGCTCACGGCTCGCGTTTAAGCGTATTGAAACAGGCGGTCGCCCCACCCAGCGTCGAAATCGCGCCCATAGTGTTTGACGATGCATTCTTGCTTCAAGTGACATCGTATCAATCATCGGAAACATCACCCCCTCCCCACGCCGAGCTTTTATAGCGGCGTCTAGAAAAGGTCGCTCGATATTGCGAAAGTGGACGACGACCAAATGGCCTGCCAGCATTTCCAGTAACTCATTGAGAACGGCATCCAGGTCGGGTGCTTCAGCGACTTCAGAGTGGGTAATATGGTGAAAGGTAATGGAGGTTTCTGCCAGCGGACGAGATGGATTAACGACCCAGTAACGCCGCTCCGCAAGCTTTATACGATTAAGCGTAAACGGCACCACTCCAATACTTACAATCGCATGGCGGCGCTCATCCAAACCGGTGGTTTCTACATCCAGCGCCACCATGGGCACGTCGGCGATGGGCGTATCGGGCTCAGGCAGAGGCGTTGAGAAAAATCGCTTGATGTCAGCGTCTTTTGCACTGCCCGCGCGCTGCGCCATATAACCGGCCCAGTCGGCCTGGGTCACTTTTTGACGTGGACGAATACCTCGCATATTACGTCCTCTGCCGCTGTGCAGGCATAGGATAGCGGAATTTCAAAAACTTCTGAGCGTTGCTTAGCACCTGAAAAGCGTCTTTTAGCGTATGCCGTTCGCTATCATCTACGTTTTCAGGCTCGATATTATTATCCGGTGTGCGATCTTCCTGAATATCAATCATTTGATGACGTAAACGTGACATGCACATAAATTCAAACGCATAGCTCAACTTATCGCTGACCCCGGTTGCCAACAGTTGCGTATGATTGATGTCATTTAAGCGCTGAAACGTATTTTGAGCTTTCGAACCGCTGGCCAAGGCATGAATGCGAACCAAGTCCACCATCGGCGCGGTGCCCCGCCGCTTCAAGTTAATCGAGTTATTATGCTTGCCATCTTTTTCCATCACAAAGGTGCGAAAAAACCCGAGCGGTGGCGTACGGCCCAGCGCATTACGCGCCATTGCCGCCAAAAACAGCGGAGATTCCGCCGCGCGACTCGCAATTAAATCCTGCAAGGTTTCGACAAAATGATCCTCTCCATAGGTACTGTCTAAATCAAAAAAGATCGAACTTTGCAGCAGCTTTTTAGGCGTGGGATTGGAAATCCAGTCTTCAAAATAGTCTTTCCATACGCTCAGCGGCTGACGCCACTGTATATTGGTAGCCATAATGTCGCCCTTGCAGTAGGTATAGCCACAGGCATTTAACCCATCACTGACAAACTTGGCGAGCGCATAAAAGTAAGCGTCATGCTCTTCGGGTACAAAGTCATCCGATAAAATGAGCGCATTATCCTGGTCAGTTACAATGCTCTGCTCATTGCGCGCCATGGAGCCATTGACCATAAAGCTGTAAGGCACGGGCGGAGGACCAAGCTCTGCCTCGGCAAGTTCCAATAAGCGCCGGGTAAAGCTGCGCCCTATGGTTGAAAGCGCACTACCCACCATTTGCGAATTAGCGTCTTCCTGCACCATCCTGACAAACGACGCACGTACGTCTGGTGCCAGGCGAGCGAGCCCTTGAACGCTGGATTGGTTAAAAATATTACTGACCAGGTAAAGTCCACTATGCGTTTCATAACGGATAATATCGGAAAGGTGCACAACCCCGACAGGACGTTGGCGGTAAAGCACCGGTAAATGGTGCACGTTATTGCGTAGCATGGTGAGCATCGCCTCATATACCGAGGCATCCGACTGGACAGTAATCAGGTGTGGCGAAGCCACATCGCCAATCGGCGTTTGCGGAGAGAGCCCTTCCGCCACGACACGCGTTCTAAAGTCGCTATCGGTAAAAATCCCCACCATATGCCACGTTTTGCCTTCGCTATCCTGAAAACTGTAACGTGGATTACCGGCATACTGCTTAATTACAATCGCCGCTGACGCCTGAGCGTCGCTGACCTGCTGGGCTGCCTGCTGAAGGCTGGTGGTCGCCTCGACCATGACCGGATAGCGGGTCACCAACTTGCGAATTCGCGTGACCATCATGTCATTGGATTTTTTTTGCTGTTCGGCAGCCGTTTCGAGACGTGGGCGTTCTAGCTCTACAAAATCCGCAAAGTCATCGTCCTCTTCGCATAGCCGTTGAAACACATCCTTAGGAATAAAGTAGATGAGCGTGTCTTCAATCGCCTGCGCCGGGAAGCGCACTTTATGGTTACGCAGCAAGCTGAAGTGACCAAAAATATCGCCCTCCCCCAGCCGGTTATAAAGCTCGCCCTTGCGACGATAAACTTCAACGGCGCCGCTTCTTATAAAGCACAATTCATTAATGGCATCGTTGACCACCAGAATATAGCTGCCGGTTTTAAAGTAGCTGACCTCTACCCGCTCGGCAATAGCATCAAGCAGCTCGTCAGAGAGCCCATCAAAGGGAGGAAACTGGCCCATAAATTGGCGTATTTCAAGTAGCTCAACGTCCATGCGATCTCCTAAGATGAACTCGGTAAGCAAGTTAGTAGAGTTTGGATGGGTTCATTGCCACCGTAAACCCTGCAGACGATAAAAAGCCCGACACATAATGTGCCGGGCTTCGAGCGGTTATCCGCCATTTGCATGATATCTTTCAACCACTACGCAGGTCTAAGATAACTGACAGTATCGATAGGCGGGGCTAGCAATCCTGTTGGTGAGCCTGGACTTGATAAGCCAAGTTTTGATAACCGCGCACCTAATAAATTAGGACTCGCTTGCCATTTCTTGAACACGTTGCATCATTTCCGGATCTTGCTGAATGGACTGGCCGATAGCATTAAAGGTATCGACATCAAGGCCGCTGTCTTCAACCACTTGAATCATGCGGTCGTTAGCCTCTTCACGAACTTCCTGTTGTGCAGCTTCATCTTCTGCTTCCTGCAGACGCTGTGTGAACTCTTGCGAGATCACGGCGATTTCTTGGGAAGCATCGGCAAACTGCTGCAGCTGTTCGTCAGAAAAATCCTGGGCCGGTGCAGCTTGTTGGGTGGCCATTGGATCTTGAGCCGGATCCTGCGTTTGCTGGGCATTGGCAGTAGTTGCCATTAAACCAGTGGCGAGCAGGGCAGCTGAGAACAAAGCAGTTAAACGTTGCATATAAAGAAACCTCATTGACGCGTTGTGAATGTGTGAAGTGTGACGCGATGATTCAAAACAGGTTCAAATTTTTTAAGTAAAAGAATGTAAAAAATTCAATAACGCTAATTTTTACGGCTTACACTAGCTGTCTAAGAACTATAATTATTAATAAATATCAGTGAGATAAAAAAATGGACGGATTTTCGGCAGGCCGAGCAGCAATGCCAGGTATTTTTGTACTTTTGTGGAGTACTGGGTTTATCGGCGCAAAATTTGGTCTTCCTTACGCCGAACCGTTCAGCTTTTTATCCATTCGTTTTACGTTCACTCTGATTGCTATTAGTGCCCTTGGTACTTGTTATGCGAATCCCGTGGCCATCGCCGCTTGCGTTATGGGGCCATATTGCGCTGTCAGGCATATTGGTACATGGGATCTATTTAGGCGGCGTGTTTTACGGCATTTACCTGGGCATGCCCGCAGGGCTCGCCGCGTTGCTTGTTGGCCTGCAACCGCTATTAACGGCAGCCTGTGCGGGGCCCTTATTGGGCGAGCATTTATCCAAACGCCAATGGCTTGGCTTAGTGCTTGGCTTGGTCGGTATCTGCCTGGTGCTGGGCAGCAAGCTTGAGATAGGCGATGCCCTGTTTGCAGGATTTGGCGGTCAAGCGCTGCTTTGTGTCTTCGCGGCCCTACTGGGCATCTCGCTGGGAACACTTTATCAAAAGCGTTACTGCACCCATATGCCGTTACTTTCAGGGACAATTATTCAATATATTGGAGCAAGCGTGCTGCTGGGCGGCGGCGCAATGTTATTTGAAACGCGCCAGATTGAGTGGAGCAGCGCGTTTATTATTACCCTGGGCTGGCTGGTGCTGGTGTTATCAATTGCGGCCATTTTACTGCTCATGGCATTAATCAAAAAAGGCGAAGCATCGCGCGTCGCCAGTCTTTTCTACCTAGTGCCTCCGGTTACCGCTCTTCAAGCCTGGTGGCTGTTTGATGAGCGACTTCCTCTGATAGGCATAGCGGGTATGGTGATTGCACTGGCGGGCGTGTTGATAGTGGTGCGTAGCACCAAAAAAACCGCCCCGGCAGATTAACCTAAATCCGTTCTAAATAGTCGACGCCGCCCAGGTTACGCATTTGCTGACGAATCCACTGGCTGCGCCGCTCTACCTGGGCATCTGGACGCGAGGCGCTACGGGTTCGCGGACTGGGCAAAATAGCGGCTAAAAGGCTGGCCTGACGCTCAGACAGCGCACTTGCCGACACTCCGAAGTAGTGTTGTGAGGCGGCTTCCAAGCCAAACACCCCGCGATCCCACTCAGCCACGTTAAGGTAGACCTCAAGAATGCGCTGCTTGCTCCAGAGCGTTTCAACCAGCAGGGTAAACCAGGCCTCTAGGCCTTTTCGTGTCCAACTGCGCCCACTCCATAGGAAAACGTTTTTGGCGGTTTGCTGACTCAGCGTACTCGCCCCACGCAGGCGACCGCCGTCTTGGCTTGCCTGCCAGGCACGCCGCAGTTCAACAAGATCAAAGCCACGGTGTACTGGAAAACGCTGATCTTCCGCAGCAATAACGGCAAGTTTGGCACTGCTGGAGAGGTTGTCCCAGCTACGCCATTGGCGTTGTATCGTAATCGGTTCGCTAGTGATCCAGCTTTGTATTTTGCGCTCCACCATTACCATTGAGCCGGGCGGTGGAACAACACGAAATAGCAAAACCAGCGCCACAGAAAGAAGCGCAAACAATAGCGCGCCGCGCCACACAAGACGCCATACCTGACGAAGAAAGCGGCGCAGCGCGCGATTGAGCATTTCGGTATCCTTAACGCTTCATGAGATGTTCCGCATGATAACGCAGATGGTCCTCAATGAACGAGGCAATAAAGAAGTAACTATGGTCGTAACCCGGCTGACGGCGCAGCGTTAGCGGATGATCATGTTCTTCACATACCGCCTCTAACCGCTCGGGCTTGAGCTGCTCTTCCAAAAACTGATCCGCTTCGCCCTGGTCGATAAATAGCCGCTGACGCGATGCGCCGTTGGCGACCAGTTCGCAGGCATCATACTGGCGCCAGCTTGACGGGTCATCCCCCAGATAGCTGGTAAAGGCTTTCTGCCCCCAGGGGCAGTTCATCGGATTCACGATCGGTGAAAAAGCCGAGACCGAGCTAAAACGCCCCGGATGGCGCAAGGCAAGAATCAATGCGCCATGGCCGCCCATCGAATGGCCGCTAATCGACTCGCGGCCGTTAACCGGAAAATGCTGGCGCACCACCGACGGCAGCTCTTCGATAATATAATCGTACATCCGGTAGTTCGACTTCCAGGGAGCCTGGGTCGCATTAACGTAAAACCCTGCCCCCGATCCCAAGTCGTAGCTATCGTGTTCACCCGGTAAATCCGTGCCACGCGGGCTGGTATCAGGGCAAACAATGGCAATACCCAGCTCTGCGGCTACCCGCTGCGCGCCGGCTTTCTGCATAAAATTTTCGTCGTTACAGGTAAGCCCGGACAGCCACCATAAAAGCGGTACCCGTTCGCTCTCGGCTTGAGGCGGTAGATAAACCGCAAACTCCATATCGCAATCCAGCGCCCGGGAGTAGTGGCGGTAGCGCTTGTGCCAGCCACCAAAACTACGGTTGGCAGACACCAGTTCTAAGGTTTCACTCATGCTCATGGGGCAGGCTCCTTGCGAAAAGAGAAGCGCGGCAGAGCTGCCTGCCGCGCTTTAACATACGATTAGCACAAACATACGATTAGCAATAACGTACTATTCGCGATGTTCAATCAGCGCTGATCTGTAAGTACTAATTTATAAACGCAAATCTATAAACGCTGATCTATAAAAAGATAGTACTCAGAAATGCAGGACGGTACGAATACTCTTACCGGCATGCAGCAGCTCAAACGCTTCGTTGATTTTCTCAAACGGCATATCGTGAGTAATGAAATCATCAATATTGATTTCACCGTTCATATAACGTTCAACATAACCTGGGAGCTCGCTACGTCCCTTAACGCCGCCAAATGCAGAGCCTTTCCAGACGCGTCCGGTCACTAACTGGAAGGGACGTGTGGAAATTTCTTCGCCCGCACCGGCAACGCCGATAACGATCGATTCGCCCCAGCCTTTATGACAGCACTCGAGCGCTGAGCGCATGACATTAACGTTACCGATACATTCAAACGAGTAATCCACGCCGCCGTCGGTCAAATCGACAATGACTTGCTGAATTGAGTCGCTGTAATCCTTGGGGTTTACAAAGTCGGTCGCGCCAAACTGCTTGGCCAACTCAAATTTATCCGCGTTGACATCAATCGCAATAATACGGCCAGCTTTAGCCATCACTGCGCCCTGGATAACCGCCAAACCAATCGCACCTAAACCGAATACAGCGACAGTGGCGCCTGGCTCTACTTTCGCTGTGTTGAGTACCGCACCGATACCGGTGGTGACGCCGCAACCCAGTAGGCAGATTTTATCCATCGGAGCTTCTTTGGAAACCACGGCCAGGGAGACTTCCGGCAGAACGGTGTATTCGCTGAATGTCGACGTGCCCATATAATGATGGAGCATTTTTCCGTCGAGCGAGAAGCGCGAGGTGCCGTCAGGCATGACGCCTTTCCCCTGGGTCGCGCGTACGCTGCCACACAGGTTGGTTTTGCCGGAAAGACAGAACTTACATTTGCCACACTCAGCGGTATACAGCGGAATAACGTGGTCACCGGGCTTAAGACTGGTCACTCCTTCGCCAACTTCTTGAACCACACCGGCGCCTTCGTGACCCAGCACCGAGGGGAAGAGCCCTTCGGGGTCAGCGCCTGAAAGCGTGTACGCATCGGTGTGACAAACGCTGGTAGCCGCCATTTTAACCAGCACTTCACCCGCTTTCGGACCCTCTACATCAATTTCAACCAGCTCTAGAGGTTTACCCGCTTCTAATGCAACGGCAGCACGTGATTTCATCAGTTGACTCCTCAATACAGCAACGGCGCCAGGCCGCCTAAACGAATAGCTAAATAGCCGTGGTACTGCCAGTGTAAGACAGCTAGGGGCTAGGGAAAAAGCGGGATATACTCATAATATTATTGCCACTGAGCAACAATTTACCGACAACAGGGTAACCATGCAGCGTTGGGATCGCGTCGAAGCTTTTATTGAAGTGGTTCGCCTGGGCACATTCTCAGCCGCAGCCAGCCATCTTAAAGTATCCACTTCACATATTAGCCGTTTAGTAAGCCAGCTTGAGAACCAGCTGGGCATTCAACTTTTATACCGTACCACGCGCCAGATCCGCTTAACGGATGCTGGAGCATTATATATTGAGCACTGCCAACACCTGTTTGATGGCTTGAAAGATGCAGAACAAGCCATTAGTGAGCTACAGGCCAAACCGCGCGGCATGCTAAGGCTCACTTCTGCAACAACGTTTGGCGAACGCTACATAGCGCCGCTGGTTAATAACTTTCAATGCCTGCACCCGGAGCTTGACGTGCATATGCATTTTACTAATCGACCGGTTGAGTTAATTGAGGAAGGCTTTGATATCGCTATTCGAATGGGGGTTTTAAAGGACTCTAGCTTAATTGCCCGACGCCTGTGCGAGCGGCGCGAATATGTCGTGGGTTCGCAGGCCTACTTTCGCCAAACACCGCCACCGCATACGCTGGCCGAGCTTAGCCAGCATCGCTGTCTGGTAGGTTCACGGCCAAGCTGGCTGTTTGATGTAAACGGCCAGCGCCGTGAAGTACGGGTAGAAGGCTGCTGGACCGGTAACTCTGGGCCCGCCCTGCTGGATGCAGCGCTTAAAGGATTAGGTTTGGCCCAACTGCCCGATTATTACGTGGCGCCCCATCTGGCAAGCGGTGAGCTGGTGGCAGTGCTGGAACCTTTTCAACATTATGATACGGCGGTTTGGGCGGTTTACCCCCGACACCGGCATCTTTCCCCCAAAATTCGCCAGCTGGTCGATTACCTGGTGGCCAATATTGCCCAGGTGTTGCCAAACACTCAAACGAATTAACGGTTTTAGCGCTGACTTCTCATTTATCGCTGATGGCGCAGCGCTATAGTCCATTCGTCGAAAGATTATTAACAAGGGTAGTGTGCGAGCACACAAAGGTGACGATATAATGAACATGCAGAATTGAATGTTTCTGTCAGTAAAACCGTGACCCTCGACCCTTAAGGATAAGGTATGCAACTTCCCCCACCTAACTGGCCTATTGATTTTCGCATTACGCTACTGCGGGCCACTCTTTATGTGCTGTTTATTGGCGGCATAGCTCAAGGCGCTTATTTGGAAGCTGTGTATTTACCTTCGGTACGCTTTACCGAGCTGGGTTTTACTGAATTTTCCCAAACGCTCACGCTTGCCAGCTGCTGCGGGCTATTGATCTATATTCGTCAGGTGCTCAAGGTATGGCCCAATGTCACTCTGCTTATGCTGGCCTTTGTTGCAGCCTCGCTAATCCGCGAGCAGGATTACTTTTTCGATGAGTTTGTGGCGGATAATAGCTGGAAGGTCCTTGTTGCATTAATCATTTTGCCCTCTATTGGCTGGGTGGTATATCAACGTCGACGCTTTATCGCTGAGTTTGCCCACTACAGCAACACCTTTTCGTTCGGCCTGTTTGCGGGCGGCGTGCTGACGACCTACATCTTCTCGCGCCTTTATGGACGCCAGATTTTTTGGCGTGCCGTGCTTGAAGACAACTACGTGCGCATTTTTAAAGATGTCGCTGAAGAGGTGATAGAGCTTTTAGGCTATAGCCTGATTCTATTTGCCATTATCGAGCTTCTACTTCTCGCCTTACGTATCCGCAAAGCGCATAGCGTCTAGCAAAACCCGCTAATTCATCCCGCCTGTGGATAAACGCCGCCTGAAGCCTATTCAGGCGGCGTTTCATTTTTTAAATCCCGCTATACGCAAAGCCGTTTGCGCCGCCTGATGCTTCAACGTAGTGTCGGCCACTAGGCCCCTTTGGGCGTTTTTTACTAAAAAACCACTCACTGACGACATAAAACTTATGACAAACTCCAAAAATAGCGAAGAACATCTAAAGCGCGGTGCCTTTACCCGCTTTCTTGATAGTGTGGAATGGCTAGGCAACCTGCTTCCGCATCCCGTTACTCTGTTTGCCATTTTATGTGTGCTTGTGGTGGTTGCCAGCGGTATCGCCGGGGCTTTAGGTGTATCGGTGGCTGATCCGCGCCCCGCCAACGAGGGCGAATGGATCGCGGTTAACTCGCTGCTAAACGCGGAAGGCTTACGTCGCTTAGTGACCGAGATGGTGACGAACTTCACAGGCTTTGCGCCACTAGGTACCGTGTTGGTCGCCATGCTGGGCGTTGGCGTGGCCGAACACTCAGGGCTACTGTCTGCCAGCATGCGCGCTCTAGTGCTTAACCGCTCGCCGCGCATCGTTACCTACGCCGTCGTGTTTGCGGGCATCATGTCCAATATGGCGGCCGAGCTTGGTTACGTTGTGCTCATTCCTCTCGCGGCGATGATCTTTCATTCGCTGGGCCGCCATCCATTAGCGGGTCTTGCTGCGGCTTTTTGTGGGGTATCCGGGGGCTACAGCGCGAATCTTTTGATTGGCACCGTCGATCCTCTGCTTTCAGGTATTACCCAAGAGGCCGCGCGGTTATTGGACCCAACCTACATAGTGGGCGCTGAAGCAAACTGGTTCTTCATGTTTGCCAGCACGTTCTTTGTGACCTTAATCGGTGGCTTGGTCACCGAGCGCATCGTGGAACCCAAGCTAGGTAAATTTGACGCCTCTTATGCCGATAGCAGCATTGACCAGCAGCGTATGGAAGGCCTAACTGATGGCGAAAAGCGTGCCTTAAAAGGCACTGGTTTAGCAGCCCTTGTTCTGGCTTCCATCATCGCCGTTATGGTGGTTCCCGAAGGCGGTATTCTGCGTAACCCAGAAACCGGCTTAGTGAGTGGATCACCGTTTTTACGCGGTATCGTGGTTATCGTAGCGGTTGCCTTCACGTTGCTGGGCTTCACCTACGGGCGCTTAGCAGGCACGATGCATAATGATCGTGACGTGGTAAACGCCATGGCCAAAAGCATGAGCAGCCTTGGACTGTATATCGTGCTGGTTTTCTTTGCCGCTCAGTTTGTGGCGCTGTTTAACTGGAGCAACTTTGGTACCGTCACCGCCGTTGCGGGCGCCGACTTGCTTGAGTCTCTTGGCTTACGCGGCCCCGGCTTGTTTGCCCTGTTTATTCTTATGTGCGCCTTCGTTAACCTTTCGCTCGGAAGCGCGTCGGCCCAGTGGGCAGTGACAGCGCCCATCTTTGTACCCATGCTGATGCTGATGGGCTACGCCCCGGAAGTTATCCAGGCCGCTTATCGTATCGGTGACTCGGTCACCAACCTGATCACTCCGATGATGAGCTACTTTGGCTTGATTCTGGCCGTTGCCACTCGCTACCGCAACGACATGGGCATCGGCACCCTGGTCGCGCTGATGCTGCCCTATACCTTGTTCATGCTGGTGGGCTGGAGCATTTTGTTTTTCATCTGGGTGTTCGTGTTTGGGCTACCGGTCGGCCCGGGGGCCGCCACCTACTACACGCTATAAAAAGCCAACTGCACGAAAAAGCCCGCCGTTCAAAGAACGGCGGGCTTTTGCTTTCCACGACTCACTACTTACTATTTACCACTCACGCGTCACTACTCATCCAGGAACGAGCGCAGCGGCTCAGAACGCGACGGATGGCGAAGCTTACGCAGGGCTTTGGCCTCAATCTGACGAATCCGTTCACGGGTTACATCAAACTGCTTGCCAACTTCTTCCAGCGTATGGTCGGTATTCATATCAATACCGAACCGCATGCGCAGTACTTTAGCTTCACGCGCTGTCAAGCCGCCAAGTACGTTGCGAGTCGCTTCGATAAGACCTTCGCCGGTGGCCATATCAATGGGCAGCAGCATCGTGCCGTCCTCGATAAAGTCTCCCAGATGCGAGTCGTCATCATCACCAATCGGCGTCTCCATGGAGATCGGCTCTTTGGCAATTTTAAGCACCTTGCGTACTTTGTCTTCCGGCATTTCCAGACGTTCGCCCAGCTCTTCCGGTGTCGGCTCGCGGCCCATTTCTTGCAGCATCTGGCGCGACACGCGGTTAAGCTTATTGATCGTCTCGATCATGTGCACCGGAATACGAATAGTCCGCGCCTGATCCGCAATCGAGCGGGTGATCGCCTGACGAATCCACCAGGTAGCATAAGTAGAGAACTTATAACCCCGACGGTATTCGAACTTATCCACGGCCTTCATCAACCCGATATTGCCTTCCTGAATCAGATCCAGGAACTGCAGCCCACGGTTGGTGTACTTCTTGGCAATCGAGATAACCAGACGCAGGTTAGCCTCAACCATCTCTTTCTTGGCGCGACGTGCTTTCGCCTCACCAATCGATAGTTTGCGATTCACCTCTTTCAAATCCGCCACGGTGAGCTGCACCATGTCTTCTTCGAAAGCGATTTTACGCTGCGAACGGGCGATATCAGAACGTAGTGGCTCAAGACGATCAGCGTACTTGGGCTGCGCTTCCTGGAAAGCATCCAACCATTTGGGGTTAGATTCGCTACCCGGGAACGACTTGATAAACGTCTTGCGCGGCACTTTGGCTTTTTTAACGCAAAGCTGCATGACCGCTTTTTCCTGGGCACGCACTTGCTCAACACTAATACGTACCTGACCTACCAGGCGCTCAAAGTGTTTCGGCACCAGCTTGATCGGCGAGAAAAGCTCAGCAAGACGTGTCTGCTCGGCTTTTAGCTCAGCGCTACCACGCCCATGCTTAGCAAGCGCCGCCTGGGCTAACGCGTTTTGCTCACGAATTTGCTCAAAGCGTGCCCGCGCCTCTTCCGGGTCCGGGCCACCTTCGCTGGCGTTGGAGTCTTCGTCATCCTCATCGCCATCGTCGTCACCGTCTTCGTCGTCGCTTAAGTCGGTGTCTACCTCAGGTTCAGGCACATCCGCTTCGGCAACGCCGGGAATACCTTCATCCGGGTCGATAAACCCTGAGAAGAGATCCGACAAACGACCAGGAGCTTCCTCATCCTGAGTGGCGTCGTAAGCATCCAGAATTGAGGCGACGGCACCTGGCAGGTAGGCCAGCGCCGACATCACTTCACGGGTGCCCTCTTCGATCCGCTTGGCAATTTCGATTTCGCCTTCACGGGTCAAGAGTTCTACTGTACCCATTTCACGCATATACATGCGTACAGGGTCTGTGGTGCGACCCACGTCGCTTTCCACGGCGGCGAGTGCCGCAACGGCCTCTTCCGCAGCGGACTCATCCGTGGAGTGATCCGACATCATCAAAGTGTCTTCATCAGGCGCTTCTTCAGCAACACGGATACCCATGTCGTTGATCATGCCAATGATGTCTTCCACTTGATCCGGGTCGGCGATATCCTCGGGTAGATGGTCGTTGACCTCGGCATAAGTCAGGTAACCCTGCTCTTTGCCGCGCGCGATCAACTCCTTCAGACGTGACTGCTGCTGCGCATTTCCAGCCATAGAAACCCTATCTCGACGAAGAAGAATGAAACACCTAGAGCGCTGAATCGATTAAACTCAACAAGCCGAACAGTATAGCGTAAATTGCTGTATTTTTTCCAGCGAAACGTATTTGCGCGGTCATTCAGGTGTGTTAGGTTGTTCGGTTAGGCCAGCACTTGGTGACTGACCCTATATCTGGTGTTGGCAAGGGCAAAATTCAACCCCCCGCTTTCAACACCGCTTAAAACCGCTGAGCCAATTCGACTACCAAACTGGCCAAGCGCTGACGCTGCTGCTTATCGAGCTTCTGCCCGGCACGTTCCTGAGCCAACAACGCCTCGTACTCTTCCTGGGGCGAACGTTTACGCTGCTTTTGCTGTAAATGCTCAATCAACCCCGTTAACTCTGCTTCTCGTGCGGCCTTGGGAATCAGCAGCTCCCGCTTGGCGAACGCTGCCAGGACCTGACCTTGCGGACTGCCCTGAAAATGCGCCAATACTACCTGCGGACTGCGATAACGCCCGGCCTGCAAAAGCGCGATCAAATCGCGACATAGCGGCGTATCATCATCTTCCGGCAACCAATCCAGGCTCTCGGGCACGGCTGACACAACGCTCGGTTCGTGAAGCAGCAGCTGTACAATGCGCCCCACCGGAGTAAGCACTTGGCTACGCGTCCGCGGCTTCGGCGGCTGAGGAGTTGCTTGACCTATATCCTCTTCAACCTCGGGTTCCGCGACGGGCTCCCAATATGCCTGCTCTTTGGGTGGCGCTGCGCGCTTTTCCAACAACGCTTGAAGCTGTTGTTGCGCCAAACCACTGCGCTTAGCCAAGGCTTCAAGCAGCAATGATTTGAGCATCCCGTCGGGCACTTTATTCAATGCTTCGAGTACCTGGCTCGCAAAACGTTCGCGCCCTTCCACCGTATTCAGGTCACGCCCTTGCGCGGCCTGCTCAAACAAAAACTCCGAAAGCGGCATCGCACAGGTTACGCGGTCTTTAAAAGCCTCGCTTCCCTCACGGCGTACCAGTGTATCGGGGTCATCGCCTTCCGGCAGAAACAGAAAACGCGCCTCGCGGCCATCAATCATCAACGGCAGCGCGGTTTCAAGCGCCCGGCTCGCAGCCTGACGGCCAGCCCGGTCACCGTCGAAACAGAACACCACCCGGCTAACCAGGCGAAACAGGCGGCTCAGATGATCCTCGGTCGTCGCGGTCCCCAAGGTAGCAACGGCGTTATGGATGCCGTACTGCGCTAGCGCAACGACATCCATATAGCCTTCGACCATAACCAATTGCTCAAGCTTGCTTGACGCTTGGCGCGCTTCATAAAGGCCATAAAGTTCACGCCCTTTATGGAACACCGGCGTTTCCGGCGAGTTGAGGTACTTAGGCTGCTCATCGCCCATCACTCGACCGCCAAACGCGATAGTACGCCCACGTAAATCACGAATCGGGAACATCACCCGGTCACGAAAGCGGTCGTAGGTACGCCCGGTATCTTCGCGATGAATCAGCAGGCCATACTCCACCTGCACAGGCTCTGAAATTTCGCGCTCGGTCAGATGCTGTTTAAGCGCCTCCCAACCGCCCGGCGCATAGCCTATGCCGTAAGTTTGAATCACCTCAGCAGAAAGCCCGCGATTCTCCAGATAGCGCTGGGCATTCTGCCCGTCGCGCATCTTTAGCCGCTCGCGATAAAAACTAGCGGCAAGTTCGAGCAGGTTAACGCCCTCTTTGCGCTTTTTTTCTCGCTGCTGGGCACGCGGGTCATCGGCGCCTTCACGCGGTACATCAAGCCCTAAACGCCCCGCCAACTGCTCGACTGCCTCAGGAAAAGGCAGCTTGTCATACTCCATCAGAAAGCGTAGCGCATTCCCGTGTACTCCACAGCCAAAGCAGTGATAGAACTGCTTGTCGGCACTCACGGTGAAAGACGGCGTTTTCTCCTGATGGAAAGGACAAAGACCCGAGTAATTCCGGCCAGCTTTTTTAAGCTGCACGCGCTCACCAACCACTTCCACCACGTCAACGCGGCCCAGAAGATCGTCAATAAAACGCTGTGGAATCTGGCCTGCCATGAAAGACGAGCATCCTCGCGCAGTGCGCTAAGCGCGTGTTTAACGTCATCAGGCGCTTTACCTAATCACCTTAAACAGCGCAAAAACCTGAAAAACAAACGGCCACCTAGTGGCGGCCGTTTGGCATCCCTCTTGAGACAACCAGCTAACTACTCTGGTTCTCCCCAGGTACGGATCAATAGAGCCGTTCGAAACGCTTTTGCTCACGCTGAACTTTCTTAGCGTGACGTTTTACGGCAGCTGCCGCTTTGCGTTTACGCTCAGCAGTCGGCTTCTCATAGTGCTCGCGGCGGCGTACTTCGGAAAGAACACCGGCTTTTTCGCAAGAACGCTTGAAGCGACGCAGGGCGACGTCAAACGGCTCGTTATCACGTACTTTTACAGAAGGCATTAAGCACTCACCTACCTTAAGGAGTCTTGAGTTCGATAGTACGTACAGCTTATAGCGCATCATTGCGGCTACAGTGTACGACCCAGTTTTACAGCGCACGATAGTTTAGTCGTGAATAGCCATCTTTGCAAATGCTTACGCTCTCCAAGAGGGACAGTGTTAGACTTGGGCGTTCTACCATTTTTTCAAAGAGTTTTCCCGTTATGCGCGTATTGGGCATTGAAACGTCTTGCGATGAGACCGGCGTCGCTGTGTATGACACTTCCCGTTCAGGCGGCGACGGCCTGCTGGCCGACGCGCTGTATAGCCAAATTGCCATGCATGCAGAGTACGGCGGCGTGGTACCTGAACTGGCGTCGAGAGACCATACGCGCAAGCTGCTACCGCTCATTGAGCAGGTATTAAAAGATGCCAACCTGACCCGACGCGATCTGGATGGCATCACCTATACCGCAGGCCCTGGTTTGGTGGGCGCCCTGATGGTGGGCGCAAGCACAGCTCACGGCATGGCGCGGGCGTTAGAGATCCCCGTACTGGGTGTCCATCATATGGAAGGCCACCTGCTCGCGCCGATGCTTGAAGATGATGCACCTGAGTTCCCTTTTGTGGCGTTACTGGTATCCGGCGGCCATACTCAGCTGGTAGAAGTTCAGGGCCTGGGGCGCTATGAACTCTTGGGCGAATCCGTGGACGACGCTGCGGGTGAAGCCTTTGATAAAGCCGCTAAAATGCTCGGGCTGGCTTACCCCGGCGGCCCTCTGGTCGCCAAGCTTGCCGAGCAGGGTGATCCCAAGCGGTTTCGCTTCCCCCGCCCGATGACCGACCGCCCCGGATTGGACTTCAGCTTTTCAGGCTTAAAAACGCATACGTTAACTGCGATCCGTCAACTGGAAAACGCCGGTGAGCTTGACCAACAGGCGCGTGCTGACGTAGCCCGCGCTTTTGAAGAAGCTGTGGTCGATACGCTGGTCATTAAATGCCGCCGGGCGCTGGATCAAACGGGGCTCAAACGTTTGGTGGTGGCGGGAGGCGTTAGTGCCAATCACCGGCTACGCGAACGTCTGGCGCTTGAATGTCAAAAACGTCAGGCTAAAGCCTATTATCCGCGTGGCCGCTTCTGTACGGACAATGGCGCCATGATTGCCTATGTCGGCGCACAACGGCTGGCCGCTGGCGAGCAGGATAATGATGGTATCATGCAGGCCACGCCGCGCTGGCCGCTGGATCGCCTAGCGCCACCCAAGGCACCTCTTAACGATTAGGGCTTTCGCAGGCGCGGCTCCTCGCCGTGCCTTAGCCTGCGAATATTAAGCCCGTGACGTAAAACCAC
Organism: Halomonas colorata; assembly: GCF_014897985.1. Classification (GTDB taxonomy): domain Bacteria; phylum Pseudomonadota; class Gammaproteobacteria; order Pseudomonadales; family Halomonadaceae; genus Vreelandella; species Vreelandella colorata. The sequence continues at coordinate 22,956 of NZ_JABUZA010000042.1, forward strand.
TAACATACTCAAGCCACCCACCACGCTTATATAAGCAGGTGCCAGCCAGATACAGGCAAGGGGCGCCACCAGGGCACTAGCCAATGAAGCTATCGCGGCGGTTTTTAACCGCCATGCCAGCAGCCCCCACGTCATGGCACTTAGCAGGGCTACACCCGGCACCAGCACCAACAGCACGCCCAATGCACAAGCCACGGCCTTACCGCCTCGAAAGCCGTACCACACGGGATAGCTATGCCCGACGAGCACGGCCAACCCGATAAGCCCCTGCCAACTGACCGGCAATGCCAGCATTTTACTTGCCAGCACCACGGGCATGCCTTTCAACGCATCGAGAAACAGCGTGACGCCGGCCAAACGTGGCCCGTAAAGGCGCAGCACGTTGGAAAACCCAGGATTACCGGAGCCACAGCGGCGCGGATCACGCACGCCAGCCATCTGACAAACGCTAATTGCGGCCAGCCAGCTACCGCTCAAATAGCCGATTACTACCCATATCATGGCGCGGTTTCCATCTTACTGTCGTTTCGCCTCATCCTAACGTACAATCGCCGGCTTGTTGCCGCCGAGGAAAAGCTCGTGGATCGCATTTTGATCGAAGCGTTAAAAGTAGACACCGTTATTGGTGTGTACGATTGGGAGCGCACTATTCAACAGTCGCTGAGCTTGGATTTAACGCTGGCGACCGATATTCGCCCAGCCGCTGCCACCGATGACCTAAGTTTGACGTTGGACTATGCGGCCATTTGCCAGCGGATCCAACGCTTTGCCGATGCGCACCAATTTGCGCTGGTCGAAACCTTTGCAGAGCGCTTGGCGGAATGCTTACGCAGCGAGTTCGCCATTTCCTGGTTACGCTTAAGAGTGCGCAAACCCGGCGCAGTCCCCCAAGCCGCAAGCGTAGGCCTTGAGATTACCCGCGGCGAACAGCCGGAGGTCACCAAGGACGTTACCCTATGAGCCTGGTTACCGTTAGTTTAGGCAGTAATATAAAACCTGCGCACCACATACGTTCGTGCCTTGATGCCCTGTTTGACGCCTTTGGGCCTCTACAGGTATCACGGGTGTTTGAAAGTGAGCCGGTGGGGTTTAGCGACAAACACAATTTTTATAACCTGGTCGTTGCGTTTGAAAGCGACTGGACACCGCGCCAGCTAAAAGCGTGGGCCAAAAGCGTCGAGATCCTTCATGGCCGCAAGCCCGGCATGACTAAATATAGCGCCAAGGTGCTGGATATCGACCTATTAACCGTCGGCAGCATGTGCGGCGTTGTGAATGGCGTTTCTCTGCCCCGCGACGAAATTACCTATAATGCCTTTGTGCTACAGCCCCTGGCTGAGCTGCTTCCTAATGAACGCCACCCCGTTTGCCAGACGTCTTACGCGGCGCTTTGGCATAACTTCACGCTAGGCAGCCAACGCCTTTGGCCAATTGATTTCACCTGGGGTGGCGCCTGGATATCCCACGCAGACACCATGCCCCAAAGGGCGCTAGCCAGATAAGTTTGACTGACAGGCAGATTAGCCCAGAGCGTTAAACACCGCCCGCTGGCGCTGTTCGCGCAACGCTTTACCTAACGCCGCCCCTTTAAAGCCTTGAGCTATCAGCGTCTGAGGGCTTACATTGCGCGCGGCTTCCCAAGCAGCACTTAAGGGCGCCACGCTTGCGTGCGCAACAGCATCCACTAGCTGAAGCTGTGCTGTGACCTGCTCGGGCTTGCGCCAGCCATCCAAACGCTCCAGCCAGTGTAGTACGGCATCCGGCTCCAAAGGCGTTTTTAAAAGGTGTAAGCTCAAGGCCACATAGCGCGCCAGTTGAGCCACAGCGCTGGGTAAACGCAATCGCTTCGCCAACATCTCACGCTCAGCATCCTCCAGCACGCTGACGAGTAACGCGTAACGCCAGTGGGCGAGCGGCGTTTGGCTATCACTCGGGGCGCTGTGCATTGCCGCTAGCCCCTGCTCAAGCCTGCCATCAGTGAATGCTGGCCACCATACCGACAGCGCTTCGCACTGTGCTAGCGTCGTAAAGTAGGCCTGTGGGTCCGGCTCGCCCAGCGCCTTCTCGGTTTCCACCCACACTCGCTCAGCCGCCAGATGTTCAAGTTCACCGCTACGGCTCACCTGCGTCATCAGCGCCAGCGTTTCATCGGCGATACAAAACCCCAGCGGCTTATAGCGGGCTAAAAAGCGCGCCGTGCGTAGTACACGCAGCGGGTCCTCACTAAATGCCGGGGAAACATGCCGCAGCACGCGCTTTTCGATATCGCGCTGACCGTGAAAGGGATCAATAAGCGGCCCATCTACCCGCTGAGCAATCGCATTAACAGTGAGATCGCGGCGTAGCAAGTCTTCTTCCAAGGTGACATTAGGGCTTGCGTGTACCTCAAAGCCGGAATACCCGAAGCCGGACTTGCGCTCGGTACGCGCCAAGGCGTACTCCTCGGCGGTTTCAGGATGCAAAAATACCGGAAAATCTCGCCCCACTGGCTTGAAGCCCCGCTGGCGCATGGCCTCTGGCGACGCGCCGACCACGACCCAGTCGTTATCAAAAACAGGCCAGCCTAAAAGCGCATCACGCACGGCACCACCTACGCGGTACACGTCCAGCCCGGCAATACACGGATCGTTGGGATTCGCCGCCACTAGCGTTCTCCCTGCTGCTGGCTGGGTACACTGATCCGCTCGCCGGTGTCCAAGTCAAGCGCGGTTAACGTCCCTCCCCATACGCAGCCGGTATCCAGTGCCTCCACACGCACCTTGGCGTCAGGCGTTTTGCCTTCCAGGGCCGCCCAATGGCCGAACAGTAAATGCGGGTTATCGTCACGCGGGTACTGAAACCACGGTGCAAACCCTGGCGGAGCGCTTTCAAGCCCTTCTTTTGCCGCAAAGTCCAGCTGCCCCTGCGCATCGATAAAGCGCATTCGCGCCAGGGCATTGACTATAAAGCGCAGCCGATCCATTCCCTCAAGGTCTTCCCGCCAACGATCAGGCTGATTTCCAAACAGCTCGGTTAGAAAACGCCCCGACTGCTCGCTGGCCAAGGCCTGCTCGACTTCACGGCTATACGCCACCGCCTGCTCGACACGCCACTGGGGCAATAATCCGGCGTGGGTCATCAAGATATTGCCCTGCTGTACGGCGAGTGGCTGGCTTTGCAGCCAGTCAAGCATTGGCTCACGGTCGGGAGCGGTTAGAATCTCGCTGAGCGTATCGTGTCTTTTCTGCTTGCCACCGCCACGCGCCACCACTAACAGGTGAAAATCGTGATTACCCAGCACGCAGCGTACTGCCCCGCCTAGCGCCTGTGCTTCACGCAAGCACTCAAGCGAGCCGGGGCCGCGGTTAATCACATCCCCCACCAGCCACAGGGTATCTTGGTTGGGATTAAAATTGAGCTTCTCAAGCAACGCCATAAACTCGGCGTAGCAGCCATGCAGATCGCCAATCGCGTAGGTACTCATGCGCGGGGCCTTATGTTGAATAAAAAAAGAGTGCTGCAAAACAATATTGAAAATAACGAGTGTTGAAAAATAACCAGCATGAAAAATAACCGATATCGCACTAACCCAAACGTACGACTTATCAAAACGCACTACTCATCCAAACGTGCTACTCATTAAAACCTACTACTTATCGTACGTTAGCAGTATTCGCAAATTTGCTCTGGTGGGATGGGCAAATTTGCATCAATATAAATTGAGCGTCCGTAATGTAGGCGCGGTTACTTTTCAGAATGCTGCCTTTCATAACGCTTATAACACCTTGCAAAGTAAACCATCCAAGGCCAGGGACAATATAACGATTATGCTGCCTACTTATACACGGCGTCGGCTATTAAAAGCTGCGACGCTTGCCGGCATGGGTGTAGCGCTCGTGCCGGTTAGCACTCTGCTCCCGGCTGTCAGCGCACAGAACCGCCCGCCTGCATCATCCTCTCGTCATTCCCCAGACAGCATAATGGTTAACGGCTGGCTACTACGCGCGAGTGACCGCTAATGTACCTGCCTTTCGAAAAGCTCGCTGAGCTGGGCGATACAGTGGATGTGTGCATTATTGGCAGCGGGGCCGCCGGCGTATCGATTGGTGTGACACTTGCCCGCCAGGGGCACCGCATTCTGATGTGCGAAGGGGGCGATGAAGTATTTAGCGAACGCTCCCAGGATAGCTACCGTGGCGAGGTCGTCGGTGATGCATATCTCCCGCTTGAAGCCAGCCGACTGCGTCAGTTGGGCGGCTCGACGAACCATTGGGGTGGCGTGTGTCGCCCGCTTGACCCGTATGACTTCACTGCCAAATCCGCCGCTCCCGAGACCGCCTGGCCGATTAGCCATACGGAGCTTACGCCCTACTTTAGCGCCGCAGCTGATCTGCTTGATTTAGATCCCATCCCAGCGGATGAGCCCATTGAGTCGTCCGCGCTTAGCCGTATCTACTTCTCGCTGGGAGGCCCCACTCGCGTACAGCTGAAGTACGCCGATACGCTGAGTGAGTCAGAAAATCTGCTGTGCTGCTTAAACGCCAATCTCGTCGCACTGGAAACGACCGACGGCCGAGTTGCCAGCGCGACGCTTGCTAACTACCAGGACGAGCAGCACCAGGTTCGCGCCCGCTACTTCATTCTTGCTTGCGGGGGTATTGATAATGCCCGCTTACTGCTCTGGTGCAATCAACAGGCGGACGGCCAGTTGGTTCCGCAGGCCCAGACGCTGGGGCGCTACTGGATGGAGCATCCTCACGCAACGGTCGGTCAGGCGCTTATCTTTGAGCCGGAAGTGTTAGGGCTGGATGAGGCCTATAACGTTTTCCTATCCCCCAATGAGCAGGCACTCGCAAGCCGAGAGATACTCAACTGCGGTCTGCGTTTGCACCGCATGAATCCAGAGGCAACCCAGGCGCTAATCGATGAGCTTAGCCTGCAGGCGCCTTCTCTGGGGCAACGTATTGTCGAGTGGCAAGCCCAAGGGCGTGTGCTGCATGGTGCAATGTTAAGAGCCGCCTGGGAGCAGGAGCCGCGCTTTGAAAACCGCGTTGAGCTTAGCGATGAGCTTGATGCACTGGGCATTCCGCGTAGCCGACTGGTATGGCAACAGTCCGCGCTTGATCGGCATACTATTCGCGAAAGCTTGCTGTTGCTGGGCGAGTACCTGCTGGACACGGATATTGGCCGGGTACAGCTGGCGGACTGGCTTGCGGCACTGCCTGTCACGCTGCCCACCGACGGCGAGCTCGCGGGTCGCCATCATATGGGCGGTACGCGCATGAGCCATCACCCTGAGCAAGGTATCGTCAACGCCGATTGCCGCCTTTTTGCCCAAGACAATATGTACGTGGCAGGTTCCAGCGTGTTTGCCAGCGCCGGGCACGCCAACCCGACCCTGACGCTGGTTCAGCTTGCCCTTCGCTTATGCGATCACTTGAACCAGCGCTTAAACCAGGCATAACACTCAGCGTTAAAGCCGCGTTCAGTGCAGCTGGCGCGGCACGGCCAGACGAAAGGGTGCGATCGACACTTCAAACGCACGCTGGCTATAGGTATTGAGCAGCGTGTAGGCGCCTTCCATCACCCCAACCGGCGTTTGCAGAATGGCGCGGCTGGTATAGCGAAAGCGCTGACCGGGCCCGATAAGCGGCTGCTGGCCTACCACGCCTTTGCCGCGCACCTCCTGGCTATCGCCACCGCCTTGGGTGATTTTCCAGTAGCGGGCCATCAGCTGTACGCTGTGTGGGCTTTGATTATGCACGGTAACGGTGTAGCTGAAGACGTAGCGCGTCTCTACATCGCTAGACTCCGCCGCACAGTATTCCGGTGTCACGCTGACCTCAATGGCTAGACCACTCACCCGACATCACTCCCACCAGCGTTTAGCGCGTCATCCGCCGCGACGCGGTTGGCAATGGCCACATATTCGGCCACGGTTAGCGTTTGCGGGCGACGCACCGGATCAATCCCTAGTTCTTCCAGGGTTTCCGGGCTAACGCGGCCTTTGAAATTATTGCGCAGGGTTTTACGCCGCTGACCAAACGCAAGCTTTACCAGCTCAAAAAGTAGCGCTGGGTCATCGGCAACATGCGGTAAGGCAGCGTGGGGCGTGAGGCGCACAATGGCTGAGTCGACTTTCGGACGCGGAACAAAGGCCTCGGGCGGGACGATAAATAGCTGATCCACCTGGCAATAGTACTGCGCCATCACCGAAAGCCGTCCCCAATCGGTACCGCCCGGTTCAGCGGCGAGCCGTTCGACAACTTCTTTTTGCAGCATGAAGTGCATATCGGCGATGGCATTACCGGCGGTTAGCAAATGCACAATCAACGGCGTTGAAATGTTATAGGGCAAGTTGCCGACCACGCGCAGGGCCGGGCCATCGCCTTTAAGCGCGGCAAAATCAAATTTCAGCGCGTCGCCTTCATGGATAATAAAGTCAGGATAGTTGAAAAACTGCACCCGCAGACCGGGAATCAAATCGCGGTCCAGTTCAATCACCTCAAGCTTCCCGGCGGCCTCAAGCAACGGGGCGGTTAACGCGCCCTGCCCTGGCCCAATTTCAACCAGCCGGTCGCCTTCCCGCGGCCCAATAGAGCGCACAATACGCGAGATGATACCCAGGTCACGTAGAAAGTTTTGACCGAAGCGTTTGCGAGCACGGTGCTGCTGGGGCACTTGAGACATCTAACAGAGTTCCTTGGAGGTTTTTCAAACGTGAAGCATAAGACTAGCAGACAGCATTGATCCGCTGAGTGGCAAGGCGTCGTGCAAGCGAAAGCGCGATACGCAGACTACCGGGGTCGGCCACCCCCTTACCGGCCAGATCAAGCGCCGTGCCATGATCTACCGAAGTGCGCACTAACGGCAAGCCCAGGGTAATATTGGCCGCCTGACCAAAACCAGCGTACTTAAGTACTGCCAAGCCCTGGTCATGATACATCGCAAGCACGGCGTCCACACCCGCCAAATGGCGTGGGGTAAACAGGGTATCGGCGGGCAGTGGCCCTTCGATCTTAAGCCCATCCGCACGCAGGGCTTCAAGCGCTGGAATAATAGTGTCCAGCTCTTCACGGCCAAGATGGCCATCCTCGCCCGCATGAGGGTTTAAACCGCATACCGCAATACGTGGCGATGCGATGCCGAACTGGCGCTTGAGGTCAGCCGCCAGCAGGCGGCTAATACGCGTCACTCGATCAAAGGTAATCGCATCGGCGACGTGGCGCAGCGGCAGGTGCGTAGTCACCAAGGCAACGCGCAAATCACCGCTGCCCTGCCAATCAGGCGCCTGTGCATGAAGTGCCGCATCGGTTGCCAACATCATGACCACCTCATCGACGCCACAGGCATCGCGCAGCCACTCTGTATGCCCGGTAAAGTCTGGATAGCCGCCTTCGATAATGACGCCCTTATGCAGCGGCGCCGTAACGATAGCCGCCGCCAGGCCGGCCATACATGCGTTGACAGCCAGTTCGAGGGTTGCCAGCACGTACCCTGCGTTAGCCGGATTCAGTACTCCCGGCATCGCAGGCTCCTTGAGTGCGACCCGCCATACCGGAAGCTTGCCAGCCGTTGCCTTGACCGGCTCACCGGGGTGAGCTTCCACCAGCGTCACATCAAGCGCAAGCTCAGCCGCACGCTGGCGCAGCATATCTACATCGCCAATCGCCACGGTCTGCTCAGGCAGGTTGCCCTGCGATGCGAGCATCAGCACCAGTTCAGGCCCGATACCTGCGGGTTCCCCAGTAGTGATCAGCAGCGGCAGGCCAGTGGTTTGAGTCATTAGAGACGAATATCCACAAAGGCTTCCGAGCGAATTTCCTGCTGCCAGATTTGCAGCTCTTCATTGGCGCGGCGCTGGAAAATCGCCTGGCGAATCTGCTCGCGACGGCTCTCCTGGGTGACGTTCTGACGACGACGCTCTTCTACTTCGATGATGTGATAACCAAACTGAGAGCGTACGGGCTCAGAAATCTGGTTAACGTCAAGTGACTGCATCGCCTCTTCAAACGCCGGCACGGTTTGCCCAGGGCGTACCCAGCCAAGTTCGCCGCCGTTAAGAGCGCTGCCGCGATCATCGCTAAATTCACGTGCCACTGATGCAAAGTCAGCGCCTTGCTGCAGGCGCTGGCGAGCTTCCTGAGCGCGCGTGCGAGCCTGGTCTTCATTGCGTGTTGGTGTCAGCTCGACCAGGATGTGGCGCGCACGGATTTCTTCGACAAATGCCTGATCACTCGCCTGATTGCCCTGCTGCTCCAGCACACGCTGCACATCGCGGTCGCTTACCGATACGCGCTGACCTACCTGGCGCTGCTGCACTTGGCGCATCAGCATTTCACGACGAATGTCTTCGCGAACGTCGGCAAGCGTCATGCCTTCAGATTCCACCTCGTCAGCAAACTGCTCCAAGGTCATATCGTTGGATTCAGCAATCGTGCGTAGCTGACGGTTAAGCTCCGTATCATCAACGCTCAAGTTGCTGCGGCGGGCTAGCTGCATCTGGATTTCATCCATGATCATCCGCTCAAGCACTTGGGCTTCAAGCGCTGAGCGCGCCGGAAGCGAGCCGCCTTGCGCCTGAGCCTGCTGCTGTATTTGGGCAACCCGGCCATCGAGCTCGCTACGCATTATAACGCCTTCGTTCACCACGGCGACGACGCTATCGATCGGCTGGCGCTGGGTAGACGCAAAATCTTGCGCCTGTGATACAAGCGGCGTAACGAGCGCACCGGCACCAATGCAAAGGGCCATGACACCCGTGGCCGATACGATTTTTGCATGGGCTAGCAGCGTATTTCTGGTCTTCATAAAAGGTCTCTTTCAGTCGCCATTCAAGAACGTCATTACAAAGGCGTAGGACGGTAACCCGGAATGGTCCGTTCAAAATAGCTATCGGCCTGCTGGCCAACGCCACCTAAGCCACGGAATACAAAGCGTAAAAATAGCCCGCGATCGTTAAAATCATCCTCAACGCGTGCCGTATCGTTATCGTCTACCCACTCACGCCAGACAAGCTGCACACCATAGCAGCAGTCGTTCCACTGTACGCCGGCCATTTGTTCAAGCGAACGGTCATTGGTTTGATCGTGAAGGTAGCGGCCAATCAAATCAATCCTGGTGTTGGCTTTCCAAGCGAACGACAGATCCCACTCTTCGCGGTTGTAATTGCGAAAGCCGTCATCGCCAGGTACCGAATCTGGATCAAATCCTTCGATCTCCCAACGGTACCCAAGGTTCACTACATGACCTGCCGGGTGGCGATAATTGACGTCAACGCTTGAGCGCTCGGTCTGTTCGCGATGGTCATCGTAAAGCCACTCGTAGCCGGTACTCCAGCGGTCATTGATCTGCCAGTCCAGCCGGGTGACCAGCGGCGAGCGATCACGCGTGGCCTGATAGTAGCGCTGCGGGTTGACGTTAGGATCTTCTTCGGGACGCGCAGGCAGTGTGTCCGGGTCCCCTTCACTATCGATGCGGCGCTCGGCAAAGTAGACGCTTTGCCCAACCCCGAACGTCAAACGGTCCCGACCGCTGCTGTCCTCAATCAAGCGCGACTGCACGCCCAATGATACGCGGTTTAGATCGCCGACCCGGTCGGCCCCGGAAAACCGATGAGGTGACCACAGCTGATCCCAGGAGAACGCACGCTCACGGCTATCAAAATCGGGTAGCTGGGTCTGGTTGGTACGCGGCACATAGGCGTAGTTGAGACGCGGTTCCAGAGTTTGCCGATAATCACGGCTGCCCAACTCCAATTCGCGCTCAAACACCAGGCCACTGTCCACCGAGGTAACCGCTATGCTGCGGCTGGGGGTCGTACCCCGATCGGTTTCACGCTCGCCATAGTCTAGGTCGTATGCCGTATACCAAAGCTCGGTACGCGGCTCGACATATCCCCAGCTATTCTCGGCGCGCCAGCCAACGGCAGGCGTTAAGTGCAAACGGCTACCGGTCGCGGCTTCCTGTTCGGGTACGCGGCGCTCATCCACATCCCGCCAGAAATAAGTGACGTTGGAGCGCCATTCGCTATAAATTCCGCTACCCAGCTGCCAATTGGAATTGGCAGTTAAACTGGGCAGCCGATAAAACGGCTTATCGGTATCGCTAAGCGGGTCTTCAAGGCGCTGAAACCCCTGGGCACGGGCATCCAACTGCCAACGCTCGCCTTGATAATCGACCTGTGCAAGCCTTTCCATACTGACCCGGTCGCTATCCCCGAACTGGCCGCCGAAATCGTCAAAGTAGCGGCCATCACTGGCCGCGCCATAGCGCAAACGGTAGTTACTGCGGTTATTGATACGCCCGGCATGCTGCGCATCGATATACCAGCGATCTTCACCTGCAAAGCGGTTATCGCCGCTAGTACCGCCGTCATCGCCACTTAAGTAACCGCCCTCGACGGTGCCTGCACTCTCGGAAAAAAGGTAGCGGTATTCACCGTTAAGCAACAAACCACGATCGGTCATCCAGCGCGGCGTAATGGTGGCATCGTGGTTAGGGGCAATATTCCAGTAAAACGGCTGGGCGTAATCAAAGCCATCCGATGAGAAACCGATCGCTGGCGCCAGCAGGCCCGTATGGCGATTATCATCAATTGGAAAGCGCAGCCACGGCCAGTAAAAGATAGGTACATCTTTGACTTCCAAGCGTGCATGCCGCGCGGTGCCGAAGCCTTTGGCCTGATCTAGCCGAATATCGCTGCTCACCAGCTGCCAGGTATTAGCACCGGGATCACACGACGTGAAGGAAGCATCGTGCAAGCGATACTGGGCTTCGCCCGTCTGCTCAAGCTGGCTTGCCTGACCACGCAAATGCTCTTCATACAGCACATAGTGGCTATTGTTTATAGTGGCCCGGTCTTCGTTGAGCATTAGGGTCGCACTATCGCCACGCAGTAGGGCCTGACCATCGCGCAGCGCCAGGTTTCCCTCGGCATCAACCTGCTCGCGGTTGGCAGGTAGAAAAATGCGCTCCGCTTCAAGCTCGGTGTTAGCGCGCCTTAATACCACATCGCCGCGTAGCAGTGCTTCACCGTCGGAGGCATAATCCGCCTCTTGCGTTTCAACCGACAGTGTCTCCGGGTCTTGCTCAGCGGGCAACCGGTAGCCGGGCATCACATAGCGCCCACGGCATAATTGTTGTGACGCTTCACCTTGCCCCCAGGCCTGCCAGTCGAGCGCTTCGGCGGGCAGCGTCTGATCCTGCGCCACCGCCGAAAACGAGGCGCCCGCGAGCAAACTGCCCATCAGCGTATGCGCAACCGGTAAAGTGCGCGAAAATCGCTTGCCCATGTTCGTTATCCTTGGCATCCAGAATAGGTATTATACAGCCCGCATGATGCCCGACCAGCAAGGAGCTTGCATGTCCTCTTCCCGGATAAATGCCCTCACCCGATGGGCCGCTGAACAAAATAGCCTGAATCAGGCCACTATTACTCTATCACCGGCGGGTGGCGACGCCAGTTTCCGGCGTTATTTTCGTCTAACGCTTCCTGGTGGCGACACACAGATTGTGATGGATGCGCCCCCAGCTCAAGAGGATTCTTCCTCTTTTGTAGCCATTGGCAACCGCTGGTATGCAGCAGGGCTGCCCGTGCCCAAAATTCATGCCGCCAATCTAGATGACGGTTTTTTACTGCTGGACGACTTGGGCAGCACGCCCATGCAAGACCTGTTTAGCGATGAAAATAGCGTGCTTAATTACCACGAAAAAGCGCTGGCACTGATTGCCGAGCTGCAGAATCGGGCCGGCCCCAGCGCACTGCCTGCCTATGATGCACCGCTACTCGCCCGCGAGCTCGATCTTTTTCCCGAATGGTGCTTGGGCAGCTGGCTGAAGCTACCCACTCCGCCCAGCTGGGAGCCACTGCGCTCGGCGCTTATTGAGCAAGCGCTTGTACAGCCCTTCGTGAGTGTACACCGCGACTTTGATGCCATGAACATTATGGTCAGTCACGACCGTCTGTATATGATTGATTTTCAGGACGCCGTGGCGGGCCCGATCAGCTATGACATCATTTCGTTATTGTGCGGCCGCTACTGGCGATTTACCAAACCTCAATTTACCCAGTTAGCCAACACTTTTTATGCTCAGGCACGCCACGACGGCCGCCTTCCCGGCTCGCTGACAGCGGCTACGTTTATAACCCAGTGCCACGCTATGGCGGCTCAGCGCTCGCTCAAGGTACTGGGGATCTTTTGCCGCCTGACCATACGCGATCATAAACAGGGCTACCTGGAACGCCTGCCGCACTTTCTAGATCACCTGGAAGACAGCCTAGCCGCGCTGCCCGAGCACACAGCGTTTGCCGAGTGGGTTAACAACACCCTGCGCCCCGCGATTACCCAACGCCTGGCGGAAAGCACACAATGAAAGCCATGATTTTAGCGGCCGGGCTAGGCAAGCGGATGCGCCCTTTAACCGATCACTGCCCAAAACCGTTACTGCCTGTGGCAGGTAAGCCGCTGATTGTTCACCACCTTGAGCGGCTTCAGCAGGCAGGCTTTAACGAGGTAGTGATCAACGTTAGCTACCGCGCAGAGCAGATCATTCAAGCGCTGGGCGATGGGCAAACTTACGGCCTACGCATTCACTGGAGCCAGGAATCTACGCCGCTTGAAACAGGCGGGGGTATTCAAAACGCCCTACCGCTGCTGGGCGACGCACCTTTTTTACTGGTCAACGGTGATATCTGGTGCGACTACCTGCCTGCCCAGGCCATGCTCAAAGGCGACGACCTGGCGCACCTCGTGCTGGTAGATAACCCTGCACATCATGTAGATGGCGACTTTGCCCTTGAGCATGGCCGCGCGTTGACTCACGGCACGCCGCGCTACACGTACGCAGGAGTGAGCATTATTCATCCTGCTTTACTGGCAGGCCACCCCCCCGGGGCATTTGCGTTGGCACCGCTGTTTAAACACGCCATGAACGAACAGCGCGTTAGCGGCGAGCATTTCACCGGGCACTGGGTGGATGTAGGCACACCTGAGCGCCTTGCAGCTCTGGAGCACTTTTTAAGCCTATAACCATCACCGATCAAAGAACGCCGGGGCGGGGATTCAAACAGTGCGCCCTGGCATAGAAATGTTATGCTGCGCGACTTACCTGTCGTTGCCTAGATGAGGAGAGCTACGTGAAAGCAAAGGTAAAATGGACAGATGGTCGTCAGTTTGTCGCCGAGTCAGGTAGCGGGCATAGCGTTATCATTGACGGCCCACCCGACCACGGCGGCCGCAATACGGGCCCGCGCCCTATGGAAATGCTGCTCATGGGCATGGGTAGCTGCACTGCGTTTGATATCCTGAATATTCTGGATAAAGCGCGCGCGGATGTCACCGACTGCGTTGCCGAACTCGACGCTGAGCGCGCTGACGAAGTGCCTGCGGTATTTACCAAAATTCATGTGCATTTCGTGGTCACTGGTCGGGCGCTAAAAGAGAAGCAGGTTGCACGCGCGGTAGAGCTTTCCGCAGAAAAATACTGCAGCGCTTCCATCATGCTGGTTAAAGGCGGTGTTGAGATCACTCATTCGTTTGAGATCAAAGAAGCTTGAGGCACGCGAGCAGCGTCCAGCGCCTGCCCTTACGGCCCGTCACGCCTGATAAGTTAAAAAAATGCATCCGTCGGATGCATAGCGCGTCAGGGCCGGGCATAATACGCCGGCTTGTATTACCCCCTACTGTCTTACCTACGCGTTTATATAAGCGGTGTTGCGAGGGTAGCAATAGGTACTTTTCGGTTCCGGCGCTGGCTCGTCGGGGTATTTTCATCTGCCATAGGGAGGTTCGGACATGACAGATAATCTCCGACTCCACGGGTTTAATAACCTGACAAGCTCGCTGAGCTTTAATATTTACGACATCTGTTATGCCAAAACCGAAGAGCAGCGTGCAGCTTATATCGACTATATCGATGAGCTTTACAATGCCGAACGGCTGACGCAGATCTTGAAAGATGTCACCAATATTATCGGTGCGCATGTGCTAAACATCGCCCGTCAGGATTATGAACCTCACGGAGCGAGCGTCACCATCCTCATTGCTGAGCATGAGCTTGATGAGGCCAATCCAGAGCAAACGGAACCAGGCCCGGGTCCTTTGCCTGAAACCGTGGTTGCCCACCTGGATAAAAGCCATGTCACCGTGCATAGCTACCCGGAGTCGCATCCCGATAACGGCATCAGTACGTTCCGCCTGGATATCGATGTTTCAACGTGTGGCCATATCAGCCCGTTGAAAGCGCTTAACTACCTGATCCACAGTTTTGATTCCGACATCGTGACCATGGACTACCGTGTGCGTGGTTTCACACGTGATGTGGATGGCAAAAAGCTGTTTATCGATCACAATATTGCGTCGATCCAGGACTACCTGGCAGAAGATACCAAGCAAGCGTATCAAATGATGGATGTGAACGTGTATCAAGACAACATGTTCCATACCAAGATGCTGCTCAAGGATTTCGAACTCGATAATTACCTGTTCGGCACTTCGCGTCGCGATATTACCTTTGAAGAGGCCCGCGACATCGAGAGCCGTCTGCGTAAAGAGATGCTGGAAATCTTCTACTCGCGCAACCTCGACTAATCGCCGAGTAGACGAAAAAAAGCCGACGCGAGTCCATTGCTGTCCCATAGTTTTTGATCATAAAGGGATTCTCATCTGAGGATCCCTTTTTTGTGGCTCTGGCGATGGCGG
>NZ_JABUZA010000043.1 GCF_014897985.1 Halomonas colorata
ACGGGGACGGCTCATGGATCCTCCTAGGTACCTTTAGTATAAGGCCTAGAGGTGTCTACGAAACCCGGGGCGATTCAAAATACCTGTATAGGTTCACGGTCTTCACGACTAATTCCAACAACGCTCCCCACTTGCTTGAGATAGCGCTGGGCGGAGCCCAAGGCAAAAAAGTGATTCAAATTTGAGGTGCGTAATTGCTCTCTATTGATCGTTTCCTCGGGAGTAAACACCTCATAATCGACCGTTAGTCGATTTCCGTCCAAGCGGATACCTTCGGGTAACTCAGCCGGGCTAAAACGCTGCTTTATGATATCCGGCATGGCCAGAACAGGTAGCGTGGCCGTGACTCGCGCTGGCCAGACGGGAAAGTGGTGTGGGTTATAGACAAGACCGTGTTCCGTAAAAGCAAACACGTTAACCGCATCGGGCATCTCGATAGGAGCTCCCTCAGCATTATAAAACTGCACACTTTGCGCCGCAGCATCTGACTGATAATCGTAACGCTCATTCGGACTTACGAAAAGCTGACTTTGTACCTCAGGGTAGTTCAGGTAAATCGATTCAGCGTAATCCACATCTGGGCGTTCGAGGTCAAACGTGTTGTAGCCTATCAATATCTGATGCTGCATTTCTTCGGCCGATATGTCTGCACGCGCTTGGGTCCAATGGCGAAAAACGGGCTCCTCTAAAACCGCATCGGAGAGTACTGTCAGGTCGCTGTCACCTACCGGCCTGGAGTAAACAGGAATCTCAAGCGAGCGAGAAACCGTGTTATTCTGCTCTGCCTGAGGCAACAAAGTGACTCTGGCTTTTTCAATCGAACCATTAAAAGCGAACGCTTTATGCAGAATCGTACCGTCGGTGAAAGATAAGCGCTCATTAAGGGCATGAATCTCTGCTGGAATATCGGTCAGCTCTATTGTGCCCTGCACTGCCCGCTCAATCGTGTCATCCAGCCATGCCGCCTTCTGGGCAAAGTAATCTTTGTTAAGGTGCTTTTCCGAACGCATGTAGATATGTCTCTCACCGCTCGCAACTGCTTCACCTACGATATCCATGTCACGCAATGGCAGCGTCTGGTCCGCGGGTACCTGAATCTCTACATCGTAGGTAAACTCGGTGAATCGGCGTGGCGTAATAGTATAGCCATGACGCTCCAGTGTCTTGCCAACATCCGAGCCGTCAAATTCAAACTCAATAAAATTTTCAGGCAGGGTGACCTGAGACTTAGCCAGCAGAGTCGTTGGTTTAGGGTCGTCTTGGCTGCGTTTATCAAGAAACTGGTATTCTTCGTTGTAGTATTGAAACTCGGTATTGCTTGCCCGCCCCCTGCCTACTTCAGGTAAGGGCTTCACCTCTCCGTCATCCATCGCTACATGGGTATAAAGCATATGTATGTCAAAAGGAAACGAGAAGGGAGGCGTTATCCAGAAACGCTGGGCTTCAGGGACAAACTGCCAAGCGACCATATTGTCTAGGTAAGCGTCCAGAAAAGCCTGCAAATTGGCATAATCTCCCGCCCGCGGGAAGCGCTGATTGATATACGAAAGGCGATAAGCCTGGTCGTCAAAAAGCAAGTCTTCATGCATGTCACGGTAAAAAATAAGCACGTCATTGTTCAGCCGACTGGCCAAAAGCGAGTCTTCGATATTCTGGATTTTTTCTTGCCACTGGTCACGCATGTTCTTCAACTGCAACAATGCGTCGCTGCGCTGCTCCTCGGTCAATATCTCTCTACCGACATAGGCATCTCCCTTCGAGGATATCTCCCCAAATGTAGTTCCCCCCCACAAAGCAAGTACACTCAAAAGTGTTAAAACACTAACTTTCATTTTTAAACTACCGATTATGATAAGTTTTATC
This sequence comes from Halomonas colorata, assembly GCF_014897985.1. Classification (GTDB taxonomy): domain Bacteria; phylum Pseudomonadota; class Gammaproteobacteria; order Pseudomonadales; family Halomonadaceae; genus Vreelandella; species Vreelandella colorata. Next base: position 1,864 of record NZ_JABUZA010000043.1, read on the forward strand.
GCATAAACTGCATGCAACGTTAGATGCAGCTTACCAAGCTCTGTCTAAAAAGTAGGCTCTCATGCATTGCTTGATACAGGCTAGTGTCAACATGGATTCTGGATTCGTAGAGTAACTGCAGCGTTTTGAAAATGGTATGGGCCTCTCAGTACAGCTGTATTTTACGGCTGGAGGCAATGCATTTTGAGATTGCGTACTTCAAACAGCGTAAGGCAAGCTGGGCGGTATCTGCTGCTTGAGCATAACTAACCGTCCGCTTTAACGAGTTGCTTACAAAACTATAATGGATTGCTATGGCTCGATACAGAACGCTGAAAAGCATTCAACGCCAAGGCTTTCGGCAGTTTTTTAGAATTTCATCCGCATACTGATGACGTACTTTTGAGTCAGGGTTATCCAGTGCTAGTGCCGTGTAATTTTTCATGCATTAACCGAAAAAACATGCGTACTTGTCCTCAGCCACGATGTTGAGGAAATCAGTAAACGACTTAACGTTAGGCGCCGGTTCATAGCCATGCCACTTGAGATCGGCTCGTTGCCAAAATATTTTCCAGCATCCTCGAGATTTTACAAAAGTGGCCTTTGCCACTGATGCTTCCATCTTCTGCGAAGGGTCACGCAAGTGCGGGCGTATCTCAAATAGCTCAATGCTCTGGCCCTCTATCCTGTATCCAAGATCAAGCTTGTGACGGATGTGTGCCGGAGGTCGGTGCACTTTTAAGAATGCTTCGATCTCTTTCTCACATTTTTTAATTTCAAATTCACTTAATGCCATAATGATTCACTGATTTCTGATAGTCACATTACGCTACGCTAATGCACACCGCCTGCGGTGTCACCATTGAACGGCTTGTTAGCAGACTCTGCCTGAAGACGCTCCACCAGCCACACTTTGATGATGGATTGGCGGGTAACACCGTAGCGCGCAGCCTCACGATCTAACGACTCCACAACCCAAGCCGGAAAATCGACGTTGATTCGCTTTTGTTCCTGATTAACGCGGCGAGCAGAGGACAGATCCAGGTCATCAATGATATCTTCTTGACCTTCCTCAAATTTTTTATCGAAGTCTTTAGCTTTCATAGAGCTCTACCTCTTTCTTACGGGAACGTCTAACTGAAATCAGACGAATGCGAGCACCCCTGTACGTGACGATAGCCGACCAGTGCTTTTCACCAATCTTGCCTACCAGCAAAAACCTCTGCTCATCCTCCGATATTGCGCGGAGCTCCAGCAGGTATGGATCTTTCCAAAGCTCTTGGGCAGCAACGAAATCGATACCGTGCTTGTCCAGGTTGCCCCGGCTTTTGGCTTCGTCGAATTCAAATTCTCCCATGAGTACAAATTATTCCTTTTTTACTCACTTCACAAGAGCTGGAAGGAGGCTGTAGCGGCTAGCGCTCGCATTTTCGACAGGCTTGGAGCGCAGCGGAACAGCGGTCAATTGCAGCGACTTGTTAGCTTTGTTTGCCAAGGTATTCTTTAGCGTACAGGCCAACTAAACTACGCCCAGGATTTTGACCGTTAATCCATTCATCAACGGAGAATAACTCAAACAATCCAACTTTAATCAAGGTCGGCACTGCGATCTTCAACTGCTCTTCTACCTCGCCACGCTCACCTGCGTTGTACAAAGCGACATTGCGGAGCATCGTGGCAACGGTACCTGTTTGTACCTTACTTCCATCTTTAAGGGTGACAGCGGGAAGCTCTTCTCCTTCGGCCACGATCTTTTTATTGATCGAACCAAGTTGCTCGGTATTTTCTGGTGAGCCTTCGGACATCTCGATCTCCTTCAATAGTTTTCGTAATAGCTAACGAGGCTGTAGAAAAACCCGATTTCGAGCCACCTCTACCGCCTTTTGTCCTTATTCATTTACCCAGCCGGGTATATGGCTGAGTAATCTTAGTATCGGCATTTAGCCACTTGAGCGGCCAGCTAAAGCTTGCTGAAGACGGCCTTTTGCTCTTAAGCGCAACTTATCCCGCTCATAGCCCTTCATGACGCAACCAAGTGGCCATAATTCGCTAACTTCTCAATATTGTGCACTAAGCAGTAGAGCTGCCACTGGCCTTGCACCTTTTTCTTACCTCGAAGGCTGAAGCGGTTCAGTCTTTTCGTTGTGCCAATATTGCCGAACACCGGCTCTACAACTGACATGCGATGGCTGTAAATCTCTTTGCCCTTCGGGCTATCAACTCGGTGCTTCATCCAGTCAGTGTAATTGGGTAAGCGGTTGTTCTCGACAATAAAAGACACTTGTCGCCCTGCGCCGTTGCGATGGTCGGCAGAGCTCGGGTTCTGCATGCATCGGACTTTCTTGGGGCAGTGCCGACATTGCAACAAACGCCCTTCAAAGTGTACCCGGATCTTGCCAGTGTCCGTTTCTCGTTGCCCGCGATAGGACAGCTTTTCGCCGGTTGGGCAGATACACGTTAGCGCTACTGGATCAAACTGAAACGCGCTGGCGGGCGTCGTCTCTCGCCAGCCTTTGTCCGGCAGGTTCTGGTGGCGCTTGCCGTATTTGTCTTTCTGGTCGGCGAACTTCGGATCTCGGCGGCGGAACTGGTTATCGGGGATGTAGCCGTTGATCTGCTGTTCGTGCAGATACTTCATATTGGCTTCGTTGGCAAAGCCTGTATCCGCGGTGACGACGGTGCCTTTCTGGTAGATGTTGTCCGCAATCCCGAGCTTCTTAAAACGGGCTGCGACCGTTTCCAGTACGGGCTGCAAGGTGTGATGTTCCTGGCCTTCGCCAAAGGCCTGAGCGTCAATGACGATCTGGTGCTTTTTATCCACCGTAGCGACGCCGTTATAGCCCTGAATCGTGCCCTTGCTGGTGGTCATTTTGGCACTTTCGTTATCGGTCAGATTGCTCTTCACTTCCTTGATTCGCTTCCCCCGGCCCATCCTTGGGCTGCTCGTCTTTAGGAAACGATCCACTTTGTTCATGGCGGCATCTAGCGAGAGAATCGTCCTGGCCCGTCGGATATCCCGGTCCAGATCGGCTTCCGTCTCGGCCTCATCGCGCGCGTAGTGCTCCAGTAGGTGATGCCGAATCAGGCCTCTCAGTTTCTCACGCTTCTCGCCCAACTCTTTGAATGTGCCAGACCACTCATTGGAAGCGTCGGAGGACATCTTGCAGCCATCAATGGCAAAGAGTTCGTTACCCAACAAGCCTTGTTCGTGGCACACCAGCAGCACTTGTTCGAACAGCGCTTCAATCTCATCAGCATGGCGGCTGACGAAGCTGGCCAATGTGGTGAAGTGGGGAACGGTATCGCAGGAAAGGGCTTTGAAAATGATGTTGGTCTCGCAGCACCATTGCATTTCACGACTGGAGGTGATGCCTTTTGAGTAAGCAAACAGGATAATTTTGAGCAGGATAGCCGGATCATAGGCCAGCCGACCAGTCGCATCGTTGCGGTACTTGGGATGGAAAACGGATAGGTCGAGCTTGTGCTCGATCAGGTAGTGCACGGCGTGTTCAAAAGTACCTGGCTGGAGCTGATCCTGGTAGTTGATCACCACCATGGCGTTCTGATCGTAGTTATAAGCCTTGAAGCGCGGCATGCTGACCACTCCTCGTCTGTTTCCTCGATCCTACCAAAACCTGGCCATCAGCGGGGTTTTTCTACAGCCTCAACGCCTAGCTCACCGGAAAAATGCAAGCGCAGCGAGTAATTTTTCCGGTGCAGCTACTTGTTAAGTAGTATACTCGACAGAATAAGGCCTTGTCTGGACAGTTCTTTAACTGCATATTCATAAAATTCCTGGTTTCGCTTAGCGCCACATATATTTACAAGCTCTTTACCTGCCTGCGTAAACAAAACCTTACCTACCTTAATTTGGTTGTCTTTTTCTTTGGGGAACTCTACGAGTGATGGCTGTCCGTAGTAAAAAAATACTGCCTGTTTTTGAAACCCCATTCTTCGATAGCCACTAGTGGATTCGAATGATATTAAGCCGATAGCGTCTAGATGCTTTAATGCGGAAAAGTTGATACCTTCTTTTGTATATACTTCGTCATCAGAGTTAAAAACTAGCGGACTTGGTCCACCTATCATCCATGTGAATTGACAGAACTTTGTAAATAGATCGGCGTCTTTTTTATCCATGGACGCCACAAAGTCAACTGTTCGTTTAGAGTAAGTTCCGGGCTTAGTTGCTTCTCCGGCCAATAAGCTAGACCATAGGGACTGCATCGTTTCATCTGAAACTTTATCGCACTTATCGAAAAAGTGCGCGACCCAGTCTTCCTCAAGCTCTTCAGTTTTAGCTTCTGGGGGAAGAGCTCTTGCAGCTTTGGCAGTAATATTTTCAATATTATCCTGCTTTCTTCCTTCTTGATGCACCAATCGCTCAAGGCCTCTTTGTTCGATTTCGCTTAACTCTATATTGGCGATTGCTTTTATTTTTTCGGCCTCAGCTTCAGCCGCAGCTTTATTTGTTATTCTTCTGGGTTCATATATGATCCCAACAGCATTGGAAACTTTCTCTATTAGGACAGTAGCTGGCTTAGCCAAATCGCCTAGATTAATTATAGAATTTCCGTCTGGCATAGTTTCTCCTTTGCTACTTAACGCCCGCTTATGCGGACAAAAATTGTTGGTTATAATGTGGAGCGAAGCGGAACCTAACCAACTGTTTTTGTTCCGTTTAAAGCGCTTGCTATGCGCTATTTACACAGAATTATAGCCTTGAAAACTGCTCAGTTTGTAATTTTTCTTCTGCATCAGCTTTGGATTCTGCTTTGAAGATAGGAGTATGCTCCATATCTCTAGCTTTCAATTTTTGTTTATCGCGTTTGGCTTCTTCATATGTATTAAATGATTCGGAGAGGCATTTAATACCGGGGTTGCTACCATCTAATTCAATAACTCTATATCCATACCAGTGCTTCATATGTCTATTATCCATTTTCTAAACGCCACTCTGCTGCCTCAAGCTCCTGAGGGCCAAATAATTCAATAAACTGCTTATCTAACATAATGTTTTCGATTGTTAAGTCAGCTCTACCAAGTTTTAATAACTCTTTAAATCCGTACTGAAACTCCCCAGATATAACAAACTTCTTTGCCACTTCAACAGGATGTGCCTCCTGAATCATTGTTTCAAACCTAGTAGGAGCATAACCAATCTGATAACACTCTTTGACTGCATTCATAACGGTTGCTTTAAACAAATCTCGACTATTCATGAATAACTCCATTAGGCGCTTAACAGTGATTATATAGCCAGCGGCATAACCTCAATGAACGCTCCAGCACGTTCATTGAGGTTATCTAGCCGCCTAAACCAAATCTACCTCATTGATAATATTACTAGCAAATTAAATTTTGGCCGCCTATCCAAAATTCGCATGACCGCTCGTTTTGCTCTATTCAATCATACTTTATTGGTAAATTTTGCTTAGGTCACGTGGAAATTTGATGGCCATATGCAGCCATAGGATTTGCTGGGGGCTTTGAACCAAGTAGCGTAATCATCGCGCTTAAGCGGGCTCCCACAAAACTGGGCGGGTACGGGTGTGGTGGCTTATCCTGGGCAGCTAGCGCTGCCCTTCGCGGGTGCCTTATTGGCTCGTGCCTCGCCAAACGTTACGCCACGCTACTGGTGATGATTCTTGGGGCGGGGCCTTTCGCGCGCTAAAGCGGGCTCACACAAAACCGGGCGTGGGCTGGTGTGGTGGCTTATCCTGGGCAGCTAGCGCTGCCCTTCGCGGGTGCCTTATTGGCTCGTGCCTCGCCAAACGTTACGCCACGCTACTGGTGATGATTCTTGGGGCGGGGCCTTTCGCGCGCTAAAGCGGGCTCACACAAAACCGGGCGTGGGCTGGTGTGGTGGCTTATCCTGGGCAGCTAGCGCTGCCCTTCGCGGGTGCCTTATTGGCTCGTGCCTCGCCAAACGTTACGCCACGCTACTTATGATGATTCTTGGGGCGGGGCCTTTCGCGCGCTAAAGCGGGCTCCCACAAAACCAGCCTTTAGCAGCCCCAACAAAGAGGGCTGCAGGCCAAGTCGGCCTGCAAAGTGGTGGCTTGCGTTATGCTTTGAGCACGTACTTGAGGGTTTCAACGACCTGCTCGGTGGTGGTGCACCAGGCTTGTGCACCGGCATCCACTTCTTTCAGCGGGTGAACGATATCCTCAGAGTGCAAAGTGATATAGGGCTTGGCGAGTGCGGCGCAGTAGCCTGCATCAAAGGCAGCGTTCCACTGTTTGTACTTGTCGCCGAAGCGCACCACGACTAAATCGCTTTGCTCGATCAGCGTACGGGTGCGGATGGCGTTGACCTTGGAGGATTGGTGGTCGCGCCAGAACTGATTGCTCTGCTCGCCCAAGTGATCGCCTGCGGCGTCACTGGCGTCGTGGTCAGTGACTGGGGCGGTAAACACGATATCCAAGCCTGCGGCTTCTGCGCCACGCTGAATTTCGTCGCGCCAGTCGGTGTGGATCTCGCCGGAAAGGTAGACGTAAAAGCTCATGGGGTACTCCTTTAATTTAAACAAACGATAGCGTGATCTGGTTTTGTCTCAAAAAATTCGCACAGAGGTGCTTATGCTTTTATCCCGGGTTTTTGGCTTGACGCCTCGCTGTATCGACGCGCTCGATGAGTTCGTCGACCACCTGGTTTTCGATCCGGAAGCGCTTGAACGATATTTCACTTAAACCCAGCATGCTGCGGGCCGGTAGGAATGAAAACTCCTGATTTGAACTGCCCTGATCTCTGGGGCTTCGTACCGTTAGCGTCACCCTGTCGGGCGATCTCATAGATTGGTAATTGACGTTTGCCACGTCTTTTAGATAAACCTGCTCGCGGTTTTTCCCGTAAACAAAAATCAGACTATCGCCGTTGTCGTATACACGATCCGCGAGACCGCCCAACATCATTTTAAATATAAACACACCGAAAAAGATCATTAGCGGGGGTATCAGTAGAAATGGGGAAAACGTTTCCGCCGTCAATAGGCTTAGTACGCAACCCAAAGCCACTATCGATAACCATATGATCGGAAAAACGCGGCGGGTGAAAAAGGATGTGCGGGAAATAACACGTAGGTCCTGTTGCATGGTCACGATTCCATCCAGGGCACATGAAGAAATCACTCATTCAATTATTTTATGGAAAAAACTTCCATATTCCTACCGGCTTAGAATAGCGGTTCGCGGGCCAATAGGTAGCAGTCCATAATCCAGCCGTGCGCTTCACGCAGCGCGGCACGGCGTTTAGTAATCTCGTCGCTTACCTCGCTTAGCGTGCCTTTGATCAGGCACTGTTTATCCATGCCCAGGTAGGCGCCCCACCAGATGTAGGTGTCAGCTTGTGGCAGCGTGGTAAACGCCCCGCCGCTGTCGAGCATCACGGCTACCGTCGCGGCGTCGCTTGGCCAGCCGCGTTCGCGCAGGCGGCGGCCGGTGGTGATCTGGATGGGTTCGGCGAGTGCGTTAAGCGGGAGTTTATGCTCGGCGGTGAGCACTTGTAGGCTAGTGATGCCGGGCACAACGTTGACCTCAACCGCACGGCCGCTATCCGTCAGGCGCTTGGCGATGCGTAGGCTGCTGTCATAGAGTGAGGGGTCGCCCCATACCAGCATGCCGACGCGCCCGCCGTTTGGCAGGTGCTTATCCATCAGCTCGGCCCATACGCTGGCAATGGCGTTATGCCATTCGTCTACTGCGCTTAGGTACGCGCACTTGGCATCGCGGGTGGGTAAATCGAACTCGACGATGCGGGTGTTGGTCGCTTCATCAAGCAGCTCTTCGCAGAGTACGCGGCGCAGGTCGATCAGGTCCGATTTCGCTTCGCCCTTGCGGGGGAGCAGAATCACCTCGGCTTCGTTGAGGGCGCGAACCGCCGCGAGTGTTACGTGGTCAACGTTGCCGGTGCCAATGCCGATCAGCGAGAGCGTGATCATGCGCCGCCCTCTTCATCGCTACTGGCAAACGGCGAATCGGCGGACTGGGGGCGAAAGCGGCGGTCGTAGCCTACCGCGTACAGGCTGCTTTCCTGGAAGTCTTCGGATTCGAGTACCGGCCCTACCAGAATCAGCGCCGTGCGCTGAAGCGTGTTATTGATCAGGGATTCCACCGTGGATAAGCGCCCGCGCACCACGTGCTCGTCCGGCCAGCTGGCCCGCCATACAATCGCTACCGGGCACGCTTCGCCGTAATGGGGCGTCAGGCTTTCCACCACCTGGGCCAGATTGTGGATGGAGAGGTGAATAGCAAGCGTGGCGCCGGTGCGGGCAAAGTTGGCCAGCGTTTCATCTTCTGGCATGGCACTGGCCCGGCCCGGCGTGCGGGTCAGCACCACGGATTGCGCCACGCCGGGTAGCGTTAGCTCCTGGCCGAGCGTTGCCGCCGCAGCGGCGAAGGAAGGCACGCCGGGGGTCACGCTGTAGGGAATATCAAGCTCTCGCAGGCGGCGCAGCTGTTCGCCCATCGCGGACCATACCGAGAGATCGCCGGAGTGCAGCCGGGCCACATCACAACCTTCCGTGTGAGCGGCCTGGATTTCCTGCATGATTTCATCGAGTGACAGCGGCGCGGTGTTGATGATGCGCGCGCCTTCCGGGCAGTGCTCGAGGATTTGCTCGGGCACCAGTGAACCTGCATACAGGCATACCGGGCAGGCGGCAATTAAATCGCGACCGCGCAGCGTCAAAAGATCCGGCGCGCCGGGGCCTGCGCCAATAAAATGAACCTTCATAATCCAACTCCTTGCGCCGCTGTGGTGGCCACCGCGGCCGTGGCCTTTCTATCGTTTGAAACTGTCCGTAGGCCTAAAAGCCGTGCCCCGCTGCCCGCGGCCAGCAGCGCCACGGCTTCGGCCACACTGCCGGTGCCTTTTTCGCGCAGGCTGTAGGCGGAGTGGGTCAGCGTGGTAACGCTTGCCAGCGCTGTATCCGCGACACCCATTACCGGGATGTGGCGGGCGCTACCCAGCGCTTCAACCAGTGGCAGCATGCTATGCGCCGCGGCCAACTGGTCGATAGGGCCGTACTCGGCAATCAACTGATCCAGCGCCTGTTCCAGTGATTCAAGCGTTGCCTGCTGGCGAAAGCCGAACCCGGCGACTTTAAGCGCCTGCCTAGCCACTGTTTGCTGAATCATCGAACACCACGCCACTGCACAATCGGGTAGCTGGATTTCCAGCCCCGGCGCGTGCCCATGGGGGCGGCGTGGGCCAGCTCCAGGCGCAGCAGTTCGCCGCCGGCCTGTTGCTGCCAGTGCGCCAGCAGGGCTTCGGATTCCAGGGTGACCGCGTTGGCTACTACTCGCGTGCCGCGGGGCAGCACCTGCCATAAAGTATCCAGCAGTTTCTGAGAAAGCCCACCGCCGATAAACACCGCATCGGGCAACGGCGCATTCTCGAGCACCTCCGGGGCGCGGCCTTCGTTTACTTCCAGCCAATCGACCCCCAGGTTGTCGGCGTTGCGCCGCGCCCGGGCGGCGCGCTCTGGGTGCTGCTCGAAGCCGATGGCCTGGTTATCCGGGTGGGCCAGCAGCCACTCAATGGCGATGGAGCCAGAGCCTGCGCCAATATCCCACAGCCGCTCCCCAGACCTGGGGGCCAGTGCGCAAAGCGTCAGGCTGCGCACGGCCTGCTTGGTGATCTGCCCGTCGTGCTCAAAAAAGCTATCGGCAAGGCCGGGCGTTGAGGGGATCGCGGGGCCATTACCGGCAACTTCAATACCTACCGCCACCGGGTGGGCGATATCCTCGGGTAGCGCGTCATCCATGCGCAGCGTGCGGATGCGCTCATCCACGCCGCCCAAGGCTTCCAGCACGTTTAGCTGAGAATCCGCAAAGCCGAATGTTTTTATCAGCGCGGCCAATTCAGCCACGGCGGCGCCATCACGCAACAGCACCAGCAAGTGCCGGCCGCCTTGCAGGTAGGGCCGAATGCGGGTGAGCGGTTTGGCGTGCAGGCCCAGGCAGGTGCAGCGCTCAAGCGGCCAGCCTAAGCGGGCCGCCGCCAGGCTAAAGGTCGAGGGCGATGGCACGGCGACCCATTCGCTGGCGTCTACGTGGCGCGCCAGGCTGGTGCCCGCCCCGAACCAGAACGGATCATTGGATACCAGCATGACCACCCGGCGGCCGCGCTCGTTGAGTAGTGCGGGGATGCCATCAAGAAACGGCACTGGCCACTCGCGAATATCCGCGTTTAACGGGGGAAGCAGGCGCAGATGACGGCGGGCGCCAAACACGATCTCGGCACGCTCAAGCTGCTCGCGGCTTGCCGCTGTCAGGCCCGCTGTGCCACTCTCCCCCCACCCTAACAGTGTGAGCCACGGAGCCTTGTTAACCTCAGCCATGATAAACGTCCTGATTCTTGGGGGTACGAGTGAGGCCAGCGCCTTGGCCAGTGCTTTTAGCCAGCACAACATTCCAGCCATTTTCAGCTATGCAGGCCGGGTCAAAACGCCTAAGGCGCAACCGCTGCCCACCCGCGTGGGCGGTTTCGGCGGCGCCGACGGTTTGGCGGCGTTTATCACCCAACAGCGCATCACCCATATTATTGATGCAACCCACCCGTTTGCCACGCAGATGAGCCGTAACGTGTTGGCCGCCGCCCAGCAGACCGGCGTACCGGCAATTGCCCTGACGCGCCCGGCCTGGGTGCCCACCACTCACGCTAACTGGCAACACGTGGCGAGTATCGAAGAGGCGGTTAGCGCCCTCGAAGGCCCGCCCCAGCGCGTGCTGCTCGCGATTGGCCGCATGCACCTGGCCGCGTTTGTCGCGCAGCCTCAACACCACTATGTGCTGCGTTTGGTCGACCAGCCAACCGCCCCGCCGCCGCTTGCCCACTTTACCACCACGGTGGATAGAGGCCCGTTCACGCTGGAAGGCGATTTAGCGCTACTCAAAACCCAACGTATCGAACGCATCGTGTGCAAAAACGCTGGTGGCGAAGGTGCCGTTTCAAAACTTGATGCCGCTCGCGCGCTTGGCGTGCCGGTCATCATGATTGACCGCCCGGCACTGCCCGCTCGCCATGAAGTGCATAGCGTTGATGAGGTGCTTGCCTGGCTTAATGATCGTTCCTGATCAAAGCGCTGAGCGCGGCGTATACACCAGCGGCTCGCCGTCTCGCTCGATCAGCCGGGTTTGCCGGGAGCCAACAATCACCAGCGTGCGCATATCGGCCATATCCGGCGTGGCGTCTTTTAAGGCTGTTACGCGGATTGATTCGTCAGGCATTGAAACCGCGCGGGCGAAGATGATTAACCGTTCAGGCTCACACGCCTCTCGCAGCACGTCCAGGGTGCGCTCAAACCCTACCGGGCGCGATTTTGAGCGCGGGTTATAAAACGCCATCGCAAAATCGGCTTCAACGGCCAAACGCAGGCGCTTTTCGATAAGCGCCCAAGGCTTCAAGTTGTCAGATAAATTGATGCAGCAGAAATCATGCCCCAGCGGTGCACCCGCACGGGCGCTGGCCGCCAGCATCGCGGAAATACCCGGCAGCACCTGAATATCCAGCCCACGCCACGCGGCATCGCCCGCTTCCAGCGCTTCAAATACCGCCGAGGCCATGGCGAATACGCCGGGGTCGCCAGAGGAAACCACCACGACTCGGTGGCCTTCAAGCGCCAGCTGTAGCGCCTGCTCGGCACGGCGAATCTCTTCGCGGTTGTCTGAGCCGTGGCGGGTCAGGCCATAGCGCGGTGCTACTCGGTTCACGTAGGGTACGTAGCCCACCACGTCCGTGGCGTCACTAAGCGCGGCCGTTACCTCAGGGGTAATCATCGCATCCGCGCCCGGCCCCAGGCCGACAATTTTTAGCCAGCCGCTCATGGGCGCCTCCCGTTGCCGTGAATCAGCACAATCGAGAAGTAAGGCACGCTCTCGCCAACGTCTACCAACGGCAACACGCGCTGCTGCTCCATGGCGGCGTATTCGATCAGCCAAGCCTGGTCTTCCCGGCCCGCCTGTTTAAGCGCTCGGCGCAGCTTGTGAAGATTGCGCCCAATCTTCATGACCACCAGCGCGTCGGTATCGGCGATATGTTGGGTGAGCGTTTCTTCCGGCAGCGTGCCCATCAGCACGGTCAGAATATCGTCGCCCCAGGTAATCGGCTGCCCGGTCGCCGTCCAGGCGGCGGACATACCGGTAATTCCCGGCACTACCGACACCGGCACCTGATTCAGCAACCGCGTGTAGAGGTGCATAAACGAGCCGTAGAAGAACGGGTCGCCTTCACAGAGCACCACCACGTTGCAACCGGCGCTGGCTATCTCGATCAGTTGGGCCACGCACCGCGAGTAAAACGCCGAGAGCAGTGCGTTGTACTGCGGGTCGTCGAAAGGGATCTCTGTGGTGACCGGGTACTCCATGGGAAGCTCAATAGTGCCTGATGCCAACAGGCCTTCAACAATGCTGCGCGCATGGCCACGGCGGCCCTTTTTGCGAAAATAAGCGATATGCGTGGCGCCGCGAATCAGCCGGTCGGCGCGCACGCTCATCAAGTCCTGGCTGCCCGGCCCCAGGCCAACGCCGTAAACCGTGCCCTGTGTTGATGCCTGAGTCATTCGACGCGATCCGCCATGGCGTTAATGGCCGCGACCGTTACCGCACTGCCGCCCAGGCGGCCACGTACGATGCAGCTTGGAATTTCAGGTGTTGCCCACAGCGCTTCCTTGGATTCGGCGGCGCCTACAAAGCCTACCGGGCAGCCGATTACTACCGCCGGGCGTGGGCAGCTCGGGTCTTCCAGCATGTTCAAAAGATGAAACAGCGCGGTGGGTGCGTTACCAATGGCCACCACGGCGCCTTCCAGATGCGGGCGCCATAGTTCCAGCGCTGCGGCCGAACGGGTGTTAGCCATCTCCTGGGCGAGGTGTGGCGTGCGCTCATCGTTCAGGGTGCAAATAATCTCGTTATTGGCTGGCAGCCGCTTGCGGGTGATGCCTTCAGACACCATGCGTGCATCGCAAAGAATCGGCGCGCCGCGTTCGAGTGCTGAACGCGCTTTATTGACCGCGTCATTTTGAAAGTGAATATGCGCGGCCAACTCGACAAGCCCGGCGGCGTGAATCATGCGCACGGCAACGGTCTCTTCCTCGGCAGAAAAGCGCGCAAGGTCGGCCTCGCTGCGGATAATCGCGAAGGATTCCCGGTAAATTGCCGGGCCGCTTGTTTCATACGTATAGGGCACCCAAACTCTCCAAATATTCGACGGCCTCAGTCTCGGTGAGGCCTGTCTTAACGGGCGTGCTCTGCGCATCACCCTTAACAATAAGATTAAATCGGCCTGCCTGACCGACCAGGCACACATCGGCCGATGAACGGCGGGCGCACCCCTTGGCGCAGCCGGATATATGAACGCTATGTCTTTTCACGTCGTGCGCTAATCGTTTAGCAAGCGGCTGGGTAGCAACGCTTGCCTGGGCACAGTAAGGCGCGCCGGGGCAGGCATCCATCAATAAGCGCGTGTCCCGATTGTCGCTGATAAATCCTTCAACCGGCCCGCTTGCGCCCTTGACCCATAAACGTCGCCACGGCGTTACCCGCACATGGCTCACCGCCGCAGGCGTTACAGACGCCCGCAATGCAGCAGCGGCTGCGCGGCCAAACGGCAGCCCGTAAACCATGCCCGCTTGATACTTGCCAAGCGCCAACGCCGCGCCCTGCGTTGCATTCTCAATGGCAGAAGCACTCGCGGGGCGCATTTTAGCAGGTGACCACGCGGGAAGCGGCACTTTATGCCGCTGCATCCGCCCGGCGTCATTTCCGCCGCTTTCCACAAACCAGTGCGTCAAGCGTATTAAATGCTCAATGGCCGCCTCAATAGAGCCCACCGGTGTACCGCAGGCATGGCCTTCGGCGCGCACTATCAGCCCGCCGTCGATTGAGCGCTCAACTCGAAAATCAGCGGCGGTATCTCCCAATACCGCTAATTCACCTGTATCAATGGCAATACCGACTTTGCTGGGCATCGCGGCCAGTTCGCTGCCTCGCAGCTGTAATAAGCAGGCAAGTTGATGCGTGTCATCGCCCGCCTGCCAACTGGGCGCCAGCAGGCACTGGGGCTGCTGCTCGGTGGCGGGGTCCGCACTGACCAATTCGTGTGCGACCAAAAAATCCATTAGCGGCGGCCATGTGGTTTCCGAGACGCCGCGCAGCTGAATATTGGCGCGGCTGGTTAACTCAATTAACCCGTTGCCATAGGTTTCTGCGGCATCGCACAGCGCGAGCATCTGCGCTTTGGAAAGCTGGCCGAGCGGTGGGCGCACGCGCACTAACCAGCCATCGCCGGTTTCCATGGGCTGCCAGGCGCCGGGGCACCAGCCTTTGACCAGCGGACTAGTGCTCATAAACTGGCGGTTTCCCTGGCTTCGTCCATTTCCAGCAGCAGGTCTTTAAGCGCGTCGCCGTGCTCGCCGGGTTCTTGCCACATGCCGCGCTGAGCGGCTTCCAGCAACCGCTCGGCCATCTCTTCAAGGGCTGCTGGGTTATGCTCACGTAAAAACTGCTGGTTGGCCTCATCCAGCACCAGCGCTTCACTCACCTGGGCGTACTGGTAATCCGCCACCAAATCCGTGGTGGCGTCGTAAGCAAACAGGTAGTCGACCGTGGCGGCCATCTCAAACGCGCCCTTGTAGCCGTGTTCGCGCATGGCGTTGATCCATTTTGGGTTCAACACGCGCGAGCGAATGACCCGGGCAAGTTCCTCTTTGAGCGTGCGAATTTTGGGCACGGCGGGGTTGGCGTGGTCGGCGTGATAGATCTCCGGCGCTTGGCCGGCAAGCGCACGGGTCGCGTTGGCCATGCCGCCCTGAAAGGCGTAGTAGCTGTTGGAGTCGAGAATATCGTGCTCGCGGTTATCCTGATTCTGCATCACCGCATCCAGCCCTTTGATCTGCTGCTCAAAGGCGCCGCGCGCGGCGGTGCCGGAATCCGCAAACTGCCCGTAAGCGTAGGCGCCGGTGCCCAGGTAGGCCTCGGCCAAGTCATCGGCATCGCCCCAGCTACGGTTTTCAATCAGCCGGTTCAGGCCTGCCCCATACTCGCCGGGCTTGCTGCCAAAAATACGGTAGCTCGCTTCCTGGGCAGCCATTTCGGCACTTAACCCTTGGGCTTCAAGGGCGTGCTGGCGCTCAAGCACGGCTGCGCGAATGGTGTTGCTATCGCCTGGTTCTGCATAGCTGGCAACCGCTTGCACGGCGGCATCAAACAGGCGAATCACGTTGGGAAAAGCATCGCGAAAAAATCCGGATACGCGCAGCGTGACATCTACCCGTGGGCGATTAAGCAGCATCGAAGGGATTACTTCAAAATCAATCACCCGCTGAGAACCCAATGACCACTTGGGCCGCACACCCATCAGCGCAAAGGCCTGGGCGATATCGTCGCCGCCGGTGCGCATGGTGGCGGTCCCCCAAATGGAAAGCCCCAAGCGGCGTGGATAGTCGCCGTGATCCTGCAGATAGCGTTCGACAAACGCCTGGGCGGACTTTTCACCCAGCGTCCAGGCGGCGGGCGATGGGATCGAGCGGTTATCCACGCTGAAAAAGTTGCGCCCGGTGGGCAGCGTATCCAACCGCCCCCGGCTCGGCGCACCGCTCGGCCCGGCGGGTACGAAAATTCCCTCAAGCCCATCCAGCAGCGAGCCAATCTCCATCTTTACGCCCTGCTGCATGGCGGCCCACAGCTGCTCGCGGGCAAATTTAAGCTGCTCGACCGTGGCGGGATACACCTGGGCAAGCGCGGCCAAATCCCCTTGGGCCAGCACATAGTCGGCCACCAGCTCTTCACCAAGCAGCTCCAGCCGCTCGCGAGTATCGGCGCCGGTTCGCCAGGCAGTGGTTAGTTTGCCTGCCAGCACAGCCGGTTTAGGACCAAGCCAAGGCTCGCTGCCCGCCGCCAGCGGGTCGAAGTCTTCCCCCAGCGCCAGGTCAGCAGCCAGATTGTGCAGCAAGCCACGGCTTGCCACCGCTTCACCACGCGGCAGCCTTAACAGGGCTACCAGCGTAGCCGCCCGTTTCTCCTCGGGCGGAAGCATGCCCAGTATATGCAGGCCGTGGCGAATCTGAGCTTCCTTGATATCGCACAAAAAGGTGTCCAGCTCGTTGAGAATTTCGCTGTCACAACTGCTGTTCACTGCGTGGGCAAGCTCCTGGTCGATGCCGGTTGCCCGCAGATGCAAAAGTATCTGCTCGCGAATCAGCGCTTCGCGACGCGGGTCCATGTCCAGCGCCTGATAATACTCATCAGTCAGCGCTTCAAGCTCGGCCATGGGGCCGTAAAGTTCAGCGCGCGCCAGTGGCGGCATCAAGTGATCAATAATCACCGCCTGGCTTCTGCGCTTGGCCTGGGCGCCTTCGCCGGGGTCATTGACAATAAACGGATAAAAGTGCGGCATCGGCCCGAGCGCGATATCCGGCCAGCATTCGGCGCTTAGCGCGGTGCTTTTACCCGGCAGCCACTCAAGATTACCGTGCTTGCCCACATGAATAACCGCCTCGACCTGATAGTGCTCGCGCAGCCAGAGGTAAAACGCCAGGTAGCTATGCGGCGGCGCCAGCTCCATATCGTGGTAGGACTGGGTCAGGTCATCAATAAAGTCACGCTCCGGCTGAATACCCACAAAGGTTTCGCCCAAGCGGATACCCGAAATCATCAACCGCCCCTGGCGGCATTTGGGGTCATCTTGCGGCGCGCCCCAGCGGGTCCATATCGTTTTCTGAAGCGCGGCAGGCAGGGTTTGAAACCAGGCCAGATAATCCTCAACGCTGATACTTTGCCAGCAGGCACGCTGATCCAGACTGTCATGATCGTTAGTAACCGCGCCCTGGAGCAGGCGAATCAGCGCATCGCCGTTTTCCGGCAATTCGCTTAGCGGATAACCGGCACCTTTCAGGGCATTTAAAATGTGCAGCGTAGAGGCCGGTGTATCCAGCCCCACGCCGTTACCGATACGCCCATCGCGGTTGGGGTAGTTGGCCATAATCAGCGCGACGCGCTTTTGGCTATTGGGCGTTTGGCGCAGCGCGCAAAACCGCCGGGCCAGCTTGGCGACAAAGGCAGCGCGTTCTGGGTGCAGCGTGTGGTGCGTCACCGACAGCTGGGCGCGCGCGTTATAGTGCGCTTCGGCTTTAAACCCAACGGCGCGGGTGATAATCCGCCCGTCCATTTCGGGTAGCACTACCTGCATGGCAACATCCCGGCTATGCAGGCCTGCGGCCATGCCCTGCCAGTCATCCAAAGTGCTGCTGGCGAGTATCGCCTGAAGTACGACGGGCCGCCCGACAAAAAGGCTTTCATGAAGATTACTGCCCAGTTCATCTGCGGCAGTGGCGTCATCGGCGGTACGGTTTACTGAAAAGCTGGTGGTATTGACCACTAGCATGGCGCCGGTTTGCTCAATGAGGTGATTGGCAAACGCGATGCAGGGGCCTTCTTTTAAAGAGGCCACCGCGACGGCTAACGGCTCAAGCCCTTCGGCTTTCAGCGCGTCGATCATGCCGTCGAGCACAGCGGTATTCGCACCCTGCAGGTGGCTTCTATAAAATAGCAACAGGCACACCGGGCGCTCTGCAATACGCTGATCACGCCACTCGCTTAGGCTGACCGCCTGCTGACCGTTGGCCTGGGGTGCGTAAATCACCGCTGCCGGAATCACTTTAGGCTCTTGCCACGCATACTCATGCGCCAAGTACTCATGTGTTAGACACTCGTGCGCCAGGCATTCGCTTCCGATAAAGCGCAGCAGCTGCTCGGCGTTGTCCACACCGCCTTCGCGTAAATAGCGCCACACGCGGTAGGCATCGTCGAAGGCTATGCTTGAGTCTTCAAGCAAAGCATCGTCCGGGGCGTCGCAGCCGGGCACCAGTATCAGCTGGCGCTCAGGCCTGGCAGCCGCCCAGGCCAGAAGCCGCTCGTAGCCGTACTGCCAATAGCCCTTTCCGCCCAGCAGTGACACCACCACCAAGCGGGCTTTTTCCAGCACACGGTCTTCGTAAAGATCAAACGCCGCCGGTTTTACCAGGTTCATCCAGTTCGCCAGCCGCACCGAGGGGTAGTCATCGCCCAGGCGATCAACCGCCTGGGCCAACGCCGACAAGTTACTGTCAGCGGCGGACATAATCACAACCTCGGCAGGGCTTTGCTGCAGATCGATGATGCCTTCATCATCAATAAAGCCCCCCGGTTTGGCGGCGAAAAGATGCATTAGGCGCTTACCGACGTCTCAGCGCTGGCCAGCGCCTTATGAATTTCATCGCTGTTCAGCGTTTTGCCGATAATCACCAGCTGGGTTTGGCGCGCCTCGTCCTGGCGCCACAAACGGTCAAAATAACCGTCCAGGCGCTCGCCAACGGCCTGAATAACTCGGCGCATGGGCTTACCGGGAATGGCCGCAAAGCCCTTGGCGCGATAGATCTCTTGGGTTTTCAGCAGATGTTGAAGCCTGGCCGCCAGCTCATCGCCATCGACTTCGCCCAGCGTAATCACGCAGGAATCAAAGTTATCGTGGGCGTGATCGTGGTGGGCGCCTTCGGCATGGTGCTTGTCGTGATGGTTGGTAATCTTGTCGATATGCTCTTCACTGGCCGCACCAATGCCCATCAGGGCTTCCAGCTGGGCCGTGTCAGTCGCTAGCGTTTGATCGATAAACAGCGTTTTGACCGATGCGGGCACCCGCGCCTGTACCAGCGCTTCAACCCGGGCTTTTTCGTCGGCGTTCAGCAGGTCGGTTTTACTGACCAGCACTAAATCCGCCGCGCTTAGCTGGTCATCCAGCAGTTCGCGCAGGCTGGGGTCGTGGTCCAGGCTGTCATCGGCCAGCCGCTGGGCGGCAACCTTTTCTTCGTCGTTGGCAAACCGGCCAGCGGCTACGGCAGGCCCGTCGATCACGGTGATAATGGCATCCACGGTGCAGTGCTGGCGGACTTCCGGCCAGTTAAACGCCTGTACCAGCGGCTTGGGCAAGGCCAGCCCGCTGGTTTCGATCAGGATGTGGTCGATATCATCACGCCGCGCCACCAGCTTTTTCATCACCGGCAAAAACTCTTCTTCTACCGTGCAGCAGATGCAGCCATTGGCCAGCTCGTAAATACTGCCGTCTTCACCGGCGTCGACTTGCTCGCCCTCTTCAGCTCCGTCTTCACAACCTAGCGCACAGCTACGCAGCAGGCTTGAGTCGATATCCTGCTCGCCAAACTCATTGACGATCACGGCAATCCGCTTGCCGGTAATCTGGCGCAGAATATTGGCCAGCAACGTGGTCTTGCCGCTACCTAGAAAGCCGGTCACAACCGTGGCGGGAATTTTATTTAACTGCATGTGAGGATTCCTTAATGTGGGGGCTTGCGGCCGTGGCTTGCGCTGAATCGTTGCCAAAACCGTGGCTAAACAGACGCGCCACTGCGGCAGGATTATTCGGAAAAAAAAGATGTAAGTACGTCGCCGTTAAGCGACCGGCACGGTAGATCGGCTCGCCGGGCGCTGGGTGGCGCTGGCGGCGCCCGTAAGCAATCGGTTCAGGCGTTTGCTCGGCCATTGAGCGATGGTGGGCATGGCCGCGAACCGGCCCTTCGGGTAGCTCGGCGGTCTGCATGCCTTGGCAGCCGCGACGCCCGCGCATGGCACCGTGCCCCGGCAGTAAGCCGAGCATGGGGTGAGTGTTCTCAGCATAGTCGGTTAGCGTTTCCAAGCTATACAGCATGCCACCACACTCGGCGAGGATGGGTTTGCCCGCGCTAAAGAAGCCTTTAATGGCATCGCGCATGGCGGTGTTCGCCGCAAGCGCCTGCGCGTGAAGCTCCGGGTAGCCGCCGGGTAGCCAAAGGGCATCGCACTCAGGCAGTTCGGCATCGCTCAGTGGTGAGAAAAAGCGCACCTGCGCACCCATCTGCGCCAGCAGGTCCAGGTTGGCCTGATAGATAAAGCTGAACGCCGCATCGCGGGCCACGCCTATCGTCTGCCCAGCCAGTGCCTGCGGCACAGCAGGAAGCGCCTCAGTAGAAGCACTAAAGCTGACCGGCGAAAGCGTGGCGAGCGCGTCCAGCAGCCCTGCGGCTTCCAGCGCCTGCGCCGCGGCTTCAAAGCGAATTTCCAGATCGTCGCGAATCTCTTCCGCCTGCACCAGGCCCAGATGACGCTCGGGAAGTGCCAGCTCAGGGTCACGCGGTACGGCAGCTAAAAAAGGAATGGCTGCGGGCAGCGCGCCTTCAATCAGCTCACGGTGGCGCTGGGAGCCGCAGTTATTGGCAATCAGCCCAGCAATTTGAATATCGTCACGAAAGCCAGCCAGCCCCGTTACCAGCGCAGCGGCGGTTTGGGCCATGCCTTTGACATCCATCACGATGGCCATGGGAATACCGAACAGCGCGGCTAAATCGGCACTGGAAGGCTCGCCGTCAAACATTCCCATAGCGCCTTCCACCAGAATCAAATCGGCTTCAACAGCGGCTTCATAAAAGCGTTGGCGACAGTAGGCTTTGCCTGCCATCCATAAATCAAGCTGATCAACCGGTTGGCCAGAGGCCTGGGCGAGTATTTGCGGGTCCAAGTAGTCCGGTCCGGTTTTAAATACCCGCACCACTTTGCCCTGGTTGCGCAGCAGCCGCGCAAGCCCCGCGGTTACCGTGGTTTTACCCTGGCCTGAGGCGGGTGCCGAGATAAACAGCGCGGGGCAGCTGGCAGAAGGTGTACTCATCAGTACTCGATCCCCGCCTGAGCTTTGACGCCGCCGCGAAACGCGTGGCGCTCATCCTGCACGGTGCTGATGGTGTCGGCAATTTCCTGAAGTGGCTGTGCCATGGTGCGCCCGGTAATAATCACATTCTGATGCGCTGGGCGGCGTTTGAGTGCCTCTACCACCGGCACCGGGTCCAGGTAGCCGTACTTGAACATGTAGCTCATTTCGTCCAGCACGATGATGTTGTAGGCCGGGTCTTCCAACAGGCCCTTGGCGATTTCCCAGGCAGTTTCGGCGGCTTGAATATCGCGCTCGCGGTCCTGGGTTTCCCAGGTAAAGCCCTGGCCCATGATGTGCCAGTCAAGCCTTGGGTGGTCACGAAAGAACAGGTATTCACCGGTTTCGCGCCGCCCTTTAATAAACTGAATGACCGCGCCTTTCTGACCATGCCCCAGCGAGCGCGCCAGCGTACCGAGCGCCGAGCTGCTTTTACCCTTGCCGTTGCCTTTGAGCAGGATTAATACCCCGCGCTCTTCAGTGGCGCGGCTGATGCGCTCATCGACCACCTCTTTTTTGCGCTGCATGCGGTTTTGGTGATTGCTATCGCTCATGCTGACTCCTGGGTGGGCAGTGCCCAATACAAGGCGCCCAGCTGCTGGGCAAGGCGTGTCGCCTGGCCACGTTTTACAAATGAGTGTTCGGTATCCATCACTACACAATCGCCAAGCGTTGGCAGGTCTGCAACGGACTCGCGGGTGCGCCCGTCGGTGATCAAGTAGGTACGTATATGTAGGCCGGGTTCGCGGCGCTGCCACTGACGAATCAACTTTCCTGCCTCCTCAACCGCTTTACGCAGCGGCGTGCCGCCCCCGCCATCGGCACTGTTCAGCGTCGCCTCTAGGCTTTTGGGCGCACGCTGGCGGGTGAGTAGCGGTGTCACCGTATTGTTGCCAAACCCCAGCACGGCCAGCTGCTCGCGAGCGCTGTACGCCTGGCGGGTCAGGCTATCCACCCAGCCCTTGGCCTGGCCCAACAGGCGCTTACCCAGCGTCGAGCCGGAGGTGTCCAGCAGTACCAGGTGCAGCACTGGCTGCCCGGTGCGCGCTTTGCGATCACGCAACTGTCGCCAGGGCCACTGACCACGATTGGCGATCAGCGTGGCGAACCAGTCGGGGCGAGAGGTAGACGAAGGTGGTTTATTAGCTCGCCCCTGGCCCAACTCGGTGCCCTTACGCGTACCGCCAAGTGAAAGCAGCGGCTTAGCCGCAGGCCGGTTGATGGGTGTAAGCGCAGGGAGATTCAGCAGTTGGCTATCCAGCATGTTCTGCGCGATGGGCGGCATGGCGCCCCACTGCCCCTGCTCGCCTGAATGTCCACCGGCAGACGACTGACCGCCAGAAGGCTTTTCATTTGGCGTGGACGAAGGTGGTGGAGAAGACGGCGGCGTTGATGGTGGTGTGGAAGATTCATGCGTACGCCGATGGGCCAATACCCAGGGCTCAACGGTATCCACATCGTCCTGAATGATTGTATCGCCTCCCCGCCAAGCGGCATGGGCCTGGGCGGCGCGGTGCCAGGTAACATCGGCACGCAGGCCTTCGACGCCGGCTTCTTCACAGCGGTTGGCGATGTGTGCGTAAACCCATTCAGGTGCGCTCACGGCTGCTAGCACATCTCTCGCCTGCTCGATACGTTCACGCAGGGCTGACTGCTCAGCGGCGAAGTCGGCGATAAAGCGTTCGGGGTCGCGATCAAAAGCATCGCGCTGCTGCACGATGGCGATGCGCTCTTCGATACGGATGGAGGCCGGCTGTTCCAGGCAGAGGCCAAACCGGTCGAGCAACTGCGGGCGCAGTTCGCCTTCATCCGGGTTCATGGTGCCAATCAGGCTAAAACGTGCCGCGTGGGAGTGACTAATACCGTCGCGTTCAACGATATTGACCCCACTTGCGGCTACATCCAGCAGCAGGTCGACTAGGGTATCGGCGAGCAGATTGACTTCATCAACGTACAAAACGCCGCCATGCGCTTTGGCCAACAGCCCTTCATGAAAGGTGGCTTCGCGCTCGTTCAATACCTTTTGAAGGTCCAGGCTGCCGGTCAGGCGATCTTCGCTGGCGCCTAGCGGCAGGGTCACAAACGGCGACTTGCCGCCCTTGTCAGATTCGGGCAGCAGTGCCGCCAACGCGCGGGCAAGGGTTGATTTTGCGCTGCCTCGCGGGCCGCTAATCAGCACCCCGCCAATGCGCGGGTTGATCACATTTAAAAGCAGCGCTTTCTTAAGCGCTGCCTGGCCGACGACGGCGGTAAAGGGAAACTCAACCACAGGCATCACCATGGGCAGAAGGAACATTAACTTGATTTAACAAGAAGATATTGAACGATTAGCGCCAGAAATGCGCTTAAAGCACTTATTTTTCAAGCGGGTAAAACTAATACATTAAGCGACGCATGGACACTGCAAGACACGTGAAAGTTATTCATCACTGACAAGAGAATATCGATAGAGCCAAGAGCTGATAAAATCTCTACAATAACCGCGCATTATAGAGGATGGCATCAGGGTGTAGCCACCTCCCCGCTTGAGCAAGTCATCAATCGCAAAGGTTTTTCGTGCTTTATCATCACGTCTTCGGCAGTCTGTCGAGTTTTATATCCATCGGCACCCGGAACACCATCCCATGAAGCCTTTCCCCGCTCTACCTGCTACCTCTTTTATGCTATGAAAGCGGTTACCATGCAAAGTACACAAGCGCCGCGCGCTCAGGCGCACTGGCTCTGGCTTGCCCCTTTGGTATTGCTGGTAGCGCTGCTCGCCGGTACGGCGATTGGTGAAACCTCGATTCCTGTGGATACAATTCTTAAAGTATTGGCCAATCATCTGCTGGGCGCTAACTACGCGGTTGATCGCATTGACGCGGGTATTATCTGGAACTACCGCTTAAGCCGCGCCATTATGGCTGCGTGCTGCGGCACCGCGCTGGCCCTGGCGGGTGTAGTGCTCCAGGCGTTACTGCGCAATCCCCTGGCCGACCCGTACTTGATGGGTATATCGGCAGGCGCCTCGACCGGTGCCGTGGCCGTCACGGTGGCGGGGCTTGGCGCGGGTGCTTTAACGCTATCCGCGGGGGCATTTGCCGGTGCTGGCCTCGCGTTTGGTTTGGTGGTACTGCTTGCCCATGCAGCCAGTAGCGGTACCGGCGGCGGGCGTAGCACTCAGGCGGCCGGGGCCATTATTCTAGCGGGCATCGCAGGCTCTCAACTGTTTAACGCGCTCACCGCCTTCATCATTACCAAGTCGGCCAGTGCCGAACAAGCCCGCGGCATCATGTTTTGGCTTTTGGGCAACCTTTCTGGGGTGCGCTGGAGCGATGTGGCAATCGCCTTTCCTGCCGCCCTGGGCGGCTTGTTGATTTGCCTTTGGCACCGCCGCGCGCTGGATGCCTTTACCTTCGGCGCCGACAGCGCGGCGTCCATGGGTATCGCCGTTCGCCCAACGCGGGGGCTTTTAATTATTGCGGTAGCGCTGGTGACAGCCATTATGGTGTCGATGGTCGGCGCTATTGGCTTTGTGGGCTTGGTAATTCCCCATGCCATGCGTTTTATCGTGGGTACCCAACATACGCGTTTGGTGCCCGCTTCGGCACTTGCTGGCGCCGTGTTTTTGATTGGCTCAGATATTCTTTCGCGCATTCTGGTGCCCGGCCAGGTACTGCCGATTGGGGTGATTACCTCGTTGATTGGCGCGCCGGCCTTTGCGTTGATTCTTGTGCGCGGCACGAGGAACCGATGAAATTAACTGCACAACAGCTGGGCTGGAGCGTACATGGGCGCACGCTGTTAGAAGACGTTTGTCTTGATGTAGCGCCCGGCCAGACCTTCGGCCTGATTGGCCCGAACGGCTCCGGTAAAACTACGCTATTACGCCTGTTGGCAGGTTTGAACAAACCTAAAAAGGGCCACGTTCGTATCGACGGCCAGCCCATCGCAAAAATGCGCCAGCGACATATCGCCCAATCAGTCGCGCTGGTTGAACAGCAGGCGGAGACTACCGACAGGATTCACGTGCGCCAAGTCGTGGCATTGGGCAGAACGCCGTTCCTTTCGGCGCTTCGCCCTTGGTCAGCTCAGGATGACGCCATTGTGGATCAGGCGCTGAATGATGTGGATATGGCGCACATGGCGGACCGCCTCTGGCATACCCTTTCCGGCGGCGAGCGCCAGCGCGTGCATATTGCCCGGGCACTTGCCCAGCAACCCAAAATCCTGCTGTTGGACGAGCCCACCAACCACCTGGATATTCGTCATCAGCTGTCGATTCTTGAGCTGGTCAGGCAGCTGCCCATCACCGTGGTAATTTCCCTGCACGACCTTAACCAGGCCATGGAGTGCGACCGCATTGGCGTGATGGACGGTGGACGCCTGATCGCCAGCGGCCAGCCACATGACGTGCTAACCGCCCAGTGCTTACAAGAGACGTTCGGCGTGTATGCCCATGTGCTAGATGATCCAGTTGATGGCAAGCGGTTCATGCGTTTTAGAAGCGCGGTTTAAACGCTTTTCGGCGGTGTAACGCTTTCTTTGCTAAGGTGTGGGTCCTTGTAACGAACTCTTACAATAAACAGGAACTCCACATGCGTATTTTGTTTACCGGTGGTAGCGGCAAGGCTGGCCGTCATGCGACCGCGTATTTGCGCGACCAGGGTCACAGCATCACCAATCTGGACTGGGTAGCGTCCGATGTGCCGGGCATCACCACGCTGAAGGTAGATCTGACCGACGCGGGCCAAGTGTTCAATGCGTGCCAAGCTTACGCCACTTTTGATGAGCTGGAGCCGGGCACTGGAATGCCACGCTACGACGCCATCGTTCACTTTGCCGCTATCCCCGCCATTCTGCACCGCCCGGATAACGAAACCTACCGTATCAACACGCTAAGCACCTACCATATTCTGGATGCTGCCACCCGGCTGGGCATCCCCAAGATAATCTTTGCCTCCAGCGAAACCACCTACGGCATCTGCTTTGCCGATGGCGAGAAGCTGCCAGACTACCTGCCTATCGATGAAGAACACCCCACTGTGCCGCAAGACAGCTACGCCATGAGCAAGGTAGTCAACGAAGTAACCGCGCGATCGTTTCAAGCGCGCTCAGGCATCGACATTTACGCCCTGCGTATCAATAACGTGATCGAGCCTCATGAATACCGCCAGAACTTCCCAGCGTATATGGATAACCCGGCGCTGCGCCGACGCAACATCTTCGCCTATATCGATGCCCGCGACCTGGGGCAGATGGTCGACTGCTGTCTGAAAACGGATGGTTTGGGTTACGAGGTGTTTAACGTCGCCAATGAGGATCTATCGGTAGGGCTTACCAATGCCCAGGTGATTGAGCGCTTCTATCCTGGCGTACCTGTACAGCACGCAATGGGAGAATATGAGACGTTCTACAGTATCGACAAAGCGCGGCGCCTGGTGGGTTTCGAACCGCGTCACTCTTGGCGAGCTGAGCTGGAGTAGTAAATCAACACGTCTTACTTTCTTGTCTTACTTTCTTATCTCACTATCTCGCCTCACTATCTCAGAAAAGGATTCCCTGTAAGATTCCTGATCAGTGCATGAGGACTACGCGCTTGGCAATATGCCTCGTGCGTAGTGCTGCTGACTGCACCTCCGGGGCCATCTATCTTGCTATCTATTTTGCTATCGTAAGAACCGCCACACCACGCTGTGTTCAGATCCCATGCTCCATAGCAGCACAACGATCGCAAGCAGCACTTCTAATACCAGCACGCCGATGCATAGCGTCGCGGTTGACATGATAAAGCCACGCTTATGGCTGATACCCAGGAAACTGGGCGTTCCCTTGTAGAGCAGGTAAGCGCTGTAAAGTAGGCCAATCACTATGCCCAACATGCAAAACCAGAAAACCGGATAAAGCGCAAAAACACCGCTCAGAAACATCGGCGTGGCAATGTATCCCGCGAAAATAATACAGTCGCGGCGGCTAGGACGGCTCTCCAGCTTGCGGGCTAGCCAGTAAATCACATTGCCGACCAAACCAACGGCCACTAACATCAGCGCATAGAACGCAACACCTAGCGCCAGGCCATTGGTAATAGAGACCTTATAGGTATCGATACCGCCATAGGTCCAACCCAGACGGGTTGTGCCGATTAGCGCACAGACCACAGGTATAGCCGCCAGAATAAGCACATGATGGGCATAGAGATGGCTGACGGACTCATGCTCGTCGCTGATTTTATGCCACTCTACGTCAGGATGATGGAGGAGCCCCCAAACATGGTGGATCATAACGACCTCCCGCTAATGCAATGGCATTGTTATTGGGATCAGCTGTTGGGATCGGGTGTTAAAATCAGGTGATGATCAGTCGGATCGACAATCAAAGCTCAGGCCCATATTTAGTGTAGATCACAAGGCCTATTTATGGCGCATAATGGCCACTGTTCAATAAAGATATTTACCTTCACCACTATTCCCCCTCACGCGATTAGCGACAGCGTTGATATGCTTTATATCGGCACAAATACCGGCGCACCATTGACCTCAACGACCGTGAGCCGCTGACGGTAGAGCGCTTCGAGCGTACCGGCGGTTAGCAGCCTTTCGCGAGGGCCCCACTTGGCCTCCCCATTAGGGTACAGAAGCAGTATCTGGTCGCACCAGCGGGCGGCTAAATTAAGATCATGCAGGCACATCACCACACTTTTGCCGCTTGCCGCCTGCTCGGCCATTAACGCCATGACGGCACTTTGGTGATGAAGGTCCAAGTGATTGGTCGGCTCATCGGCAAGCCAGATAGCGGGAGCTTGAGTAAGAACCGTGGCCAGAGCAACGCGCTGGCGCTCGCCCCCGGAAAGCGTATTAACCAGTCGCTCGCGTAAGGGAGCGATATCTAGCCGGGCCAACGCCTGAGCTGCAAGCGCGTAGTCAGCGTTACTTTCCCGCTGCCAGGCGGAAAGAAACGGATGGCGGCCAATCAGCGCCGTTTCCATCACCGTAGCCGGAAAGCTATCCATTCGCTCCTGAAACACGACCCCTAACGTTTGCGCGACCTGGCGGCGACGTAGGCTGGCAAGCGGTGCTTCGTCAAGGTGAACGCTCCCGGAGCGTGGCGCGCGCAGCCCAGCCAGACTATGCAGTAAGGTAGTTTTACCCGCCCCGTTAGGGCCTAGCACACCCCACACCTGCCCTGGTTGAATGGTCAAATTCAGCGGTGTGCCGCCTGGGCGGTTAGGCACATCGATCACCAACTGCTGAGTGGTCAATATGCTCATTAGCGGCTCCGGTGGAGCAGAAATAAAAACGTGGGCACGCCCAAAAGCGCGGTAATCACCCCAACCGGCAGCTGTTCAGGGGCAATCATGGTACGCGCCAAGGTATCGGCCAACACCAGCAACGTACCGCCTGCCAGCGCGCAGGCGGGTAGAATAAGCCGCTGGTCGTTACCTAATAGCAAACGCAGCATATGCGGCACCACGAGCCCCACAAACCCAATGCTGCCTGCGGTGGTGACCGCCGCTGCCGTCAGCAGGCTGGCAAGAACATAAATCCCCCACTCCAGCGGGCGTACGTTAACGCCCAGCGCGGCGGCCTGGGGTGCGCCACGGGCCAGCACGTTGAGACTTCGCCCCAAAGGCACCAGCAGCAGACATACTGTCAGCAGCAGTAAAAGTGGCGGCCAAGGAGTGCGTGCATAGGAAAGATCGCCCATCAGCCAATACAGCATGCCCGGCAGACGCTCGGCAGGGCTCATCGCCAGCATCAACGTAATCACAGCCCCCCAACCTGAAGCGACTACCACCCCGGTTAACAGCAACCTTGCAGGGCTCCAGCCGCCACGGCCATGCGCTAAACCAAATACCAATAACGTTGAAAACAGCGCGCCTATAAATGCCGCCCCCGATACCAGGAAACCGCCCAGACCCACCAGCATGGCTGCCAGCGCGCCAATAGAGGCTCCGCCGGAAAGCCCCAGCACGTAAGGGTCGGCCAAAGGGTTGCGCAGCAGTACTTGCATCAGCGCCCCGGCTACCGCCAGCAAGCCGCCGACTGCAAACGCAGAAAGCGCCCGGGGCAAACGCAACTCCCACACCAGCGTACTGGCTAAAAGCTCGCCCTGCCCCTGGGCAACTGCCCACAGTTGAGCAACTGAGAGGGAGGCGCTGCCGATACTCACGGCAAACAGCAAAGCGATTAGCGCGGCAAGGACAAGCACTCCCAAGGGCGCACTTAGGCTGCCTTGCGCTACTTTCCTCATTACCGCGCCCCACGCATTCGGCGAACGCTATCCAGCTGGTCACACAGAATTTTGGCACCTTGTACCATGCGCGGCGTCGGGCGCTGAATAAGCGAAGGCGGTACAAAGAACAGATGGTTATTGACCACCGCCGTAAGGTACGGATACTGCTCCCAGTGGGCTAGCCAGTGGCGGTTTTCTTCACCCATTCCACCGGCCACGATAGCTTCAGGATTGGCTGCCAGCACGGCCTCATCATCAAGGCGTGGAACTAAACGTGACTGTTCTCCCACCACGTTAAACCCGCCGCACAGCTGAATGACCTGGCCAATAAGATGCTGGTCATTAACGCTCATAACCGGCTCGTCCCACACCTGGTAAAACGTACTGACCGGCTCACGGTGTTCATATTGATTTTCAAGCGCTACCATCTGGCGCCGAAAACCATCAGCGACACTTTGCCCGGCGGCTTCGGTACCGGCCAACCGCGCGATGCGCTCAATCGTGCTGGCCACGCCCTCAATTGTGCGGGGCTCAATATAAAAGACCGATAGGCCTAACGCTTCCAGCGTTTCCAACTGCTCGGCTGGATTGCCCGTGACCCAGCCAACGACCAGGTCAGGGGCAAGGCTTACCAGCGCCTCAAGATCAATACGGGTATGGCTGCCCACTGAGGCAACCTGCTTTGCCTCGGGCGGATAATCGCTAAAGGAGACCACCGCCACCACCTGTTCACCCGCACCGGCGGCGTAGGTAAGCTCAGTGGCGCCAGGCGACAGCGTGGCGATGCGCCGGGCAGGATTGTACAGGCAGACTTCGCGGTCGCGATCATCCACCACGCAGCGCGCATGGTGATTCGCTTGCGCCATACCCACAGGCATTACTAGCACGAGGGCCAGCGCCGTTCGCGCCAATTTATGCACTTTATTGACCAAAATGAACACTCAGAAAACCTGCCCGTCCCGCATTTAAATAGTCCGCGCCGTCAAAGGAGCGTGTGGTCACGTAATCCTGGCCCATAACGTTCTCTAATGTAAGGCGAGCACTCCACAATGGAGCAAACTGCCAGCCGGCGCGCAGATTGACCAGCCCATAACCACTTAGCCGATCCTGGTTTTGTGCATCACGATAGCGGTGGTTTTGGGCGACCCACGAACCGCCCAGCGACCACTTACCTAATTCGCGGTCGATATCCAGACGTACGCTTTGCGTAGCGCGATTCTGCAGCCGATTGCCTGTTAAGCGGTTCTCAGGATCGGTGTAGGTCAACGCGGCAGCCAGTATCCAATCATTTAGCTCAACGCCACTGGCAAGCTCTGCCCCCCGAATCCGTGACGAAGGTACGTTAGACTGAACGCCCTGCCCCGCAATCAGATTATCAATATCCGTTTGATAGAGAGCGGCATCCCAAAACCACTGCGCATACTGGCCACGAACACCCACTTCAACGGTTTCAGAGGTTTCAGACTCAAGGTCCGGATTACCAAACCCCGGGTAGTAAAGCTGGTTATACGTCGGCGCGTTAAACGCCGTGCCATAGCTGGCCCGCAGGGTATGGTTGTTATCCAGCGCGTAGCCTGCTGCCAGGCTGCCGGTGACTTCATCGCCGTAGGCTTCATTATCATCAAAGCGTAAGCTGGCTTGCAGGGTTAACGGTGAAAAGTCCAGCAGCGCCTGGGTGAATACGGCTTTATTGCTGCGGCTGGTTTCATCGTATTCAATAGTACTGTCAACCTTATCCTCGCTGTATTCAGCGCCTGCGATCAGCTCGTGAGCCCCCGCGGTAACAATATTTTCCCAGCGCGCAGTGCTAATCTTGGTGTTGAATACCGAGTCGCCAAAGCTTGCATAGTCATCGCTCTCATCGCGGGACTCACTCAGCGTGAGGCGGCTGTGCCAGTTGTTCTTGATCGGCAACTCGCCATAAATACCGGCTACTTGTTGAACAAAGTCGTTTTCACCGCCATCGTATTCGTTATTACCCCGAGCGCGTAGCGCAAGGGCACCCACCTCAGCGCCATTTTCAAACGTATGCGAAACCCGCGCCAACGCAGAGGTATTGTCGTAGCCTTTATCTTCGCCATCGCGACGAACCGGCTGGCCATCGGTAGTCAAGTGGCTGCCCGCAAAGCTGTAGCGGGTACCGCCTTCGCGACCGCTGATTCCCGCGCTTACTCGCTGAGTATTGAACGAACCACCGCCTATCGAAAACCTCGGCTGCGGCCCCGCTTCGCTCGCTTGGGGCGTAAATAACTGCACTACCCCGCCAATCGCATCGGCACCGTACAGGCTACCCCGTGGTCCGCGCACGATTTCAGCGCGCTCAAACATACGCGGGTCAAGATACGACCAGGCAGCCCCGCCGCTGGTGGCTGAACGTAAACGAATACCGTCAATCAACAGCACATTTTGGCCGCTTCCAGTACCGCGAATATACACGCTGCTGTTTTTTCCAAAGCTGCCGTTAGAGCTTACATCCACCCCCGGCTGGCCACGAAACAGATCGGTAATGCTCACCGGGTCTTGGCGGCGCAGCGTGGCTTCATCCAATACGGTAACCGAGGAAAGGCTGTCATTGGCCGTACGCGGCGCCAGCGCGGCAGTAACCACTACCGGGTTAAGAGTGCTTTGCAAACCAGCTTGAGCGCTTGGCAGGTCACTCTGAGCAACGACCACGGGAGATACAACCAACGCAGCAAGCGCGGCAGAAACAGGAAGATAGTTAGGCATGAGGAGGTACCTTGCGCGCTGTGCCAACCCGCACAGCGTGGTTTTTATAATCGCCAAGCGCAGGCACCACAAGGGAATAGCAGGAAGTCACTAATCGCCTTGAGAGCGCCCACC
Source organism: Halomonas colorata (assembly GCF_014897985.1). Lineage (GTDB taxonomy): Bacteria > Pseudomonadota > Gammaproteobacteria > Pseudomonadales > Halomonadaceae > Vreelandella > Vreelandella colorata. Next base: position 33,625 of record NZ_JABUZA010000043.1, read on the forward strand.
GCGTCCTGGCATGTTCGGCTGATATAGCCCTCTCTCTCAGGCCGGTCTCCGGGCTGACAAGCGAAGCACACTGACGCTTCCAAGCACTCACCTTCCCATGCGTTTATATTGCACAGTGGTAACGAGGGCTCTTAACTTGATCACCGTTGCGGGGGCAGCGTTGGATTGGGCACCAACTTCCCGTTTCACCAGCGGCTTTGGCCGCCGACACCTGAAAGAGCGCGTAAACTAGCAAGTTGTCGTGACCCGGTCAATTTGACGGGTTCCTTACCGTACAAAACACAACATTTAAAAAACGATTGCCCTGACCGGTTGGTAGCAGATCATTTTTTCCAATCTAGCCGAAATCACTCAATACCAAGCGAAAATATAATCAATGGGTACAAATAAGGTATGCTCTGCATAGTTTAATGTTGCCCAACTGAAAATATTATTCGCCTACTTGAAACCACCAGGTTAAAAAAGCATCTTCCTCAACCAGGTCAGGCGTAGGCTGTGCTAAAAAACCGTAGCCTGCATCAATCTCTAAAGCGTTCGTTTCCAGTACTATATCTCTAATATTGCTGATACTTGAGCTTTCCTTAATACTAATCTGCTCCTCCTCTGAAGAAAATAACCCAACATGTAAACCTAACGCCGTGTACCAGAGACTGATCAATTCATGATCGTCCTGAGATTTAGCGGAAAAAATCACTTCTTTAACCATATCTACAGTATCTATCGTTTTGGGGGGCAACGCATCACTGCCTATAAGATCACCTTGTTCCACAAACTGCTGCCAAAGAGGTGAACTAGCATCAAAAAATAAATAAGGAGGCTTGATATAACCTGCCGTTGGATTGGACTGCTCGTGCCACTCTTCTTGTGGCTTTAAATTTATGAAAGAAAAATCACTGATTCCATTAAAAAACGTCTCGTGCTCCGCATAATCAGGATGCTGAGATATCTCAAACTGATACACAAACTTATGCTCCAGCAGAGTATCGATCACTCGAAAATGCGTGAAACTGGTATCCCATGACGCTTGAAATTGGTAAAGATTGTAAAACAGATCACGCAAATCCTCGCTGCTATGCTCGCCAGCTTGATCAAGACTCTGGACTGACATTTCCACTAGGTCTTCAAACTCATGCATCGACATGGCTTCTTCCTTATAGAGCGTTTGATAATACCAGCATGTTATCTTGCCTCTTTGGAATAGCCAATTGCACAACCAGGCTTCCAGAGGAAGGCTTTGCGAACATATATCTCTGAACGTGGCGTGGCCAAGTAATCGGTAAGATTTACTACTCAAGTACATTCATCAATACCACGCTACCGCAGACGCTAAGCGATTACCCCGTGGCTTACTTTCTCACTGCATCTAGTCATGTTGAATTTTCTAAATGTCTGCCTAGCTCGCCATGCACCTATCATGCGAAGTCGCATAGAACGCCCCACTCCTATTTAAATGGAAACGAAGGGTAAGGGGTTTGCCTGAACTTAATAGAATTAATGCCGAAACGTTTTTCGACATCGCCCATTTCAACAAACTTTTCACCGCGCTGGTAAGCCGCACGGAGTGCTCCGCTCAGTTCAGCAAGTGCTGGCGAGGGCTTGGCCCATTGGGATTCGGGTAAAGGCTTCGACCACTCGGCAAGCCAGTCGCGGGGCACAGCTTTGGGTAGGATATGCTTCATGCGGTATTCGGTGTACCAGTGAGCAAAGCGGGCGTGTTCCCAGAGCCGCTTACGCCGAAAGCGCCTCCACCTGGCTGGGTCGTTCGTACGCTCGCATTCAGCTTTTTCACGGGCCACATAGGCATTGTACCACTCGACGCCCCACTCTTTGGCGGAAGGGGTAATGGCCTCTTCCCCCTCTTCCATAAAGCGACGAATATACTCCCACTGGGCCAACGCTCCGGGCAGGCCACCCACGCTGACGATGATACCCGCCCCTGGCAGTGTATAGCCTGGGCGCTCCGGATCCGGCGGCAGCAGCGCAAAGTTCCAGCCAAAGCCGGTGATCGCCCCTGGACCCAGGTTAGGATTGAAGCCACACACCGCGACCACATCTTCCCAGGGCACCAACACCGTGCGCCGCTCGCGTTTGAATAGCCGACAGAGGGCGTCATAAATAGCAGGATAAACAAAGAAAAAGGCCATGGCGCCGATATGCAGTAGCGTTAAACCCACAGGGAAACTCTCCCGGGCACCGCGCAGCCATTCGCCAATTTCAATGACCCCCATTCCTCCTGGTGCCGCTGCAGCTACACCCGCCGCAGACGTTAACCACAGATTTTGAGGCGCGGGAAGCCAGAAGCGACTTGGGGGTTCTACTACAAAAGCAACTTCACGGCGCTGGCGGTTTAGGCGAATAGGAGGGATGCGTTTGAGTAATGTATTGATCCAAATAATGCCTAAAATAAATACAAATAAAAAACCGAAATACAGCCCCCCGCCCCAGAATGCTAATACCTGGCTGTAAGCCGTGTTTTTTATCATTGCCATACAAAACACCACTAAAAAAAAGCCGTTCATAAACACAGTCCCGACGCTTAACATATGTCCTGCCGTCATCATGCTGTCGGGGCTAGCCCGGATTTCTCACAGGGTATAAAAGAAAGCGGCTGAAAGTGTTAACGTTTCAGGGCCTTACACCAAAACCAACACCAACAGCCGCTTCCAAAATGGTACCTGAAAAGCTGACCTTCTCGCCACTCTCTCGCCGCCAAATTG
>NZ_JABUZA010000044.1 GCF_014897985.1 Halomonas colorata
CGACGCTGAACGAAGACGATCTCAGTGCACTGTTGCCCTGGCACTGGAAAGAAACCTTACCTACCTGAGAAATGCTTAGCTAGATGTGGTTAGTGGCGCGCTTACACGGTCTTCGGCAATACGCCTGACTTCTGGCTCAACCTGCAGCAGAAAAACAACCTTTGGAAGGCTTATCACAGCAAGAAGAGTCAAGAGCGAATCAGAAAGGCGCATCCCATCAAGATGGTAGAAAACCGCGACCCGGCATTTGCCTGATAACCTACAACCTTGCATTAGCGGGGTTATTCAGTTGGTAGGTTTCGGGTGTAACGTGGGGAGACTAGAATGAGTGCTTTGGCGTCCCTGGCAGGAGTCGAACCTGCGACCTGCCGCTTAGGAGCGGGTTTTTAGTTTGTTTCATACTTTACAAAGCTTTCCCTTAGCTATTCATTAATTTCATAAAAATCAATAATTTAAGCATAAAAATCTTCTTATGGTGTCTTATACCTTCCATCGCTATACTGCCACAACTGTGGGGGCGCCTGTGGGGGCGAAAAATCTTCATTTAGGGAGACACTATGCTAAGCACTGAAAAACAAGTTATTGCCTTCAAACCCGCTGACGGCAAGGAAAAAATAAGGGAAGGCGTTACCAATCGTGGCGTGGGTGGACTGGCGTTAGAGGCACGTAATGACCGAGTAGCCAAGGCATGGATTTATCGCTACCGCATTAATGGAAAGCAATTTGAACTGCAACTAGGCACTTACCCCGGCATGACATTAGCCGAGGCGCGCCAAGCGCATCGAGAAGCTGTAAAGGTTGTAGAAAAAGGCTTAGATCCAAGAAAACAGCGTGCTTCTGAAAAGGCCTGCAACCTGACCTCCTGGACAATGCAGTATGCTTTCGAGCGATGGATAGAAGCCTACGAACAAACACCTGGGCGGAATAAACAGCCGCCTACTACTAAAACGGTATCCCAACAGCGCGGTCGCTGGCGACGCCATCTAGCCCCGCGGCTCGCTGATTTTTACGTGCGTGATGTTACTCGACGTTTGATTATCGAAGTGTTAGAACAGGCGTCCCAAAAGGCCAAGGTTGAAGCCCGACATAGCCTCAACTTATTACGCCAACTTCTACGCTATTGCCAAAAGCGTGAACAAATCGACGTGAATCCTACTGATGGTTTAACGCCATCGGACATTGCTGCGTCTGCGTCTGCCCCGCGTCAACGTTTCCTATCTCTGCCTGAATTACGCCAACTGTGGCAGGCGATAGACGACACCCGCGCCGATAATGAAGGCAAGGCTACAACTGCGGTGCTGAGCATTCCCGTAGCCAACGCGCTAAAGCTGCTGATCCTGACCGGTTGCCGCCGTAGCGAAGTGGCATTTATGCGCTGGGATGAAATCAAAAAAACAGAATGGACAATACCAGCTGAACGCGCTAAATCGCGTCGCGAACATAAGGTTCATCTTAGCCCGTTGTCACTTGAACTGCTGGCAGAACAGCGCCAGCTGGCAGCTGATGAATTCGTTTTTACGTCGACTCAAAGCACCGGTAAGCCAATTCATCCGGATAGCCTCAGCACCACCATCGCGCGTCTGCAAGGCCGTGCAAGAAAAGAGCACGATGACAGAGCGCCTCTATATCACCTTGAGCACTTCACCACTCACGATCTAAGACGTACTTTTTCCACTCAAGTCACTGAAGTACTGATGGCTGAACCATTGCTGGTGGAAATGATGCTTGCCCATGCTCCACCCAAGTTAATGGGAACCTATAACCGTGCTCCTCGCTGGCAGTCTCAAGTAGACGTTTGGCAGCGCTGGAGTGAAGTTATCGCTACACAGGTGCCACAAGATTTTCACTCAAAAACAACTGGCATGGCCAATTATATTGATACAGACAGCGAATTCGGCACCGATAGCAACATGAAAGATAGAATGAAACAAAGCGCTAACAAAAACCACCAAAATAGTGCGTTACCTACTATTGTTACATTCCTAGACATTGAGGCCTCTGGCCTTAAGCAGCCGTACAGTTACCCTATCGAAATCGGCTGGGTTGACACTCTCGGTAATAGCGATGCTTTTCTGATACGCCCCCACCCCGAATGGTCATACTGGGATGAGAGTGCAGAATCTCTGCATGGCATAACACGTCAGCAGCTAATGACGGAAGGCATATCAATACAGGAAGCAGTAAAACGTCTAGAAGAGAAGCTAGATGTTGAAACGGTGTTTTGCGACGCATTGTCTTACGACACTTTTTGGCTCAGACGGCTTTTTCAAGCCGTAAAAAAGGAGCCTTCGTTTCAGCTAGCTGATATCTATCAACTCTATGATGGGATGGATACTAAACAGATTATAAAAATGACAAACCTGCTGAATAAAACGTCAGTGCCACATCGCGCGCAAGCAGATGCAAAGAGGTATGCTGAAGCATACTGTGCGACTATTAACGACTAATTGTCGGGTACCGTGTGATTGACCACCCGTTTGGTAAATAACTCAGGCTGCTTGGCCTGCCATTCCTTCATCTCTGTGATCGGCGATTGATGATACAGGGCTTTCTGCGAGATATAGTGATTGTACAGCTAGCAGAAATCGCTAGAGCCTCTGCTCCAAGCCTTCACCTGAGGTATAGCGCCGGGTCGCCAGCACGTAGGTGATATGACCGTTGAGGCGCTCTACCATGCCATTCGTTTGCGTCCCTCCCGGCTTGAGGTGGCACTCGATGCCGTGGGCCAGGGACTACTGATCGAAGTGATGGCACCCGCTGGGCTTGCACTGATTTGCCCGCGTGAAGCGATCAGTCAACGACTTGCCTTTGTCTGTCAACACCACCAGGATCTTATAGGGCACCTTATTCTTCACTGCTTTACAAACGTCAAAGTATCTTTAGCCAACTAACTAGCCCGAACTATAGGTAGACTCAGCGTGTCGCGGCAACGTAAAAGTAGCACTTCTGCTCCTTGATGGCTCAGTAGGATGGCATGTGCAGGCGGCGCAAAGCACGCTTCTCGCTGTAGTGATAGGCGGAAGACCGCATCTGCTGTTCAGAATCAGTCAGAGGAGCAACGAAACGCCTCAACATGGCCCCATCCGTGAGGGGAATCTAACGCCAACATTACGCGAAAACTTAAGATTAAGCACTTAATAGCCTTTTTTGCCGAGCATATCTGCCGATGGTTACCTTTAAACTTCTTCTGATGCCAAACTTAAAAATCGAGATCTGCGTCAGCATAGGGCTTTTGCTATGCAAAAAATGTCATTTGGCCTCTACCAACGTCCTTAAGGTAGCGACACCAAGCTCCCAAGCAGAAAACGCCTCCTGACGTTTCTAGCACCACTCAAAAAACGTCTTTTATTTAAAATTGCGGCGTGCGTATCGCAAACAACGCCTATAGGCGTTGTTTGCTACATCAAACCTGCCCACATGAACGTTTATCAGTATGTAAGCGTTTTATGAGCGAGCCCTGACACGCCTCTAGGCGTTTTATTACTAATGCACACGATCAACAGGCTATAGCAAAGTGGACTCTCAGCAGTTTCTCACCCCTCATTAACTATATGGATATGCTCTTTGATCTCGGCTACAGCACTAGGCAGTTCACTAGCATGGTGAATGACGATGGCGCCATCCAGTGCTTCTTCCCTCTCAGGAAAGCGATTGAAATGAATCACTCGCATGCCCGCTTTCAAACCAGCAGCGACGCCAACGGCAGCATCATCGATCACTATGCAATGTTCAGGTGCTTGGCCCATAGCCTTAGCAGCCTTTAAGTAGAGACCTGGATCAGGCTTCCACACACCCAGCGTGTAGGTGCAAGGGATTAATGTATATCTTTGCTCATCAGCAGTTTTTGGTCGCCCGCCTTAGCTAGCTGCGAGACCTATCTGAGCAACTTCGCTGCTTTTCGCCTTCGGCGTCAGATTGCGTAGCCGGTGACAATCCGGCGCAATCTCTATTGACTTCGCAGCGATCTCTACCGGGCTCTCACCAAGCGTGGACTCAGCCGCTCGCACATAGCCTCTATACCTTCACGGTAGCGCTCTACCACATGCGTTCGGCACGCCAATGCTCACGATCTGCCCAGGCGGGTTGCCATCAAAGCAGTACGCTAAGCTCGCCTCGTCACACCAGTTCACAGCAGGGATCACGCGCAACCCTTGGCTCTGCCACCAACCCGCAACGGCCCAGCCAGCGGCTCCGGTAGGTGTTCCACTGATTCACCACGGCAGGCCACTGCGGGTACAAGCTGAAATCTGGCGTGAACGCAGCCCAATAACGACGCAGGTGATTCACGGCCGCATTGTGCTTGTTTCAGAACGTCTCGAAACGGTAATCTTCCAGGTAGAAATGACAAACGTCACGCAGCTCGAAACTGCGTTTACTGCGGTACGGCAGCAGCCGGAACGCGGGTGGCAAATCGGTGAAGTCTTGCGGGAGAATATCAGGAATGCCCAGCGGCGATGCGCTGGAAAAATATCTTACGAGTACCGGTGGTATCCCAGCCTCCAGGCTTGCACGCCCAATCCAGCGACTGGGCAAAGGAGCGCGGCATAAGCGCTACTCTTTCGGCTTGGCGTCGTGTTCGCGTCCGCCGCTGCAGGTAAAGGACATGGCTGTGCTCCCCTGTATAGGAATGATCAAGTTAGTCTACTCTAATGCGATTCTGCTAATTCTTACTTGAAACCAAGCAAAAACTCCCGTTTGAGCTACCTTTTTTTGCCACCACCAGGACTTCCGCCCTGATAAACAGTGATGTTGCTGTAACGACCCAGCCAGCTACGTTGTTTTTTAGCCTTTTCGTTTTCTATTTTCTGATGCCGGATACAAAGCTTCTGCCCAGGTTTTGGCTGCGATAGGAGAACTCCACACCTCTGGCAGTCCTTGTAGGTTTTTTTGTCTATGTCTCGCTGTTGTCCAGAAGGTATTTTCTTGAGCCGCTGAGTATTATTTTTTTTAGCTTTCTCACGGCTGCCAACGCTATTTTGAGCTTTTCCTAATTTTTCCTCTAATTGCCTGATCTTTTCATTTTGTTCATCCACTTGGTCTTTAAGTGCAGCATTTTCGTTTGCCAACCTTTCAATTTGATATTGCTCTTCCGATAGCATAATAGGGTCCTCACTTATGCTTAAAGCCCTACGCAAAAGCGTTAATGAGGGCCATCTAATTTTCAAGTACTAGTCGCTTTATCAAAAGTCTTCTATTGGCGCCTGCGTAGCCTTGTCAAACACCCGATCCCGCTGTCGGCCCGGCAGATAGAATGCCGCTTCCACTAACGGCCCCCACTCATCCTCGTAAACATACACATCAGCGGCACGTACATCCTCCGGCAGATCCAGCAGCAGGTCTTGAACGCTGGTTGCGCTCTGCATACTTGCCAAACCATCCTGTTCAATCATAACCATACCGAAATAGCCCTGTCGAAGCTGGTCAGACTCAAACTCGGTTAGGGCAATACTCAGGCTGCGCTCATCGTTAAACGTGCCTTGCTGGACATGTTCGACCATATCAAAAGTATTGTTAGGCCCTTCTGCGAACGCCAAAGCAAAACTTCGCACCAGTGCTCCGACTACAGTGGCGTACAGGTCATCACTGTAGTCAGCCAGGATATTCGTTCTTACCAGCGTGTTGTCATCTGCAAACAGCAGTTGGCCGTGAAATTGGTACTGCAGGAACGCTATGTTGTCATGACACAGCGCCAAGACGCCAAGATCCCCGGAGCAGTCGTAATAGCCCTGACTACGCGGGAACTCATCTATATGCTGGCCATAATGCCAGTCCTGAAAAAGCCGCGTTCCGTCATCAGCAACAGCGACAGGTGGAGTGATAAATGCGGCACCTGCGATAGCCGCTGCGGTCAACCAAAGTTGCTTCATCACCTTGCTCCTTTTTTATCCTATGAGCACACTAGCCCGCTCTCTTCAATATCTTGCACACTGGCCGTACCCAAGCCACTGACTCGGGTTAAGGCTTCGACATTCCCCCACGGCCGCATGTCGATTATCTGCTCTGCCCTTGCTGGCCCCACATTGGGTAATTCGGCCAGCTGATCAGCAGTGGCTTCGTTCAGATCGATGCAGTAAATCGCATCGTTAGTAGCTTCGTAAGCGCTGCCATCAAATGCTTCAAGCTCTAGCTCTGCGTCGCCGAGAGCGACCCATACAGGCGCGTGATCGGAAACCGAGCCTCGTACTGTGACGTGATCACTTGGTAGTAAATCCGGAAATTGGAGAATGCCACTGGCAGTGATAGTTGCCTGGTCGCTGTGCCAAATGTTGTCGTAAAGATTCGCCCATACGCCGTTTGTGGTACCAAGTGTCGTAGCGCCTTCAGTGATCGCCGGTGCCGCACCTAGTTCACGCAGCAGAGACCAGCCATCGTGAGAAGGGCGTAGGTTGAAATCACCTGCCAGTAAGCGAGGGGTGTCTGGATACACTTCCTCAAGCCACTGCCAGTAGCTCGCCAGAGCCTGAATCTCAGGCAGTCGGTCGCCGATGCTGCTGCCGTAAGTGATATGGACGTTTGCAAGGGCAAACGCTTGGCCGGAGCGGTCGCTGCGAAATTGTGCAGAAAACGGCTCGCGAGCAAACACGTCGCGGTCATCAATATAGACGACCGCACTGGTGTCATAAGAAACGGCGGAGTCACGCCAGAGAAAACCATAGTGCTCTCTGTAGGTGGAGCGGCCAAGCGCGTGGCTAGCCATGCTCGACCAGCTTTCACCGCTAACGGCTTCTACCTCGGCTTCAAGCTGCTCTAAGGCGGTTTCGTTCATCAGCTCTTGGATCGCCAAAATGTCAAAGTGACTGGTGATATGAGCTACCTTGTCATAGCGTTTGTTGTTGTCCCAGCCAAGGTTTTGGATATTCCAGCTACCAATAATGATGTCTGCGAACGCTGCTGAAGGAAGCAGCATGGCTACGGTGAGGACACAGAATAAAAATCTCACAAGCTATCCCTAAATTTATAAATTCTTGGCTCATCACTTGGTTTGATGAACAGTAGAGCTATGACGCTTGGAAGCAGTGCTGCATGTGCCAATCCAGCTTTTCACGATCTGGTTTCAGTTCAGCCTCATTTGGAAGTACGGTCAGCTCTTTACCATCCAGTCGATAGTAGGCTTTGCCGTTAAAATACAGCTCGTGGATTTTAGGGCTAATACGAACTTTGTAGTCAGGGTCTATACCTACTAACCCCGTATCAAAGAGGCGATGAAAATCGGCTCGGAGCAATAGACCGTTCCGCACGTCGTGCTTTTTTTCTTGAGCAAATGGCTTAATGTGCGCTGCCTCTAGTGTCACTAAGGTATTTTCACCAGTCATCGCACAACGTCGTCGGTAGGCATCTGTCACCATTACACGAAAAGAAGACTGGCCGATACGTGGTTGGTATGCCCTTTCTTCTCCATAGCCACCAAGAATTTCAGCATACCCCTGAGGGCTACCCTCTTTGGCTTGGGCCTCCATAACTTCACGAAAGTGCCGCCAAATGAAAGCGCCGCTAAATTCACCTGTATCGTAGTGCTTACCGCGCACGATATTAGGTGACCACTCTGGCGGCTTCTCCAGCCATTGGTTTTGAGGAAAGAAAAAGGGATTGGCGAGTACGGTGCATCCAACATCCCTAGACAGGTCATGTCCTCTTAACGACCCAACCATCTTGCTGAACTCAGCTAGTGAACTGGCTCCGTTCTTCTCACCAAACACCTCCCATGCTAGGTGCAGAGGAAGGACTGATGTTGTGACATAAAAGCCTCCACCAGCGATATGGTTATAAGGCCTCTTCAATTTGAAAAGAAAAGGCATCCCGGCTGGGGGCTGCTTAAATAATGGCGTTGCACTTGGCTGCCAAAAATTAACTTCATCAAGCTCTTTATCCTGAAGGTTAGAAAACCATCGATTGTCAGTGACTCCAACCCAAAACTTCACAGGATCATCTCCATAGGTACCAACACAACATGAGTTAGTGATGCAGCTAATCAGCTGGCCAATACACATGCATCAACGGAAGCAAGGCACGACCTTCAGTATCAAAACTTGGATAATTCTCAACCGCTAGGTTGGCCAAGTCGTCAAGGTCTACCAGTGTAATCGGGTTAGGCGCTCTCTCGGCTTCATACCTGGCTTCACGGGTAAAGCCACCCGTACTTACAAAGATACCGTTCTGACCGCTTCTGACCACGGTGATAAAGCTGCGAAGCACCGTTGAACCCATGCTTCCACTACGGTGCTTGATCTCAACTTTAATATGCGGCTTTGTAAGTCCTAGTCCATCAGGTGATGCTTCCACATCTACACCTCTATCAGGGCCACGAGGGGATATCTTGGTGCGATATCCCATCGCTCGCAGGATAGCTGCAACAAAGTGCTCCATATCTTCAGGAGTAAGCTGCAAGATCCGGTCTTTGATTAACTCATGGCTTTGGGCACGGATATGTTCACTAAGCTGAACAAGGTCTGCTTCTACCTCTTCTGGTTCCTGAGAAAGTGCAGGTTGCTTGCCTTCCAAGGCAGCATGCATTTCATTGATAATCGCGTCTGATAAGCTAAATAGGGCAAGGGTAGAACCAAGCGAGTTACGTGTGGATTGGGTCAGAACATCACGAGACACCTTCCCTTCCCACTTCACCCAACGGACATGGGCATAGTCTTCTACCTGATTATCGCTGCTTAGGAACTCATACTGCCCTTGGTCTATCCCTACCAAGTACTCTCTTAGCTCTGGACTGTAGGTGACGACTATGTCACCTGGTTTGATTGCATCAAAGAACTTACGAATCATGGCCACAGCATTTGCTGTTCTACCTGGCTTAGCATTCCCGTGATGTTCAATGTAGGCGTGACGTAACTCTTGATTCGAGTGGTATTGACTTAGGTGGCCAAGAGCATTCCACCCAACCGCGACACAGTTGCGTGACTCAAACAAATCAAATAGCCGGCCACCTTCGCCCGCACGGATCATCCACCCTTGAGGCATACATCTACCTAGTATTTTCATTAAATTAAAAAAATGGCATGAAAGCCATAAAGGGCCTCATGCCAAGGCTTGAGCATACCAATCGATAAGTTACCCAAACCAACGTTTGAGAGTTAGCTGTGCCTGCTCGTAGTGCTCATCTTTTATATGCGCTGCTACTATTGCTAGAGCCCCGGCAAGAACGCCCACGTCATCTGTATAGCCAATCATAGGGGTGATGTCCGGGATACCATCAATTGGGGAAATGAAGTACCCCAGCGCACCATAAATTGTGGTTTTTGCCCACATAGGGGTGTCACTATCTTTGGCTGCGTAATACATCTTCAAGGCTGGAGAAAGTGCCTTTTCTCCCGCATTCTTGGCGTATTTTGTTGTCTTTTTCCAGAAGCCATCATCAGAGTAACTATCTGAATGTGCATTAATTTTCTCATCCAAAGATGCTGGTGCTTCTTCTTTGCTCACGCTGCCCCCTCAAGAAAATATCTGCTGTTACTTCATTTAGATGCACTGCGAAGCTACCCTTGCTGACGATGACGGCGGCCTCACACTTTTTTATAGGCTCAATCACCCTAGGTAATCATCTATTATACTTAGGGATCTGTCACCCCTAACTAAAGAATTGGGCAAGACTCGGAAGTCATCTGCTCGCTTCAGAATGAGGGATAAGGCTATGAATGCTACGGGGCATAACCACTACTTTGAACAGTGGAAGGAGTACCATTTATCAGCTGTCTCCCCTTTGAAGTCATAGCATCCCTGTAGAGTTACTATTTGCTGGACAAGCCTGCTGCAAAAAATCAAAGACGTTGTTGCCTAAGTAATGCTTCGCTAGCTCAAAGGGCTGATTAGTCGATTCAAAGATACATACTAAACCTGCTAATTTACCAATTTCGACTGGAAGGTCTTCTTGAATAGCTAGCGCATGGGCCTGCTCACCTCTCATGAGATCGTATTGCTTGTTTGGTGCGGACATTTCAAACATACAACCCGTTTCCGCATTTTTTTTGGCCAGCGAGTAAGCTACGTTGCTAAAGCACTCTATACCTATTGCAATATCACTAGAGAGCACATTCAATTCAGAAAATTTAGCTTGCTTGCCCCATGTTTTCATAGCAAGCCTGCTTGACCGATAGACGCTGCATCCGATGACTTACCGTTCCAGCTTTGCGTCATAAGCAACTGGAAGTCTCGACGAGACAACACTTTGGCACATTCACCCCAGGTGTCTTGGTCAGGTGACAGAGTGGCGTTGTAACGTATATCAAAGCCCGTCTCCTGCTTCTGTGCTTCGATATACTTATCCATCTCCTCCCCCATATCTTCGATATTCTCGATCCATTCGTCCTTGATCGTATCCGGTAACGCGCCGAACAGGTCAAACCGGTCGCGCATACGTTCCGATAGACGCTCATAGACACGTTCATCGACGGTGCCATGGTTCACCAGGTTCAGCATGTCAACGCGATCCCGTGTTTGACCAAAACGTTTGATCCGCCCGATGCGCTGTTCCAGCTTGGTGGGGTTCCAGGGTAAGTCGACGTTGATCAGCGTGCCCAAGGTCTGGAGGTTCAGGCCTTCACAGGCCGCGTCCGTGGCAATCATGAGCTTAATCTTACGTTCTGCCACCATCAGCTTGAGGCTTTCCCGTTCGGCCGCCACGCTATTGCCTTCAAGGAACAAACGACTTTTCCCCGCGCCGGCGTACAGGCCAATGGCTTCGTCTGGGTAGCGCTTTGCCAATGATTGGGCCACCCAAGCGGCCGTATCGTAATACTGGCTAAATACAATGCACCCAAGCGCCAGCCAGCCTTCCTTGTCCAGATAGAACTGAATGGCGTTGAGTTTAGGATCTTCACGAACGTCACTCAGCCGTGAAATCAGCGTTTCCAGCGCTTCAATCTCGGCATCGGTTGCATCGTTGATTTGCGCCAGCCGTTCTTGATCGTCGTCCTCTTCCTCGATGGCATCGCCTTCCAACAGCTTGCGCGCCGTGCTCATGCCGGCATGAACGCTACTGCAAATCCGCTGTTCCATGAGGTTTTTCATGAAACCGCTGCCTCGCCCTTTAGCCGCCAGGGCTTTGCCAAAGAGCTGGGCCGCTTCGTAGGCGGCACGGTAGTCATCGTCAACCCGTAGGCCAATGCCATCAAACAGTCCTCTGAAGCCGTGTTCGTCACCAACACGGTCAATATCGGGGTGAATGTCCACCGCAATACGCGGAAGCAGCCCTGCCTCTTCCAGCGTTGAGCGTTTGCGTAGCACGATATGGCGTACAAAAGGGTTTTCGCGCTGGAAAAAACTGGCACCGTTCACTTCTTCATCCAGGGCATCTTGCAGCACGTCATGGATGTCTTCATCCAACGACACCAGCGGCGGATCGCAATAGAAGGTGTCGCGGCCCAGGGAAAGCTCACTGCGTATCAAGCTATAGAGCTGGCGAGCCTTGGCTTCATTCGTGGCGTCAACGGGAGGCAGCGGCGTCTTGATAAGCGTCCACGCTTGTTCTGCCCGTTCAATACGGTCGACACCCGACAAAAGATCAACCACGTCGCTGGGGTGATGCCAGCGTGACAGCCCTTCTCCTAGCACAAAACGCCCCTTGCCCTGGTGAAGAATACGCATGGCATCCCATAGGTCTTCACGCCGTGTCTGGATGGGGGTTGCCGTCCCCAAAATGACGTGCTTTGACTGCCCCGCGATTTTTTTCATGAACGCGAGCAGCTTATTGTCTTTGTCGGGCCTCGATCCTGGTGTGACCATCGTGCGGGCTTTATGGGCTTCATCCAGCACGACGAGACCGTAATCGCCCCGACGATCCAAGAGACGTTGCTTTTCGTCCGAGTCGCGTACCATCAGGCCGGTGGAGATAATACCGATGCGTAAGGGGCAGTCGGTGATGTGGTGCGTCCCCGTCCCTGAGATCAGCATACCGTTCGCATTCACCCAGCCTTTCTGCAAGGTGTTCCACCGCGCGGTTGGAATCCCAAGCTTATCAATTAACTCCGTTTGCCACTGCTCGCAGAGTGTTGCGGGTGCGAAAACAACGGTGGGCCGTGCCTTGCCTTCCTTCTCTTCCAGCAGGGAGAGTGTGAGCGCTGCCACCGCCATGGAGAGTGTTTTACCCAACCCGACTTCATCCGCCAGGAGAAGCCGTACCACGCCATAGGCGCGATAGTGCTTCAGGGTTTCCGTGACAAAGCCTTGCTGCCAGGGTTGCAAGGTGAACCCCTCTCGGTACATAGGAGATTCGACCAATGCAGCGGGGGCCACTTCTTCGGGAACCTCAATGTCCGGCAGCGCCACTTCACGGCGCTTGGTGCGACGCCGAATTTCGGTGGTGACGGCATCCGGCAGCATCGCTGAGTTCTTCCAGAGATAGTCAAACTCAGCTTCTATCCAGGCCACCCCTTCAGGTGTCTCATCGGCCCACAAGATTTCATAGTGGTGACGCCAACCCGACGAGGTTTCATTCATGGAGCCAATGAACCCGATCTTGCGCCCATCGGCGAGATCAATAATGCCGGCTTTGCCATGAACAAAGCCGCAGTTATTGGAAGGGGCCACTTTGATGGTGTGACCTCGCGTCAGAAAATCAGAGAGCTGTTGGTAGCGTTTCCGATTCAGTAGCGCATCGGTTTCAAGATCGGTGTGCTCATTCCACTTGCCCATGAGTTTTGCCTGGGCCACCTTGGCCACCCGCAAATCTTCTGGCTGGACATCCGCATTGCAGACAATTTCCACGCGAGGGATATTAAGAATTGCCTCCCCTGCCACCTCGAACATGGAAGACGTGAAATACCCGGCAATACGCCGATACCGCTTGGCCCCTTTGAGGTATTGCGTCAAAAATGATTCGTCAAGCGGCTGTGTCCGAGACGATAAGCGCGTGATACCTGAGGACGGCGAACCCGCCCCCATCGACATAGGATAGAGAGACAAGCCCAACCCTCCTATGCCATCTGTTCATTAGAAATGCGGTCACCTAATACGTCCGCCCAATCGCGGACGTCCTCATGGGTCGCTTTGACCGCGAGGAATTTGGCCATATCAATCAGCTCGCCCCGCTTTTCAAAGTAATCAGGCAGTTCGTCAGCAAGTTGCTGGACTACCACTTTGATATCCACGTCAGCGAGCAATTGTTGGATGGCCACCATGAGTCGACCCAGGTGAGTAGCGCCCAGCTCAGTGCTATCCATCAAGTCACGCGATGACATTTCCTCAACCTGCTTGAGTCGCGCCTTATTTGCTGCTGAACTGGCCATAACACGGGCATAGTCTTCCACGCGGAAGGCTTTGGCGAAGTTCTGGTAGTTATCGAGTTTACTGGCACCAGTGGTTTCGATATCCAGCATCCGTAAGTAAAAGCGTTGGATGCCATTAATGGACTGCCAGGTATCGCGTTTTAGCCCATCGGGTACGAGCAATCCGTTGGCGGTTTCAGACGCCTGCTGCACGATCTCGTCCACCACGGTTTTCTCGCCTTTCTGCCGTGGACGCATCGCAAAGCTAGTAACATCTTCGCCACCTATCTCGGTGTATGCCGTCAAAACCTTCAATGCCGCCGCATAGCCCGCCATCTGCAGGTCAGCATCGTTAAACACCGGCTCACCTGAATGATCTTCCACCTGCTGATTCAGATGAAGCATCTCTTCAATCTGATTTTCGACTTCCTTGTGAACCGCCGGATAGATGCGGCGGGTAAAGCCCTTCCGGTCACCCTCAGGACGTTTGCGCAACATCAAGATGACCGTGCCCTGCACATAACCGCCTTTTTTTAATTCAGAAGTTTTCTCTGTAGCAATGTACCACGCACCCACAACTTGTAAGCCTGCCGCCCAAAAGATACCCACCATATCCGACCAAACGCCGGTGTCTTGATGGGTAAACATCACGCACTGCATCCCGTTATCAGGCATATGCTCGGCCATCGCTTTGTAGGCATCGACCATACCGCGCCTGAAATCATCGCCAGAACCTTTGATTGCTAGATTACGACGTGAATCCCAGTTCCATTGATCGAAGGGCGCA
Source organism: Halomonas colorata (assembly GCF_014897985.1). Classification (GTDB taxonomy): domain Bacteria; phylum Pseudomonadota; class Gammaproteobacteria; order Pseudomonadales; family Halomonadaceae; genus Vreelandella; species Vreelandella colorata. Next base: position 13,996 of record NZ_JABUZA010000044.1, read on the forward strand.
GGGGGTGAACTCCTAAGCCAACTGATGAAAAACTCTGTTAGTTCGTGGTAGACCACTGCGTCAGCATAAGGTGGATCTGTAATGTATAGGTCGGACACGAAGCCATCAGGAAGAACCGATGCTGAAGTATTCAACACCACCCCTGTGCCGTGCACAGGTACCATTTTTACTTTATCTATATAGCTTTCAAGCCCATGAAAAGAGTACGTGGCATAATTATATAGGGCATTTATTGCCTGATCGGAAAAGACCTGCTCTATCTTAGGACCTTGCGAAGGCTGAGGGTTAGCATTGTAGCGACATAGCTTAGAGAGCCTGTCCGCATCACGTGCCACGCGCAGACAATTTTCAGGTGTATTTAAAAATTTCTTCTTTAGCGCTTGTAACAGCAAACCCCGTGGATTGAATAGATGGTGCCAGTGAGTCCAACCTCGCGTGCGAATCGGTTCGTCAGTTTTCTTCCCCGGCTCGATGGTCATATCTGGGATCAGGCCATCCGTCTGCCACGCTTCAAGATTAGAATGCACATAGTCAGATACTTTCTTTTCTCTTCTCAAATCAGCATCTGTGGCCGATGCGAAATATGTATATGGCCTTGCGCCCTTGGACGAAGGAATCATCCACTGCACAGCATAGAGACGCTCTTGGAAAATATCATCACTTATGGGTTCGATGTCAGTTTTCTTCCACATCCGTAGATCGTTGCCACCACCTTTCCTATCCCCTCTTAGAGACTTTATCGGGATAGAATAGCTTGTGTTGTCAATGCTATATACCAATTTTCCGTTAGATACTGTTCCATTTTTGGAAGCAATCAGCTCTTGGTTGCTCTCAGCATATGCAACCTCAATATCGAATCGTTTACTCTTATGGTCGGGAACCAGTTTCGCATAAGCTCTGTATTTCCATGATATCAACCACGTTGATGACATGGGAACACGCCATCCGGTTTCGGGACAAACTGTCTCAAGGCAATATAAATATGCCTTAGCACGGTGCCCCTCATCATTAACCTCTATGCCTAGTCGCAATATCTCAGCTTCTACCTTCCTGTCAAGGCCCTTCTGCTCCCTCTCAATATCTTTTCTTTTTTCATCATTTGCACCAATGATGTTAAAGCCACCCCAATTTAACATGCAAGCAATCGGGTTTAAGTCTGCGCCTACAGTATCAGCGCCCATCCGAGCGGACTCAAAGGGTATCGACCCCCCTCCTGAGAAAGTGTCGGTAACTATCGGATTTCTTCCAAAACGTAGAATACCTAATTGTTTAATTAGCTCTGGGATGCTCTGGGCATTTACTCCATACTTCCTATAGGCAGAATTTACATCTGTCCAGCAGTGTGAAAGAAGAAAATCTTCATTAACCTTTTCAGGTCGCATGCAATGTGCAGCCCTTTCTTCGTAAGAGCCAAGCTTCTTAAGATACTTCTGTAAGATATAGGCTTTAGAATCTAGGCTCACGGATCTTTTCCAGCGAATCTTTATCCCAAGTCCGTTAGCATCTATAGGAAAGTCACACATTGAAACATCTTCATCGGCCATGTGACTCTTTGAAGCGTCAAAATCAAAATACGCCCAAGGGTTGTGAAGCGATACCGTGGTAGCGACATCAGAGGGCTTAATGCTATCCTTCTTAACGGCACGTTTAGCCATACCTTTGAGGTCAATACCAAGAAGTGATTCGTAGACAGCCAGGTCTTTTTCTGAGTCGCCCGTTTCGGGCAGTAGAGACCCCAGAAGGATCGATCGCACAAGAATTAGAGGCTTCCTGCCCCACCAATATGAACCTAAAGAGGGCAAAGTTTGACTAGAGCCAGCATCACGCTCCTTCTTCGCCTCAAACGACACCTTGGTGGCGGGAAACACCTTTTCGATTAGCGCAGGCGCATCTTTCAAGGCGAACGGTACCAGCTCAGCCGGTTTTAATTGCGTGGTCGCATCCATAGAAAATCACTCCTTGATAGAGGGTTGGCTGAAGAGGTCGAAGGATTGAGGGACCTTCGTTACTCCCCGCGGCTTGAATAGCTCATGTTGGGCCACATCACCCAGGGCGTGTCTTAGCGCGACGCGCCAGCCCTTGTCACCCTCGTTAGCAAGGCCGGTGCTCATGGCAGTCATGCTGAACAGCCACCAGCGCTCTTCAGGGCGAAACGCCATCCAGTTACGAACGGCGACAGGGATTTTGTCTTCTTCCATCTTTTCGACGGCCCAGGCCAAGACACATAGCTCTTTTCCAAGGAGCCGATCGACCGGGTTTTCCCCCACTTTCCACCGGCTGGTAGTCAGCTTGTTTTCTTTCAGACGGTTGTTGAAGATGCGCTGGACTTCCTGGCGTATGGCCGTCCAGCGTGGACGCTCCAGAACCACACGTACAATCTCATCGGTACTCTCGCCTTGCGCCTGTACGCCAAGATTTTCAACAATCTCCACTGAGCCTTTGTTGTTCTTGGGCACCCGCACGAAAAAGCAGTGGGGGTTGGTTTCCGTCATGGGGACCCCGAACCCTTCCGTGGGGCGTGGTTTTGTCTCACCGGCTTTAGATGACGGGCTCATGGCCTTTTCCTCGATAGTGCGTTGTGCCAATCCCATGCTTATGCCTCTCCCTGTACGATGCTTTCAGGTTTCAGCTCTACGCCGGAAAGCCGCGAAAACTCCTTGGCTTCAAAACCGTTAATGAAATCGGCACCTGATGCGATTCGGATGGTCACGTTGGCGTTATCATCGTCGACAATTTTCCTGATGGCATTCAGGGCAATCTCGATTTCGGACGCTGTGACAGCGCGTTCCTGGAAGCGTACGGATACCGTGTGCTCACCCTCTCCTACCTCGATACGCACACCACGAAAGCGTGTCGTGTCATCATTTTTGAAATGGTTAATAACCGCGTAGCTCTTCCCTGTTGCATCCAGTGTGGCTTTGGAGGTCAGCTTGGCAGGCTTTCGGTCGTCAATTTGTACCCGCTTGTCGCCCTTGGCCGGAATCGTGAACTGCTCACTGGCCTGGGCTTCACCGGATTCTGCATGCACAAGCAAAACCTGCTTGTCTGTCCCTACCTCAAACGGGCCTTGATAGGACGTGCCTTCTTTCGCATTGGAACCATCAAGCGTATAGGTCATATCGGCCTGGGGCGTACACTGCAACTCAACGGTGCGCTTATCCCCTTGCGCATGAATCTGATGGCGAATTTTCAGGGCAGCTTTCCAGCAGATAGGCTCTCCCGTTTCGTGCTTACCATCGCTGTCTACGACCAGGAAGTACAGCGTTGCCTTGTCGGTGATGAACTCATCCGGTGTTTCCACCAAGGGGGCTGATGGACTGACGTTGGGATGATCCGCATAATGCACCACGGGGTTAGATCCTGCGTTGCGCGGGGTAATGGTCAATTCTGTGGTGCCGTTTTCCACTGATGTTTTATTGACCGTGACACTGGCGGTGGTCTTTTCCTTGGGAAAGGGGCCTTTTTCAATGTAACCATCTTCGTTGTCGCGCCAGCGGCCCTGGCGTAGTGCTTCCTGTTTGAGGGTGTCGAGGCCATTGCTACCGGGCAACCAAGGTAGCGTTGGGTCCGTCTTCATTTTGCTGATGACATCCTGCCAACGAACACGGCGGCTATTGCTGGGCCACACGTACTCTTCCATTTCCGACCAAAAGGCTTCCAGATTATCCCGCATATCCAGCGCCAATTTCTCTTCACAACTGGCGCTACCCAACAGCGCTTCCAGCTGCTTTTCAGCCTCCTGAATGCTGAGATTGTTCTGGATGGTGGCTCGGCCTAGCTCCCCCGATCCATCAAAGCCCGCTGACGGAAAATACAGACGGTTGTACGCCGCTGAAATCGCCTGCTCAAGGCGCATCTGACTATCATTACGCCTCTCTTGAGCTTCCTGATACAGCGTGTCCCCTGGTTTTAACTGAGTACAGATTTGCTCAATGGCATAGGCTTCACGTTGACGTGCTTCCACGGCATTCGCCAGGTGGCTGTCCATCCCGGTTAGAAACGCAAGGCTGTTCTTTTCCTCCACGTATTCGAAGAACCATGTCAGCTTTTCAGGAGGGGTGCGCCCATCCGGTCTTACGACAATCAGCACCCGTCCACTGCCAAGCCTGATGTTGTCCAGCTCCGGCATGACCAGGACATGCTGGTACGCTTGTTTGTCCCGTGGCGTCAGAATAGAGGTGATACGCCGAATGAGCTCTTTATCAACACGGCTAGGGGGTACATCTTTGGCCATGCGCTCAATCTGGCGCGTCAGGTTTTCGGTTTCCTTGAAGTAATAACGTTCTTCTTCACGGTGGAGATACCAGGCCCTTTCCTGCAGCTTTGAAAGCGCTGTTTTATACTCACTGGGCTTGCGGTTCGGCGCGGCCAGAAATTCGATGACCTCACTTTCTGTCAGTCCGATGCGTCCGCCTGTGCGGGACAGGGAGGTTGCCAGTAACAGGGTGCTCACTTGCTGAGCACTGCGGGCATCAGGATCAATCTCGGCATCAATCTCTTCGGCAATCGCATTGCCGCTATCGGCAATATCACGCGCCAGCGCGGGGTTGAGCTGCGTTGCAATCCGGTTGAACTCCGACCGTACCGCCGGATCATTCAAGTCAAAATGCTGGGCACCGATCAGGTACACGTCATCCTGCTCGCGAATCATGACACTTTTGGCCAACCGAGCGGCAAACTGCATCAACCCTCGGGTCTGTCTAAAGCCTTCGTTGTCCTTAAACAACGCCACGATATGCTTGAAGGACGGATGGAAGGGGTAGGTCTCCTCGACTTCTTCCGCCACGTTGCCGATATAGGTCGCGTCGATATGCCCGCCATCTTTTGCCGCTTTGACGCGGCTTGCGTAAGCATTGGCCACTTCGCTGATGACATCTTCGTCTGGCATTTGACGGATGAGACGCTTACGGAGAATCTGGTAAATCTCGCTGCCTTCCAGTGATACCGGCGTAATGCTCTTGGCCTGGCGGCTTGCCTCATTTTGAAGATCGCCTATCGCTTCACGGATGGCCTCGGTCTGTTTCTCGTAGGAGCCCGATAAGTTAGCAATAATCACAGCGCAGCGGGGCAGTTTGAGTGCAGCGCTCATCAGACACCCCAGCGTGTAGGTCGTTAAGCTAGCCAGCGACCCATCGCCCACTTTTTGCGTGGCTGCCATGCTTAAATACGGGGGCAGCTCATCGAGCATGATTAACGTCGGTTCATCACCGATCAGTTTCATCCATGCGTCTTCATCGACTGCCCGAGGTCCATTAGCCCAGTAGTCACGAATCTCTGCCGCTTTACCAATCTGTGTCGCAATCTCCCCCCAGACATAGTGATCCGGGTTATTACGACCGTTAAAGGCGGCCACCTTCACGCTCGGTATATCAACCTGAGATTCCAGTGATTCTGGTAGATAGGTGCTGCGCAAGTGATCGTGCTTGGCCATCAGCCCTAACGCAATCATCAGGTGCGTTTTACCACCGCCCATCGCTTGACTTAACTCAAAGACGGCCTGATCTGACTTGCCCGACAAGCGCAAGAGCCCCTCGTTGAAGAGCTGCTCCATACCCTGTGTGACGTAATTACGCTTGAAGAATTCGGTGCCGTCACCAGCTCCTGTGATCAAATCAGAAAGGTGCTCAACCCCCTGAGACATTTGATAGTCCATTACTTGCGGGTCGAACTCGCACGCTTGCTTGACAGTCTTCAGCATCAGAACGCCTCCTTGCGGGTCGTCGTAGGGGATGGATTAGATGGCTTAGGCAACAGGCCATCCTCGATAGCCTTTTGCTTAAACCATTCACGCATGGTAAGCCCACCTCGCGCTTTAAGCGCAGCGTAGATGGCGGATTTTTCTTCCGGTGTAATGTCGATGACGACACGTCCGCTTGTGCTTGTGCGCATTGATCAAGCCCTCTTCGTTCATGGCCAGAATAGTTCACGATCGCCAAAGTGACGTGACGTAACGTGCGTGACTAAAGAGAGGTTAAGATTAAATGCGCAAAAACACAATTAGTTGAGGTGTATCTCGTCTGGGCCATACAGCGTGCCTGCCTGCTTGTTGTTATCATACTTAACCTTTTCATTGGCAGTGATACGGCATTGATCATTAAAGCAAGCGGCTTGGGAAAGTTTGATAAGCATTATGGTGGCATCCAACAAACTGTTGCTCAATAACTTGTTCGCCCCTGGTGCTTCTCCCAGTGCGTTCCAAGAATATTGTCGTCATGACTTTCATTTTTGAAAGTTAAAAATAGGATATCCCGCTGTGCTTGGAGGCCAATCTCTATTGTGGTCTTTACTAAGCGCGGCATAGTTCACTCTCCACGTTGTTTGAGGGCGTATAGCGCTCTTGCCAGTTGGTCTATTTTGTCTCGCCACGCTAACGTCGTTAACCACCGCTCCGGCAATGCCTTAACCCCCCAGGCGGCACCTGCCAGCTGGCCCGTTACTGCAGCAACGGTATCAGCGTCATCGCCTAAGTTGGCGGCCAGCACTAGTGCTTCTTCTAACGAAAGTGCCTGCCAACAGCACCATAGCGCGGCTTCAAGGGTATCGATGACATAGCCACTGGAAGACACCTCCTCGCGCGACAGTTCACAAAACAGCCCTGCCTGAAGCGCTAAGATACGATCTCCTTGGACAGGGGTGGTCGGCATCTGTGCGAGCACCTTGCGCAGAGGCTCGCCTTGCAACAACCGCCAAAGCACGGCACCCATTAATGCGGCAGCATCCAAACAGTCGGGGCTTGCATGCGTGGTAAGACTGCTTCGCACCGCTAACGACACTGCCTCTTGCTTACTGTTCGCCACCATAACGGCTGGCGCGAGGCGCATAATGCCGCCATTACCGCTTTGATACGCTTGGGTGCCGCCCGCATTGGCGTCTTGTGTGCGTTCAAAACGCTGCAAGGCATCCAAGGTCGTGCTACCAATATCAATGCAGCGGCCTTGGCAGGCCATGTAACCTTCTCGCCACCAGCGTACGTAGCGGCTTAACTGATCATGCGGATCAAACGACTGACGATTCAATAGACTTTCAGCCAAACACAGCGCCATGGCGGTATCGTCTGTCCACTCCCCAGGGGCAACATTAAAGACACCGCCTCCGCGCATCTCAGTGTGGTGAGGATGTTGATCCCGGATACAAAACTCCAGCGTGGTACCTAACGCATCTCCAGCTGCTAAGCCTGACAGCGCACCAAGATAACGGTATAACTCATCTATGTTGGGACTGACGGTAGGCAGTGGCTGTTGCGGGGGTCGGTTCTCGTTCGTCATAAGCGCCTCTACGTCAGATTTTTTTCATACCTTACCGCCTGCTTGCGACACCAAGCGTCGCACCCTAATAAGATACTGACAGCACTCAACATGGAGGAGAGGCTGCATGAGCAATACACCCCACTACGATATCATCGGCGATGTGCATGGCCAGTTAGCGACGCTAGAGACACTCCTGACCCGCTTGGGGTATCGCAAGGGGCCGCAGGGTTGGCAGCAACCGGGGCATGTGGCGGTATTTGTGGGTGATATTATTGATAAAGGGCCGTGGCCAGGCGCGGTACTTCGCTTAGTACGCCAAATGGTCGATGCGGGCCACGCGCTTATGGTCGTGGGGAATCACGAACTGAACTGGGTACGAGAGGCTTATCAGTATCAACACAGTCCGCCAGACTTTATCAAGGCTACGCGCCAGCACCCTGACCGCCAACGGCTGGTCGATGAATTTGCCACCGAGGAAGATGGCCTAGCGCGACTCCTCGATCACTTTCAGTGGCTACGCACACAGCCTCTCTTTCTAGAGCTGGAGCAGTGCCGCGTGGTACATGCTTGGTGGCATGAAGCCTCACTTCAGCATTTAAAAGCGATGGGCATTCGCTGCTTGGATGATGCTGCCATGGCTGCTTATGAAGACACTTACTCGACCACCTACTTTGCGATGGATCGAGTGATTGCCGGCTGCGAACACACGGTTCGTGCCCATGTGTCGGCATCGGGGTTTCGTACTATTAGGAAGCGCGTTTGGTGGTGGCCCAACGACGTGGCACTGATTCACCCTTGGGAGCTATTACCCACCCAGGCGCGTGAACATGGCTATCCCCATAACGCCCACCCTACTTTTTTTGGTCATTATGCGCTGACAGGCACCCCGCTGCGCTTGGGTCGTAACGTGGCTTGCCTTGATTACGCGGCGGCTTACGGAGGTGTGTTAGTAGCTTATACTCATTCACCGGGAATGCCGCTAGCGTTAAACAATTTTATGAGTGTGGATGTGATCCATCATCAAGACTGAGGCTTAAAATACCTATGCGCGCATGGATGCATCGTGCCTTACAGCGATGGGCACCGACATCCCATCAGAAGATGGCGACGCGTGGCGATCAACGTATTGTCTTCGACTTATCGGCTGCCGTTGGTTACCCCTTGGTCGTGAAAGTATCTCCATGGTGCTCACCCGCACCTTTTGCCTGGGTAAGCGAAACCCATCATGAGCCGCTGGCGTGGGGAGAGTTCTTAGCCCCTGCAGGGATTGGTTGGCAGGCCCTGATGAGCACTCATGGCGAGGCCTTAACGCGGGGCATGCCTGCTGAGGTAAAAACACTGGTTAACGCCGTACCCTTTTTGGGCATGGAGCTGGCCCAGCTGACAGGCCGCCACCCAGCGGCCTTGGATCTGGCGGTTTCCTCTCCCCTGCTGCTGGTATTACTCACTGAGAAAGCCATGGAGCATCAGTGGTCAGAACCCTATCTATTGAGCTTGCTCTGCAAAAAGCAATCTGAGCTGTGCGGCTATGCTGGCTTACCCAGTACGCAGGCGACTGCCAAACTGCTGCGCCGATGCGCGCTCTCCCCTATGATTGGGCGAGAGTTCATCACACTTAAGCGCGCATTAATGGATCCCCGTACCACGTCTCTACTTCGGCACCATCCGGCACCCTATGCTCAACAGTTAATTTTCTTAGGGAATTACCAAGGCGAACGGTGGCCTGGGTTACTCGCGCTCATTGATGAGGCGTTGAACTCGACCAACCGTGTTCATGATCGCACTTGGATAACGTCCATGCTAGAAGACACACACCGCCTAGATGCTGCCAACCTCTCAAGGCTTCGTCGTGTTAGATCGATAGCGGAGCTACAAGCGCTGCATGATCGTCGTATCGCACACTTTAATGCCCGAAATGCTGCGCAAAGTGCGGTTCAAGCTGACATGCTGGAAAAGCGTTATGGGCCTTTCCCCAACGCCCCACTACCGAACCAAGAAGGTATTTGCGCCTTAACCTCTTGGAGCTCACTCCTGCTTGAAGGCAAACGCATGCAGCACTGTGTGGGAAGTTACCACACGTTGGTGGCACAAGGGTCTATAGCAATTTACCACATGAGCCATCCAGAGCACTTAACCGTTGCCATTGCTCCCTTGGGTGATAAATGGGTGCTTAGTCAGGCGCGAGGCAAGCGCAATGCCATGCCCTCGGAACAAGCATTGCAGGCAGTCATGGGTTGGTTAGGCGAGAGTGTGCCTATTAAACGTACATAGTGCCTCAGCTGAAAAACGCAGCGTTATACGCACAACACTTTACCCTCCCAACACCGTGCTAAAATCATTCCAAACGCAAATGGTTCATAAGAGGTCAGCATGTCATCTGCCCATCGTCGTAAACTGCCCATTGGTATTCAAACCTTTTCGGATATTCGCGAAGGCGGTTATTACTACGTCGATAAAACGCCGTTTATTGAGAAGTTAGCGAACCAGAACAAATACTACTTTCTCTCCCGCCCACGACGATTTGGCAAAAGCCTGCTGCTGGATACCCTAGGCTGCCTGTTTGAAGGCCGCGAAGCACTATTTGAAGGTTTATATATTCACGACAAGTGGGACTGGCAACAGCGCCATCCGGTGGTGCGCTTAAGCTTCGGGAGCGGCGTGATGCAAAGCCGCCAAGCGTTAGATGTACGTATCCGCGATCAGTTACGCACCGAGCGCGCGCGCCTGGGCCTGACACTCACCTATGAAACCGATATTGCCGGTGAGCTTGAGCACCTCATCCGCCAAGCCCATACGCAATATGGCCAGCGCGTGGTGGTACTCATCGACGAGTACGACAAGCCCATACTGGATAATATTTTGGATACCGACCGTGCCCGTGAACTGCGCGAAGGGCTAAAGAACCTCTACAGCGTGCTTAAAGATGCCGACCCCCATCTGCATTTTGTGCTGCTCACCGGCGTTTCCAAGTTCAGCAAAGTAAGTCTCTTTTCAGGGTTAAATAACCTGCGCGATATCACCCTTTCATCGGACTATGCCGCCATCTGCGGCTACACCGACCACGATGTGGATACGGTCTTTGCCCCCGAGCTACCCGGCCTGGACCGTGACGATATTCGCCGCTGGTACAACGGTTACCGCTGGGGTGGGCAAGAAGTCTCCAGCGTCTATAACCCTTTTGACGTTTTGTTATTGCTCGAAGAGCGTAAATTTAGCCCTTACTGGTTTGAGAGCGCTACCCCCACATTTTTGGTGGATATGCTGAAAAAGCGGGGCGTTTTTACGCCTGTGTTAAGCCAGTTGCAAACCGAAGCCGAGTTGTTAGGCCGCTTTGATGTCGACCATATCGCAACCGAAGCACTTTTATTCCAAACCGGCTACCTGACGGTGCACTCGGTAGAAGAGCCCATGACCGGCTACTGGCTCTATACATTGGGCTACCCGAATCATGAAGTAGAGACCAGCCTTAACCAGGCGTTGTTACCAATCCTTGGCGTAGCATCGCCTCCTAAAGAGCGCCTAACGCTGTTTCGCCTGCTGCAGGCGCACGATCTTACTAGCCTAGAAACCCATCTTAAGGCCCTTTATACGGGTTTACCCCACGACTGGTACCGCAACAACCCAATCGCCCAATATGAAGGTCATTATGCCAGCGTGTTTTACAGCCACTTTGCAGCGCTTGGCGTGGACGTAACGGTCGAAGACGCTAGCCACCACGGTAAGGTAGATATGAGCGTCGACTTTAACGGCCATATCTATCTGTTTGAATTTAAAGTGGTAGAACAGCTGCCGGAAGGCAAAGCGCTGGAGCAAATCAAGGCCAAGGGCTATGCCGATAAACACCGCGCCAGCGGCAAACCAATTCATTTGATTGGTGTAGAGTTTTCAAGTGCTCAGCGGCAAATCGTAGCGTTTGAAATAGAGACGTTGTAGCGCTTGAGCAGCGTCAGCGGTGATGCAAAGCCAATGTATGCCGTTAACGACCAATCAGTCTCGCGCCTTTACGCCTCTGTGCCGCCCATTGTGACGCAAAGCGAGGATTCCCTGTCGGGTTGTTCGCACCTGGGATTGCCCCGATTGCGGCATCCAAGGCATTGACCGTGATATCAATGCCGCCCGCAACATCCTACAAGCAAGCACCGCGCTGTTAGCCGTTGCTGAGCGTTGAGGTAATACCGAGGGGCACTCGGAAATATACACCTGTGGAGTTTGTGTAAGACCGGCCATGCCAAGGCATTGCAAGCAACGGACAGCAAAGCAGAAACCGGGAAGGTAACAACCTGGGAATCCGCCACTACGATCTCTGATTTAGTGGTCGGAAGATGTCAATCTGGCTCTGCCTGAGCACAAGAAATCTGCTTAATCGAAACTCTACCGAGCAGTGAAATTCTTTAGCTGACATTTTTGTAAGCGAAAGCTTACATACAGCCTAAGGCCAGTGAAGTAGTATCAAGCTAAGAAAAATTCTGCTAAAGCATGCCAGCGTAAGTACATGACACGCGGTTCGTTTAGCTCACCAGTAAAATAACCTTTTGCTCCTATACCTGGCTTGGGACTTCTCTATGGAACAGTCATTCAATCTTGTACTGATCAGCAATGCCCTTTTTGTACTAGGTGCATTACTTGCCTTTGCCCTACAGCAGCGGCGGATTTCTGGAATGCGAAAACAGAAGGATGCTGCTCAAGCGGCTCTTCAGTCCAAGGAATTTGACTTACAACAGTCTGAACAGGCACATAGAACGATCAGCGAAGACCTCCAAGCATCCAAAAGCCGAATGACCACACTTGAAAGTGCTCTAGAAAGTGAACGTGCTTCGTTACAAAACCTACGGTTAGAGCAAGCTACCGAAAAGGAAGCATTGGCAGGCGTCAGAAGAGAGTTATCCGATCACCGTGACGCTGCTCAGCAACAGCTAGCCAGCCTTCAGGCCCAGCTTGATGAGGCGAGTAGAGACGTTAAAGCGCGTCAGACCCATCAAGATGAGCTGAACACGCGGTTTACCGAACTCAAATCGGAACTGAGTGATCGGGAATCTCGGCTCGAATCACGAGAAGCAAGCCTTCAAGAGGCGCAACAGCGAATAAATACCCTGGGTGATGAGCTTAAGACGCTCAGGGAATCCTCCCAAGATAAGCTCAGCACGGTCAATAATGACCTCGCTCAGGTGCGCGAGGCATTAGGCAGCGCCCAGGCAGACCTGAAATCCCGCAGTCAGGCTCTCGACGAGACCCGAAATAAGCTCACCACCACCGAAAGCACCTTGAACCAACAGCGCCAGGATTATCAGAAGAAACTTGATGATGCCCATCAGCAGATCGCCGAGCTGCGCGAAGCCCACGGCAGCATCCAGTCAGACCTTCAGGCAACCGCCGCTAACCTCAAGGAATCACGCGAGCAACGAGACACTGCACAGAAGAGCCTCAGAGAGCTTCAGACCACTTATCATGCACTCAAAAACGAGCATGGCGAGCTGCAAACCCGCACTGAAGAGAAAGAGCAGCAGTTCAACCGGCAGTTGCAATGGATGGAAGACAGCAAAAAGCAGCTCAAGATAGAGTTCGAAAACCTAGCCAACGAACTGCTCGACCAGAAAGGCAAGGCATTTTCATCTCTCTCAGAGCGCAACCTAACCGAGCTACTCAAGCCGTTCCAAACCGAAATAAAGGGCTTCCGCGACAAAGTGGAAAGCCTGCACACCCAAGAAACTGAACAGCGTGCCAGCCTACGGACAGAGCTAAGGCACCTACAGGATTTGAATAAGGACATTACCGACCAAGCCGCACAGCTTACCCAGGCACTCCAAGGTCAAAAGAAGGTGCAAGGCAATTGGGGTGAGCTGATGTTAGAAAACGTCCTCGATAGTGCGGGCCTGCGCCCTGGGGATGATTATCAGCGCGAAAGAAGCTTTGATACTGAGGAAGGAAAGCGCCGTCCAGACGCTGTGATCTATTTGCCACAGGGTCGTCATCTGGTCATTGATGCCAAAACCTCGCTCAACGCCTATCTGGAGTATGTGAACGCAGAGGATGACCTCTCACGGCAACATGCGTTAGCGGAGCACACAAAGGCTGTCAGTTCTCGCATTACCGAACTGGCAGACAAGCATTATTACGACCTGCCGGGCCTGAACTCCCCTGAAGTCGTTGTGATGTTTATCCCGATTGAATCGGCCTACGTTGAGGCGGTTCGCTATGACAGCACTCTCTATCAACGTGCCATTGAGAATAATGTGCTGGTCGCCACCCCAATAACCTTGCTAACCAGCCTCAATATTGTCAGTCAACTGTGGCGATTTGAAAACCAGAGTAAGCACAGCGCTGAATTGGCCAGTCGTGCCGAACGTTTTTATAACAAGCTCTCCAGCTTCGTTGAAAGCATGCAGGACGTTGGTAAGAAACTGGACGGTGCTCGGGGTAGCTATGACAAGGCGCTGGGACAACTGGTCAACGGCAGGGGCAATCTGATCAAGCAGGCGCATGAATTTAAAGAGCTTGGCGTCTCAGTGAAGAAAGAGCTACCCGCTGATATCTTAGAACGCGCCAAGCTTGAGATTGGCCCGTCGACTGACAATGAGCACTACCCATACCCAGAAAGTCAGCGCCGATCTGTAGAAAGCACCGAAAATCAAATGGATTAGAGTTTACTCGAGCTCAAAGGCATTCGCAGCGGCCAGGAGCAATACTATGAAACCGTATTTCAGCCCCGATGATTTACGTTTGATCATGCAAAACCGTCTGGATGAACAAAACCATAGCGCCGTAGAAGCGTTCTGTGGCCTATCACCCGAGCAAGTGTATAGCTGGCTATATGCACCTTTTGGTGAGTTTTCAGGGGTCACAATCCACCCACCAGATGATTTATCCACCAGCCCGGTGATGCGTTACTTATCGCTCATTGTAGAGGCTGCCATGCAGCAAGGTGGCGCCTTTAAAGCAACACCGAAGGGCAACCTGCCCACCACGTTAGTCAAACAGGCTAGTGCCCTACTCCCAGCGTTCGCAGTGTCTCAGCACCACACTCATATCAGCATCAGTGAGTTTGCGGGCCATAACGAAGAAGCGTTTAATTCCTTGCACTACACGCGCATTCTTGCGGAAGCGGCAGGCATCATTTACCGCCGTAGTGGTAAGTTTCATGTAAAGAAAACCGCGCAAAAACAGTATCAAACACATGGCCTTCACGGTTTTTTTCTACCGATGCTCGAAGCGGCGGTCACAAAATATAACTGGGGTTATCTGGATAGCTGGCCAGAAGAGGCTGACCTTCGGCCGTTTTGGCTATTTATGTTGTGGCGGTTACAACGTCACGGTTCTGTAGATCAATTGACTAACGAGGTGGCCGTGGCTTTCCCCCGTTTTGTTGACGAGATGCCCACCGATACACACTACTCGCCCACGCGCTTGCTGCGTTTGTTGATCGAGTCTCGTTTTGTAGGTCGCTTTTTACAGTTTTGGGGATTCGTAACTATCGACCCGAAAGGCATGTTTTCGGATGCGACAGCGCCGAGAATGATCAACCAGCAAAATCTGCTTTCAAAGGCGTTTAAGTTCTCGACTGATCAATAATGAGTAGCAATAGCTGAGGCTATTATGTTGCTTGCCCGCACACCCTTGAGAGCGGTAATAGCATTTTTTTGGCTGATCGATGTAGAGAGTTTGTGTAGGGTGCCGCGGCGGACATAGGTAGCTGCCGGACGATGCTAGCCTTATGTAACTTCCAATTATGAGAGAGCTAATTATGAGAGAGCTGGGTCTTGTACTTGCGCTGGGGAGCGGCCGCGCAATACTAATCCAGATGAAAAACCACACTTTTATGCGCATATAAATGAAATAAAACACACTTATATGCATAAAAGTGTGGATTAGTTGCTCAATTTTCATAAAAACGTTATCCAGCAAACACTCCCTTTAAACGTGACGGGTAGATCGATACTCTTCCTAGTGGCTGCGATTCGCTACCCTTCCAAAGATAGCGTCCAGCTCATCAAGCTCAGTGTGACCGTTGCTTTGAGACCTGGCATGTCTATCGGTAGTGACTCGCTCCGCGATCGGCCCTCCATCCATGAATAGCACCTCACCCCAGGGCACTGGGGGCCGGTGGTTGGCAGTGAGACACCATATCACCGGGTAGCCTGGTGACCGCTGGGGTGCACTGATCATTCCATCCGTTAACGCCACCAGTACGTTAGGTGGTGTGATCGCCAGCGATTCAAACACGGGGCGGATATCACTTCCGCCACCGCCTTGGCACTGCCAGTGTGCGAGATCATGGAGCTGGCCTTCGTGCAGCATGCTGCGCTGGGTAATCTGGCTATCGAACTCAATGACGTCCACCGCCACCCGATCGCAGGCCGCTAAAATACCGGCAAGCTCGCTTAAAAAGTGTGGTAACGCCCGTTGGCAACTGCCGCTGGTGTCAATGGCGACGGCAAGCGCGAGCGTTTGGCTACGCTGGCTAGGTAGGTACAGGCCACGGTGCAGGTGACGACGTGATGGCGGTAGCCACTGCCGGTTGCCGGTTAGCGTCCGTTGAATGTGGCTCGCCAGCACCTGCTGCCAAGGCACTTGAGGTTTCCGCAAGCGCTCGATGAGCGTGTTCAGATGCCCTGGCAAATGGCCTTGCTGATGCTGCTGAGCAGTGGCGACTAAACGCTGCTGCCATACTCGGGCGTTTTCTGGCGTGACTGGCTTGGGTGTAAAATCTGGGTCGATCACGCCCTCCGCTGCCGTCACGGCAACATGGAGCGTATGTTCATCCAGTACGCGCCCACGCTCTCGTCGGTGGGGATGCTGACGAAGGTCAGCGTAGACTTGCTCAGCCGAGCAGCCTAAATAGCGGCGGTGATAGAGCGCATCGTCTGGGCAGTGGCGTAGCTCTTCGCGCAAAATGCCGTTGATTTCGTAGTCACAGGCGCGGTTCCAGTCGTTAGGGTCACGTCCGAACTGCCGAGCATGATGGCCCAAGGCGCAGTGCCACACCTCATGCGCCAGAATAAAACGGCGATCTTCATCACTGCGCTGAGCCATAAACTGGGCATTGACGAAGATCGTTTCGCCATCTGTGCCTGCCGTCGGCAGGCGGTCATCGACAATGCTCACAACTGACAGCTGCATCAGTAACCGAGCGGTAAACGGTTGTGCCGACATTAAAACCGCACGGTCTGCTTCGCACTGGCGTTGGATGTGGCGCTTGAGCGTTTGTTCGGCAGCGCTAGGGCCGCGCTGACAACTCATGACACCGACTCAGCCGCCAACGCAGCACTTATATGATTGGCCAGGTGTGTTTGAAACACACTCCCATGCTGCTCGCTCCACGCATCAAAGGCGGGGTGGCTCATTAACGCTAAGGTACGCGATTGCTGTTGGACGTCATTGGCACCTTGCATCGCATCCATCAGCGCTAGCGTGGCAAAATCGGCACTGAGCGCCTGGCTGATCTGAAAAAAGCGCGCGATACGCTGCTGTGTTTTAGCATCATAAAGTGCGTCATCAGCAACGTGTTGCCATAACGTGTGGGCAAGCCCCGCGCAAAAAGCGTAGCGCTGATCAGCGCGCGTTGGAATATCTATGGGCGCTTTTCCATTCAGCATGGCAGGGATATCTGGCAACTTGAGTGCCCAATCACGGAATGCCAAAAACTCGGTTGCCGCGCCCTGCCCGACGAGACCATGAACCATCAGCGCTTGGGTAGCCGCAGGCAGCCTCGTGCTGTGGTTAAGCGACTGCGCCACGCGCGTCCAGCTACGCGGGCTTGGCCAGCCCTGCTCAACATTGCCCTCCATGTCGAAGAAGCATTCTGGCCGAAAGCGTAAAAAAGCCGTTACGTCGGGATGCAGCCCCTCCCCGGCCGCCCAGCGCGTCCAGGTGTCTAGGTCAGGTGTTAGGCTGATATGACAAAAGCGGTTCGCTAGGGCACTAGAGAATGTTTGTGCGACGGCGCGGTCTTCGCTGCGGTTTCCAGCTCCCACTACCAGCCAGCCCGGCGGCAGGCGGTAAAGATCCCCTAATCGTCGATCTAAGATCAGTTCATACGCAGCGACCTGCAGGCTGCGGTCTGCGGCGGTGAGTTCATCGAACAGCAAAATGCCACGGCTATTAGGGTCTCGTGGCCACTCACCGGCTAACAGCCAGTCCACCACACCGCGCTCATGATCAGGCACCGGCAGGCCACGCAGGTCGATCGGTTCACGCTGAGCTAGGCGAATATCAATAAAACCTATGCCCTGCTGCTCAGCCACTTGGCGCACCACCGAGCTTTTCCCTACGCCTGGCGGCCCCCAAAGCATCAGCGGTGGCAGTTGCTCTGCCAGCATTGGGTCGCTAGCGAGTTGGTCTACCTGATGGCGTAGCAGTTGCTGTGCTTGAGCGGGGGTTGCATACATAGAAGGCACTCCAATGCGCTGTGATTGCCAACCAGTATGTGCCGCACTTGCGACATTATATGTCGCAAAAAAGTATTTCCTCATTCACTGTGCATATTACATTTCTCTATTTCATCGGTCTGACAATCCCTTGGTCGTAGGTTAAATTTCTGCTGGGCCCACTATCCAAACCCTGAGCCGCATGCATGTCGAACTAGCAAACAAAGTCAAAGGTTGTAGGTCACTAGCACTAGAATGTATATCTGAGCTATACGACACCAAATGTCGCAACCACGTCATATCCTCATCTTCTCTTATCAGGGACGGTGGACGCTACAATGACCACGAACGAATGTGTAACGACTCAAGACACTACCCAACAGGAAATCGCCAAGTGGCTAGATGATCGTGAGCAATGGAAACACGAAATGCCCGTCATGGGCTTTTTAAGCCAGTTTCTCACCCTTACCTCCGTCACTGACTCACATTTTCACAGTGCGGGCACGGATGGCAAGCAGCTTTATATTTGCCCAGATTACAGTGCCACATTATCTGATAGGTCCCGTCAGTTCTTACAAGCGCACCTCATTTGGCACTGTGTGGCAGGCCATCTGACCGCACCGCTGGTGGCCAACTATCAACGTTGGCACCTGGCGTGTGACCATGAAGTGAATGCACTGCTGTTGACACTCGGGATTCCTTTCCCTGCTGATGCCCTGCTCTTTCCAGTATGCGTGGGGCGCAGCGCGATGAGCGTTTATCGCTGGCTGGAAGGGCACCCCAATATTGCGGTAGAAGCGTCCATCGATATCCACCCCGCCGCCCTCTGGCATACATTACCCACGACTCACATAGACCCAAGTACCGTGACGCTGTGGCGACAGCGTGCTCACCTAGTCGCTAAAGAGCCCGGCGCTTTACCGGCGCGGGTCGCTAAGTTTTGTGAGGCGCGTTAAACTCAACGCTTTCATGAGTTCAGCCAAGGTTGGCGTCACTATGTCCGAACCCCGCGATACGCTTTTCCGTTACTTAACCATGTTGCAGCTGATTCCTCGCTTTCCAGGGCGTATCGCGACGCCCGTGTTGAAAGAGAAGCTTGCAGAGCGCGGGTTTAATATCGATACACGTTCTCTGCAGCGGGATTTAAGCCAAAAGCTCTCCACGCAGTTTCCGATTGGCTGTGACGATAGCCAGAAACCTTACCGATGGTATTTTGATCGTGACTTTCAGTGCCAGCTACCTGCACTTGATGTACCCAGTGCGCTAACGCTGGTATTGGCGGAAGAGTATTTGAAGGGGCTGCTGCCTCCGGTGGTGGTCGGCCAGCTCTCGCCCCACTTTACTGACGCACGGAAATTGCTGGACGACATGAGCGCTAATGGGCTTAGCCAGTGGGCACGTAAGGTACGCGCCATTCCTAACGGCAAAGCGCTGATCCCCGCTGAGATTAACGAGGCAACCTGGCAGACCATCTCGCAGGCACTCCTTGAGCAGAAAGCCGTTGACGTTATTTATCTATCACGCACCAGCCACTCTGAAAAGGCGTTTACCCTCCACCCTCAAGGCATTGTGAGCCGCCACAGTGCCACCTATCTGTTAGCTCATGTGGATGGGTTTAAGGATCTGCGCCAGTTCGCCCTTCACCGCGTGAAGCAGGCAACACTCAGTCAACAGCCCTGGCAAGAGCAGCACGATTTTGACGTTGATGAGTACATCAAAGGCGGTGCGTTTGGGTATCGGCAGGGGCCGAGCGATGTGGTGCTGGAAGCTGACATTGCTAAACCGGTGGCGTGGCTACTACAGGAAACGCCGCTATCAGACACACAATCGATAGAGGCGTTGCCGGATACTGACGGCTGGTATCGGCTGACCGCCCACGTACCGGATGATCAGCAGACGCTGTGGTGGCTGATGGGCATGGGACCAAATATCAAGGTCACCGCGCCTCACGCATGGCGAGAGACGATCAAAACGAACGCAGAACAGATGTTGGCGCACTACGCCATAGAGTCCTCATCGTCTTCATAAACACTCGTTAGCCTCATGGTCTGACACACCTTTTTTTCCGCATGCGGAAAAATACGACGACGTTATCATTGCTACACCTAGGAGGGTTTCCATGCTCTATTTTGCCTACGGTTCCAACATGGCAACCCAGCGCTTAGCGGCTCGCGTTCCAGCACGCTTTGTGACCACTGCCCTTCTGCCCGCTTACCGCCTAGCGTTTCACCAGCGCGGCGGGGACGGCTCAGGCAAGTGCGATATTGTGCCTGCCTCAGCGCAGTCCGCTGTCTATGGGGTCATTTGGGAAATGGCGTCTCATCACAAGCCGACGCTCGATCGCTATGAGGGACTGGGCGCGGCGTATAACGAGACGTGGCTTACCGTTACGGATCTCGCCAGTGACCGGCAGTTTGAGGTGCAGGCGTATATCGGCAACCTCACCGCACTCGGTCTGCGCCCCTATACCTGGTATAAGCACCATGTGCTTACCGGGGCACGTGAGCATGGCCTGCCCGCCTATTACCTTCGTGCACTGGAGGGCATTGAGGCGCATCAGGATGACAATGCCGAGCGCCATGCCCGAGAGATGGCGTTATATGCCCCGTTGGAACCCCTGATGAGTGCTACTTAATGGATAATGATCAGCGCTTGATTGCTTTTTACGGTGGCGAAGGCTTGGATCATAAAGGTCGGTGTCTTGAGGATATTTGGGCGCTATCGCCTTTTTGGCTAGAGCACACCCATGACTATATTCAGTGGCTGTTCCCTATCCCGGAGGCCGGCCGTTTTAATGCCTTTGCTCCCTTGCTGACGCCAACGGTACAGGCTGCGTTTGAGAGAAGTGACGTTATGCGCCAGCATCAGCAGCGCTCGCTTGAGGTGATGCTCGATTTTTTTGGCCTCGCTCGGGAGGGGAGCAATATCGTCGCTCAACCAACGCTGGCAATACAAACCCATATTTGGCTAAAAGCGGGAGGCCATAACCATTTACGTATCACGCGGATGATTCGGTCGTTAGCCTTGTGCCACCAGCCCGACCTAGCCCGCACCTTTCAGCAAGCGGTCATCGAGATCGGCACCCAGCAGGGAGTAGTCTCTGAGCCGTCGATTCAGTATTGGCGAGAAGCCTTTTAAACCAGCTTAAACGGTTCAATGTCGCGAAAGATGTCGATTTCGGTCATCTCGCGGCGGAGTGTCAACGCTTATACCGCCGCCACTTAAAAAATGCCTGGCTACAGCGAAACGTCAAAATGACTTACATCACTATCGTGATTTTAAATTCACGCCAAAACTAAGATAAAGCTGCCCAGCAATACCCAGTAAATTTATTCTTTGTATAAGTACAGCTGAGCCGACCAGCACTGATCAGAACTAGCCAAAGGAAAGAAAGAAACTCTCATATTCACTAGCATCTTGCGCCAAGAAACCAATAAAATAAAATGAGCCTGTGCGCCATCAATCCATAGCTTTGAAAAAGCATACATTCTCTTGAATTGTGATCAACCACAACTACTCATTAAACTTTAGGACTCTCATGTCGATATGTATTGTCTCTCTTTCAGATCAATCTTTTTTCACTATAGTGACTGCTGCTTTAGAAGCATATAAAGTTGATCATGCTAAGCATGACTCAGGTGAGTCGGAAAAATATCTTGAAACATTTGGCAACCTATGGGGCTACCGTAGTGAAGACACTGCAGGAAAAAAGGTCTTTCGAGTCGTAATGGCTGATGTTTCAACAGCGGCGGAGAGATCCCAAGATTTTGTCATCGACAAAAAAGAAA
This sequence comes from Halomonas colorata, assembly GCF_014897985.1. GTDB lineage: Bacteria > Pseudomonadota > Gammaproteobacteria > Pseudomonadales > Halomonadaceae > Vreelandella > Vreelandella colorata. Next base: position 35,392 of record NZ_JABUZA010000044.1, read on the forward strand.
GCTACGATGCTAAAAGTAGCTTTATAGAAACATATTATCCAGAATTAAGTTTTATTGGGGACTATCATAGCCATCCCTATACCATTCAAAGGGATGGTGTCAAAACTGAGCTAGATCTTGAAAGAAACGAACTCTATCAATTTTCTAGCCTGGATTTCTCATAGTACCTCAGCCAGTACCGCACTCAGGCTGTAACACCGCTAAACACCTACTGGCTCGAC
>NZ_JABUZA010000045.1 GCF_014897985.1 Halomonas colorata
TTAAGATGTACCAATAGGTTTTTAATAGCATGGCGGCCTGGGTGCGGTACTTGCTGAGGTGCTATGAGAAATCCGGGCTAAGTAAGTCAGTCTAGTACATGACATCTTGTTTAGCAGGTTAACGATAAGTTCGCTCTTTGCTCTACAAAATCCAGATGGGATAAAGAGTTAGGTAGCGATTCAGAAATAGCTGCAAATAAAACGCCCGGTGCTTAAACCACACACCGGGCGCTAAAAGGATAACTAATTAAAAAATTAAGGCGATGCCGCCTTGAGAGATTGCTGTTCAGCCTCTGTAGGCACCGGCAGCTCGGACGTGCAGTGGCCGCACCGGACGGCTTTGATAGGCACGGTCATGAAACAGTACGGGCAGGGCTTCTCGACCGGGCTTTTGGGCGCTTCCACCTCTTCACGCTTTAAGCGGTTGATCGTTCTAACCAGCATGAAGACCACAAAGGCCACAATCGTGAAACTGACCACTGCATTGATAAACAGCCCAACGTTTAGGGTGACGGCTCCGGCTGCTTGAGCAGCCGCCAAGGTGGGGTAAGGGCCTGCAACGCTGCCCTGACTAAGCACGACAAACAGATTGGAGAAATCAATACCACCCACTAATAGGCCGATAATCGGGTTCATGACATCCTTGACGAGGCTTTGTACGATCAGTGTAAAAGCGCCGCCTATAATAATCCCCACCGCCATATCCACCACGTTGCCTTTAACGGCAAACTCGCGGAACTCCTTGAAAAACTTGGCCATTGATGCCTCCTTACGTTCTTTAGCTTATTAGCTTATAGCGTTTTTTTAAATGTAAAACCTTTGGGTTCAATGAGTTATTAAAACGACGTTTAACGTTGAAACAAACGTTTCATTAATCACTGATGCCCGCCTTACATCTCCATTAATCGCCCCAGTGGCGACTTCCAGTGTTCTATTTGCGACATCTGCTGAATTGCTTTTCAGATTGCTTTGTCAGTATAAGTGTCATTCGTGCCAATATGCAGGTAAGCAGTAAGTATCTAGCGCAGGGACCCAAAACAAGACGCCAGCGACATAGACAGATAATAAAAAGAAAACCAATGACGTTTAGGTGATAGAGGTAAAGACCATGACAATTGATCAAGTAAAAAAACCCACCACAGTAGGTCACTCGAACGTACCGCAAACCCTCGGTTTTCTGCTGTTGGACAACTTCACCCTTATCTCTCTGGCATCAGCGATTGAGCCCCTGCGCATGGCCAACCAGCTAGCGGGGCGCGAGCTTTACCGCTGGTACATGCTGACTCAGGATGGCTCTCCGGTTCGCGCAAGCGACGGCCTGCATGTAACGCCTGATGCCTCAATGCATGCACCGCTGTCACTTGACTGGGTCGTGGTATGTGGCGGCGTCGCCCCTCAGCATAGTGTCAGCCGCGATCACCTGCATTGGCTGCAGGCGCAGTCGCGCCAGCTACGGCGCCTGGGCGCTATCTGTACGGGTAGCTGGGCGCTGGGTCAGGCGGGCCTGCTGGATCATTACGAAACCAGCATTCACTGGGAATGCTTGGCGTCCATTCAGGAAGCGTTTCCGAAGATTGTGCTGACCACGCGGCTTTTTTCCATCGACCGCGACCGGTTTACCGCCTCGGGCGGCACGGCACCGCTGGATATGATGCTCAACCTGATCGCTCACGATCATGGTAAGGAGCTTTCGGCAGGCATTTCCGAAATGTTCATCTACGAGCGTATGCGCAACGAGCAGGATCAGCAGCGCGTACCGTTAAAGCACGTGCTGGGCACGACCCAGCCCAAGCTGCTGGAAATCGTCGCGCTGATGGAATCCAACCTTGAAGAGCCGCTTGAGCTCGACGAGCTGGCAAGTTACGTCGACGTTTCCCGTCGCCAGCTGGAGCGCCTGTTCCAGCGCTACCTGCACTGCTCGCCCTCGCGCTACTATCTGAAACTTCGTCTGTTGCGTGCACGTCAGCTACTCAAACAGACGCCGCTATCCATCATCGAAATTGCCTCGGTGTGCGGCTTTGTTTCAACCCCGCACTTTTCCAAGTGCTACCGCGAATGCTTCGGTATTCCGCCGCGCGATGAACGTCTGGGCATCCATACGCGCCAGAAATATGAAAAATCGCCCCCTTTGCTTAAACGCTGGGGAGTAGAACCGGCAAGCAGCGAACCGACATCGAGCGCCTTGCTGGCGCTTGCCTATGCACAGGGCGAACCCACCTTTGCCAGCGTGCCGTTGCTTACCTGAAAGCGTACTAATTGAAAACGTACTAATTGAAAACGTTCTAATTGAAAGAGTACTAGCTGACACAGCATTAGTCGTTGATATCAGAGCTGCCTAAAAGGCGGCTCTTTTTCGTTAAGCCTTTTGCCATATCACGCCACCTTCTTTGCTTTTGTGACTTCCCCGTTTTCTTTTGTACCGCTTAACCCGGCTGCTCGCCAGGTTTCCTGCACGTGCTTTTCACACGATGACGCTTTTGGAATTTCCGTCGTCGTTTCCAAGCGCAGATCGACACCACCTCAACGCTATGCTCCCTACATAAACAATTCTGGAGCTACGTTATGAACCCTGCTGAATTGCACCAAGACGCCATCGTCATTGACGGCCTGATTATTGCCAAATGGAACCGTGAGCTTCTGGAAGACATGCGCCGTGGTGGCCTGACCGCGGCCAACTGCACCGTCTCGGTGTGGGAGGGGTTCAAGGCAACGGTAGATAACATCGTCGCCTCCAACAAGCTGATGGAAGAGTGCAGCGATCTGGTACGCCCGGTGCGCACTACGCGTGACATCATGCGTGCCAAGGAAGAGGGCAAGACCGGCATCATCTTCGGCTTCCAGAACGCCCACGCCTTTGAAGACCAGATCGGCTACGTCGAGATCTTCAAGCAGCTTGGCGTAGGCATCGTGCAGATGTGCTACAACACCCAGAACCTGGTGGGTACTGGGTGCTACGAGCGTGATGGCGGGCTTTCCGGCTTTGGCCGCGAGATCGTTGCCGAGATGAACCGCGTAGGCATGCTGTGCGATCTTTCCCACGTCGGCGCCAAGACGTCTGAAGAAGTCATTCTCGAATCCAAAAAGCCGGTGTGCTATTCCCACTGCCTGCCCTCCGGGCTTAAAGAGCACCCGCGCAACAAGTCCGATGCAGAACTCAAATTTATCGCCGACCACGGCGGCTTTGTCGGCGTCACCATGTTCACCCCTTTCCTCAAGAAGGGCGTTGATTCGACCATCGACGACTACGTTGAGGCGATTGAGTACATCATGAACATCGTGGGTGAAGACGCCATCGGTATCGGCACCGACTTCACCCAGGGCCATGATCAGAACTTCTTCGAATGGCTGACCCATGACAAGGGCTACGCCCGCCGCCTGACCAGTTTCGGCAAGATCATCAACCCGGAAGGCATCCGTACCATCGGCGAATTCCCCAACCTGACAGAAGCGCTCTTGAAGCGTGGCATGAGTGAATCCCAGGTGAGAAAGATCATGGGCGAGAACTGGGTGCGCACTCTGAAGGACGTGTGGGGCGAATAAGCGCCTGCACTACCGTTCGACAAGACCCTGGAAGCCTTTGAATAACTCAATGTCTTTCAAATAAATATAAGTGTAAGGAATACGACCGTGACCACAACCGCCCCCGAACTCCCGATTGACGTCGACAGCGAAACCGGTATCTGGACGACCGATGCCCTGCCGATGCTGTACGTTCCGCGCCACTTTTTCGTCAACAACCACATGGCGGTTGAGGAAGCGTTGGGCGCCGAAAAATACGCCGAGATTCTCTATCACGCCGGCTACAAGAGCGCCTGGCACTGGTGCGAGAAAGAGGCCGAGCTCCACGGGCTTGAAGGCGTGGACGTGTTCGAGCACTACATGAAACGCCTCTCCCAGCGCGGCTGGGGCCTGTTCATCACCGAAGACATCGACCTGGATGCGGGTACCGCTCGCGTGCGTCTTGAGCACAGCGCGTTCGTGTACCAGATGGGCAAAGTGAACCGCAAGATCGAGTACATGTTCACCGGCTGGTTCGCCGGGGCCATGGACCAGATTCTGGCGGCGCGGGGAAGCGAGATGCGTACGGTTGCCGAGCAGACCCAAAGCGGCGCCGAAGAGGGCTGTGAGCACGGCCTGTTTGTTGTCACGCCCAAGCACTGAGGAGTGTCGTCATGGCATTCGAAGCACTTTTCAAGCCGATCCAGATCGGCAGCCAGACCATCCGCAACCGCGTGGTCAGCACGGCCCACGCCGAGGTCTACGCCACCGACGGCGGCATGACCACCGAGCGCTACGTCAAATACTACGAAGAGAAAGCCAAGGGCGGCTGTGGTCTGTGCATCTGTGGCGGCTCGTCGATTGTTTCTATCGATAGCCCCCAGGGCTGGTGGAGCTCGGTCAACCTCTCCACCGACCGCATCATCCCGCACTTTCAGAATCTGGCGGATGCCGTGCACAAGCACGGTGGCAAGATCATGATTCAGATTACCCACATGGGCCGTCGCTCACGTTGGGATGGTTACGACTGGGCAACACTGGTGTCACCATCGGGCATCCGCGAGCCGGTTCACCGTTCGACCTGTAAAACCATTGAAGTTGAAGAAATTCACCGCATCATTTATGACTTCACCCAAGCGGCACGCCGGGCGAAGGAAGGCGGGCTGGATGGCGTCGAGCTGTCCGCCGTGCACCAGCATTTGATCGACCAGTTCTGGAGCCCGCGCGTCAACAAGCGTACCGACGAGTGGGGCGGAAGCTTTGAGAACCGCATGCGCTTTGGCATGGAAGTACTCAAGGCGGTGCGTGCTGAAGTGGGCAACGACTTCGTGGTGGGCATGCGTATCACCGGCGACGAGTTCCACCCGGACGGCCTGACCCACGAGGACATGAAAAAGATCGCCGCGTATTACGACGCCACCGGCATGGTCGATTACTTCGGCGTGGTTGGCTCGGGCTGCGATACCCACAACACCTTAGCCAACGTCATTCCCAACATGTCATTTCCGCCGGAGCCCTTCTTGCATCTGGCATCCGGCATCAAGGAAGTGGTCAACGTTCCGGTCATTCACGCTCAGAACATCAAGGACCCCAACCAGGCGCAGCGCATTCTGGAAGGCGGCTATGTGGATCTGGTCGGCATGACCCGCGCCCATATCGCCGACCCACACCTGATCGCCAAGATCAAGATGGGCCAGATTGACCAGATCAAGCAGTGCGTAGGCGCCAACTACTGCATCGACCGCCAGTATCAGGGCCTCGACGTGCTGTGCATCCAGAACGCCGCCACCTCACGCGAGTACATGGGCCTGCCGCATATCATCGAGAAGAGCGAAGGTCCCAAACGCAAGGTGGTCGTCGTGGGCGGCGGCCCGGCGGGTATGGAAGCCGCCCGCGTGTGCGCCGAGCGCGGCCACGACGTTACCCTGTTTGAAGCCAGTGAGCAGATCGGCGGCCAGATCACCATCGCATCCAAAGCGCCCCAACGTGACCAGATTGCCGGTATCACGCGCTGGTATCAGTTGGAGCTCAACCGTCTTGAGGTGGATCAGCGTCTGGGCACCAGGGCCGATGAGGCGACCATCCAGGACCTGCGTCCGGATGTAGTGATTCTGGCCACCGGCGGGCAACCGTTCCTTTCGCAGGTGCCGGAATGGGGTTACGACAGCGATAAAGACAAGAGCCTTGTGGTCAGTACCTGGGATATTCTCAACGGTACGGTGGCACCAGGCAAAAACGTGCTGATCTTTGACACCATCTGCGAGTTTTCCGGGGTTTCCGCGGCGGACTACCTGGCCGACAAAGGATCAAAAGTCGAGATCGTTACCGACGATATCAAGCCAGGTGCGGCGGTAGGGGGCACGACTTTCCCCACTTACTACCGCAGCCTGTACGACAAAGAAGTCATCATGACCTCGGATCTCGCCCTGCATAAGGTCTACCGCGAAGGCGATTCGCTAGTCGCAGTGCTCGAAAACGAGTACACCGGCGCGCTGGAAGAGCGAGTGGTGGATCAGGTGGTGGTCGAAAACGGCGTTCGCCCGGATGAAGCACTCTATTACAGCCTCAAGGAGCAGTCGCGTAACAAGGGCCAGATGGATCTCGAAGCGCTCTACGCGATCAAGCCCCAGCCCTGCCTACAAGAAACCGGTGATGGTTTCGCGCTGTTCCGCCTGGGTGACTGCACCGCGCCACGCAACACGCACGCTGCTATTTATGACGCGCTGCGGCTTTGCAAGGACTTCTGACAATAACGCTGTAAGCTGAACGTCATGGGCCGCACGGCTCATGACGTTTTGTACTTACGGTGTCTCTGAGAGGAGAGACGCCATGCTTGATACCCTTCTGCCGATTCTGCTGTTTTCTGCGCTCGCGCTTGCCGCCATCGGTGCCGTGCGCCGGGTGCGCCTGTGGCGCCAGGGGCGGCCCTCTCCTGTACCAACTATCAGCGGCCTAATGCAGGTTCCCAGGCGCTACCTGGTAGACCTGCACCACGTCGTCGAGCGGGACAAGTACATTTCACACACCCACGTGGCCACTGCCGGCGGTTTTGTGCTGGCCGCGTTACTGGCTATCGTGGTTCACGGCTTTGGCCTGGACAGCACGATTCTTGCCTGGGTTCTGCTAGCCGCCACCATCAGCATGTTCATAGGCAGCCTGCTGGTCGCCAAGCGGCGCAGCCCGCCGCCCTCACGGCTCTCCAAGGGCCCGTGGATGCGTCTGCCCAAGAGCCTGATGGCATTTTCCATCGGCATGTTCGTAGTCACCCTGCCCACCGCGGGTATTCTGCCTGAAGGCATTTTCCAGAGCGGCGCGGGCTGGATCGCGGCCTTAGTGCTGGCCGCGGTCATCGTCTGGGGCCTGGGCGAGATGTTCTTCGGCATGACCTGGGGCGGACCGATGAAGCACGCCTTTGCTGGCGCCCTGCACCTGGCCTTCCATCGTCGCCCGGAGCGCTTTTCAAATCGCGCTGGAGGGGAGCACCGGTCAACCGGCCTCAAGCCGCTGGCGCTTGATGACGACCGGACAAAACTGGGCGTCGAAGTGCCGGCCGACTTCACCTGGAACCAGCTTTTAGGTTTCGATGCCTGCGTCCAGTGCGGGCGCTGTGAAGCCGTTTGTCCGGCTTTTGCCGCTGGCCAGCCGCTTAACCCCAAGAAGTTGATTCAGGATATGGTGGTCGGCATGGCCGGCGGCAGCGATGCCAACTACGCAGGCTCCCCTTACCCCGGCAAGCCGGTGGGCGAGCATGCTGGTACGCCTCACGGGCCGATTGTGGACCGTGCGGGCGGCGCGCTGGTGGATGCCGAAACACTGTGGTCCTGCACCACCTGCCGCGCCTGCGTAGAAGAGTGTCCGATGATGATCGAGCATGTGGATGCCATCGTCGATATGCGCCGCTTTCTAACGCTTGAGCACGGCAACACGCCCAACAAGGGCGCGGAGGTGCTGGATAACCTGATCGCCACAGATAACCCGGGCGGCTTTGATCCGGATTCGCGCCTGCACTGGGCGGCGGATCTCAACCTGCCGCTGATGGCCGACAAGCGCGAAGCCGAAGTGCTGCTGTGGTTGGGCGACGGCGTGTTCGACATGCGCAACCAGCGCACCCTGCGCGCCTTTATCAGTGTGCTGCGTGCCGCGAACGTGGATTTTGCCGTACTGGGTACCGAGGAGCGCGACAGCGGCGACGTGGCAAGGCGCCTGGGCGATGAAGCCACCTTCCAGAGCCTGGCCAAACGCAATATCAGAACGCTTGCCCAGTATCGCTTTTCGCGCATCGTTACCTGCGACCCGCACAGTTTCCACGTGCTGAAAAACGAGTATGGGGAACTTGGAACGCCGGAGACACCTGCTGATTATCATGTGCAGCACCACAGCACCTATATCAACGAGCTGGTACTCGCTGACAAGCTCACCTTCAAGGCCTGGAAAGGCGGCAGCGTGACCTACCATGACCCGTGTTATCTCGGCCGCTACAACGGCGAGTACGAAGCCCCTCGGGACGTACTCCGTGCACTCGGCATTGAAGTAAAAGAGATGGCCCGCTCCGGCTACCGCTCGCGCTGCTGCGGCGGTGGTGGCGGCGCACCAATCACCGATATCCCCGGCAAACAGCGTATCCCCGATATGCGTATGGAAGATGTTCGCGAAACCGGTGCTGACCTGGTTGCGGTGGGCTGCCCGCAGTGTACTGCCATGCTTGAAGGCGTTGTTGAGCCCCGTGCTGACATCAAGGATATTGCCGAGCTGGTCGCCGATGCGTTGATCATCAAAACGCCTGACGACAAGGCGACCCAAAGTAAGCCCGCGCCAGCAGCATCGCGCACCGTCCTGGAGGCAACGCCATGAGCGAGCTTGTTCGTCGCGACCCTCGCAAAGCGTGGATCGCCCGTAACCGTCTGCACCCGCAGCACCTTGAGGTGCTGGCCGAACTGGGTGGCGGCGCGGTGGCCAGTGAATGGATGGGGCCCAACGGCGTGATGCGCCGTAACCCCCACGCGGTCGGTTTTATAGGCCCCAACGGCATTCGGCGTATCGATCGCAGCGGCGCCCAGCAGGCAGCCCAGGCGCCGGGGCGCAGTACTGAGGCCAAGGATGCACGACGGCACGTGGTTATCGATGCGCCAGCGTTTATGGTGGCGGTGGTGCCCGATATGGCCGGCGGGCGTCTTTCATCTCACGACCGTGATTTGCTGGGGCTTGCCCGCCAGCTGGCCGACGCTGACCCGGCCCAACCCGGCGCCGTGCTGGCGATCGTGTTTGGCGAGCATAAAGAAACCGCCTTTGATGAGGCGGGCATTGACCGGCTAATGCATCTGGAAGGTGAGCGCTTCTCGGGCTATCTGCCTGAGCTTAGCGTCGCCACCCTGCAAGGCGTTGATCGTGAAATGGCGCCCCGCTACTGGCTACTGCCCGACTCAAGCGTCGGCGGTGAGCTGGGCCGACGCCTCGCTGCACGGCTTGGCGAGCGCCCGGCCGCTCAGGTCTGGCAGGTCGAGGCAGACGCTGAAAGCGCGACCGGCTGGCGCTGTACCGCGCGTGGTGCAGCGGGTAGAAGCGATATTACCCGCAGCCTGCCCCGTATCGTGCTGGCCCTGGCCGAGTGCGCCGACCCGGTCAGCGAGACCCGCCACGCGGCGGAGCCGATCGCGCTTTCCCAAGGCCTTCCCGATGTGCTCGGACGTATCGAGGATATGGGCGAAGTGGCGGTTGACCCGGCCAGCGTGTCGCTCGCTGAAGCTGAATTCATTCTGTCCGCCGGTAACGGCGTCAAGGATTGGGACAGCTATCACCACGCTGCCGACGTACTCGGCGCCACCAAGGGCGCGTCACGCGTGGCGGTGGACGACGGCTTTATGCCGCGGGATCGCCAGGTAGGCGCCACCGGCACCTGGGTATCTGCCCGCGTCTACGTGGCGATTGGAATCTCCGGCGCCATCCAGCACCTTCAGGGCATTCAGAGCTGCGACAAGGTCGTGGCCGTCAACCTCGACGAAGGCTGCGACATGGTCAAGCGCGCTGATCTTGCCGTGATCGGCGATGCCAGCGCCGTGCTCGCCGCACTAGTGAAACGCGTCGAGCAGTACCGCGCCGAGCAGCAGGAGAACCGCGATGCCGCATGATGTCAGTAACACAAATGCCAAATCATCCACACCGAGCGGATTAAACGTTACCGTGCTGGTCTCAGTAGGTCGCCATCCGCTGACCGCGCGAGCCCGCCGCTCAGATCAGGACGCCCGCGCCGTGGAAATGGCCCTGACCCTGCAAAGCGCTTCGGTCAGCCTGCTGCATGCAGGCCAGCAGGATAGTGAAAACGAAGAGGCCATCCGCGGCTATCTCGGCATGGGTATCGACTCTGTCGACTTGATCGAACAAAAACCCCAGGCCGATGTAATACCTGCGCTGGCCAAAGCGCTGCGCGCAAGCGCTGCGCAACTGGTGCTGACCGGCACCCGCGCTGAAACCGGCGAGGCCTCGGGCATAACGCCTTACCTGCTGGCAGAGGCGCTGGGCTGGCCGATCATTACCGGCCTGGCCGCAGTCGAGAAAATCGAGCAGGGTACGGCGGTGGTGCTTCAGGCCCTACCCCGCGGCAAGCGCCGGCGCCTGCGCATTCGCCTGCCGGCGATTGCCACCGTGGATAGTAGCGCGCCTCCAGCACGTCAGAGCGCCTTCGGCCCGGCCAAACGTGGCGAGCTAGCTATCCACCTAGAACCCAGCGCGATCGATGAAGCGCTGGGCACGTGGCACATTCAGCCAGCACGCAAACGCCCCAAACGGCTCAAGATCGTCAAGTCCTCCTCGGCGCGCGACCGCTTCAAGGCTGCCGCCGCCAAAGCCGATGGCGGCGGTGGGCAAACGCTTAACGATGTCACCCCAGAACAGGGCGCCGAGGCGATCTTCAAACTGCTCAAGGAGGAAGGGGTACTGCGCTAGGTAATGAGTGCTTCTAGTGATGTGATTTTCAGCCCGCCGACCGGCGGGCTTTCTTTTACGTAACGATTGCGTTGAAGCACGCGGCAGTCTCGAGTAACTCGTAGCGAGGGTCTTTCGCCAAGGATGGCGAAAGTAGCGCCCAAGGAAGGGTTCACAGCGCCCTCGCGTAGAGTTACTCGAGTCCGCTGCCCACCAAATCTGGCTTTAATGGCCCCAAACGGATTTAAACCATTCACACAGCCGCTTACTTTCCTACAAACCCCGGATAAAGCCGCAAACGCTGCCTTTCCCGGTGCAGGCCAATCCCCGCATGCGCCACTAGCACGGTGATGACCATTGCCCCACCCGCCAGCGTCGAGGCCGTAGGCTCTTCGCCAAGCCACCACCACACCCACAGCGTGCCCAACGCCGTTTCCACCAGATAGAAAAGCGCCACCTCGGTCGACGGTAGATAGCGCGTGGCGCTGTTGATCAGCACGGTAGCCAGCGGCATCTGGATAAGCCCCATCACAGCGAGTACGCCGTAGCGCGGAGCATCCAACGAAAATGGCGCGGCCAAAGGCAGCGCGATGGCCGCCGAAAGCAAGCCCCCGCCGGCAATCACCACGATACGGTCAATATCGGGATAGCGGCGCAGCACCGTTAGATTGCCCCCGATCGCCAGTGCCGCAGCCAGAGCATACAAGTTGCCCACCAGCATCCCCGTGGCGCCCTCGCCCATAAAGACCAGGCTCATGCCCAGCATGCAGATGACAATCGCCACCAGCGTTCGCAAGGCAACACGCTCTTTGAGAAACACCCGTGAAAACAGTGCGGCGAAAAGCGGCGCAGTGCTAAGAATCACCACCACGTTAGCCACGCTGGCGTTCATCACCGCGAGCACGAAAAGCGCTGAAATCAGCCCCAGCAGTATTGCCGAGACCAGCGACGAGAACGGATTAGCGCGCAGCCTGACCAGCCGGTTGCCTACCAGGCACAACAGCCCCAGCACGCTGAACATCAGAAAGCCGCGCCAAAAAACGATGGTCCACCCATCGGTATCCGCCAGGCGGATCAGCAGGCCGTCGAAGCTGAGAAACACCACGCCCAGTATCACCATAAGCAGACCGCGTTGGTAAGGACCGCGTTGGTAAGGACTTAGCTGCATTACATTGTCTCCCGGTTGGCAAAAAAGATAACCGCCCGCCCAATGGGCGAGCGGTTAAGCCTGACAGCCGATGAATGGCTTCCCCGACTAGCTGGTCATGCGCGCGGCTAATGCCTTCTGCTGGCGAGGGCGAACCACCCAGAAGCCCACTGCCCCAGCCATCAATAACATGCTGCCACAGCCAATCGCCAGGGCGTAGCCGCCCTGCACGGCACTGGCATCCACATTAAACTGAGTGGCAAACCCAGCCAGCGTCACCGCATACTGCTGCCACAGGAATATTCCGATGGCCACACCGGACAGCATGGTGCAGAGCGCAATCAAACGCGTACCCGTCATCCAGCCGCTGACGGCCTGGGCATCAAACTCATGCAGAAACGCCTGGTAGACTTTTTCGGCCTGGGTAACGCGGGTTACACGAGAGGCCAGCACAATCGCCACAAGCGCCATCAGCGTGCTCAGCAGCACCGGGTGCAGATGCACCGGTAGGCTAAGCCACTCGGCCTGAATCATCATCGAGATCGCAACATTGCCCACAAATCCCACCGCTAAGCCCCAGCCAGCGCCCGCAGCGGTAATGCGCTTGCTCCAGATACTCATCAGCGCCACCGGCCCCCAGGAGGAAGCAAACAGCGTAGCGGCAAACCACACCACCGACATCACCGCCGGCGGCTGGAATAGCGCCAGCAACAGCGCGATCAACCCCGCCGCCAGCACTGCGATACGGCTTTTGCGCATGGCCGATTTCTCATCCAGCGAAGCGGGCAAGATATCGTTGGAAAGGCTAAAGCCTATGATCGACAGAAACGTCGAGCAGGACGACAGCCCCGCGGCGAACACGCCGGTCAAAATGACCACGCCAAGCCAGGTCGGCAGTATGTTGAGCGCCACCCAGATCATGGAGCGTTCAGGATCAAGCCCTGAATCGTAAAGGTTGATCGCCGCGCCGGTCATCATCATCAAGGCGTAGAAAATCGCCAGCGCCACGGCGGTAAGCATGGCCGAGCGCATCACTACGTGTTCATTGCGCGCCATCAGATAACGGCTGGACTGCCAGGGGCTTGCCGCTAGCACCGCCGCCCACACCAGACCCAGCGTCAAGCCCCAGGTCAGCGCCTCGCCAGGCGAGGAGAAGCTTGCGTTCGGGCCTTCCAGCACACCGTGCCACAGCGCGATGCCGGGTTTATCGGTCTGGTTAAGCAGCCCCTCAACCACGCCGTTCCAACCGCCCAGGTCCTGGATCACATAGATTGAGCCGCCCAGGGCTGCCAGCGAAAAGATCACGAACATGATCGTATCGGTGAGCATGACACCGGGCGAGCCCGAATAGAGGATAAAGCCGGTGTAGGTCGCCCATACTAGTACAAGACCCACCCAGTACGGCATGCCGGTCAGCTCGGAGAACATGATACCCGCGCCCTGCATGACACCCAGCAGATACGCGCCCAGGCCGATGATGGTGGTCAGCCCGGCGATCACCTGAACGCGGCGCGAGGCAAAACGCTTGCCAAAGAATTCCGGCACGGTTCGCGCTCCGCTGCGGCGCAGATAACGGCCAAACACCAGTGCGCCCAGTAGGCATCCCGAGGTGCTGATGGCGGCAAAGATGAGCATGACAAACGGATAGCCCTGATAGGCAAAGCCCGTTTCGCCCAGAAAGGCGCTGGTGCTCAAATAGCTTGCCACCAGCGTACCCAGGATAAAAAACGTCGGCGCATTACGACCGGCCACCAGATAATCATCCAGGCCCTTGACGCGCCGCCCAGCTAGATGTCCGACAACAAAATAGCCAACCAGGCTGAGCAGTATTGCGATGGTGTAGATCATAAGAATAGCCGTGGAGTTGTTAATATTGTGTTAGCCATGGTGCAACGCTTCGCCAGCACGCTCATTGTTACCAGCGGCGCTCAATGCAACATTTACGACAACCGATAGGTTAACCAAACGGGGCGTCACTAATTGACGCCCCGAATGCAGCCGATACTTGATTATCCAACAGCCTTGGGTATCGCGTTGAGCTGGCGCCACTCTTTATGGAGCCCCACGTAAAGGCTGAAACACATTAACAAGAGAACCAGCGTAAAGGGTAGCCCCGTGGCCACCGCGCCCGCCTGCAGCGCGCTAAGTGCCGTGCTCCCCCCGCCATACAGCAGCACACCGGCAATCACACCCTCAAGCGCCGCCCAGAATACCCGCTGGCCCTTGGGCGCATCAGTTTTGCCGCCGGCAGTGATGCTGTCGATAACCAGCGAGCCGGAGTCCGATGAGGTAATGAAGAACACCAGTACCAGCACGATGGCCAGTGTTGAGGTAATGCTGGTCAACGGCAGTTGCTCCAGCATATGGAACATGGCAAGCGAGACATCGCTGATGCCGTTTGCAAGCTCCCCCACGCCGTTTTCAGCCTGGAACAGCGCCGTGTTGCCAAACGCACTCATCCATACCAGCGTAACCAGCGTCGGTACCAGCAGTACAGCAATAAGAAATTCACGCACCGTCCGCCCCCGTGATACGCGGGCGATAAACATGCCGACAAACGGAGACCAGGAGATCCACCACGCCCAATAGAAGATGGTCCAGCCGTGATACCAGATATCATCGTCGCGGCCAATCCAGTTCGAAAGCGGCAGCAGGTGACTCATATAGTCCACCGCGGTGGTACCAATGCCCGTCAGAATCATCAGGGTCGGCCCGGCGATAATCACGAACAGCAGCAGGATCGCCGCAATCACCATATTGATGTTCGAGAACAGCTTGACGCCGCCGTCGAGGCCCCGCCATACCGAAAACAGCGCAATCACGGTAACCACCACGATAATCGCCAGCTGCGTGCCGATGGTGTTGGGGATATCAAACAGGTAGGCAAGCCCGCTAGCCGCCTGGGTCGCGCCAAAACCCAGCGAGGTAGCCAGCCCGAAAATAGTCGCCAGCACCGCCAGGATATCGATGATATGCCCCGCCCAGCCCCGGGTGCGCTCGCCCAGAATCGGGTAAAACGCCGAACGCAGTGTCAGCGGCAAACCCTTGTTATAAGCGAAGAAGGCTAGTGACAGCCCGACCACGCCATAGATGGCCCAGGGGTGCAGCCCCCAGTGAAACATAGTCGCGCCCATGGCGGCACTTGCGCCTTCGGGCGTATTGGCTGGAATATTCAGGGGCGTACCGTACCAGTCGGTGTAGTAGGCCACCGGTTCAGCAACGCTCCAGAACATCAGACCGATCCCCATGCCCGCCGCAAACAGCATGGCGAACCAGGAGGTGCGCGAGTACTCCGGCTTCGCGTCGCTGCCGCCCAAACGTATCCGCCCGAGTGGCAAGCAGATCAATAGTAGACAGAACACCACGAAGATATTGCCCGAAATCATGAACAGCCAATCGAAATGCTCGATCGACCAGTTCTTGGCGACTCCCAACTGGGTATTAGCGGCATCCGGATAGACCAGCGCGTAAAGAATAAACAGCAGAATAGCGAGAGCGGACAGTGGAAAGACGGGGTTATGAAAATCCAGCCCCATGACCTGCTTGTTATCCTGACCGGGAGTCAGGACGGGATCATCATGGTCCATAGGTTATCCTCGTTGTTATTTTTCGAGTCGAGCAATACGCCGAGATGGCGAAGTACGGCCATTTGAATTCTTAGGCGATACGCACCAGTGCAGTTGTTTAAAACCGACACCGACATAGCTATTGCCGCGTCGCCCAAGCTATTGGATGGGTACACTGGCAGGCCAAACGGCCAACACATGAGAGGATGCCGTCATGATGATTGTCGAACTGATTGATGGTGATGATTTCCGAGCACGGCTAACCGCGCTGGGTATCGATATTGCAGAGGGTGCCGACCCTGATACGTGTGCACGTATCGCGGCACAGGCGCATCAGCAAAAAGCGATTCCTGAACTCCCGGCACTAGTGAATGATCTCATGACGCAGCAGAACATCCTGCTGCCATCGGTACGCCATGCCATCGAGCGCTTCTTACCTCTTTAAGGAATGGTTAAGCAGCGGCTTTGAGCAGGCCTGCCTTGGCAAGCCTGCTCTTAATGCGTTTTAGCCCTGGGCCAGCTGCAGCGCGACGCTATCGCTGCCCAGATTGCTGAGCATGCGTTCAGAGTACCAGTCGATAAAGTCGATGACCCCAAACTCGTAGGTTTGCGAGTAGGGGCCGGGCTGGTAGGCCTTGGAGTTGATGCCGCGCTGGTTCTCTTCGGCCAGCTGGCGGTCCTGATCGTTGGTGGCATCCCATACGCGGCGCATGTTTTCCGGGTCATAATCCACGCCCTCTACCGCATCTTTATGCACCAGCCACTTGGTGGTCACCATGGTCTGCTGCGGGCCAAGCGGCAGTACGCGGAACACGACGGCGTGATCACCCATAAAGTGGTTCCAGGAGTTGGGCAGGTGCAGAATGCGCAGCGAACCCATGTCCGGGCTGGTCAGGCGGCCCATGAGTTTGTTGCAGGCTGGCTTGCCGTCCATGGTCATGGAGACCACGCCATCGAGTAACGGCGTGCGCGTCACGCGGTTGCGCTTGCCAAAGCGCTTGAGCTGCCAGGGCACCTGCTCGCCGTTCCAGTCGGCCTGCTTGCGAGTCACCAGATCCTTATACTTATCCGTCGCCCGCGGGTCTTCGGTATCGTCGAACTCGATCAGCGAGTTTAAAAGCTCCGGGTGCGAGCCATTACAGTGATAGCACTCGCGGTTGTTCTCGATGACCAGCTTCCAGTTGGCCTGCTCGATAATGCTCGACTCCACGGCAACCTTGACGTTATCCATCTGGTACGGCTCAAGGTAGTGCTCGAGCGTCACCAGAAAATCGTCGATGGCGGGCGGGTTATCGCTCAGGTTGATAAACACAAAGCCACCCGCAGTGCGCACGCTAACCGGCTTCAGGCCGAACTGGTTAAGATCGAAATCGGTGCCCATGTCGCTGCCGGCAAACAGCAGGCGGCCGTCGAGCTCGTAGGTCCACTGGTGGTAGGGGCACACCAGCTTGGCAACTTTACCTTTATCCTTGGTACACAACCTTGAGCCGCGGTGGCGGCAAACGTTATGAAACGCATGGATCTGGCCTTCGCCGCCGCGCACAATCACCACGGGGTTGTCGCCGATCTCCAGGGTCATGAAATTGCCTTTGGCCGGAATCTCGCAGGCCATGCCCGCGAATAGCCATTCTTTTTCGAATACTTCCTGCATATCGAGCGCAAACAGGCGGGCATCATTATAGAAAGGCTGGGGCAGAGAATAGGTACGCGCGCGGGACTGCAGCATATCAACCGTCGCTTCACGCATGGATGCCAGTAGGTCGTTGTGTGTGTAATCCATTGTCTTGTTCATACCAGATATCCTTTTTAACACCGCCTCCCTTACCCAGGGCGGCGACAGGGTCATTAACCAAACATGATTGTGTTGTTGTTAAGTTGCGTAACCTGGCGATTGTGTGAAGCGCACAGCGCTTGCTACTTGTTGATGGATTGTGGTGCACGGCTTTTGCCGTCAATTGTCTGCCCACGACACTATGTGGCGTGGCGACGACGTGAGTGGAGTTTTTTGATCAACAGAAGGTGCCGCAAGGTAAGTGTGTGTCGCTAACAGGCAAGCTGGCCATAAAGCGCGTACCCAGAATGCAGGTTAATGGTGCTGGACCGTGCAGACAGGACGGGCCGGTGAAGGCAACGCGATAGCACGGCCACATTGAGACGACGATGACAATGAACTTCTTTAATCCCGTCACGACCCAGACCTGGACCAACGGCCGCCACCATGTGCGGTGCGTCAAGATCATTCAGGAAACCTGGGACGTTCGCACGTTCTGCTTTATGGCTGAACAGCCGGTAATGTTCTTCTTCAAGCCGGGCCAGTTTGTGACGCTGGAGCTTGAAATCGATAACCAGCCGATCATGCGCTCCTATACGATTTCAAGCTCTCCCTCCGTGCCTTACAGCTTTTCAATCACGGTCAAGCAGGTGCCGGGCGGCTATGTCTCCAACTGGCTGCACGCCAACCTCAAGGTGGGCGACGAGCTGGTGGTGCATGGCCCGGTGGGTAACTTCAACTCCATCGACTTTCCTGCCGACAAGGTACTGTTTCTGTCCGGCGGCGTGGGCATTACCCCGCTGATGTCGATGACCCGCTGGTTCTTTGACACTAATGCCAATGTGGATGTTGAATTTATTCACAGCGCCCGGGCGCCGCGTGACGTTATCTATCACCGAGAACTGGTGCACATGTTCTCGCGTATCCCCGAGTTCAAACTGCATATCGTGTGCGAGAAGAAAGACGATATCGGCGAGGCGTGGGCCGGTTACCGCGGTTATCTGACCCAGCCCATGCTCGAACTCATGGCCCCGGATTTTCTCGAACGGGAAATATTCTGCTGTGGCCCGACGCCCTATATGAACGCCATCAAGGCGATCTTGCGCGCCAACAACTACGACATGGCTCACTACCATGAGGAGTCGTTTGGCGCGACGCCAATGGATGTCCAGGAAGACGTTCTGGAGCTTGCCGAGCAGGCTGAAGTTGAAGCCGAACAGGCCGAGTCCGAAGAACTGATCAACATTGAATTCGCCCAGTCAAATAAAAGCGTGCGTATTCAGCCAGGCGAGACAGTACACGCGGCAGCGGCCAAACTTGGCCTGCATATCCCCAAGGCATGTGGTATGGGCATCTGCGGTACCTGCCGGGTGGAGCTGAAGTCCGGTGAGGTGGAAATGGAACACAACGGCGGGATTACCGACGAAGATATCGAAGAGGGCTACATCCTGTCCTGCTGCAGCAAACCGAAAGGCAATCTAGTGGTGGATTTCTAGCACGACAAGCCAAAGGGGCAAAGCCTGCCAAGAGACGGATACCAACCTGGCTCGGTATCCGTTTTTTTATGCTTTAAATTCACCATAAACGGACATAAAAAACGCTCATGGCCCGGAGCCATGAGCGTTATTAACGTCTGTTACCCGCGCGTTTTAGTGCTTAATCAGGCAGCGCCCAGCAATCCATGAGGATCGAGGACAAACTTGCTGGCCACGCCCGCATCGAACTGCTCGTAGCCCGTTGGCGCATCTTCAAGCGAGATAACTTGGGCGTTGACGATCTCGGCGATGTTCAAGCGCCCGTGCAGGATGGCCTGCATCAGCTGTCGGTTGTACTGCACTACTGGCGTCTGGCCGGTATGGAAAGAGAGTCCCTTGGCCCAGCCTTGACCAAAGCGCAGGCTGAGGCTTCCGGTTTGCGCAGCTTTTTCGGTCGCACCCGGGTCTTCGGTCACGTAAAGCCCCGGAATACCGATGGAGCCGCCTTCGCGGGTGACTTCCATCATCTGGTTAAGCACCACTGCGGGTTGTTCTTTGCCACCATGCCCGATCGCTTCAAAACCGACCGCATCGATGGCGCTATCCACGCTGGGCTCGCCCACCACCGCAGCGATCATTTCACCCAGGCGATCATGCTTGCTCAGATCAATCGGCACAAAGCCCATCTTGCGGGCGTGCTCCAGGCGCGCCTGATTGAAGTCACCGATCATGACTACCGCCGCGCCTAGCAGGCGTGCCGAGGCCGCCGCGGCCAGCCCCACCGGACCTGCACCGGCAACGTACACCGTGGAGCCTGCGCCAACGCCCGCTTTTAAAGCGCCGTGGAAACCGGTCGGGAGAATATCGCTCAACATGGTCAAATCGCGGATCTGGGTCATGGCTTGGTCGCGATCCGGGAACTTGAGCAGATTGAAGTCGGCGTAGGGCACCATGACGTAGTGCGCCTGCCCGCCTACCCAGCCGCCCATATCGACATACCCGTAGGCACCGCCCGCGCGGTCATCGTTGACGTGCAGGCAAAGGCCTGTATGGCCTTCTTTGCAGGTACGGCAGCGGCCGCAGGCCACATTGAAAGGCACTGACACGATGTCGCCAATACTTAGAAATTCGACGCCCTTGCCCTTCTCGATTACCTCGCCAGTAATCTCGTGCCCCAGCACCATACCGGTGGGTGCAGTGGTCCGCCCGCGCACCATGTGCTGGTCAGAGCCGCAGATATTCGTGGACACCACTTTCAAGATGACGCCGTGATCAATGGGCTTGCCATGGGGCGTTTCCATTTTTGGGTAGGCGATATCCTGAACTTCGACCTTACCGTCACCGATATAAACAACACCACGATTGTTGGACATGCGGAATCCTCTCTTCTGGGCGCTGACGCAGTCTCGAAGACGTTCTCAATAACTGCGCTGGCATCATTATTTTTGAATCGAGCTGGCGTATTTGAAGCGCCTGCGAGAAGCGCTTCTTGATCAGCAGGCCAACTAAAAACATCAACCTGTTGCCGCAGCATGACGCACCCGGCCTACCCGCAATTACTCATAAACGACGTCGAACAATAGATAGGCGACGTCTTATAACGCCCCATAAAAAATTCATGCCGATGTCGCAAATACGCCGAGCGGTGACGTGGGCAAGCATCTTGGGGGGCAAGGCCAACGATACTATCGCGGCAGGATAGCGTTGATGGTGATGCGATTACCGACGCTAACAGACTCCCAGACCGAACAAAGCGACTAGCCTGGAGACCCAGATGGCTCATAACAATTTTTCTCCCAAAGCCCGCCTGGCCGACTACGACACGGCCCTTGCCTCGGCAATTGCTGAAGAGACAGCGCGCCAGGAAGCCCATATCGAACTGATCGCCTCCGAGAACTACACCAGCAAGCTGGTCATGGAAGCCCAAGGCACCCAGCTGACCAACAAGTACGCTGAAGGCTACCCCGGCAAGCGCTATTACGGCGGCTGTGAGTTCGTCGACAAGGTCGAGCAGCTTGCTATCGAGCGGGCCTGCAGTCTGTTTGGCGCCAACTACGCCAACGTGCAGCCCCACTCCGGCGCCCAGGCCAACGCGGCCGTTTTCATGGCGCTGGTTAGCCCTGGCGACACCATTTTGGGCATGAGTCTGGCTCACGGTGGCCATCTGACTCACGGCGCAGCGCCGAACTTCTCGGGCAAGCACTACAACGCTATCCAGTACGGCTTGGTCGAAGGCACTGGCGAAATCGACTACGACGAAGTCGAGCGGCTGGCGCGTGAGCATAAGCCGAAAATGATCATTGCCGGTTTCTCGGCCTATTCCCGCGTGGTCGACTGGCGCCGTTTCCGCACTATTGCCGATGAAGTGGGCGCCTATCTGATGGTCGACATGGCCCACGTGGCAGGCCTTGTGGCCGCAGGCCTGTATCCGAGCCCACTGCCCCACGCCCACGTGGTAACCACCACGACCCACAAGACGCTGCGCGGCCCGCGCGGCGGCCTGATTCTCTCCGCCGATGGTGACGAGACGCTCTACAAGAAGCTCAACGGCGCGGTATTCCCCGGCCAGCAGGGCGGCCCGCTGATGCATGTGATCGCAGCCAAAGCGGTAGCGTTCAAGGAAGCCATGAACCAGGAGTTCGTCAACTATCAACGCCAGGTGATCGCTAACGCCCAGACCATGGCCCGCGTCTTCGTTGAGCGTGGTTTTGATGTGGTGTCCGGCGGTACCGACGACCACCTGTTCCTGGTGTCGCTGATCAAGCAGGGCATTACCGGTAAAGATGCCGACGCGGCCCTTGGGCGTGCGCATATCACGGTCAACAAGAACAGCGTGCCCAACGATCCGCAAAGCCCCTTCGTTACATCGGGCTTGCGCATCGGCACGCCAGCGGTAACCACCCGTGGGATGGTCGAAGCGGACTGCGAGCATCTGGCTGGCTGGATTTGCGACATTCTCGACGTACTGGCCGATCAGCAGGACACCACTGACGTAGAAAACCAGGTACGCGACAACGTTGCCGATCTGTGCGCCCACTACCCGGTGTATGGCCAAGCCCAAACCACGAGTGAGCAAGTGGTCGATAGCGCAGCCTCAGTCGCCTGACGATAGCCGCCAGCCGGCTCCACGGAGCCGATCAAGGAGAAACTCTATGCAACGTTATTCCGGCTTCGGACTGGTCAAACATGCGCTTGGGCATCACGAAAACTGGGAGCGCCAGTGGCGCAACCCTGAACCCAAGAAGCGCTACGACGTCATCATCGTGGGTGGTGGCGGCCATGGGCTAGCCACTGCTTATTACCTGGCGAAAGAGTTCGGCGTCAAGAATGTCGCCGTGGTCGAAAAAGGCTGGCTGGGCGGCGGCAACACCGCACGTAATACCACCATCGTGCGTTCCAACTACCTGTGGGACGAAGCGGGACGGCTTTACAACCACTCGCTGGATCTGTGGAAGGGCCTTTCCCAGGATCTAAACTATAACGTGATGTTCTCCCAGCGCGGCGTGCTCAACCTGGGCCACACCCTGCAGGATATGCGCGACATTCAGCGCCGCGTTCACGCTAATCGCCTGAACGGTATCGACAGCGAAGTGGTCACCCCGAAACAGATCAAGGAGATCGAGCCTGAGCTGGATATTTCCAATCGCGCCCGCTACCCGATCATGGGTGCCTCCTGGCAGAAGAGCGCGGGTGTAGCGCGCCACGACGCCGTCGCCTGGGGCTTTGCCCGGGGTGCGGACGCGCTGGGGGTCGATCTTTTGCAGAACACCGAGGTCACCGGCTTCAAGATTCGCGACGGCAAGATACTGGGCGTGCACACCAACCGCGGCGATATTGAAGCCAATACAGTGGGCTGTGTCGCAGCGGGTAATTCCGGCGTGCTGGCCAACATGGCGGGTATCAAGTTGCCGCTGGAGTCGCACCCTTTGCAGGCGCTGGTATCCGAGCCGCTCAAGCCGATTCTCAACACCGTCACCATGTCCAACCACGTTCACGGCTACATCAGCCAGTCCGACAAGGGCGACCTGGTCATCGGGGCGGGTATTGACGGCTACCTGGGTTACGGCCAGCGCGGCAGCTACCCGACCATCGAGCACACCCTGCAGGCCATCGTCGAGATGTTCCCAATGTTCTCCCGAGTGCGCATGAACCGCCAATGGGGCGGCATTGTGGATACCTGCCCGGACGCCTGCCCGATTCTATCCAAGACGAAGGTCAAGGGTCTGTATTTCAACTGCGGCTGGGGCACCGGCGGCTTCAAGGCGACCCCCGGTTCCGGGCATGTTTTTGCCGCGAGCCTGGCCAAGGGTGAAATGCATCCCATCGCTGCGCCTTTTTCCATCGACCGTTTCCATACCGGTGCGCTGATCGATGAACACGGCGCCGCTGGCGTGGCGCACTGAGGAGAGCCCATCATGTTTTATATCTTCTGCCCCTACTGCAAGGAGCACCGCGAGGAAGAGGAGTTCCACGCTCGCGGCCAGGCCCACCTGATGCGCCCTTCCGACCCGGATAACACTAGCGACGAGGAGTGGGGTGACTACCTGTTCTTCCGCAACAACCCGCGCGGCATTCACCACGAAATGTGGGTGCACTCGGTGGGCTGTCGCAAGTTTTTCAATATCACCCGCAACACGGTGACCTACGAAATTCTTGAAACCTACCCGATGGGCGAGCAGCCGACCATCACGGCGGCAACGCCCGATGTTCGCCACGAACAAGGCGTCCAGGTGGCCGATGGCGGCTGGCAGACCGTGGGCACCCGGCCTGAAAACAAAGCACTGAACGAGGAGGCCTCGTCATGACCCAGTCCAATCGTATTACGGCAGGCGGGCGTGTCGATCGCTCGCAGGTGCTTGAGTTCACCTTCAACGGTCAACGCTATCAAGGTTTCAAGGGCGACACGCTGGCCTCGGCGCTGCTCGCCAACGGCGTCAATATCGTCAACCGCAGCTTCAAGTATTCGCGCGCTCGCGGCATTGTCGCGGCTGGCGCCGAAGAGCCCAACGCCGTGGTTCAGCTGGGCGCCCGTGATGACACCCAGGTGCCCAACGTCCGCGCTACCCAGCAAGGCCTGTATAACGGCTTGGTGGCACGCAGCACCAACGGCTGGCCCAACGTTCAGCGTGACGTAATGAGCTGGGTAGGCCGTCTGGGTGGTGGTTTCATGCCGCCGGGGTTCTACTACAAGACTTTCATGGCTCCTGCCTCAATGTGGATGACTTATGAGAAGTACATCCGCATGGGCGCAGGCTTGGGCCGTGCGCCGACCGAATCCGATCCGGATATCTACGATCACATGCATCATCACTGCGATGTGATGGTGATCGGCGCAGGCCCGGCGGGACTTGCCGCCGCGCTTAGCGCAGCGCGTGCCGGTGCCCGCGTGATCCTGTGCGACGAGCAGGAAGAGATGGGCGGCTCACTGTTGGATAGCCGCGAAACCCTGAATGGCGTTTCCGCCGTACGCTGGGTTGAGCAGACGCTCAGCGAGCTTGCCGGCATGGAAACCGTGACGCTGCTGCCACGCACCACGGCCAACGGCTATCACGATCACAACTTTGTTACCCTGCACGAACGGCGTACCGAACACTTGGCCGATACCGCCCGTGAGGCAGGTTTCCCCGGTGAATCGCGGGCACGCTTGCATCGCGTGCGCGCCGCCCAGGTAGTACTGGCCAGCGGCACCCATGAGCGTCCGCTGGTATATGCCAACAACGACTTACCCGGCAACATGCTCGCAGGTGCCGTTTCCAACTACATTCGTCGCTATGCGGTAGTGCCTGGCAACAGCCTGGTGCTTTCTACGAGCAACGACCACGCTTATCGCGCCGCACTTGACTGGAAAGAAGCCGGACGCACCGTCGTGGCAATCGTCGATGCCCGCGCCAACCCGGACGGTGACTTGGTCCGCCAGGCCCGCGACAGCGGTATTCGCGTGATTACAGGCAGTGCCGTCATTGAAGCGCGCGGCAATCAGCGCGTCACCGGGGCGCGTATCTCGGCCATCGATCTTGAGCGTTTCGTGGTGACCGGGAAAGCCGAAGAGCTTGAGTGCGATACCATCGCTACCTCCGGCGGCTATAGCCCGGTGGTTCACCTGTCATCGCACACTGGTACGCGGCCGCTATGGAATGACGAGCTGCTAGGCTTTGTACCCGGCAAGATCAAAGACATGCAGTCGGCAGGCGGCGTAGCCGGCTATTACGCCCTTGGCGAGACGCTGGCCGATGGCGCTCGCGCTGGCCGTCAGGCCGCGTTGGAGAGCGGCTTTAACGATGCTCAGGATATCGCACTGCCCGCCACGCGAGCGCGGCGCGACACCCCGGCCTGCGCGCTCTACCAGGTGCCTCATGAAAAGAGTGCCCTTCGCGCGCCCAAGCAGTTTGTTGACCTGCAAAACGATGTCACCGCCGCGGGTATTGAAGTGGCCACCCGCGAAGGCTTTGAATCCATTGAGCACGTCAAGCGCTACACCGCGCTGGGCTTTGGTACCGACCAGGGGAAGCTTGGCAACATCAACGGTATGGCGATTGCCGCACGCTGTCTGAAACGCTCGATTCCCGAAGTGGGCACCACCGTGTTCCGGCCGAACTACACGCCGGTGACCTTTGGCGCCATCGTTGGCCGTCACTGCGGCGAGCTGTTTGATCCTGAACGCTACACCGCGCTGCATCAGTGGCACGTTGAGAATGGTGCCGAGTTCGAGGATGTTGGCCAGTGGAAACGCCCGTGGTATTTCCCGCGCACGGTTAACGGTAAAAAGGAAACCATGTTGGATGCGGTCAACCGCGAGTGCTTGGCGGTGCGCGAAGGCGTGGGCATTCTCGACGCATCGACGCTTGGCAAGATCGACATCCAGGGTCCGGATGCCCGTGAGTTCCTGGGTCGCATCTATACCAACAAATGGGCCAAGCTGGACATCGGTCGTGTGCGCTACGGCCTGATGTGCAAAGACGATGGCATGCTGATGGACGATGGAACCACCAGCTGCCTGGGTAATAACCACTTTCTGATGACCACCACCACGGGCGGCGCGGCAGGCGTGCTCGAGTGGCTGGAGTTGTGGCACCAGACCGAGTGGCCGGAGCTTCAGGTTTACTTCAACTCAGTAACCGACCACTGGGCAACCATGACCGTGACCGGCCCAGACGCGCGTAAGCTTTTATCCGAGCTGACCGACCTGGATCTTGATAAAGAGAACTTCAAGTTCATGGACTGGCGCGATGCCACAGTCGCCGAGGTACCGGCGCGCATCTTCCGCATCTCGTTCACCGGTGAGCTGGCGTTTGAGATCAACGTGCAGGCCAATTACGCCATGCACGTGTGGAAGAAGCTCTTCGAGCACGGCGAGAAGTACAACTTGACGCCCTACGGCACCGAGACCATGCACGTGCTGCGCGCCGAAAAAGGCCTGATCATTGTCGGCCAGGATACCGACGGTTCGGTGACTCCGGAAGATCTCGGCATGCAGTGGGCGATCGGCTACGACAAGCCTTTCCCCTGGGTCGGCAAGCGGGCCTTGTCGCGTCCCGATACCCGGCGCAAGGACCGCAAGCAGTTTGTCGGCTTGAAACCGAAAGACCCAAGCGTAGTGCTGGAGGAAGGCGCGCAGATCGTCTTCGACGGCAAGCAGTCGATTCCCATGGACATGAAGGGCCACGTCACGTCGAGCTACTACAGCGCCTCGCTCAAACACGGCTTCGCCCTAGCCGTGGTGATGGGTGGCCACGAGAGAATGGGCCAGACCGTCTATATCCCCATGACCGATGGCACGGTGCATGAAGCTGAAATCGTAAGCCCTGTGTTTATCGACCCGAAAGGAGAGCGCCAGCATGTCTAATGTATGCGAGTTTAATACCGTGCCAGACGGCAACCCGCAGGTCGAATCTCCAATGACATGGAGCTACCAGCAGCACCCGGCGCCCCGCGCTAACGGTCAGGCAGGCGTTGCTCTGCGCGAAAAAGCGCTAATGGGCCACCTGGTGCTGCGTGGCGGGGCCATCGTGTTGGATGAAGCGGTTCGCGCCACGCTGGGTATGAGCCTACCGGCCAAGCCCAATGCATTGGAGCACGACGATAGCGGCGAGCGCTCCATCCAGTGGCTCTCACCCGACGAGTGGCTGGTGATTGTGCCGGGCGGCGAAGAGTTCAAGCTTGAACGCGCGCTGCGCGAGGCGCTGGGAGACGCTCACTTCAGCATCGTCAACGCCAGCGGCGGCCAGACAGTATTGACGCTTAGCGGCGCTAACGCCCGCGATGTGCTGATGAAGTCGACGTCCTACGATGTGCACCCTAATGCCTTCCCGGTCGGCAAGGGCGTGACCACGGTGTTTGCCAAGGCCACCGTTGTCCTGCGTCGCCCTTCCGAGGCGCACTGGGAGCTGGTCGTGCGGCGCAGCTTTGCCGACTACTGCTACCGTTGGCTGCTCGACGCCTCGGCGGAATATGGCATCGACACACAATAATAAGCCGGCAGGCCGGCACCACCGGCCTGCCCTGACTGCTGATCAAGCTGATGAAAGAGAAGCGCCATGAGCCGAATGACGGATACCTGGATACTTGCCGCCCAATGCCCCAGCATTCTGGGCACGGTCGATGTGGTGACCCGCTTTTTAAAAGAGCAGCACTGCTATATCACCGAGCTGAGCTCATTTGATGATCGGTTGGGTGAACGCTTTTTTATTCGAGCGGAGTTTCGTCCCGAGCGAGAAGCGTTTGATGAGCAGGCGTTTCAGGAGAATTTTCTGCCGCGCGCCACCGATTTCGGCATGACGTTTGAACTGACCCCTCCCGCCAAGCGCACGGGTGCGGTCATTCTGGTATCCAAGGCAGATCACTGCTTAAACGACCTGCTCTATCGCTACCGTACCGGGCAACTGTCACTGGATATCAAGGCGATCATCTCCAATCACCCGGATCTTGAGCCCTTAGCGAGCTGGCATGATCTGCCTTACTATCATCTGCCTATCACGCCCGAGACCAAGACCGAGCAGGAGTCCCAGGTACTCGATATTATTGAGAATACCGGGGCGGAGCTAGTAATTCTGGCGCGCTACATGCAGGTATTGTCACCGAGCATGTGCGAGCTTTTGAGCGGGCGAGCCATCAACATTCACCACTCACTACTACCGGGCTTCAAAGGTGCCAAGCCCTACCACCAGGCCTACGAAAAAGGCGTTAAGCTGGTAGGCGCTACGGCGCACTACATTAATAACGACTTGGACGAGGGGCCGATTATTGCTCAAGGGGTGGAGCCAGTTGATCATGCACACTACCCTGAGGACCTGGTCGCCAAAGGGCGCGATATAGAGTGTCTGACGCTCGCCCGCGCTATTGGCTATCACCTTGAGCGGCGAGTCTTTCTGCACAATGGGCGCACGGTGGTATTTGGCAACTAGCCACGCTTGCTTAACACTACTCCTTTCATCCACAGAACAATCATCAAGTCTGCTCATTAATCGACGCCAGGGCCAGGTTACGCGGCATTAATTCGCGATTCCCCTGTCCAACGTTGGGTGAGTCGACTTTTTATTTCCCATTCAGAGGTCTTCCATGCCTATTAGTGTCTTCGACCTTTTCAAAATTGGCGTCGGCCCCTCCAGCTCACACACGGTCGGCCCCATGATGGCGGCCTTCAAGTTTTCGGCCGTTCTGCGCGATAGCCAGTTGCTCGACCAGGTGAGCCGCCTGGAAGTGCATCTGTATGGCTCGCTTTCCGCCACGGGCATCGGCCATGGAACCGACCATGCCATTATCATGGGCTTGTTGGGCGAACGCCCGGACACCATCGATCCTTCGATTATCAACACCACGATTGCGGCGTTGAAAGAGACGCGTTGCCTATCGCTGGGCCGCCAGAAAGATGTCACGTTTGAATGGGACCAGGACATTATCTTTCATGAAGAGAGCCTGCCCCATCACCCGAACGCCATGAAACTTTGCGCCTTTGCCGAAGATGGCAGCCTGCTGACCGCCAACACGTACTACTCGGTAGGCGGCGGTTTTGTGGTTGACCAAAACCAGGTAGATGCCAAGCTTGAAGACATGGACACTGCAGAGATCCCCTTCGACTTCAACTCCGCCGAAGAACTACTCGCCATCTGTAAGCGCGAAGGCATGAGCATCAGCCGCCTGATGATGGAGAACGAGAAAACTTGGCGCGGCGAGCAGGAAGTGAGAGACGAGCTGTGGCGCATCTGGCAGGCCATGTGCGAGTGCATCGATAACGGTCTGACCCACGAAGGCGTGCTGCCCGGTGGGCTTAACGTCAAACGCCGGGCAAGGCAGCTGCATCAGCGCTTGCAGGCGGCCGAGCAGAACGACTGCCTGATCGCCACGACCTTTTCCGCCATGGAGTGGGTCAATATCTTTGCCCTGGCGGTGAACGAAGAGAACGCCGCGGGCGGGCGCATGGTCACGGCCCCGACCAACGGGGCGGCGGGTATTATTCCCGCCGTGCTGCACTACTACATGAAGTTCCAGGCGGGTGCCAATGACCGCAATGTGGTGGACTTCCTGCTTGCCGCCGGTGCCATCGGTATTCTGTGCAAGAAAAATGCGTCCATCTCCGGCGCCGAAGTGGGCTGCCAGGGCGAGGTGGGCTCAGCGTGCGCCATGGCCGCCGCAGGCTTGGCGGAAGTGATGGGCGCCACGCCCGAGCAGGTCGAAAACGCCGCTGAAATAGGTCTTGAACACAACCTTGGTTTGACCTGCGACCCAGTAGGCGGGCTGGTTCAGGTGCCCTGCATCGAGCGCAACGCGATTGCCACCGTCAAGGCGATCAACGCCGCCCAAATGGCCCTGCGCGGCGACGGCACCCACTTTATCTCTTTAGATAAAGTTATCCGCACCATGCGTGATACCGGCAAAGACATGCTGGACAAGTACAAGGAAACGTCCAAGGGTGGTTTGGCGGTTAATGCGATTGAGTGTTAGCGCAGCGCTTTAGCCACGTTACACGCCACAATGTGCCAAGTCGCATTGTGGCTTTTAGGCATCAGCATTGAGCGTCACGTCCAGCGCCTAATATCTCCCGGCTCTCTCAGGTCCCGTTCTCAAGACCAGCCTGCCTATATGCTTTACCTTTACTTTGACTAAAGTCGTAGCCAGTTCGTCGTTTGAATACTGATAGGGTATAAGACTTTATTACAATGCCTAAACGATTGGCTGAAAAATGCCCCAGTTACTGGCTTGGCAACAGCTAAGTTCATAAAGGTAGTGTTAAGTTGTCGCTCATACCTTGGAGGCATTATGGAGCTACGTCACCTTAGATACTTTTGCGTTGTGGCCGAAGAGCTTAATTTCACCTGTGCTGCTGAAAGATTGCACATGTCGCAGCCGCCTCTATCGCGCCAAATTAAGCAACTAGAGCAGGAAGTGGGTGCCGAACTGTTTGAGCGAAGCTCAAGAGGCTTACGCCTAACGCCTTCTGGTGTGTTTTTTCAGCAGCACGCTCTAGAAATTTTAGAGAAAGTTGACGTAACCATTGATGCAACACGCCATATGGCACGCAGCAAGCGAGCATTATTTGGGATTGGTTTTGTGCCCTCTATTTTTTATGGGCAGCTTCCAATGCTGGTACGCGACTTGCGTCAAATAGAAAACGTCGAAATCTCATTAGCAGAGCTGACGACTGTACAACAGATTCAGGCGCTTAAAGCAGGCCGTATCGATATGGGTTTTGGACGACTACGCATTGATGATCCTGACGTCGAACAAGAAATTCTTTTTGATGAACCTATGATTGCAGCACTTCCTAGCGGTCATCCCTTAGAGGGTACAGCCCCAACGTGCGAAGAGCTGGCCCGCTATCCGCTCATCCTTTTCCCCGCAAAACCGCGCCCTAGTTTGGCGGACATGGTACTGGGCATTTTCCGCCGTCAAGGCCTAAAGGTCGAGGTAGTACAGGAAGCGAACGAGGTACAGACGGCGTTAAGCCTTGTTGCCTCAGGCATCGGTATTACATTGGTACCCGAAGAGGTCAAGCGTGTGCAACGAGATGGTATTTCTTATGCAGTCCTGGCCGATAAGACAATTACCTCACCTGTTGTCTGTAGTCGTCGTCGGGATGATAAGCCTTCAAATCTTATGAAGGAGGCGACTGCCATTTTAAATTCACTTATTGATGAACGACTTATGGGACGCTACCCATAGCCGTTGAAATTCAATGCAAGGTTGATTATTAGCCGCGCTTACCTAGAATGCCATCCTTGGCATAGTTTCTCACTCTCTTATGGCTCTGCTACCGGTAAACCACCAAGCCAATCAGACTTTGGCCGTGCCTGCGAGTTGGCTGGCAAGATCCTGTTCATTCTCTTTGGCCCTCGGGCGGGCGTGGCGCGCCTGTAGGTCAAGCGCATCGGTCGGCGAAAGTTCAACGTCAAATACAACATGGGAGAACGGGCCGTCCAGATCTCGCTTGTTGATCTCGGTGGCGTCGTCGATTCGTTCGGCAGGGATGACCAGCTCTTCTCGAGTGGCGAAAGCAAAGTCGTCAAAGGTGTAGGGGTCGCCCGCGAGGTTGATCTGAGTGGTCAGATGCTGATGGCCCGGCGCTGAGACGAAGTAGTGGATATGTGCGGGGCGTTCGCCATGGCGGCCAAGCGATTTGAGCACTACATCCGTGGGAGCGCCTTCCGGTACACCATAGCCTGACGGAATGATACTGCGCGCCGTGTAGTAGCCTTTACTGTCGGTATAGATGGTGCGGCGCAGGTTGTACTCGCTTTGACTTGGATCAAAGAAGGAGTAGCCGCCCTTGTCGTTGGCATGCCAGATCTCAACCTTGGCACCGGCAATCGGTGTACCGTCGACGTCACGGACCTGACCAGTGAGCCACATGGTCTCACCTTCGGTCTCTTCGTCGTCCATCCTTGCGAAGCCTTCTGCTTCTGGTGCGCCTGCCACATACAGCGGGCCTTCAATGGTACGGGGCGTGCCGCCGACGCGCTTGGCTTCAGCATCAATGGCGTCCTGACGCATGTCAAGAAAGTGATCAAAACCAAGCCCAGGCGACAGCAGGCCGAACTGGGTCTGGCTACCCAGAGCATTAAGCAGGTTAACCGCCGCCCAGTACTCCTCTTCAGTAACGTCGAAATCATCGATTAGTTTGAACAGGTCGCCGACCAGACGATGGACAATTTTCTTGGCGCGGTCATTGCCGCCTGTCTGGTCAAAGCCAGCCACAGTCTTGATGAAGTCCTGAACGTTGGGAGTGTCGAATATCTTCACGGTCATAATAAAATCCTCAGATTGTTATAAGCAGTTGTTTTATGAGCAAGCACTAATGTTCTATAAAGGTTACTAGCTGTCGTTCTCGCGAACCGAAGACGGATGGCGGCACAGTGGCTTAACGTTGATCTCCATGTAGGGAAACAGCGGTAGGTTGCTTACCAATTCTTGTAGCTCGGCGTTATCTTTGACGTCAAAAATACTGATGTTCGAGTAGCTACCTGCTATCCGCCATAAGTGGCGCCATTTACCTTGGTGCTGTAAGTCTTGTGAGTACGCCTTTTCGGTCGCCTTAATCCTTGTCGCTTGCTCTACAGGCATATCGGTGGGCAATTTAACGGTCATCTCTACATGAAACAGCATAAATCTCTCCTCTTAGATCGCGGGCGAGCAAAACATTGGTTTTATTTGCTTAGCTCTTATTTACGTAAATAGTAAGCCAGCTTATCTTCATCCAGACTGATGCCCAGCCCCGCTCCTTGGGGCAACTTCACCCCAAACTCGGTATAGTTGAGAGGCTCAACGACAATGTCATCTTTCAGCAACAATGGGCCGAACATTTCAGTTCCCCAAGCCATTTTCGGGAGTGTTGCCCAAGCGTGTAGCGAGGCAGCCGTCCCGATGGTACCCTCCAGCAGAGTGCCACCATATAAGCCAATTCCCGCAGCCTGAGCGACGTGGGCCAGCTCCAGTGCGCCATGAAGCCCGCC
Organism: Halomonas colorata; assembly: GCF_014897985.1. Taxonomy (GTDB): domain Bacteria; phylum Pseudomonadota; class Gammaproteobacteria; order Pseudomonadales; family Halomonadaceae; genus Vreelandella; species Vreelandella colorata. Next base: position 32,319 of record NZ_JABUZA010000045.1, read on the forward strand.
TGATTTAGCAAGTTTCAGAGCGAAGGCTCCGCTAAAGCCGCCGCAAATAAGATCTAGACCATCTCGAGCGTCCTGTACGCCTTCATCGGCTAACATCGGTACGTTGAAACGGTTAGCCAAGCGCACAAGACCAGTATGTTCGCGGGCATGAATGGGCTGTTCAATCAACTCAATACCAGCATCCTGTAGTGCTTGAATACCCTGCACCGCCGTGGATTCGTCCCATGCTTGGTTAACATCAACGCGAACGCTGGCCCGGTCACCCAGTGCCTCTTTTATTGCCGCAACATGGCGTACATCCTGATCGACCGGATTGGCCCCAATTTTGAGTTTGAAGTCGCAGTGGCGACGCTGCTCTAAACGCAGCAGTGCCTCATCGATATCCTTGCTGGTATCGCCGCTGGCCAACGTCCATAGCACGGACAAATGCTCTTGCCGTACACCACCAAGCAGTTCGGCAACACTCAACCCAAGACGCTTACCCTGGGCATCTAATAAAGCCGTCTCTAACGCAGACTTGGCTATCATATTGCCGCGTGCGTATCGATTAAGCCGGGAACGAAGTTGGTGAACATTACTGGAAGGTTGGCCTATAAGCAGAGGCGCCAGATAGGTATCAATATTGCACTTAATGCTTTCCGGGCTTTCAGGACCATAGGCGAGACCACCAATGGTAGTGCCTTCGCCGAGTCCCTCAATACCGTCAGAGTGACGCATGCGCACTATGACCATGGTTTGGCAGGCCATAGTGGTCATAGAAAGTTTGTGAGGCCGGATGGTCGGCAAATCGACCAATAGCGTCTCAATATGTTGGATGACGGTTGACATAGCAGCTCCGGCGTCTAGCAATCAAATAACTAAATATTAGTTTGATGGGCGTTAGTCAAAGGGACCAATATTTTTTAAGTTCCTTACCATACCGAGAAGGTATCGCCAGAGAGTGATTAGCTCGACAGTTTTAGCTTTCATAAGCCATTGCTTATTCATTTATTAGTTGTAAATCCTGTCAAAAAATTATTTTTTTATTACTCACCAGTGACTTAAAAATAAATATTAGTCAACTTAGTTATTCCTAAGAATTAAGCAGCATAACGAATTGGAAAATAATCATCTTTCATGCAGAAAAGCACCTACTACTAACTATTAAGATGTATTTAGACCTGAAAATCCTATGGTTTACCAGGCGTGCACCTTTATTTGGTTTAAAATGAAATGAGGACACGCCCTAACAAATTAATGTGTCCGGTTTTGTTGACCAGAACAATGGAGTGCGCTAGCTTGGCCCAGGAATCAATAAAAGAAAGTGGGTTTGCAGTGAAACCCTATGGAGATATAGTTAGAAAAATGATAAGTGAGAGAGGGCAGCCTTGGTAAATTTAGCAATATAAAAAAGTGCTGAGGTGTTTTTTAAACAACAATAAGGAGTATGGGTTATGCCTAGCCCGGATTTCTCATAGCACCTCAGCAAGTACCGCACCCAGGCCGCCATGCTATTAAAAACCTATTGGTACATCTTAA
>NZ_JABUZA010000046.1 GCF_014897985.1 Halomonas colorata
TCCATGGCAGCACTGAATCCTATGCAGTTGACGATAGCCGTATTATCGCTGATGGCAGTGACTTTTTCAGAGCTTCCCTAGACAGGTTAGCTACGGAATTCTGGGTAGCCGTTGTTTGAGGCTTCTCCTCGATCTTTGGTTCAACCTTTAGGATCGGCGTCAACCATATCGCTACAGCAATCCCTATTATAGCCACAATGACGCCTATACCGGTCCATTCCTTTCTTGATAGAAAATCAGAAATTCTTCTCATAAATTGCGAATATTTTCTCGGCGAGGTTTAACATAGATTATCGTGCTGGCAGCATAACACCACTGAATTAGCATACTGCTTTCTCCGGGAGGGCCGCTTTGGGTCGTTATCAGACTCATATCGCTAGCTCATGATTCTTAAGATAACAGTAACGAAGCCAGCAAGCCTTGTCACCTTCGTTTTGACGAAAACAAGACTGAGGTAGGTAAAGGTGATAAACCTGATCAAAGTCTGGGCTGCCAAATCCCAAACACAAAAAAGCCCGCTGATTGCTCAGCGGGCTTTTTCTATATTCTGTGGCGGAGAGGGAGACCGCCATCATTGCGTTATTATCAATAGCTTACATGCTTACCTATTAATTACCCAACAAAAAAGCCAACATAAATAAAGTCATTGGGTGATATGGGGTAATATTATATTGCACACTGCCTAAGCCCAGAAAGCATATTCGCTGTAATTGGGTATGTGCCATCTTGTGAGCCAGTTGAATTGTTGACGCCATATCCTATGATGCGAATCATCATAGTTTCACCACCCCTTGCTTGGGAGAGGATTTCTTGGGATTTTTCTAGCTCAGCCATAGTGTAAGGGCTTTGCATAGACATAACGTTTTGCATTGCTTGCTGTATCTGCTCATTCCCCTGGGCTGCTGGCTTATATGAATGCTCTGATATTGGCGTCTCGGTATGGGATATTCGGATTGGCTCATGTTGATCAATCTTCACCAGAACATCACCAACAGGAACGTTATAGTTATTAGATACGCCAAAGTAAACATTCCCATCCCCAGCCTTGGCAAAGAAAGGGAAGTAGCGCACACCATAAGCAGCTGACAAGTTTTTAAAAGCGTCGTTGAATTGAACAGCGCAAGCGGTAGTGCCATAGAATTGATCTGTACGTTGATCTACTACCCAGTCACTCTTAAATCCCATATTGGATGCGCAGCCTGAAAGCGCTAGTACTAAGCTAGCAACAGCTAATTTCTTCATTCCCTGCCCCTTTAATTATTAATTACCAGCGGTAGCATAGCCTATCTTTTCTTAGCTGGTTAGCACCCATTCAGTAACCAGCCTAAAGGTGATGGTAGTCGGCGCGCATGATATCCATGCATAGGCGTAGACGAATTAAAAAGCTAAAACGCCTAGTACCCTCCCCCTCTAAACCTCGTAAAGCCACGAAACAACACAAGGAACACTAAAGCAAGGGAAGCAGGGTTCTACGAAACTTTTGTAATACCCTGCGAAAGCGCAGAGTTTTTTAAGCCACTCAGTCACTCTTTAGCGATGTCCTGATGTTTCAGGACATCTATTCAACGAGCGCAATTTTGCGCCCATCTGCGTTTTCATAACTCATATGGCCTGGGTATCGCCGGGAAGGTCAGTACGACCGTCTCGGGTGGTCAGATTGACCACGGCTAAAAGTGACTGAATCTCACAATTAAAAGGGGGAACCCTCTACTTTGCCCTTGCGCGTTTGAAACGCGGATCTGCCCATTATCTTTCTCCGGTCTCAAACCGACAAACTCCCGCGCTTTTACTCAGGCTGAGGAAAAGCCGGAATCCCGGCCTTAAGGCTGGCCGGTCAATTTGACCGGGTAAGTTATTGATAGTCAGCTATTCCTGCACGTTTCCGGGTTTCAAACCGCAAAACACCGCGCCTCTCCTCAATCCCCGGAATTAGGGGTATTTTAATACCACCAATCGATGGGAATTTGTGAGTAGTTTTGAACGACTTTCAAAGCGGATGGCTAGCCTAGCCAAGCTCCGTAATAACTAGTGATTTGGTGGATACCGCCCTGGATACCAGTAAGTGGATACTGGGGATTTGGTGGAAACCAATATGGAAACTATCGCATGGAAACCTACACCAGTGCAGCCGTGACACTATTATCCGGGCGCGTAACTCTACGGATATGCAGGGTTAATAATTGCCGCCGAAAACGCTCTGTGAGCGTGCTTTAAGTTTTCAGCATTCTTCAACATGTGGAGATTAACCTGCACCTTCGATATGAGGTTTTATTAGGTATCTAGCTTGATCTGAGTGGGCTTAAAATCCCTACTTTCCCCGACTCATAGAGCGATCGCCCGAAAACCCAAAGAACCCAACTGGTACCATTTGAAATGGATGCAGTGAAACACATTCGTCAGGCTGAGCGCGGCTAGAAGTGACTCAAGATCACATGTAAAGGGGCCGGCCCTCCTCTTTTAGCTGGTCGGTCAATTTGACCGTGCAGGTCATTGATAGACTGCAATTCCTGCAAGCTCCCGGGTTTTAAATCGGTCATTTGCTGCGGCTATGTACAGCGCCAGCAGTTGCGTTTTGTTGCCTTTATCGTTGCGCTGACAGGGCACTGAGCCGAGAACCCGGCTTAGCGCCCTGATGCTCGCGTAGTGGCTCGGCCATTAAAGATGGATACCCATCATTTTTAGCTGCTGCACCATGCCCTCGAGGGATCGCTGGTCATACTCTTCTATTCGGCTGACGATTTTGTGATAAGTAGGCCAACGCATCCACTTAGGCTTTGGGATGTAGTGGGCGGGGGCATCCAGGGCGCCAAAATCGCACGCTAGTTTGCGGCGTAGCTTCCACGCTTGATCATTAGCAGCATCTCGCTTTGCCCGCTGCTGAGAGGCGTAATTGACGCCAACGCATGCCCGGCAGGCGAATACACTACTCGCCAGTAGCTTTGCGCAGCGCTTATTGCAGACAGGGCAAAGGAACATGGCCCGCTCTCCACCCATATGGCAAGGCAGCCACTCTATCTGAACCGTGTAGTCGTATGGTTTGCCATCACAGTTATAAGAAAACTGTACGTTACTGGGATCAATGCAATGTAGCGATATGGCGGCAACGCGCTCACCGTTCCGATTTGTCCATTGCCAATCGCAAGAATATCCACGAGTAAGCACGCCAGACCTTTTGAGACTACTGGCTGCTATTGAACGATACCCCTCGACCGCATCCTTTTGCTTTTGCATGGCGACCTAAATCCATTGGCTAACTTGCAAAAAAAACCTTCTGCACGGTGATGGCAAAGGCATGAGCAATTTGCGCACCCCTTGCCCAAACCTCGCCATCGCGGGTCATTAGTTCAATTTCTGATCCTTCGAATACCATCGGTATGTATTATCCCGGCCAGGCATTAGCGCCCCCTCCGGTTAATTCCGAAATTATTAGCTAATGGCTTATCAAGCGAACCGTCTCCAAGCATGCCCTTTACGGCATTTTTCACATAAACATGCATTTCTCTCATGCCACCAGCACCCATCCGGCTTTCTGAGCTCGAAAATTCCAGTTCCTTACCTTCGTTGTGAATATGAATCGATATACCGCCGCCTATGCCGCTACCCGTGCCGCTCATGTCACCATTAGACGTAGCCTTTCCGCTTCTGCCTGGTAACAAATATTGCTGCGTGCTTTGAATCATTAGCTCGCGCTTCCCGTCCTCGGCGATACGATAGGCATTGCCTGTCGTGACATTGCCGCCATGCAGGCGGCCTCCGGGCTGGGCATTACCGTTAGTAGAGACGGTGCCAACCATCGTTGAAGTAATCGCCTTACGCCAGCGTGTACGGGCGTCCGGCCTGCCTTTTGGGCGCCCTGCTGGGTTGCCGCTTTCACCTGCTTTGTATGCCATCTGCTACTGTTCTCTCACTGTTCAGATCAATGGCGATCACGCTTATCGCCACGCCTCTATGATCGGTTTTCGCCTGCCATTTACCTGTAAACCCTCACAAACCCATGGCGTGCCAACATTTCATCCATCTCGCCATTTATAATCATTTCCTCCACTGCTTCGAGGCACCATTTATGGAGGTCGGGATACTGCTTAAGAAACGCCTCTTTATCGCGCTTGTATTTCAGAATATTTTCAATCGATACAACGTTGTCATTCACGTCACACCTCAAATTCAAATGGGTTGATGCCCAACATAGAAACTTAGGGCCCTGCAAAAGCAGGGCTGATCAATCTGGACGCTAGCGCCCTCTTCTGTTGATTCCATAATTAAGATTCATATCTTTATCGATCGAGCCATCTTTCATCATCCCTTTAAATGAATTCCGGACGAATACATGCATTTCTCTCAGGCCGCCGGCCCCTGTTCGACTCTCAGTGCGGTCGACCTCCATATCTTTGCCTTCGTTATGGATGTGGATTTGAATATTGCTTCCACCAGAGCCTGGTGATGCTCCGCTGCCACTATTACCCATTGATAGATAGCGTTGCCCTGATTTCAGTCCCTCTAGGTGGCTACGCATGCCTGGCTGGTCAACAACGTTTTTCGGCATGACGTACTCGCCACGGTGAACAATCCCCGCGGGTTCATTACGTGACCCGGAGCCGGTGTATCCACCGGATGCATAGCCAGTTGCGGCGATTTGCGACATGAAGCCAGTGCCCACGCCCACGGCTTGAGATGCAACGTATGCTCCAGAGCCTATGCCGGCAGCAGCGCCGAAGGTGGCGATTGAGGCAGCGATAGCAGCGGGCTGCCATGCAGCAAGGGCGGTTGCTCCCCCTGTGACAGCAGCGCTAGTAGCGGCCGTCTGCATTGTCTGCCCCATAGCGGCATTAATAAGCATCTGCACGCCAAGCTTGATGAACGATTGGAGCAATGACCCCGCCACTGTCTGGCCTACGCTTTTAAGGATGTCGTTCATACCCTCAGCGTTCTGCATACCGTTCATAAACGCGCTGGCAATAGTGTCATCAAGATTGACAAACGCATCGCCTAGGTTGCGGGTTAGGGCAGCCATGGGGTCGCCTGCGTTAGTCTGAATCTCAAGCAGCTTTTGCACCGCTTGCTCGCTAAAGCCAGTGATTTCCTGGAGGCATTTTGCGTAATCCTCTTTGCGCTGCTGGGCCATCTCCTCTTGATGGCGAAGTGCTTCTTCTTTTTCGCGGGCATTAAGCTCCTGCAATTTTTGCAGGTAACTTTCATTATTGCGGCTAAGTAAGTCACGCTGCTGCGCGCTGCCTTCTTCAAAAAGCGACTGAATCTCAACGTTCCGGCGCTGATATTCAGAGAAGGCGGCTTCGCTTTCGGTCTGTAGTGAGGAAACCACCGCCTGGCGGCGACGATCCATTTCCTGCTTTAGGCGCTCAGTCTCTCGCTTGGCTTTTTCGTCTGCACCAGTACCGCCTGATTCCGTTCGTCCTGGCGGGGTGATGTCTGGCCGTGTTTGCGACAACTCCACCATGATGTCGTTATATTCATGCAGTAGCTTTTCGCCATCCTCAATGCTTACATTGATTGACGTTAATTCTCGTTGCAGCTCTCGCGCCCTAGCCAGGTCCTCGGCCGATGCAATTTCCATTGCACCGCCCTGGGGCGTGAGCTGGCCACTGTTTTCGATCAGAGAGGATATTGACTCTATCTCTCCCTTAAGCTCTGCCGCCGCCGCTCTCTGAACAGCCAGGTTTCCAGCCAGCGCTGAATTCGTAAGCAGTCGCTGCGATGCCTCAAGCTCTCGGAAGGCTCCCGCCAATCCGTGAATATCTAGGCGAGTTTGATTTGCTTCTCTTTGAACCAAGCCAAGCTCATCGCGGAACGTGTAAATTGCAGTAGCTGCACCAACAACAAGGCCTACCGGCCCAAACAGCGTCATTAACACGGTCCGGAGCCCAGCCAGCGCCCCGGTCAGCGTCAGCGTTCCTGCCGTCCACCCCGCTTTGGCCGCCACCAGCCCGCCGATAGCCTGTACGGCACGCGCACCGGCTGCGGCTGACATTACCTGTATAGCTGCCGCAAGCCCCTCAACAACGCGAAGAGACTCTTCACCAACGTCATTTGCCTCCGCCCATGCGTCGCCCATGCCGTTCCATACACTGATAACGCCAGTCGCAGTTTTGATGACGTTTTCAAGGCCGCCCGCTAGCCCGCTATCGCCTAGCTGCAATATTGATTCAGCGATGGCAGAGCTAAGCGACTTCATCGCAGGCCCTAACCCTTGCTCAATAATGCCAGCCATGCGTTCAGCTTCACCAGCTGCATCAGTGATAGCGCCTTTGTAGTCATTTACCAGAACCTGGGCAGCGGCGCCCGCTTCAGAGCCAAACAGGGCGATAGCGTCAGCCGTGCTTAGGTTCGCACCCCTTAGCGTTTCAAGAACTGGACCTAGTCCACGCGCCTCAATGTTTACATCAGCGATGCTGAGGCCGTATTTATCGAGAATATCCTCGCCGCCGCTGGTGACGTTTGATAGCTGACGAATCACGCCGACTAGACCTGTACCCGCTCGGCTAGCCTGGATGCCCGCATCTGACATATTGCCAATAGATGCTGCGGCCTCCTCAATTGATATACCAGCACTGGCAGCGAAGGGTGCGGCAAATGAAAGCGCTTGTCCTAATTGCTCAATCGTGGTGTTTGACCGCGATGCAGTAGCAGCCAGTACGTCATTAACACGGCCAAGCTGGCCAACCTCAAGCCGCATGCCGCCCAGCACGTTAGATGCGATGTCGGCGGCGCTGGCAAGATCAAGACTGCCAGCCGTAGCAAGCTGCAATATACCCGGCGTGGATGCCAGTATTTCGTTGACCTGAAAGCCCGCCTGGGCAAGAAAGCGCTGCGCCTCTGCCGCCTGTTGAGCGCTGAATTGTGACGTGGCCCCGAGTGATCGAGCTTGCTTCTCAAGATCAGCCATTTGTGATTCAGTAGCGCGAGAGACGGCAGCTAGGCCATTCATGGCGGTTTGAAAATCGGCAACCTGATTAACAGCAGCTTGAAGAGATGCGCCAATACCAACTGTTGCTAAAGCTGCGGCGGCTATACCGGCGAATCGTTTCACACCATTAAGCGAGCTGCCAAGGCGGTCAGTTTCCTGCTTAACTCCCTTGGTGATCGGCTTGAGCTGGGTCATCTGGCGGCCGAATTTATCCGTGGAATTCGCTGCACCGTCGAACTCGCGCTCAATTTTTTGAATAGATCGGTCGATCTCTTGCTCAGCCTTTAAAAGCCCCTCTGTTTGGGCATCCACGGTGTAATACAGGCGGCCGACGTTTACGCTCATAAATTACCCTCAGTGAATACTATTCGTATGAGCTTCGGCCGCATTCAACCTTGCCAGCAGGGATCGGCAAGCCTTCCTGCTAAAACGCTGCTGCTGTAGCTCGTAATCAAGCCCCGCCCTGGCTGCTATAACCAGGGTTCGAAATAGCGGGTCTTTGGCCATGCCGGCGTCTGCGAAGAACTCAACCATCTGTACGGCCTGATCAAGCTCTACTGGCTTTGCCTGTGCCTTCATTGCCCCTTCCTCCTGTTCAGACCGTTGGGTTAATCAGGCAGCGTGTCTTGAGGACCTCTGTATTGATGCTGGTTAACCACGGTCGTTTGCGGCTCTCGATAGATCCCGCGCGCCTTCTGGTCAGCCTCGACCTCGGCAATATCTGCGCGAAGCCTTTTCTGTGCTTCGGCCGCCGCGTCGACGGTTAGCTGAAGTGATTTTATTTGGGTCTGTAACGGCTTAACTAAGTGGTCTTGGATCACTTCCTTAAGCTCCTGCTCGGTCAGCTCACCACCTTGGTTGGTTGGAGCATTGCCGCTCCACCGCGTGGGATTGGTGCCGGGGACGTTTGTAGCAAAATGGCTTGCCATATCGATAGCCTCGTTGGTTAAGCCGCGTCAGCGGGCTTGTAGGTCAGTTTGCTGGGCATTCCTCGGTCGTATCGAGAAACGTTCGAATAGGTAAGGCGGCTTGAAAGCTTGCCAAGAAACTCTTTTTTCTCGATAAGCGGGGCGTGTTGCGGGTATTGAAGGGCTGGAATATCTACGTTCTGGCCGGTCTTTCTTTCCAGATCGCCAACCTTCCCGTCTATCGAAAAGGCTGTGTTGCGCATCTGAGCCGAAAGCTGGAAAAGCTCTTCCACTAAAGGCTCGAGCTGGGTGATGGCGGCTACAATCTCATCCGCCTTTTTATGGTGCTTTACCCGGAGCTGGTCGTGCTGCTCAACTAAGTCGATTACTGCCTGGGCGGCTTCCTTGGCCATAGTGTCCGGCAACGCACCTTCTAACGCCTGACGCTCTACCCGTAAGCGGCGAGCCAGGCGCTCGGCCTGTAAATGCTGCTCCTCCAAGGCGTCAACGTTGCCGCCATTAACAATCACCTGGCTAAGCTCGGCGTCAAAGTCTCGGCTATCAAAGGCCGCTTGCTCGTTGTTGATTTCCGCTAGCCGGCTTCTGATTTCTGCCGCGTTCATTCCTTTCATTGTGCTGCCCTCGGTTGTTGAGATAGCTCGATTAGTTTGGCCGCGGCGTTAACATCACCTTTTTGAGCCGCGCTTCTTAATAGCCGAAAATAGCTTTCGATTTCTGGCTTAGAAGGCCTCGCGTTTGGCGTACCTTTAGGACGTGTCATCTGATCCACCAGTGCTGTTTTTACATACAGTCATCATAGAACATAAAAGCCGGTAAAAACATAGTTTATGTTGGGTATTTTGTTGGTAACTTGCAAAAACAAAACATAAGACATTGATATAAATCTAACAGTAGAGGACTTACTGTCCGCCATATATCGTATAGAGCTTTATGGTGGTTTAGAGGGGGTGATAGCCCTCTATTATTCGTATTCTCTTTTTAAGCGAGTAATAAATAGATTGGCCGCACGTCGCCCAACGTTATCTCGCTTGTGATAAGCGGTTTCATCGCTGGCAGCGGTGCGCCACTCCTCTACGTACCGCTCGGCAAGCCGTTGCTGCATTCGTGGGTGAAGGCGTATAAGAGCAGCAGCCACATGGCGGCTATCTTCCGGCACCAGGGGGCAGCGTTCGGCGATCCACGCCAGCCAATCAGTAGACGTTAACGGGCCTACATCCGCGCTTTTTTCTAAATAAGGCCCACCCACTCCCCCCTCTAAACCTCCTAAAGGGCTTTTGGTTGGTTTAGAGGGGGTGTCACCACCCCCTTTTTCTATTTTTTCAAGCCAGCGTCCCATTACTCGGCCTCCTGAGTCGGCACATACTCCTGATGCCAATAGAAGTCGATGCGCGGCCTTCCGGTTGTCGGCACCTCCAATTCAGTCAGATATCCATGCTCAACAAGCACGTCCAGCGCTCCTTGCACGGCTTCGGTTGTGTCCAGGCCTTGCCAGCCACGTTGTTTTACCTGCTTAACCTTGAACGGGTTAGGCAGCTTCTGGCGGCGCTTCAAAATCAACTTGGCGCCCTGAATGCCGCTGTTGGTGGCAGCACTGTACAAGCGCTCTGCATGGGCGCGCAGGAAGTCGGCCCACTCAAGGGCGCGGGCGGTAGAGGTCTTACCCACGCTGTCTTGCTCGCCATCTATCACCGCGAAAAGCAGCGCCAAGCTACCTACCGTTTTAGGCATTTTCAGCAGGTGTTCAGCTATCAATGGAGAAAGGTTTCCGGAACGGCATTCGACATTGATTTCTGTCATCCACTCGATGAACAGCTCTTGAGCATCAGCGGTGAAGCGCCAAGCAGGTGGGTCTCCATCATCATCAGTACCCAATTCCAGCGAGTGCAGGCGATAAAACACCTGTGAAAAGCGCTCCTTGGCTTTAGGGTCAGGTTTTCGGTCGATCCACTTCCATGAAGGCTTGCCGTCTGGCCAAACAGCCAGCTGGAAACGCTGTATCAAGCCATCATTAACCGTCCCCTTGGCACCACGAACAATAGGGGCTAACTTGCTCGGCTGAATGCCGCCAATGATGTTTAAGGCGCAGCGTTCAATAGCGATGGTTCCGCGTCCTATGCGGTCATAGGTAAACCGGGAGTCACCATTGAAGCACTCAAGGTAAAAAGCACGTTCAGCGGCGTTCTCCTCCTGCTGCAGCTTTGCCAGCAGGCCCGCCAATTCATCCCGCAAGATGGTCAAGTGGTGGTCAAACTGGTTCATGAGCTCGCCAGCTTTCTCAACCGTCGCATCGTTCAGAATGTAGCGCTCAGCAGGCTCAGGCGGCGCGGGTTCCTTTATGCTGCCCAAGGTTTCCTTGGCTGCATCCATATCGCCTTTGGCGGCCTGATCCTTGGCCTTCTTCTTCACAGCAGCTTTGGCCACATCGAATAGCTCTATTTCCTGCTTATACTCTTTAACAGCCTTCTCATGCTCTCGCCTTGCCTCTGCCTCAATAGCATCAACAGCAAAGCGCATTGCCTTGATTGCCGGGGTTTTCATTGCCGAAGGGTCGCCCACCAGCACTGCCCACAGCACAATGACAATTTCCCAATCATCGTGCTGCTTTGGACGCATCCGTACTTTATGGCCTACCAGGCCAGCCAGCAGGGCTAGCGCCGATACCGCGCAATATTCAGGCGGGCACTGGATACGCTGGGCAACATCTAGCACATAGTCGCGTATCTCCTCTGGCAGCATTTCCAGATTAAAGGCAGGCACTTCAGGCAGACTTTCCGGTAACGGCCTTGGAGGCGCTACCTTATCAATCCGTTGATCTAGCCAATTTTCAGCCGTGTTAGACATGAGCGCCCACCTCCTTTGCGGCAGCCCTCAAACGACCAGCGGCCACCGCTAGACGGTTGCGGTCAACGTCAGATAACAGCGTCCCGCTACTCACAGCCTCAGCCGCTAATAGCGCTATCAAGGCTTCACGGGCCACCGCTGCCAGTACGTCACGGGGAACCCAGCGTTCACCAGGGCGCTTGCTCTTGCTGTATGCGTCGTTGTCACGCTCAGGGAACAGGTCTTTAAGCTCCAAGCCAATGGCGGCCAGCACATCCCCCGTTGGGCATCCTGCAAAGCACTTCATCAGGATGGTGCCGTCTGAGGTTTCACGCACCGCCAAGCTAGGCGAGCGGTCCTTGTGTGCAGGGCAACATGCCAGCCAGCGGCCCGGCCCGTTTTCCTTTACCTTGTCGAGCCGATTCAGCATGGTGTGAACGTCAGCGCGGATGCTATTATTGGCTTGAACAGTATTCTTTTGCGCTCGGCTTCGGTCGGGCGTTTTTATTGCTCGCTGCATACATAGCCCTCCTGCTCCAGCCAGCTACGGCGCTCCTCGAAGGTGCTGGATAGCAGCCACAGCGTTTCAATCAGTGCCTCACGTTTCAGGCCGTCAAGGTCATGGTCGTTCAGCAGCATTGCCACGCCTGCAAGGATTTTGGATGCCTGCTCCATCTGGCGAACGTCACCCGTAAGGGCGGCTTTCAGCAGGTAGGTTTGATCTTGAGGTGTCATAGACCTGTTTCCTTGCTAAATGCCTGGGCTTCGCGCTGAATCGCCTTGAACTCAAGGCAATTGACTAAACCGCTAGCAAGCGCCTGCTCGGCTGTTAAAAAGCGATCCGGGTTGGTGAAGTGAAAACGGATGACACGGGTGCGTAGGTCGCAATTAATGGCTACGGGCATCATTGGGCCACCTCCAAAGAATCCAGGTAGGCAATAACGCCAGCCAGTGCGCTCTCTACGGTATGAGCACCTATGCCATGCGGTATATCGGCGTCAATCCAAGCAGCCACCGGAACAGCGGCCTTTTCGTGGTGAGTGATATAGCAAGCGTCACTATGGCCAGTCTGGCGCGCAGCATCACGCCAATCGGTAGCCTTAACGACGGTGTCTTGACCAGAGCGAGCGAAGGTAATCTTAAATAGGCTCATGGCTGGGCCTCCCCTTCAATCTTTTCATCAAGCTGGCCAAGCTCTCCATAGCAGCTCTCGGCCACTATCTCGATGGCCTCTATTAGCGAGCTGTAATGGCAGTCGTTGAGAATAGGCGCTTCGCCTTCGTTACCATTACGCGTCCTGTCAATGCTGATAATGTTGGCAAGGGTGGCCATTAAACCGATGCGGCTTTCCAGGGCGTCAATATGACGTTTTGCAGTATTCATGAGCACACCTCCAGACCGCTAACAGCGGCTTCAAGATGGCGAGCTTTTTCGATGTGATGGTTGTAACGCTTAAGGCGGGTACTGGCGCTGGTATCAGCAAACAAGGCAGCTTTAGCCATTGCACGGTGTGCGGCGGCTTTTTCGGCGGGGTTGCGGGTAGGGAATAGGCGTAACTTGGCCATGAGCAAGACTCCTTTGTGATTGGAGTCGCCACGATCCTTCCTACGGGATTGGGTGGCGACCGTACGCGGGGTAGGAAACCGGTCACAAAGGAAACCGGCCAGACCGAAGTCTGCCCACGCACAGCCGCCATAACTGACGGGCACTAAAAAAGCGCCGTCAATGTGGGCGCTATTGCGCCTTTGTGAACTCGGGTTCCTACGCCCGGCTGACGATTTTGCGTCAGCAAGCTCAGCATAGCGGTTAGTCATTAGAATGGTCAACATCAAACACCACCTTTAGTGCCATTGGCACCAGTCGGCAGGTAATACAGCGCCACGCGGCTATGCTTGCGCCCCCATGGATCGATCACATCCTGTAGGTGGGTTCGTATATCGTGACCCTTCTCTCGCAACTCACAGATACGCGCGCCTGGGCGAAGGATGTTTTCTTCTTGTAATAGCTCAAGAGTAGTAACCGGGCCCTGCTTTAAGCGGGCCAAGATGCGTATGCGTTGACTAGTGGAGTCGTTGGCTTGGCTGGACATCAAGCCACCTCCTTGCAACGCGCCTCAAACGCTTCAATATCTTCAATGCGCCAGCGTGTGCAGTTAGGGCCTAGCTTGATTGGCTGTGGGAATGGATGCTTTGGATTGGCTGACCAGCGCCATATAGTGGCTGGGCCTACGTCATAGCGCTTTGCCAGGGTGGCAACGGTAGCGTATTCGCTGGATTGACTCATCCTGTAGTACCTCATGCTTGTTGGTTGCATGAGGTATCGTGGAGAATCGGACTAAGTCAGTGGTGCAAATGCAAAATGAAAAATGCAAGTCAGGAGCGCTTCTTTCTCTCCCATTCTTTGTATGCACTGCTCAGCACACCTTGTATTTTTCTATTTCTAAAACCATAAACGTCCTCATCAACGTGATCCCCAAGGTATTCAGCTAAAGCAGAGAAATTGGGGCTATCTCCACTTATGAAGCGCCCCCCCTTTTCTTTCGAAAAAGCTTCCATAAACAGCCCCAGCACCTCTAGCGCCTTTGTTTCGCTGCTTTGTTCAACATCGACTTTTTCCTTGATGTGAAAAACGTTGCGAAGCAAGAGACTGAAGTCTTCGTTCAAAAATGCAATTTGCAGATTACTCGCATGAATATACGATGGTTTGTAATTAAAACCGCCCCCACTTTCCCAGTCAGAGCTCCTCCTCATAAGAGCTGGGTGGCGCTCCTGCTTCTCAATAGGACTAATTACAACACCTTCATCAGTCGTGATCATAAGGCTAAAACGCCTATCCTCAGTCTCAAGCTCTTTAATAGACAAAGCCTTCCATAAGTATTTTATCCATGCTCTGCCAGCGTAATTGCCAAAAAGCCGCATAGGCACTGGATTTATCTCAACAGGGCGAGAATTTATTATGCCTCGCTTGGTTCCTCCTAACCTCTCGTTCCATATCGGCCTAGTTTGATAAGTTCCATCCTGTATAGCCGCGTATAATTCAGGATTTTCCTCGGATATTTGAGAGAGAGACTTCACTCCACTAACGAGCTTTGCCTCATCATCCAGAGAATCCCAAGAAGGGTTGTCATGAAAAAAATACGTTCCTGGTTTACTAATTTCGACAGGCAAATCTTGCTCATCCACTTCCTTTAATAAGACCCCTTTTGTTTCACCTTTAAATTTCA
The DNA here is from genome assembly GCF_014897985.1 of Halomonas colorata. Classification (GTDB taxonomy): domain Bacteria; phylum Pseudomonadota; class Gammaproteobacteria; order Pseudomonadales; family Halomonadaceae; genus Vreelandella; species Vreelandella colorata. The sequence continues at coordinate 13,895 of NZ_JABUZA010000046.1, forward strand.
CGCTTGCCGTTAACTCTCCATTTAGGCAAAACCCCAAGATGTCTGGCTCTTCAACTGCTCTTCCCAAAGCCCGCGAGGCAATTTCTACTGCCTCATCCAGATATAAGTAACCCCGGAAAGGTAGGTGAATTACATCATCCATTGGTCGTTCTCCCTATCTTATCTTGGCCTCTAATGCTCGCTACGCTTGGATTAACTTCTTGATCAATGAAGTCGGCCCACTGGCCCATCAGCCGCCCCCGCTTCGTTAATAGATCACCGCGGCGATAAGCACCTTCTACGCCTTTTACAGTGTGAGCTAACGCCATCTCGGCAATCTGATTAGGGGTTGATGTACGCTCAGCAGCCCAATCGCGGAAGGTAGAACGGAAGCCGTGAACGGTAGCCTTAATGCCCATCCTTTTAAGCAAGGCGCTCATAGCGGCATCTGAAAGCTTTCCGCCTCGGGGTGCAGGAAACACTAAGCGGTTATCTCTCGGCTGGGTCTCCAACAACTTGATAGCCTGGTCAGATAGCGGCACACGGTGTTCTTGGCCTGCCTTCATTCTCTCAGCAGGAATAACCCAAACCTTGGAAGCCAAGTCTATCTCGTCCCAAGTGGCCCCCCTCGCCTCGCCTGACCTTGTGGCGGTTAAAACCGTAAACTCCAAGCATCTAGCAGCGTTGCCGGTCCTGTTACGAAGATCGATCATAAAGCCATGCATATCATCAAAGGCCAGCGCGGTATGGTGCGCCACTTTCGCTATTTTTGTAGGTGCTGGCAGGATCGTTTCAAGGTTGCCTTTCCAGACCGCCACATTGGCAGTATCACGGTAGCCATGGGTGATGGAATAGGCCAAGACGGCCTCTATCCTCTGGCGCACCCGGGTCATGGTTTCCGTTTTAGTAGACCAGTACGGCTCCAGCACCTCCACAATATGGGCTAGCTCGATATCACCAACGGCTATTTTCCCAAGTACCGGGTATGCGTAGCGCTCAAGCGTAGACTCCCACTGTTTGGCATGTTTTCTATTACCAGCCTCAGCTTGCTTCTTGGTGATAACGCGACGAGCACAATCTTCAAAAGTGACCGCCTTAGCTTGGGCAGCAATCAATGCAGCACGCTTGCTCTTCTTCTCAAGAACAGGGTCTATACCTTCGACCTTAATACGTTGTTTGACCTCGACGGCGCGCTCTCTGGCATCCTTTAGCGTAACTTCCGAGGCACCACCAAGGCCGATATCGCGGCGCTTGCTGCCTACCTTCGTGCGTAGTATCCAAGAGCGGCCACCACGATCATTGATTTGAAGGTGAAGCCCAGAAACACCGCCCACGGCATGAAAACCGGGGGTGCTCAGGCGCTTAACCTCAAGTGGGCTCAATTCTTTAGCGATTTTCGGCATATCCAACACCCAACTATATACCCAACATAAATAGACGTTATTGGATGATAGTAGGTGATACGGTGTGAGACAAGGAAAACCAGCAATGGCGGGGCTTAGAAACGAAAAACCCGCCTCGAAGGGCGGGTTAATCATGTATTTTGGCGGAGAGGGAGGGATTCGAACCCTCGAAGCCTTACGACTTACACACTTTCCAGGCGTGCTCCTTCGACCACTCGGACACCTCTCCACATTTTGGTTCAATCACTTGGGCCGTGCCTTTCGCGACAGAACGGCGCATATACTATGGTTTAAGCGGCCAAATAGCAAGCCTTTTTCAGAATCAGTGGCTTGCCGCTATTCATTGGTGCTAAGCATCGCTGCTCGATAACACCGCGTAGCTGCCATGGGCTTCCAGGCAGAGCGCATCGCCACAGTAGAGCTGTTGGGTTAGCGCGATGCGCCCTTTACCCCGTTCGGCAAGCTTTTGGGTGAGCTGCTCAACGCCATCAGGCTCTTCTGGCGTGCATATCAGGCGATAGTCACCGGTTACCGGGGCCAGGAAGCGCTGCGTGGCCTCGGCAACCACTACATCGCGTGCGAGCCCCTGCCCACGCAGCCACAGCGTGACCCAGCACCAGCCTTGTAGCGTGGTTTGCGCACTTAGCGCGCCACCAAAGCCGGTGCCTTTGTCGTTCAGGTTGGGCATCAGGGCTAGTTGCCAAGTGAGCGACTGGTTATGCAACGACATGCTTTCAATCCCCATGGCACCCACCATCGGGATTGCCTCGCCTAACCACTGTTGAAAGGCGCCCAGGTCTTCCTGGCCTTCCGGGAGGGGCAAACGTGGATGAGGTACACCGGGCTGTCGCATGGCGGTTGCCTCCTTATGCCCAACGCTCTACAAAGTCAGCCACATTGTGTTCGGCCAGCGGCTTGTGGCGCCCGCCCAGGTTGCCCAGGTAGATAAACGCGACCACTTCGTCGTCTTCTTCCAGGGAAAGCCCTTTGCGTACCACGGGGTCAAACGCGTACTTGCCGCTACGCCACATGGCACCCAGCTCCTGTGCGTGGGCCGCCAGCAAGATGCCGTGGGCGGCGCAGCCTGCGGAAATCACCTGCTCCATCTTGGGCACTTTGGGAAGATCCGGCGTTACCTTGGCGATTACGGCGATAATCATCGGCGCGCGCAGCGGCTTTTTACGCGCTGAATTCAGCGTGTCGTCGTCGGCACTGGGGTCTTCCTGAAACTCAGCTTCAGCAAACAGCTCACCCAGGCGCGTACGCCCTTCCCCGGTGAACTCAATAAACCGCCAGGGGCGCAGTTCTTTGTGGTCGGGGGCACGTAGGGCTGCCTGGTAAATGGCGTCCATCTGCTCGGCAGTGGGCGCAGGCTCAACCAACTTGCCCATTGAGCTACGGCTATGAAGAAGCGTGAGTCCATCCATTTGGTTTCATCCTATCAATCAGTTAGCCACTACTGTAGCGCAGTCGCTTACTGTCTTGCCAGACGCAAGGGGCTTGGCGGCGCAAGGCCGGGCGTGGCGCGCCAGGGGCTGATATCCAACCCGCCCCGGCGCACATAGCGCGCGAGTACCAAAAGCTCGGTAGGTTTGGCGTACGCCATCAGGTCGGTGAAGATATGCTCGACACAGTGCTCGTGAAAGTCCTGATGCTGGCGATAGCCGATCAGGTAGCGCAGCACCCCTTCGCGATCAAGCTTCGGGCCTTTATAGCGAATCATCACGCTGCCCCAGTCGGGCTGACCGGTCACCGGGCAGTTGGATTTGAGCAGGTGCGAGTGCAGCGTTTCTTCCACCACCTCATCGCTTACCGCTAAATGGGCAGCGCTGGGTGTGTAATCGCTTACTTCGATGTCCAGCTCATCCAGGCAGTCGCCGGGTAACGGCTGAGGGGCAAGCTCGGCGTCTTCCACACCGAGTAGCTCAACGCTTACCGGGGCACCGGCAGCCGCGCTCAAGTCGCGAGTCAATGTTTCGACCACTGCCTCGCGGCTTTCCACACGCGTCTGGTTAAAGCTGTTGAGGTAGAGCTTCCAGGATTTGGATTCGATCAGGCTCGGCGAATCCGCCGGAAGGCGAAAACGGGCCACGGCCACGATGGGCTTGCCGCGGGCGTTAAGCCAGGAAACCTCAAAGGCGTGCCATTCATCCTCGCCGACAAAAGGTAGCTTGCCCTCTTCAATCCCTAACGGCGCGCGGTTGGCGGCACGGGGAATGGGAAACAGTAGCCCGGCATCGTACTGCTCTGGGTAGGCGGAATCGCGCCCCAGGGGCGCGTGCTCTAAGGTATCGGGGCGATGTGCCATAGGGCAGTGCTCTCTTTATAAACGGTATCTTTATAAACGGTATCTTGATAACGGTAATACGCTTAACTGCGAATGCCTTTGCCACGCTCCAGCATGCTTAGCGCGACGAAAAATAGCACAATGATAAAGCCAAAGATGGCCGCCAGCGCCCAGCCTACCGGAATGTCCGATACGCCCAGGAACCCGTAACGGAAGACGTTAACCATGTACAGGATGGGGTTCAACATCGACACGCCCTGCCAGAAATTGGGCAGCATGGAAATGGAGTAGAACACGCCGCCCAGGTAGGTCAGCGGGGTCAGAATAAACGTCGGCACGATAGAAATATCGTCAAACTTGTTGGCCAGCAGCGCGTTGATAAAGCCGCCAATCGAGAACAGCGCCGAGGTTAATACCACCACCAGTATGGTTAATAACGGATGCTCGACCGTCAGTTGGGTAAAGAATAGCGATACCAGCGTGACGATCAGGCCGACGCCCAGACCACGCGCCATACCGCCTAAAATAAACCCGGATAGAATCACCCAGTTCGGCATGGGTGAAACCATCAGCTCTTCCACCGAGCGCTGAAACTTGTTCGAGAAGAAGCTTGAGGCCACGTTAGAGTAGCTGTTGGTGATCACCGACATCATGATCAGGCCGGGGACGATAAAGTCCATGTAGGAGAAACCGTCCATATCTCCAATACGCGAGCCAATCAGATTGCCAAAAATGATGAAGTACATCGCCATGGTGATAGACGGCGGCAGCAGCGTTTGCGGCCAGATGCGCGTAAAGCGCTTGATCTCTTTAAGTACCAGCGTCCAGAGCGCTACGAGCGTTTGCGTCGCATTCATGCCTGCGCCTCCTTGTCCAGTTCGGCGCGCTTATCTATCGCGTTGTTGCCTGCCTCTACCATTGATACGAACATCTCTTCCAGCCGGTTGGCGCGGTTGCGCATGGAAACCACCTGCATCCCCTGCTCGCTTAACACTTTAAACACATCGTTCAACTGCTGGCCGCGATGAATCACCAGCGCCAGCTGCGAAGGCTCAACCTGGGTAATTTCAAACCCTTCGATCACAGGCGGCGAACTAACCGGCTCGGCTAAATCAAGCAGGAAGGTTTCGGTATTAAGCTCGGCGAGCAGTTCGCGCACGCTAGTATTGCGGACAATTTCGCCATGATTGATGATCGCGATATTGCGGCACAGGCTTTCCGCTTCTTCCAGATAGTGAGTGGTCAGAATAATCGTGGTGCCTTCATCCTGATTGATGCGGCGCATGTATTCCCACATGCTGCGGCGCAGTTCGATATCCACACCTGCCGTAGGCTCATCTAGAATTAATAGCTTGGGGCGGTGCATCAGCGCCCGAGCAATCATCAGGCGGCGCTTCATACCGCCGGAAAGCATGCGCGCGTTGCCGTTGCGCTTGTCCCATAGGCCAAGGTCACGCAGTAGCTGCTCGGCACGCGGCAGCGCTTCACGGCGGGTCATGCCGTAATAGCCCGCTTGCGCCAGCACGATATCGAGCACCTTCTCGAACTGGTTAAAGTTGAACTCCTGGGGAACCACACCCAGCTGGTACTTGGCCTTGGCGAAGTCCTTGTCGATATCGATACCAAAAATCGACACCTTGCCTTCCGACTTCTGCACCAGTGAGCACACCACGCCGAGGGTGGTGGATTTACCCGCGCCGTTGGGGCCCAACAAGGCAAAAAAATCGCCCTGTTGGACGTCGAGATCAATACCTTTTAACGCTTGAAAGCCGTTGCCGTACACCTTTGTAAGGCCACGGATAGACAATGCCGGTTCGGCCATAAAGATGTCCTGTCAGCAAAATAGGGGCATAAAAATGCTTGAGCTTGAAAAGCCATGATATCGGGGCATTGCGCTTTTTTTTCAAGCCAGCGTAGTAAAGTGCAATAAGCTTAACGAAGTAGCAGACATGCGAAATAACGCTCAAGGGCGCCACTAATAAACACATGATGCAATAGAAAGGTTACAGCGAGGGAAAGTACAACAAATCAAACCTGGGCAGGTGTTTACATGGAGCGGGAAAAGAGATTCGAACTCTCGACCCTCGCCTTGGCAAGGCGATGCTCTACCACTGAGCTATTCCCGCAACGTAAACATGCACTTGCTAGATGGCGTCCCATAGGGGGTTCGAACCCCTGTTACCGCCGTGAAAGGGCGGTGTCCTAGGCCACTAGACGAATGGGACGTATAAACATCTAACTTATCAATATTTTGCTTGATTGGAGCGGGAAAAGAGATTTGATCGGACTGGCGCACCAGCTCTCGACCTGCACTTGCTTAACCACACTATCAATCACTTGATTGGAGCGGGAAAAGAGATTCGAACTCTCGACCCTCGCCTTGGCAAGGCGATGCTCTACCACTGAGCTATTCCCGCTTAATCAATTTTTCGTAATCGGATTGGCGTCCCATAGGGGGTTCGAACCCCTGTTACCGCCGTGAAAGGGCGGTGTCCTAGACCACTAGACGAATGGGACGTTTTTTGGAGCGGGAAAAGAGATTCGATCGGACTGGCGCACCAGCTCTCGACCTGCACTTACTTAACCACACAACCAAATTGGAGCGGGAAAAGAGATTCGAACTCTCGACCCTCGCCTTGGCAAGGCGATGCTCTACCACTGAGCTATTCCCGCACTCCGATACCCTAACGATGTAATTGGCGTCCCATAGGGGGTTCGAACCCCTGTTACCGCCGTGAAAGGGCGGTGTCCTAGACCACTAGACGAATGGGACGTTTCATTGCCTCGTCGAGGTGGCGCGTATATTACTCAGAGCATGAGTTTCTGTCAAGTACTCTGATATCGCTCTGCTTTCTATCTGTGCACAAAGCTCTGTTAAGCCCCGTGCTTACCTTTACTATTAACCGGCGGTTACGTCCTTTAGCCCACCGAACTCAGGTGGATGCTATGCTGTCTCAGCAGACCCTGCTCTTAACCATCAGAGGTTGTGTGTTTACTGATGTGTTCTGTCTTACCAAAATCTGTCTTTACTGAAAAGAGTACGCTAGCCTGCAAGTAATAGAGGGAAAGGAGACATTAAATGGCCAAAATTGAAAAATCCCCCGAGCAGTGGCGTGAACAGCTGACCCCCGAGCAGTACCGGGTAGCACGTGAGAAAGGCACCGAGCGCCCTTTTACGGGCGATTATCAGGTTCGCGACGCTCAGGGTATTTATCACTGCGTCTGCTGCCATGCGCCGCTGTTTGAAAACGAGCACAAGTTTGATGCTGGCTGTGGCTGGCCAAGCTTCGACAGGCCGCTTGGCAGCCACCGTGTTGAAGAGCATAGCGATACGTCTCACGGCATGGTGCGTACGGAAGTAGTGTGTTCCCACTGCGATGCTCATTTGGGTCACGTGTTTCCTGACGGGCCGCCGGAATCTACGGGGCTTCGCTACTGCATCAACTCCGTATCGCTTGAGTTCCATCCGGACGAGTAAGCGTTACGCCATAAACGTATAACGAACTCCGGCAAAGCGGGCACCATCTGGTAGAATGGTTGCTCGCTTTTTTATGCCCGTTTTTTGTGCTTGTAGGAGAAACTCATGCTCGGCTGGTTCCCCGGACATATGAACAAGGCCCGCCGCCAGATAAAGGATGCGCTGCCGGAAATCGACGTGGTCATTGAAGTATTGGACGCACGCCTGCCCTACTCCAGCGCCAACCCGATGCTGGCCGAGCTGACCCGGCACAAGCCGGTGCTGAAAATCCTCTCCCGGACGGACCTTGCCGACCCTGAGCGCACCGCCGAATGGGTGGCGTTTTTTGATGCCCAGGACGATACCCGAGCGCTTGCGATCACCACGACCAACACCCGTGAGCTCAAGAAAATCCCCAAGCTTTGCCACGAGCTTGCAGGTGCCGTACGCGCCGACCGCGACGTTCGGGTGATGGTGATGGGCATTCCCAACGTGGGGAAATCCACGCTGATTAACGGCCTGGCTGGGCGAAAAATTGCTAAAACCGGCAACGAGCCGGCGGTAACCAAGCGCCAGCAAAAGGTACGTATTGATGGGCGCGTGGCGTTGATTGATACGCCTGGGGTGCTGTGGCCCAAAATTGAAGACCAGGCAAGCGCCTACCGGCTGGCGGCAAGCGGGGCTATTCGGGATACCGCGATCGAGTATACCGACGTGGCGATTGTGACCAGCGCCGAGCTTGCCAAGCGCTACCCCACTGAGCTGACCGCTCGCTATAAGCTAAAGGCCCTGCCCACCTATGAGGCGCCGGTTAGCAATGAAGTCGATGCGGATGGGCCAAAAAAACCGGACTTCCTGGCGATTGCCGGGTTTGATGGCCATGCCATTTTGAAAGAAATTGCCGGTAAACGGGGCGGTCTACGCGCGGGCGGCGAAGTGGATTTGCACCGTGGTGCCGAAGTGCTGCTCCACGAACTGCGTGATGGCAAGCTTGGCCGCCTGACGCTTGAAACGCCTAACGATATTCCGCCGCCTATTGTGCATAACGACGAAGACAATCAAGTACTTTCCGACGCATAATGAGCAAACCGACCGGTGCCGTCGCACGGCCTTTGGACACTCTTGGATAAATCACACATGGAAACCTCTCAGCTTCAAGCGCCTCCCCAGATGCTAAAAAAATCCCACAAGCTGCATAACGTCTGCTACGACATCCGTGGCCCGGTTCTTGACCACGCCAAACGGCTGGAAGATGAAGGCCAGCGGATTTTAAAGCTTAATATTGGCAACCCGGCACCGTTTGGGTTTGAAGCACCTGAAGAGATTTTGCAGGATGTGATGCGCAACTTGCCCACCGCCCAGGGCTATTGTGATTCCAAAGGCCTATACTCGGCGCGCAAGGCGATCATGCAGGAGTGCCAGCGCAAGGAAATTCCGGGCGTTGGCATTGAAGATATTTACATCGGCAACGGTGTATCCGAGCTGATCGTGATGTGCATGCAGGCGCTATTAAACGATGGCGATGAAGTCCTGATCCCCGCGCCGGACTACCCGCTATGGACTGCAGCCGCCCACCTTTCAGGTGGTCACGGGGTGCATTACTTATGCGATGAGCAGGCCGACTGGACCCCGGATATTGCCGATATCCGCACCAAGATCACCAGCCGTACCCGCGCGATTGTGTTGATTAACCCCAACAACCCGACCGGCGCAGTTTATCCACCGGCCGTGGTGCGCGACGTATTGGCCGTGGCCAAAGAGCACAACCTAGTAGTGTTCTCTGATGAGATCTACGACAAGATCCTTTATGACGGCGTAGAACATACCGCGACCGGCGCCCTGGCAGACGATGACCAGTTGGTGATTACCATGAACGGGCTGTCGAAAAGCTACCGCTGCGCGGGCTTTCGCTCCGGCTGGATGACGATTTCCGGCACGACTGCCAAACAGCGCGCCAAAGACTTTATTCAGGGCCTGACCATGCTGGCCTCCATGCGTCTGTGCGCCAACGTACCTGCCCAGCATGCGATTCAAACGGCGCTGGGTGGTTACCAGTCCATCAATGATTTAATTCTGCCGGGTGGCCGCTTATTGGCTCAGCGCGATATCACGGTGGAGAAGCTCAATGCCATCCCTGGGGTATCCTGCGTCAAGCCGAAAGGCGCGCTCTATGCGTTTCCGCGCCTAGATCCCAAGGTCTTCAATATTCAGGATGACCAGAAACTGGTGCTGGACCTGCTTTTGCAGGAGAAGATTCTGCTGGTGCAGGGCACGGCGTTTAACTGGCCGGAACCCGATCACGTGCGCATCGTGACGTTGCCCTGGGCCGACCAGCTAGGCGACGCTCTGGACAGATTCGCTAATTTCCTGTCGCGCTACCGCCAATAAAGCGCGCTGTGACTTGAAACTGCCATGAAGTGTACGTATCTAAACAAGCATTCTAGGGCTTGAAAACCCGGTAACGCATTGATGACCTCTTACGGAGAACCTGCACCATGATGCGAATTGTGCTGTTTTTAGCCACCAACCTGGCGGTGCTGCTTGTCGCCAGTATTACGCTGCGCCTGTTTGGCGTTGAGGGTTACTTACGCAGCCAGGGAATCAACTTTACCAGCCTGCTGATCTTCTGCTTTATCTTCGGCATGGTCGGCTCGCTGATCTCGCTGTTTATTTCCAAATGGATGGCGAAACGTAGTACCGGCACGGTAATTATTGAGTCTCCCTCCAACGCCACCGAGCAGTGGCTGGTAGATACGGTGGCAGAGCTCTCCCGCGAGGCAGGCATTAAAACGCCCGAGGTAGGCATCTTCCCTGCCCAGCAATCAAACGCCTTTGCTACGGGCTGGAATAAGGATGACGCGCTGGTGGCGGTGTCAGCCGGGCTTTTAAACCGGATGCGCCCTGACGAGGTGCGCGCGGTGCTTGCCCACGAAATTGGCCACGTGGCCAATGGCGACATGGTAACGCTGGCGCTGATTCAGGGCGTGGTAAACACCTTTGTAATGTTCTTTGCCCGCGTGGTGGCTCAGCTGGTGGATGGTTTTCTTAAAAGCCGTAGCGGCGGCGAAGGCGGTCTGGGCTTTATGGGCTACTTCGCGGTAGTCATTGTTGCGGAAATTGTATTTGGAATTGTGGCTTCGGCTATCGTTGCGTGGTTCTCACGCTACCGCGAATACCGTGCCGACGAAGCTGGTGCTCGGTTAGCAGGTACGGGCTCCATGGTGAACGCCCTCGCCCGGCTGAAAGCGGAAACCGAACTGCCGGACCAAATGCCTGACACCATGCGTGCCATGGCGATCACCAAAGGCCAGACGCGCTCGTTGCTTGAGCAGCTGTTTGCTAGTCACCCGCCGCTAGATGAGCGTATTCGGGCGCTGAAAGAAGCGGCTTATCGCCAGTAAGTCTTAATTAGCCAATATCACGTGGCGATCTCGATACTGCCCTGCTATTGCAGGCTGAGATTGCCACGTTGCAACGCTTTACTATCCACTTTTTGATGTACTTTTCCGTACACAAGCCCGATACGGCTAACCCATGGATGTGCAAAGCGCCGAGCGTACACACCCCCTTCCGGCTGCCTTGGCATCGTAAAGTAATTGATCAGCAGCTCTTATCAGCACCGACGAATCATCGCCCATAATGCACTGCGCCGTGGAAACGCCCAGACTAATGGTCACAATGGATGCGGCCTCTGATTTTCCATGCGGAATAGCCAGCGCTCTAATGGCCTTCTCAAGTTCTGCGGCTTTATGAGCAGCATCGCGCAGGTCGGTTTCTGGCAATAAACAGGTAAACTCTTCGCCACCATAGCGTGCCACAAGATCTCTTGGACGGTGCAAATTGGCCCTTAGCGTCGAGGCAATGATTTTTAGACATACATCTCCACTTAGATGTCCGTAAAAATCGTTATAGCGTTTAAAAAAATCGATATCGATGAAAATGGTCGAAAGGGGTAGTCGGCTTTTTTTACAACGCTGCCATTCAATATCAAGCAATTCATCGAAGTAGCGTCGGTTGGCGATGCCTGTCAGGCCGTCTGTGAGCGCAAGCTCATGCAGGCGATGGGTTTCCTGTTCACGGCGTTTAAGTACCGCGGCTGAAATTTGCAACGCGGCTGAGCGCAGCAGTTCAGCGCTTTCATCAAGCATGGAAGGGTGAAGCTGAGGCGTGGCCTGAGTGCTTTGAGCAATACGAAAAACATAGCCATTGGCACCCAGGTGTTGCTCGACCGCGATAGAGCGCCGGTTATTGATATATTCAAAAACAGGCGGTGGGGTGCCGCCTGATGCCCAGGAAAGATCCAGCGCTCGCTCTGGTAGCAGGCACATAGCGTAAATATCCCGTGCGCTGATGCCCTGGCTCAAGATGGATGCGGCATCCGCAAACTCTTCGCCGAACCCCGCGCTCCAGTCGACCAGGCGCTCGCTTGCATCGAAAATGGCTACGCTTTGGGTGAAGGGCGCTTTATCCATGCAGCACGCCATTTTGCGATGCCAGTTGCTCTACTGCCATCGCTGTCCCCTCCACGCGTGCTTTAATTTTTGCAAAAGCGGTTGCCCGAGATGTAGAGATGTCATCACAGAACGGTGAAAATCCGCAATCATCGGTGGTGCCTAGCTGCTCCAAGGGTATGTAGCGTGCCGCCTGCATTATGCGAGCGCAAACCTCTTCAGGTGTTTCAATATCGGGGTTATTGACATCAATAACCCCGATAAACGCGCGCTGCCATGGTTTCAGATAGCGGGCGACGATTTTTAATCCACGTTCAGGGTCTGCTTCCGCGGCCATGGCAATATAGAAACTGCCGGCATTGAGTTCAAAGAGGCTGGGAAGAAGTTCAGCGTAATCCACATCGGCGCTATGCGTGGCGTCATGGTCGGCGCCAGGACAAGTATGGATGCCAATGGACTGGCGCTCGGCATCGGTGAGCCGCGCCAGAACCCGGTTATTCAGCTCGATAAAGCTGTTGAGTACACTGCCGCTTGGATCGAGCTTAAGAGCCAGCCGCCCCTCCGTAAAATCGATCTGCACCTTTTGTGCACCGGCGGCGAAGCAGCCGCGTATCTCTTTTTCCTGCTCGTCAATCAAGTCGTCCAAAAAAGCTTCACGGCTATAGCCAGCAATGGCCTCTGAGGGATAAAACAAGCTTAGTGCCGACACAGAAATAATGGCTTGCTTCATGGGCAGCTGAGTATACTGCTTAGCCATCGGCAGGGTTTCTGCTGCGGATAAAGCGTAGCGAAAAGGCCCTGCAGTCAAGCGCGGCAATCGGCGTACATGACCATCACTGAAAGGTATTTCGAGGCCATCAGGAGCAAAGTTTTTACCGCCTTCCACTGAATAGGTAGCAAAGCTATGCGTCTTGCGTTGCTCACCATCAGTAATAATGCGAGACCCTGTATTTTCCAGCTCGCGTATCGTCTGTTGAACGGCTTCATCATAAAAAGCGTTCATGGCCGCCGCATCAATTTGTCCTGCATCGTACTGACGCTGTGCCTGCATCAACGTTTCAGAGCGCGGTATGCTGCCGATGGCCTCTGTCGGTAAATCTATCGGTAAACCAGTCGGTAAATTAGTCATTTAATGTCCCATGCCCGGTTGTACTAAATTTAGTTATTTATTGATATAAGTTACTTTTACCACTCCTCAGCCGCGCTTTCATCTGAAATCGTTTATCGCCAATCAGTCATATACCGTATCGAGCGACGCTGCTCGCAGCGCCGGGCAACAATACTTGTATGCATACAGACGTCACATTGTGAGTATATTAAAACCTGCTCCACGCAGTATGCTTTCAAGGGCTAACGCGCCACCAGATAGCGTTATGTCAAGCGTTGCAAACTCGCGGCGCAGCGGGTAGCTCGCCCGGCAGGTATCAAAGCCCTGCTTAACACCCTGCTTGAGTACCTGGCGCTGCAGGCTATCGTGATCCCGGCGTACATCGTATACCGCGCGCATGCACACACGCAGGGCATCCTCAACGGGTAGTGCATCCTGCAAATGCAGCGACGCCAAGGCTGGCGGCGGGCAAATATCGGCAAACGCCACCTGACTGGCAAGGCCAAGATGGCTGGCGAGCGACTGCTGAATCATCCAGGTGCCGCGCAGCTTGCCATCCAGGCTATGCCCGGCAATATGTGGAGTCGCGAGCGCTACCAGGTCACGCAAACTCGCATCGATTTCAGGCTCGCTCTCCCATACATCCAAAACGACAGCAATATCACCTTTACCCGTCAAGCGGCTGCGCAGTGCCAGCCCATCGACACAGTCGCCCCGCCCTGCATTCAACAATACGGTGCCGGGGGCCAGCTCGTTGATCCGCTGAGCATCAAGCAGTTGATAGGTGGCATGCGGCCCCTGTGCTACCAGCGGCGTGTGCAGGCAAAGAATATCGCAGCGGTCAATCAGCGTATCCAACGACTCAAAGCCCTTCTCGCCTTCCTGCTCCGCTCTGGGCGGATCACAGGCCAGCGTTTTAATCCCCAACGCCGTTAGCCGCGCCAACAAACGGCTGCCCACATTGCCCACGCCGACAACGCCGACGGTGCGCGTCAGAAGCGACCAGCCATCTCGCTCGGCAAGCGTTAGCAGGCTGCTTAGCACGTAATCCACCACGGCTTCGGCATTGCAGCCAGGGGCGCTTGCAAAGCCAATGCCCTGTTCGGCAAGTACGGCATGGTCGACGTGGTCAGTGCCAATCGTACAGGTGCCGACAAAGCGTATCGGGCTCTCGGCAAGCAGTGCGGCATTTACCTGGGTGATGGAACGTACGATCAGCGCATCGGCGTCTTTGACGTGCTCAGCGTTTATCTCACGCCCCGGCACGCGGGTCAGTGAGCCAAAATCACCAAAGCAGTGCTCGGCGGCGGGTATGTTGGCATCTACAATCAGCTTCACAGCGGTATCCTTATAAGACCCAGGACAAGCAAATCTATTTACAGCAGATCTATTTCAGTCAGGCCTATTTACAGCCAGACCCAGGCTATTTATCGCCAGACATGGTCGTTTGCGATAACGAGCTTTACAATACCGCCCGCCACACCGAATTGGGAAATGGTATTTGAGAACGGTATTTGGGAACGGCATTTGGGAACGGTATTTGAGAATCGTATTTGGGACAGGGAGTGCCTCATGGGCAGGCCAGCGTTAAGAACAATCAATGGAGTAAGCTTGTGATCGTTAGGTGGGAAACCGACCATGACTATGTGCTGGTTCATATTCATCAAGATATGTTTGGCGACTGGATTTTCAGTCGTGCCTGGGGGCAAATCGGCACCCAGTTTGGCGGTTTAAAGCACCAACTGGCCGACACCCTTGAGCAGGCTCAGATGTGGCTGGAAGATGAGACGACGATTCAAAAGTCGCGCGGTTTTCATAAGGTGCTGGACGTTGATGACCACACCCCGGAAGGCCAGGAAGCCATGCGTCAGCTTTCGCTGCTGGATCTGCTTTAAGCACTACTTTTTAAGCCAGGTTTAAGCACGCCTGCGTAAACCCAGCGGGCTGAGTACTCACTAACCCAGAAAACGCCGCCCGTTATGCAGGCGCATGCCTTTTGGCGGCGAATCTTCAGGCGCCATCAACGACGCGAGCGCGTGCTCATCAAGCCAGCCGCGCTCGCCTAGCCAATCGCTCATACGCGCCACTTCAAATCCACGTGTCAGCTCCCTGCCCTGGCTATCCACCACGACCGGAATAAGCTCACCGTAGCGCTCAAGCAAGGCCGCATGCTCGCTGATCTCCACGCGCTTAAGCGCTACCGGTTGATTGGCAAGCGCTGACAGCAAGGCTTCCACCTGGGTGCACAGATGGCAACCCAGGGTGGTGTAGAGCGTAAGTGAAATCACTGCCGCAAGCCTTTACGTTCTAGCGGCGGTGACGCAGCAGGAACACGTGGTGCATGTTGGTGCGCCGCTGAAAGTCTGGATCAAAGGTGCGCGAGGTGATCTCTTCTACCGCGTAATGCTGGCTAAGCGCGTCATCAAGCTTGAAACGGCGCTGGTTGTTCGAGAACACCAGTGTGCCACCTGGGGCGAGCCGGGCCATGGCAAGTTCCACCAGGCGCGGATGGTCACGCTGTATATCCAGCGTATCGCGCATTTTCTTCGAGTTGGAGAACGTCGGCGGATCCATAAAGATCAGGTCAAACTCGGCGTCGGCGGTTTCCAGCCAGCGGAAACAGTCATCGCGTACCACGCGGTGAAGGCGTAGATCGAGCTTGTTCAGGGTAAAGTTATCCTTCGCCCACTCAAGGTAAGTGTTGGACATATCGACGCTGACGCTGTCGCTGGCGCCGCCCAAGGCTGCCTGAACGGTGGCCGTGGCGGTATAGCAGAACAGGTTCAAAAAGCGCTTGCCGCGGGCCATTTCGCCCAGCATACGGCGTACCGGCCGGTGATCCAGGAACAGCCCTGTATCCAAGTAATCGCGCAGGTTGACCCATAGCCGCGCATCGCCTTCACGCACTTCAAAACGCTCACCGCTGGCCTCACGCTTTTGGTACTGGGCAGTGCCGGTTTGCCGCTCACGGCGTTTGATATACACCTTGCTGGGGTCAACGCCTAACGCATCAGGCAGCACTTCCAGCGCATCAAACAGGCGCTTTTGAGCCTGAGCTGGATTGATAGAGCTAGGTGCGGCGTACTCCTGAACGTGTACGCGGTCGCCGTAGCGGTCAATCGCCAGCGCAAACTCGGGCATATCGGCATCATAGATCCGATAACAGGTTTCACCGCTCTGCTTTAGCCACTTTTTGAGGCGTTTCTGGTTTTTGCCCAGCCGGTTGGCGAACATCTGCGCGTTTTCAGACACGGCAGGCGCTGTTTTAGGCGGCGTATCAACACCCTTACCTTCCGCCTGAGCGCCGCTATCCGTCGCTGGCACACCAATATCCATCAGCAACAGCTTGGCATCCAGCGCGCCGTTTTTAAGCGCATACTGCTTGTGCGCCCGCAAGCCCAGCCGGTGTCCTAAGTCGGGATTGCCGGTAAACATCGCCAGTGTCCAGCCAGGAAACAGCGCTTTGGCTTTTTCACCCAGCTGGGAATACAGGCGCACAAGCTCGGGCAGCTCGCCCAACCGCTCACCGTAAGGCGGGTTAGTGATCAGAAGCCCGCGTTCTGCCGATAGCGTTTCGGGGCGAGTCAGCTGAGCAAGGCCCTGTCCGTGCAGAGTGATAAGTGCCGGAATACCTGCGCGCATCGCGTTGGTTTTTGCAGCCGATAGCGCCGCCGGGCTTTGGTCAAAACCCAACAGCTGGGTTTTACACCGCTTGCGACCAATCGAGGCGCGTGCTTCGGCCTCACGCTTCTGCTCAAGCCAAAGCGTCTCATCGTGCCCGGCCCAGCCCTTGAAACCGAACCGTTCACGGTCCAGGTTCGGCGCCTGGTCGGCGGCCATCAGTGCGGCCTCAATCAGCAGCGTGCCGGCACCACACAGCGGATCGATCAACGGCTCGCCGGCTTTCGCCCGCTCGGGCCAGCCAGCACGGATCAGCAACGCTGCCGCGAGGTTTTCTTTGAGCGGCGCATGGCCGACATCACGACGATAGCCCCGGCGGTGCAAGCTCTCCCCCGAAAGGTCGATGCCGATGGTCAGGTTGGCGCGATGCAGATGTGCGTAGAGACGCAAATCCGGCGTTTTGGTATCGATGGAAGGACGCTCCTGCCCGGCAAGCTGTAGCGCGTCCACCACGCCATCTTTTACCGTTTGGGCGCCAAATCGAGTATGGCGAATGTGATCACTGCGGCCATGAAAATCCACCGCCAGGGTTTTGCCAACCGCCAAGTGCTGGGTCCAGGCAATGCGGGCAACCACGTCGCGTAGTTGCTCCGGCGTTTCAATCATCGGCTCGCGAACCAGCTGCAGAATGATCCGGTTGGCAAGGCGTGACCACAGGCATACACGGTAGGCGATGGCTTGGCTGGCGGTAAAGTACACGCCAGCCACGGTGGTTTTTCCAGGCGTCGCGCCTAGCGCTGCCAGCTCATCGGCCAGCAGGCCTTCAATGCCTTTAGGGCAAGTCGCCAGCAGGTTCAGGGGGGCGTTTTGACTCGTTTCGGTCATAGTCATGGCAGCGCGTAACCGCGCGATATTCCTATATATGGCAAATGTATTTACATCTTATGACAATTTGGGGGTCGACAAGTGCCCCCATCATGATCTAAGAATAAAAGAGTAGCTACTGAAAACGCATGCGTTGCTTGTCTTGGTCATTAATAGACCAACGGGTCATTAATGGACTAAAGGCTTGTTTTGGTTGCCGCCTAGCCGGTTCAGCTCGTGAGTGCTAGACATTAGCGCACGGCTGGCAGCCTGCTCTTGAAGTCAGCTCTCGAAATAGGGGCCTAACGCCAAAGGCATAGTGCACTATTTCTTTTTAAAGGCTTTCATGAAAAGAGGTTAGCCAATGAAACGACAAAAACGTGACCGCTTCCAGCGGGCCTATGTTCACGGGTATAAAGCAGGTGTTATCGGCCGTTCCCGTGATGATTGTCCCAGTCAAGATGTCAATTTACGCGAATACTGGATGAGCGGTTGGCGTGAAGGTCGCGGAGACCAGTGGGACGGAATGACCGGCATTTCCGGTATCCACAAAAACCCCCTTGTCATGACCTAGCAATTTATATATTCCTTAATTTTCATTTTGGAACATGGAGCCCGCGTTTCAGCGGGCTTTTTAGCTCATGTTTTTTAATGCGCGTTTTTTAATTCACGCTGAAAAATTAATGCGCTTTTAGCGCACGGGCACACTCATTGACCAATTTGGGTCCTTGATAAATAAGCCCCGAGTAGAGCTGAATCAAATCAGCGCCCGCCGCTATCTTGGCCTTCGCAGCTTCCGCGCTATCAATGCCGCCTACGCCGATAATCGGAAGCGTTGGCAAATGCTGGCGTAGCAGGCGAATGACCACATTAGACGCCTCAAAAACAGGCTTGCCAGAAAGCCCACCCGCCTCACTCGCCTGCGGGTCGCTTTGCACCGCTTCACGTGACACGGTCGTGTTGGTGGCAATCACGCCATCCAGCTCATTGCGGGCGATGCTTTCTGCCACCAGCGCAACTTCCTCTTCGCTCATATCCGGTGCAATCTTAATTAATAGCGGCACCTTGCGCTCAGCTTGCGCGTCCAGGGCCCGGCTGCGCTCACGAATTGGCCCGAGCAAGCCATCCAATTGCTCACCAAACTGCAGCGTGCGTAGCCCTGGCGTATTGGGCGAGGAAATATTCACCGTAATATAGTCGGCTACCGAGTGAACAGCGTCCAAGCAGATCAGATAGTCATCCAGGGCATTGTCCACAGCGGTGCTGAGATTTTTGCCGATATTGATCCCTACCACGCCCTGATAATGGCGCTTTTTAACCTGCGCCACTAGATGCTCAACGCCTTTGTTGTTAAACCCAAAGCGGTTGATGATGGCGTCATGGCCGGCCAAACGAAACAGGCGAGGCTTAGGGTTACCCGGCTGCGCTTTGGGCGTCACGGTGCCCACTTCGACAAACCCGAAACCTAGCGCGCCCAGCGCGTCAAGATGGTCGGCATCTTTATCAAGCCCTGCGGCTAACCCCACGCGGTTGGCAAACCGCAGTCCCATCAGTTCGACCGGATCGCCGATCGACTTACCCACCAGTGGCGCTACGCCACCCACGCGATGCAAGGCGTCTAACGTCCCTAAAGCCAATCCGTGCGAGGTTTCAGGGTCAATACGAAAGAGCAGCGAGCGTGCAAGTAAGTACATCGACTAAATCTCTTTTGAAGGTGAGCGGTGCTGAGCGGCGCCGAGTATAGCGCAAACTGCCCTTTTGGCGCACGGCACTCAACAATTACCGGTGTAATAGGCCTAAAAAAACCGTGCCTGGATTGCCCAGGCACGGTTACTTTTTTCCACAACGCTTATTTACAGCGCTTAAGCGTTTTACCTAGGGAAGGTCTGAATAACTGCCGATATTCATCAACGCTCACTTGAGCCGACAAAAAATCGAAAATTCAGACACTCTTCT
>NZ_JABUZA010000047.1 GCF_014897985.1 Halomonas colorata
TGGACGCCCCCGGGAACGCGGGAAGACTGCTGGCGACGGGCTATTCGTGCCGAAGTCAGGTAAAGCGCTTTTCCCATATAAGCTTACAACATCCCTTTCAGGCACTATTAGCACAACTAAAATCGAACATTCCCTTTCACCGTAACAATATGCATAGAGAGCTGTGAAATGAACAACGCACTGTTTTTAGCTACCAATGATATCCGCGATCGTTTCTCCAAAGCCATGTCAGTGATGTACCAAACGGAAGTGCCCCAGTACGGCACGCTATTGGAGTTGGTCGAGCAGGTAAACCAGGAAACGCTTAGCCAGCAGCCAGCGCTACGCCGCCGCCTGGAAGCCCAGGGCGAGCTTGCGCGCCTTAGCGTAGAACGCCACGGGGCGATTCGCGTGGGCTCAGCCAAAGAGCTATCCATGCTGCGCCGCTTGTTTGCCGTGATGGGAATGTACCCGGTGGGCTATTACGACCTTTCTGAAGCTGGGGTGCCGGTTCACTCCACAGCGTTTCGTCCGGTTGAGGATGACGCGCTGGCCTGCAACCCGTTTCGCGTTTTTACCTCGCTGCTGCGTCTGGAACTCATCGAGAGCGAGACGCTGCGCCAGCGTGCCGAAGAAATTCTGGCCAAGCGGGATATTTTCACGCCCGCCGCTCGTGAGCTTATTGAGCGTTTTGAAACCCAGGGCGGATTAACCTCTGAAGAGGCGGATCAGTTCGTCAAGGAGGCCTTGGAAACCTTCCGCTGGCACCAGGATGCCACGGTCGACCTGGACACCTACCAGGCGTTGAGCGATGAACACCGTCTGATTGCCGATGTGGTGTGTTTTCGCGGGCCGCATATCAACCATTTAACGCCGCGCACGTTGGATATCGACGAAGTTCAGCGCCGTATGCCAAGCGTTGGCATGAACCCGAAGGCAGTCATCGAAGGCCCGCCGCGCCGTGAAGCGCCCATTTTACTCCGCCAGACAAGCTTTAAGGCATTAGAAGAATCGATTCGCTTTGCAGGCGATGCCCAAGGTACGCATACTGCCCGCTTTGGCGAAATCGAGCAGCGCGGCATGGCGCTCACGCCGAAAGGGCGCGCGCTTTACGATCAGCTGCTTAATGAAGGGCGTAAACAAGCCGCGGGGCTTGATAACAACGCCCACCAGGCGGTTATGGACAAGGTATTTGCCGCCATGCCTGATAGCGATGAAGCAATGCGCCGAGAAGACCTGGCTTACTTTCACTACCACCTGACAGAGGCCGGTAAAGCCGCTTCAGGCGGTGTCAATGCTGATATCGACGCCTTGATCGCTCAAGGGCTGGTGGAAGCGCAACCGATTACCTATGAAGATTTCTTGCCGGTTAGTGCGGCAGGTATCTTCCAGTCAAACTTAGGCGGAGGCGAGAACGCAGCCTATGCGGGTAACGCCAATCGGGATGCTTTTGAAGAGGCGCTAGGTGCTCAAGTGACCGATGAACTGGCGCTTTATGCCGAACGGGAACAGGCTTCTAAACAGCATGTGTTGGCCCAAATGAGCTCCACTGCATCCGTATGAGGCGCCATGCTAACAGTATGCGCCCTTAAGGGCGCATACGGCTAATGTAGCTTGGATTAGATCAGTACTCTTAAGCACTGGCCCGCATGATATAGCGCAAAGCCACTTTCATAAGCACAGCGCCATAGCGGGCGCGCTTTGATTTGCTTGGGCTGTGAAATTGGCAGGGGCAGCAGGCTATCGTCGCCACTGGCTATGTAGTGGGCAAAGCCTTCACCCACAACGGTACCCGTAGTCACACCACGCCCGTTATAGCCTGTCGCTGCTAGAATGCCGGGGGCTGGCTCAAACAGGCGCAGCGTATGGTCAGGCGTAAACGCGATCTTACCCGTCCATGTGTAGTCCCAACGTACTTTGCCAAGCGCTGGGAAGTAATGATTCTGAATGGTATCCGCCCAGCAACTAAGATAACTAAGTGGCTTACCTTCGCCCTTACCCAGACTGCCAAGCAGCAGCCGGCCCTCCTTATCACGGCGTATGCTACTTAGCACGGTACGGGTATCCCAGGCGCCTTGGCGCTCGGGAAGAATTGCATCGGCAGCATCACCGCTTAGCGGTTCTGAAGCAAGCTGGTAGTAGTGACCAATAAAAAAATGTTTGCGAACCTGGTTCCAGGCATCTTCTGTGTAAGCATTTGTGGCTATGACGACTTTATCGGCCGTTACGCTACCGTTGTGAGTCAATACGCGCCAACGGTCTCCTTGTCGCTCAATGCCCGTAACACCGCTTTGGCAGTAAAGCGTAGCCCCCAGATTATGAGCGGCACGGGCAAGCCCACGTGTATAAGCGCAGGGGTTTAGCGTGCCTGCCCGCTTATCCAGCAGCGCCGCTTTAATTTTTGCTGTCCCGGTGATCTGCTCGCAGGCGTCACCGGTTAATAAGGTAACGGGGGCGCCACGGTTTTGTAGCTGATCCCGGCGACGTTCAAGCTCTTGGCCTCCTTTGGCATTATGGCCAAGATGAAGTGTGCCTTCTCGTGTCGGGTCACACTGAATGCCGTAACGTTCAATAGTCTCGAACACTTTGGCGGGAGCACCGCCCAGCACGGTATTCGCACGCTCGCCTTTCTCTGCACCCAGAGCGGCTACGATATCGTCGGGTGGAATCCAAAGCCCTGCATTGACTAAGCCAACATTGCGCCCTGACCCACCGCTGGGGATATCCCCTGCCTCTAATAGCGTCGTTTTGATACCTTTTTCTGCCAAATGAAGCGCTGTGGAAAGGCCTGTTATACCTCCGCCCACCACGCAGACAGTCGCTTCTTCATGGTGGCCGAGTGACGGGTATTGGAAAGGCTCTTCTGTGCTTGTTTGCAGCCAAAGGCAGCGCTCGGAGAGGGCGGTTTGCATTTTATAATATCTCCTGAAAAAAGCGCAGGCCGGCTCAAGGGCCGACCTTGTTTGTTACGCTGTTGGTTGAGAGGAGAGCGTCGTTTTGGAGGGGGCGGCGGCATCCTCGTGGGGAATAAAACGGCCGGTTAACCCCCAAAGTAGGCCGAACAAGGGAGATAACCAGCAAGCAAAAGCGAAAGGCGCATATGCCAAGGTGGGGACACCGATGGTGGATGCCACAAAACCGCCGCCCATATTCCAGGGAATCAAGGGAGATGAAAGTGTGCCGTTATCCTCGATCGCGCGTGAAAGCGTTGATGTTTTATAACCCATCGCTTGATATTGCCCTTTCAGTAAGCGGCCTGGCAGTACTAGCGTGGTATAGACATCCCCGATGATGGTGCTGACCGCAAGGGTGGTGCCCGAACTTGTTGCGATCAGGCTAAAGCGCCCTTTAATCAAGCGCATCAACTGTTTAATAATTGCATCTACGGTGCCATAGGCCTCCAGCATGCCAGCAAAACCTAAGGCAAAGAACGTTAAAGTAACGACCCACGTCATTGAGAGTACGCCACCACTGCTTAACAGAGCATCAATCGCGGTATTGCCAGTGTTACTGCTAAAGCCATTTTGCATGGCATCAAATACTGCGTGCAGGGTTTCTCCCTGAACGCCAATCGCAACCAGCCCGCCTAGCGCTGCCCCGGTGAAAATAGTGGGGAAGGGTGGAAACTTGGCAAGTGCCAGGGCGATAACGACACACGGTGGAATCAGGGTTACCCAGGAAAGGGTAAAAGTGTCGTCCAAAGCTTGACGAAATGTGGCTATATCGGTGCTGTGCTCGAACTGTCCGCCATAGCTGGCACCCAGCCAGATATACAAAATAAGTGCTATCAACATGGCCGGCACGGTAGTCGCCATCATGCTGCGTATGTGCGTCCATAAATCTGTCTCACACACAGCTGGCGTTAAATTGGTGGTTTCTGACAAAGGCGACATTTTATCGCCAAAGAACGCGCCGGATACCAATGCCCCACCGGTCAAATACATGGGAATGCCGAGGCCCTCTCCGATCCCCATTAGGGCGAGCCCAAGGGTGCCGATAGTTCCCCAGGAGGTGCCTGTAGCAAGTGATACCAAAGCACTTACCAAGCAGGTAGCAACGAGAAAATACGATGGGGAGACAAGTTGGAAGCCATAGTACATCAGCGTTGGTACCGTGCCAGAAAGAATCCAAGTGCCGATAACCATGCCAACTGCCATGAGAATAAAAATCGCAGGTATACCTAGTTTGACTACCTCAAGCATCGAGTTTTCCATTCTTTGCCAGGGTACGCCGCGAATGCGCCCACAAAGCGCGCAAATCATAATGCCGAAAGCCAATGGGATGTGGGGGGTGAAGTCTGAGAAAACAAAAAACTGCAAAATCAAAATAGCAGTGGTGGCAAGGAGCGGTAATATTGCCATCACTAAACCCGGCGTCGGGCCGATTTGGACATCGTCACGCATAAATCACCTTCTTTTTATTTTATCGTGAGGGCCCGACAAGTGAGGGCCCTCAATAGCGAGAGGTTTAGTCGAACTTAATTCCTTGAGCCAAAGGCAGTTCTCGAGAGTAATTGACGGTGTTTGTCTGGCGACGCATATAGCTTTTCCAAACGTCAGACCCTGATTCGCGGCCGCCACCGGTTTCTTTCTCGCCGCCAAAGGCGCCACCGATTTCAGCGCCGCTCGGGCCAATATTAACGTTGGCAATACCGCAGTCACTGCCTACCGCAGATACGAACGTTTCAGCTTCGCGTACGTCGGTAGTGAAAATGCATGATGACAAACCCTGGGGAACATCGTTATTAGTGGCAATTGCTTCGTCCAACTCTTTGTAGGTAAGTACATACAGAATGGGGGCAAAAGTTTCATGTTTCACCAGCGAATTTTGCTCGGTCATCTCAACGATCGCCGGAGCAACGTAGTAGCCGGCATCGCTACCGGCAATCTCCACACGATCACCGCCAAACACCTCAGCGCCATGCTCGCGCGCTTTGGCCAGCACGCTCTGCATGGCGTCAAAAGCTTGGTGGTCGATCAGCGGTCCAACTAGATTGCCTTTAAGTGGGTTGCCAATGGTAACGGCGCTATAGGACTTCTTCAGTCGGGATAGCACTTCGTCTTTAATGGATTCATGCACAACCAGGCGGCGCAGGGTAGTGCACCGCTGGCCAGCAGTGCCTACTGCTGAAAACAGAATTGCACGGGTTGCCATATCCAGGTCCGCGCTTGGGGCGAGCACCATGGCGTTATTACCGCCCAGCTCAAGAATGCTACGGCCAAAACGTGCTGCCACCTTGGGACCTACTTCACGGCCCATGCGCGTGCTGCCAGTGGCACTGATAAGAGCAATACGAGGGTCATCCACCAACTGCTCACCAGCTTCTCGCTCGCCAATAATCACTTGGCTTAGGTGCTTGGGAGCATCGTCACCAAACTGCTCAATAGCGCGATCCAGTAGTGCCTGACAGGCTAGTGCGGTTAAGGGGGTTTTTTCTGATGGCTTCCAAAGCAAACTGTTGCCACAAACCAGGGCGAGTGCAGCATTCCATGCCCAAGGAGCTACCGGAAAATTGAAGGCCGTAATCAGTCCAATCGGACCTAGGGGATGCCAGCTTTCACGCATATGGTGGCCTGGTCGCTCGGAAGCGATGGTCAGACCGAACAGTTGTCGTGACTGACCAACGGCAAGGTCGCAGATATCGATCATTTCCTGCACTTCGCCAAGCCCTTCCTGCAAAATCTTGCCGCACTCCCATGTTACTAGTTCACCCAGTGCTTCTTTATGCTGGCGTAGTTGATCGCCGAATAAACGAACTAGCTCGCCGCGGCGGGGAGCAGGAACACTTCTCCAGGCAAGAAAGGCTTCTTCTGCGTTGGCAATCGCTGTATCCACTTCGCTTTGTGAGGCCACTTTTAGGCGTCCAATTTCACTGCCATCGACTGGCGTGGTCACCACAAGATCTCCGCCTTGATATTGATGAGTTGCCACGCCCATTTTTTCCATTAGAGAATGAATCATTCTTATACCTCGTATTATGTTTTGAATCGCATGGATGTGATGCCAGTATTGCTAGGCTTTGAGCAAGCGTTCAAACGATGATTAAGAAAAATATCATTCTTTTTTTTCATTAAGTGGGGTTGGCATGCGCCGTAATCATTTGCCGTCTTTAACGGCTTTGCACTGTTTTGAGGCAGCTGCACGGCACCTTAGCTTTACTCGTGCGGCAGATGAATTAAGCCTGACGCAAAGCGCGGTAAGTAAGCAGGTCGCGCAACTTGAAACTACTTTGCTACACCCTTTGTTTCGGCGAGTGAGAAAGCGCCTTCACCTGACGCCGGAAGGTGCTGTGTACCTAGGTGAGGCGCGTAAAATTTTGGCTCAGGTAGAGATGTCGACACGCTATATGCAGTCGTACGGGGTGGAATCAGACGTGCTCAATGTGGCAACTTTGCCAACCTTTGGAGCACGTTGGCTAATCCCACGGTTGAATGGGTTTCGCCATCAGCACCCCTCTATCAATCTCAATATTTCCAATCGCTCAGAGCCATTCGATATGCAAAAAGAGCGTATTGAAGTGGCTTTCTTTTTTGGCCACGGGGTATGGCCGAGGGCGGAGTGCATTAAACTATTGGACGAGGAGCTGGTTCCTGTTTGTGCACCTTCGACGATTAAGCAAAAGGGAGTGGATACCCCCTTGGCACTAACTGGTTTGGTGTTATTACAGGTGTCCACTCGCCCCGAGGCGTGGCACGAATGGTTCGACGCGCAGTCGCTCTATACGGAACACAGTTATCACGGCCCGCGATTTGATACGTTTTATATGGCATTACGCGCAGCGCGTGCGGGCTGCGGTGTGGCGCTGGTACCGAAATTTCTAGCTCAAGAAGAGCTTGACGAAGGCAAACTGATTATTCCTTGGCAATTCTCGTTAAAAAGCAAGGATGCTTACTACATGGCATATCCAGAACATATGACGGAACTTTATAAAGTACGCGTTTTTATCGAGTGGATTTGCCAGCGTTTGGATTAATAGCGGCACTGGCCGTAATGTGCTCGACGAAGCGGCGTACTTTACCCAGTTCACCCAGGTGCTCAGGGTAAACAAGATAATACGCGCTCTCGCTGTATAACCGATGCGGCCAGGCGAGTACAAGGCGCTCGGCGGCCAACTCTTCATCCACGGTAAAGTGTGGCACTAAAGCAACGCCCCCACCTGCCATGGCGGTGCGTACCAGCATGGGGAAGGTTTCAAAACGAGTGCCGTGGTAGCTGCGATCAGTGGTGATCTGTTGTCCTGCAAACCAGTGGTGCCAGGCATCCGGGCGGGTAGAAAGGTGAAGTAGTTGCAGCTGGGCCAAGTCACTCGCAGTATGGATAGGGTGTTGAGCCAGAAGCGATGGAGCGGCAACCGCGACCATCTCCTCATCTACCAGTTTATGGCAAGCAAGATTAGGCCAACTACCGTGACCATAAAACAGCGCAATATCGATATCTTGTTGTTCAAGGGCAAAGTCTTCAACCCTGTCGTGAAATTCCAGGCTAATGCCCGGGTTTGCAGCTAAAAAGGGGGGCAGCTTGTCCGCTAGCCAACGGCTGCCAAAGCTTGGCAAAGTGGCCACTTTAAGCACTTCGCTATTGCCGCTATAAGTCATGATGGCGTGAGTCGACATCTCTATCTGGGCGAGTACCTTGCGTACGTCGCTTAAGAAGATGGCGCCCTCTGGTGTCAGCACAAGCGTGCGTCTTACGCGGCGAAACAGCTTATGCTGCAGCGTAGATTCAAGGTGGGCGACCTGCTTGCTGACCGCACTCTGGGTCAGGCTTAACTCATCGGCCGCCCGGGTAAAGCTCATATGGCGCGCCGCCGCCTCGAAACACTGCATGGCGGCGGTTGAAGGAAGGTTGCGTGAGGCCAAGGGGGATGCTCCTGATAACCTGTGAATCACCCCGGCAGCCAAGCACCGGGGTAATGTTGAGGTGATCATAACTCATGAAGCGAGTGGCTGAGCATCCTGGAAAGCATCCTTTCGACGTGACTGCCACCAGCCAATGGCTGCCATGGCAATCAGTCCTAAGCCGCTGGTCATTAGTTCAGGGACGACCATGGCAAGCCCGGCGGCCAAGAGCACTAGACGCTCCCATACGCGGGAGTCGCGAATAAAGTAACCCAGTAATGCGCTGCTGACGCCCATGATGCCGAGTAGTGAGAAGGCCAACGCACTGATCAACCCAATCGGTGTCGGGTCGACCAATACCAGCATAGGATTATAGATAAATGCGTAGGGGATGATAAAGGCCCCTATGGCCAATTTAACGGCGGTAAAGCCGGTCTTCATCGGATTAGCCTGAGCGATGCCTGCGCCGGCAAAGGCCGCCAAGCACACTGGCGGGGTGATATCCGCGATGATGCCGAAATAAAACACGAACAGGTGTACTGCCATGGGGGGCAGGCCAAACTCGTTGATCAGCGCTGGTGCCGCGATGGTGGCCGTCACCACATAGTTGGCCGTGGTGGGTAGGCCCATGCCCAGCACAATGCAGGCGACCATGGTGAACAGCAGGGCAAGTATCAACACGCCGTCTGCTAGACTGATGATACCGGCTGCAAATTTCGCCCCCATGCCGGTCATGCCCACGACGCCTGCAATGATGCCTGCACACGCGACGGCGGCAATGACCGGCAAGGCCACGCGAGCCCCCTGTTCAAAGATATTGAGAACGCCTTTCAAGGTAGGTCGCGTCTCTTTACGCACCAGGCTCACCGCAAAGGCACAGGCGATACCCAGCAAGGCCGCCCGCTGAGCCGTAAACCCGATGCTGATCGTGGTCACGATAACCAGCAGCGGCAACAGCATGTAGCCTTTTTCCAGCAGCAGTTTACGCTTGCTGGGCAACTGGTCCTTGGGAAGCCCCAGGATACGGTGGCGCTTGGCTTCAAAGTGGACGCCAATAAAAATACCGGTGAAATAGAGAATGGCCGGAATCAACGCGGCAAACATGATCTCCCGGTAAGAGACCCCCACATACTCCACCATGATGAAGGCAGCCGCCCCCATCAGCGGCGGCATGATTTGCCCGCCGGTTGAGGCTGAGGCTTCAATGGCGCCTGCGACTTCAGGCTTGAAGCGAGCATTCTTCATCATCGGGATAGTGAACGAGCCCGAGGCAACGGTATTACCGATTGAGCTTCCGGAAATCATGCCTTGTAGTGAGCTTGCCATGACGGCTGCTTTCCCTGCTCCGCCGGTAAAACGGCCGGTGGCAGCAAACGCCAGATCGTTAAAGAAGCGGCCCACGCCGGTATGCATCAATACCACGCCGAAGAATAGAAACAGGAAGATAAAGCGCGCCGATATTTGCAGCGGTGTGCCAAATACCCCGCTTTCTCTAAACCATAAATATGGCGAGATCTGCTCAAGGGCAAAACCCGGATGCGAGAGTAAAGGACTCGGAATCAAGTTGCCAAACAGCGCGTATAGAATCGCTAACGTAGCCATGATGACAATGGGCATGCCAACGGTACGGCGGGTTGCCTCCAGAACAAACAGTACGCCGAGCACGGCTATGGTGAGATCAAACGTAGAGTAGCCGGTAATCCGGGCGCGCAGCACCTCTTCATAAAAAATGATTTTATAATAGGCTGCAAAGGTTGCCGCGAAGGCCAGTACGATGTCGTACCAGGGAACACCATGGCGAGGGCCAGTGCCACGTGTGGCAGGAAATAGGATGAATATCATCCCAAGGGCCATGCCGAGGTGAACCGCGCCTTGCTGCTGCGAAGGAAGCGTGCCGAAATACGCGGTGTATAGATGGAAGCAGGTGAGGGATACGCCCATCAGGGTAATGAGCCAAGCCCATTTGCCTAATTGGAGCGGCGAGCGTATCTGCGACTCGCGATCATATTTCTCTAATAGCGATGCTTCGTCAGGAGTTTTTTTTTTATCCACGTTTAAGCCTCATGCGGATGACGCCGCTGGTTTACCCAGCGGCGGGAAGGGATCACAAATTAATTGGCCAGGTCGCCCAGACTTTCGATCTCGGAGCGGTCACGAGTGACAATCTGGATGACTTCCGGGTAGATATGCCCGATGAATGCGACGTTATCGATAGCACCACCGTCGAACTCACCACGGCCTGCAACGGCGTCTTGCGCCGGGGCGTGAACCGTCATCCCCAGGTCCATATTGTTATCGCGGATGCTGACCAGGTTCTCGATGGAGGCACCGGTTTCGATATTGGTAAAATTCTGGCCATCCAGGTAACGATTCCAGATAGTCGCCATTTCGCCACCCAGTGGGTAATAAGTACCGCCTTGGCTACCGGTGCCCAGAACGAATTCACTTTTCGGTTCGATATCACCAAGCTCTGCCACGGGGTTATCGACCGTCAGCCCTTGCTCCTCATAGTAGCGCTTGGCACCAGGATGAATCGGCAGGCCTTCAGAGCCGTTCAAGGCATTTTCCAGGGTCATGAAGGCTGACTGAGCGTGTGTATTCTCTTCAGCGTGTTCATGCATCAAACGCGCCAGCTCATAGCCGAGTTCTTCATCAATCGTCTGGGTATTGCCGACCAAGACAGCGTAGGCCGTGATGGTTTCTACATCCTGGTCCTGAAAGTCGTAGCTACCTGCGGGAATCGTGAAACGCTTATAGGCACTATTGGCTTCTATGTAGTCGATCGCCTCGTCACTTAGACCCAATAGTCGAGCGTCACCGCTTGAAGCCTGCAGGTTTTCAATACTACCTGAAGGCAAACCAAGAATGCCGATCGAAATATCAATGTTGCCATCTTGTACGCCATCAAGTGCAGCGCCAAAGCCCTCTTGATACGTGCTGTATTTGTCCTTGCCTATACCGTAGGCATCAAACAGCAGTTGGGAAACGCTTTGCGTTGTACTGGCAGGAGGCCCAATAGCGATATTAGGCTTACTGTCGCTACTACATCCCGCTAGTAAAAGACCAGCACTTAAGCCACAGCAGACCTTGGACAGGTAAGGTTTCATATTAACTCCTGCTAATAAAATTATTTTTAATAATTCAGATGCGCCCATAGCTCGATCAAGTCTTCGCTTTATGAGTGAAGAGTGACTAAGCGGAAAAGAGAGCGGAAAATAGACTGGCTATTGTTCACACACACGGGGCAGCAGACAAAAGAAATTAAGTTGCGTATGCATTCCATTTTCTCATAGTCAGAGTGAGAATTGCTTGTCAGCTAATTACAAAAGCACCATTTACATGAAATTAAATTTCATAAGTTACTTATAACTAGGGGAGCGGCGTAGCTTAACTCTGTAAAATGCTAGTTAAAATTAGCATTGTTTGTATTCAATGTGGGAATGCATGGCCTCATACAATAAGGCCATGCACATCACATTCAGATGAGAAAGATTTACCAGAGTCGCTAGCTGTCAATAATGCCCTGCTCCCGGGCCATGGCGAACGCCGCTTTCGGGCCATCCCAAAGGGAGGGCAGCAGAATCAAAGATACCGGCACGGCGGTAATCACGATGAATTGCTGGAGTGCGGCGATCTGGCCTTCACGCATGGCCAGCAGCACCGCGGCCATGATCGTCATGGTCACGCCCCAGAAGGCGCGTAGAAACGGGCTGGGCTCATCGTGGCCCGCACCGACCATGGCAATGGAGTAACTCATGGAGTCGCCGGTGGTGGCCACGAAGATGGTCGTCAGCAGCAGGATTGCCAGCGCCATCCAGGTACCGCCAGGCAGCGCCTGGGCCAAGGTGAGCGTGGCGATATCGAACTGAAAGTTCGTCAGCGCATCGGTCAGTTCGATCACGCCGGTCAACTGGTAGTAGATGCCTGAGCCGCCCAGCAGTGTGAACCAGACCGTGGTGGCGATGGGGGCGATGACCGCCACGGCCAGAATCATCTCGC
This sequence comes from Halomonas colorata, assembly GCF_014897985.1. Taxonomy (GTDB): domain Bacteria; phylum Pseudomonadota; class Gammaproteobacteria; order Pseudomonadales; family Halomonadaceae; genus Vreelandella; species Vreelandella colorata. The sequence continues at coordinate 11,817 of NZ_JABUZA010000047.1, forward strand.
GAATGGTACGCCCGCGCGAGATGCGCGCTACGAAGATCGCCATCAAGGGCGCAAAGGCGATGAACCAAGCGTAGAAGAACACGATCCACCACTGCATCCAATCCGCCGGCGAGGTTTCCGCGGTGGCGGTGACCATCTTGAAGAAGTTGTCCAGGTACGTGCCCATGCTGGCAAAGTAGCTGTTGAACAGAAACAGCGTCGGCCCGAACAAGAAGATGACCGCGCCGATGCCCAGCGCCAGCATGACATTGAAGCGGCTCAAGAGCTGCATGCCCTTGTGTACACCGCTGACCGCTGAAAGCACGTACACCATACCCAGGGTCGCCAGAACCAAAAGCCGGGTAACGAAGGTGTTAGGCAGCCCGAACAGCACCTCAAGGCCATGGCTGACCTGGGTCGCCAGAAAGCCGACCGGACCGACGGTGCCCGCTACCACTGCCAATACGCAGCAGGTATCCACGACGCCACCCAGCGGGCCACGCATTACGCGCTCACCGAATAACGGGTAGAGCAGGGTGCGTGGTTGCAGCGGCTGGCCTTTCACGTAGTGGGCGTGGGCCAGCACGATTGCGGTGAGCGACCCCAGAATTGCCCAGCCGACGAATCCCCAGTGGGTAAACGACTGCGCGAGCGCGCCAGGCACTGCGGCGGCCACACCCGGGTCGGTATCGAAGGTGGGCGGCACGTTCACGAAGTGATAGATCGGCTCACCGGCGGCGAAAAAGACACCACCACCGCCCAGCAGCGTACACAAGATGATCGAAAGCCACTTAAAGGTGCTCAGTTCCGGTGCATCCAGGTTGCCGATCTTGGCGTTGCCGGCTGGCGTCAGCGCAAGCCCGATGGCGATGAAGAACGTCAACAGCATCAGAAACTGGAAGTAGGTACCGAAGGTCAGCGCGCTCCAGGCAAAACCCTGGCTGATCGAGTCAGCGACAAGGTCCAGATCGTAAAAGGAAAGCGCTAGAAAAAGCACGATAAAGCCAATGCTTAACGTGAGTACGATGGGGTCGCCAAGCGAAGAATGCTTATAGCTTTCAGCATCGGAGATTGGTTGGTTCATCAATAAGAACACCTTGGTGGAACATGAGGAAACAGCGCAAATGCGGAAAGCGCAGCAAAAAAAAAGCGCCATTCATTGAATGGCGCGAGGACAGGAAACTGGCGCTAGTATATCGTGCGACTAGACCAAAGTCGAACGTGATTGGATTGGATGCTTAAATATGGGAGCTTAAAACAAGGCAATGCACCATACTGGAGCGATGAAAAAAACAAAGCCGGTGTTAATATTGGCTGGCCAGCCAACATAAGTGTTGCTTTGACTACCAGTGATAAAGTAGCGAGGCGCTGGTGGTGTTATCGGTGCGTTCGCTGGCGTCGTCCGGCGGCTGAGAATTGTGTTTAATTTCATGGGACAAGCGTAGCGACATACGCGAGTTGAGCCTGGCGGTGAGCGCTGTCAGTGATCTGCCCGTGATGTTTTGCTGGGTGTACTCCACCGACATTTCCTGCTCGATATCAGCGTAATCCGAAAAGCCCCAGTGATAGGCCAAGGCGGTATAGGCAACCGCAAGCTGTTCGTTATCAGCGTCGCGCAAGCGGTCATTCCGGTAGCCTGGGCCTGCCTCAAGCGAAAGAGAATGGCGCGAGCCTTCTAACAGCTGGCGGCCATAACCGCCGATCACGGAAAGCTGCTGGTCGTAACCCGCAAAGCGATCTTTCTCCCAGCGGGCAAAGCCGAACACGTAGTGTGGGCCGTTGAAATCATAGCGCTCGCGGCCAGCTACCAGATACTGCTCGGCGCTGGTTTCGCCATCCTTGCTCACGTTACGCACCTCGCCGCGCAGCGAATGTATAAAATCGCCGGTCAGCCAGGTCAAGCGGGACTTGCCAATCAGCGTCTGACTATTGGTGTTACCGGAAAGGTGGGTAAAGCCAAGTTCAGCGTCGCCGCTAAAAATCGGTGCGTCGTCGGTGGGTGGCGGGGGCGCATAAAAAGGATTAGCGGCCGCCGGACTGGCAAGCATAAGACTTAAATAAGTAGTGCTGATAAACAGACAGCCGTTCGACGAAATAACGCGTTTAAATATGCTGAACACCCAACGCCTCCCTGAATGACATAAAAGATGGCGATTAACGCCCCCTTGCTGCGCATGTCATAATGACGTTGTCGCGCATTTTGAGTTCCGCCATGACTGATACCCGCCCCCGTACCTTAGCTGAATTACAGCGCTGGCGCCGTACTCGTGCGAAACGTCGCTGGTATAAACGTAGCTTTCGTTTGCAGGTAATGCTGTTGGTGGGGTTACTGCTGGCCGGCATGCTACTGGCTCAAGGTACATATCTCAATCACCGCAAAGCAGAGATTATCAGCCACCAGATGGGCGAGCGGGCATTGGCGGTTGCAAAAACGGTGGCGGGCATGCCGCAGATTGTAAATGCGTTTGCCACGCCTGACCCGGCGCTGATCATTCAGCCACTTGCAGAGCGAGTGCGTATAGAAACTGGCGCGCGCTATGTGGTGGTCGGCAATGCGCAGTCGATTCGCTATTCACACCCTGTCACAGAGCGACTTGGCGAGGCGATGGTGGGCGGGGATAACGACCAGGCGCTTATTTATGGTCAGTCCTACGTGTCCGAGGCGACCGGCACATTGGGGACCGCTATGCGCGGTAAAACCCCGATTTGGGATGAAGAGGGCAATATTATCGGACTCGTTTCCGTCGGCTTTATGATGGACCGGGTAGAGATGGATGTTGCGCGTTACACCAGCTTCGGCTGGGCGCTCGTCGCGCTGATGATTGCTTTGGGCTTTGCCGGTGCGTATTGGTTATCCCAGCACCTTAAGAAGGTGATTCTAGGCCTGGAGCCTTATGAAATCGCCCGGCTGGCAATGGAAAAAGAAGCCATCTTGCAGTCCATTCACGAGGGTATCCTGGCGGTTAATCGCGATGGCTATATTACTCTTGTGAATCAACAGGCCAGACGTTTTCTCAATCTGCCCGATGAGCATGTCATGCTGGGCCAGCCGATTCAGGATGTGGTGCCCAACACCCGCCTATTGGAAGTGCTCAAGCACGGCGAGCAGGAGTTTGATCAGCAGATGTGGCTGGGTGACCACCCGGCGGTGGTTAACCGGGTGCCCATTCTGCATGAGGGAGAAATCGAAGGCGCGGTGGCCACGTTTCGAAGCCGTCGGGAAATCATCGACCTTTCCCAGGCGCTCACCCAGGCAAGCCGGGATGTGGATATGTTGCGTGCCCAAGCCCATGAGTTCTCCAATAAGCTCTATACCATTTCCGGGCTCCTTCAGCTTGAGCGCATTGACGAGGCGCTGGCGCTCATTCATCAGGAAACCGAGCGGGCGCAGGCACAGATGAGTTTCTTGATGCGCAATGTCGCCGATACGGTGCTCAGCGGTACACTGTTGGGTAAACTTACCCGGGCACGTGAACTGGGCGTGACGCTTGAGATCGACGAGCAGAGCTCGCTCTCCTGCCCGCTGACCCCGACCGGGCAGGAAGTCATGATGAGTGTGGTCGGTAACCTGCTGGATAATGCCTGTTACGCCGCGCTTAACGGCCCTAATAGCAGCGCGCCCAGCGTACGACTGTTTTTCACTGATTTGGGTGAGCAGTTGCTGATTGAAGTAGAGGATAATGGTCCAGGCGTACTCCCCGAGCATGCCGAGTCGGTGTTCCAGGAAGGCTTTTCTACTAAAGCGGGCAAGCATTGCGGCATCGGCTTGGCGCTGGTGGCAAGGCTTTGCCGACAGCATGGTGGTGCCGTAACGCTTGAAGAGAGCGAGCTGGGCGGCGCCTGCTTTATTGCAGTGCTGGACCGCTCACTGTGCGCTGAACCTGATGCGCCCTAAGCATAATAATGACGCCCGTAAAAGGAGTGAGCATGCCTGCAACCCAATACGGCATTCTGGTTGTCGAAGACGATTTTCGCATCGCCGACATCCACAAGACCTTCATTGAGCAAAGTGATGCCTTTCACGTAGTGGGTATGGCGCGCAATGGCAGCGAAGCCAAAGCCCTGATGGCCGAGCATGCTGACCATATCCATTTGATCTTGTTGGATGCCTATCTGCCGGATGTAGAGGGGCTAGAGCTTCTATGGGCCATTCGGCGCGACTATGTGCATGTGGATATCGTGATGGTGACCGCTGCACGCGAGGTCGACACCATCGGTGAAGCGCTGCGCTGTGGTGTTTTTGACTACCTGATCAAGCCCATCGAAGCCTCTCGAATGCACCAGACGCTCATGCGTTTTCAGCGTGAGCGCGAAGCGCTGGCCAATCAAAATGAAATGAACCAGGATGAGCTGGATCAAGTATTGGCACGCTTGATGCCTGACGCCAGCCCCCGCACGCCGGTGGGCAGTTTGCCCAAGGGGATTGATCGATTAACGCTGCGCAGCGTGATCGACGCATTGACGATCTCGTCGCTGCCGCTAACGGCGATGCAGGTGTCTAAAGCCATGGGCGCAAGCCGCTCGACTGCCCGCCGCTATCTGGAATTTCTGGTCGCCGAGCAGAGCGTGGCTGCTGAGCTAGGTTATGGCGATGTGGGGCGTCCCGAGCGCCGCTATCGCCTACTTGAGAGTGGATGGACACATTATAAATTCTATTTACAAGCCCTATTTATAAACCCAGTGCGTGAGCATAATGAACAAAACGCTCACAATGCACTTTTTGTTCTTTATGTTCACAAACTTGTCGGCAAGGGGCGACCTCTTCTAACGTTCGCGGCGTAACCACGAAATAATAACAGTGGACCACACAACAACATATATATGTGGAGAACGCCAAATGACCTCGCTTTCCTTGAAGCGCTTAGCCGTAATTGCCCTACCGATGGCCGCTCTGGCGGGTATGAGTGTCACTGCCCAGGCTCAGGAGTGGACGCCGAGCAAATCGATTGAGTTCGTTGCCCCCGCCAACCCGGGTGGCGGCTGGGATACGCTGGTGCGCACCATGTCGCGTGTTATTCAGCAAGAAGAACTGGCTGACAAGAACTTTGCCGCAATCAACGTACCTGGCGGTGGTGGTGCGGTGGCCTGGGCGCAAATCGCTCGTGATAGCGGTAACCCACACAAACTGTTTGCTACTAGCCCACCAGTGATTCTGGTTCCGCTTGCCGGTGCGTCGCGCTACGATCACACCGACTTCACCCCGGTGGCACGCATCAATACCGATTACTCGATCATTCTGGTAGCCGCAGACTCTGAATATCAGGATCTTAACGATCTGTTTGCGGCACTCAAAGAGAATCCCCGCCTGAGCGTGGGCGGCGGCAGTGCGCCGGGCTCGATGGATCATATTTCTGTCGCAGGCCTTGCTTCGGCAGCTGGCCTTGATGCTTCAAGCATTAACTATATTCCGTTCTCAGGCGGTGGCGATGCCATGACCAACCTGATGGGCGGGCATATTGAAGCGGTCATTACCGGTGCGGGTGAGTCGGTGGGCCAACTGGGTGAGGGCAGTCAACTGCGCGCCCTGGGCGTATCTTCCGAAGAGCGTCTGGGCGGTGGATTAGCTGACGTGCCGACCTACCAGGAACAAGGTATCGATTACACCTTCGACATCTGGCGTGGCGTGATGGGCACCCCGGATATGCCCGAAGAAGCAGTTGCCTACTACGAAGATCTGTTCGCTGAAATGCTCGAAACCGATGCCTGGCGTCAGGCAAGCGACCAGTTAGGTTGGATCGATGCCTATCAGAACAGCGAAGAATTTGGTGTCTTCCTTGATGAGCAGCAAGAGCAGTTCAGCAGCGTGCTGAGCGACCTTGGCCTGCTGCGCCAATAAACACCCTATAGAGCAATGCTGTGTTATCCCAGCGGCCAATGTGCCGCTGGGTGCGTCTGTTCGTGACGTCCCTGTCCGAAACGACTGGGCGTGTGCTCCCGGAGAATTCCAATGACTAAATTGAATACCAACCAGTGGCTGGCGGTGGTACTGGCGCTCTTCGCTGCTGCCTATTTGGCCATGGCGTGGCAAGTGCCTACGTTTCCGTTGCCACGCCCGGTCGATTCTGACCTGTTCCCCAAGGTATTAGGTGTCGCTCTGCTGCTGCTGGCGGCCTTTCTGTTTTTTGAAAAACCTGGCGCGATAGCCGGCGCAGATGAGATTGACGAAGAAGCCACTCAGGGCCCGCTGCTGCTGACGCCTTGGGCGCGCGTTATTGTCACGTCACTGGCGATTGCAGCGTATGCGCTGCTACTAGTGCCGTTAGGATTTGTCCTGGCTTCCACGCTGCTATGCGTAGGGTTGACTGCCTACTACGGCTATCGCCGCCTAATAGTCAACATTGCCACGTCGTTGGGAGTGGTATTAGCCCTCTATCTCACCATGACACGGGTCATGGATGTGTATCTACCGACGGGCGTTTTGCCTTTCTAAACAAGCCGTTTTAGCAGGTCTTTAAGAGGGTAACTCTCATGGATGCCTTGAATAATCTTATGTACGGCTTTGGCATCGCGCTTGAGCCGATCAATATCGCTTACGTTTTTGCCGGCGTGTTTGCTGGCACGATTATTGGCATGCTGCCGGGGTTAGGCCCCATCAGTGCACTTGCCTTGATGATTCCGATTACCTTTGCCATGGAGCCATCTTCTGGCTTGATTCTCATGGCGGGAGTTTATTACGGGGCTATTTTCGGTGGCTCCACGTCATCCATCCTGCTTAATGCGCCAGGGGTGGCGGGCACGGTGGCTACTTCGTTTGACGGCTATCCCATGGCCAAGAAAGGGCTGGCGGGTAAAGCGCTTGCCATAGCCGCCTATTCATCTTTTGTGGGCGGCACGGTGTCGGTCATTTTCTTGATGCTGGTGGCTCCGTTGCTCTCCAAGGTGGCGGTTAGCTTTGGTCCGGCTGAATATTTTGCCCTGATGGTATTGGGCCTGACCGCCGTTGTGTCGCTGTCTGATAAGTCGCTGGTAAAAGGCTTAATCGCCGCGGTTGTCGGGGTAATGATCTCGATTGTCGGCATCGATATGCAAACTGGTACTGAGCGCTTTACCTTTGGTTCGGCGCAGTTGCTTGACGGCATTGATTTCCTGGTGGTCGCGCTGGGTATTTTTGCGCTCGCTGAGGTGTTCTACATGCTGCTGCGTGGCGGGGGCGGTAAAGAGACGCCACGCAATGCGATTGGCTCGCTAAAACTAACCCGTTCTGAAGTGAAAGAGATCGCCGGACCGGTTGGCCGCAGTTCGGTACTGGGCTTTTTCACCGGCGTTTTGCCTGGTGCTGGCGCCACTATTGGCTCGTTTCTGGGCTACAGCATGGAAAAGCGTATTGCCAAAGATGGTAATACCTTCGGTCAGGGCAACATTAAAGGGGTGGCAGCTCCTGAAGCCGCCAACAATGCGGCGTGTACCGGCTCATTTGTACCATTATTGACGTTGGGTGTACCGGGTTCGGGCACCACGGCGGTACTGCTGGGCGCGCTGTTGGTGATGGGCGTTACACCTGGCCCGATGATGCTTGAGCAACGCCCGGACGTGTTTTGGGGCGTGGTAGCCAGTATGTATATCGGCAACATCTTCCTGCTGGTCTTGAACCTGCCGCTGATTCCGCTGATTGCCAAAATTCTCGACCTCCCCAAGCCGCTGCTGCTGTCGCTGATTCTAATCTTCTGCATGATCGGCGTTTACGGCATGAGCTTTAGCGTGTTTGACCTGCTGCTGCTGTTGGGCTTTGGCCTGCTGGGCCTGGGCATGCGCCTGTTTGGCTTCCCGGCGGCCCCGCTGATCCTGGCGTTGATTCTGGGCAATATCATGGAAGAGTCCATGCGCCGTGCGCTGCAGATCTCCGGCGGTGACTGGACGACGTTTATTGATAAGCCGATTTCACTCTCGCTGTTGGTAATCGCGTTACTGTCGCTTGGCTTACCGCTGTTGAAAAAGCGTCGTAAGCGGGCGGCAGCGGCTGCCGAATAAGCATTTTTTAGTGCTTTTTTAAGTACTTTTTGGGTACTTCTTTAAGTGCTCTTTCAAGCTCTAATCCAAAACGCCCTGGAGTTTCCTAGGGCGTTTTTTTGTATCTGAAGCCTTAACGTGCACTGTTGGTGCAAAGCGTCGTCCTGGTGCATAAGAAGTGTGCGCCGCAAATGCATGGACGCGCTACCGCAGTGCAAAAGATCAGAATGGTAGCTTTTTAAATATATCCAAGCAATTGATTTAAAAGTTAATACTAGCTTTTGTTTCAATGTGGCGCACCCCTTGCAAATGCTAGTGGCTAAGTCCTCGTGGACGTACCGAGTCGATGCCGTACCCATAATAATCACGCGTAATGGCAGTCAGCTCGGTCGCGAAGCCCTCATAACAAGCCCCAGCTATAAAGGGTGCAAGGAGATTCAAGTGGCCATACAACATCACAATGTCCTTTCTCGCCGTTTTATTACTTCTCTACTGGCCGCCGCAGTGATGGGTGCAAGCGCCCAGGCCATTGCCCAAAGCGGCGATCAGAACGACGACCCGATCAAGGTCGGTATCCTGCACTCTCTGTCCGGCACCATGGCGATCAGTGAAACCGTTCTCAAGGATACGGTCGAGATGCTGATTGAGCAGCAAAATGACGCTGGGGGCTTGTTGGGCCGCCAACTGGAGGCGGTAGTGGTTGATCCGGCCTCTAACTGGCCGCTGTTTGCCGAACGTGCCCGTGAACTGCTGGCCCAGGAAGAGGTTGATGTCATTTTCGGTAACTGGACGTCGGTATCGCGTAAGGCCGTGCTGCCGGTGGTCGAAGAGTTAAACGGCCTGCTGTTCTACCCGGTGCAGTATGAGGGCGAAGAGTCATCAGAAAACGTGTTCTACACCGGGGCGGCGCCTAATCAGCAGGCCATTCCTGCCGTTGAATATCTGATCAATGAAGTCGGCATTGAGCGCTTTGCGCTGATCGGTACCGACTACGTTTATCCGCGCACCACTAACCGTATCCTCGAAGCCTTCCTTAAGGATGAGCACGGTATTGCGCAAGAAGACATCATGGTCAACTACACACCGTTCGGCCACTCCGATTGGCAGAATATCGTGTCAGAAATCCGTCGTTTTGGTGAAGAGGGCAAACCGACCGCCGTGATTTCGACGATTAACGGTGATGCCAACGTGCCGTTTTATACCGAGCTTTCTAACCAGGGGATCGACGCCGCCGATATTCCGGTTATCGCCTTCTCGGTTGGCGAGCAAGAGCTTACCGGTATTGATACCGGCCCGCTGGTGGGCCACTTGGCTGCCTGGAACTACTTTATGAGCGTCGATAACGACGATAACTACGACTTTATCGACGCCTGGATCGATTACACCGGCGACGAAGAAACCGTCACCAATGACCCCATGGAAGCGCACTACATTGGCTTCAACATGTGGGCCGAAGCGGTGCGTAAAGCGGGTACTACCGATGTCGATTCGGTAAAAGACGCCATCATCGGTGTGACCGTACCCAACCTTTCCGGTGGCTATGCGGCGATGATGCCTAACCACCACATCACCAAGCCAGTGCTGATTGGTGAAATTCAGGACAATGGCCAGTTCGACATCGTTTGGCAAACGCCCTCAACGGTAGCGGGTGATGCCTGGTCTGATTACCTGCCCGGCTCGCGTGATCTGATTGCCGATTGGCGCAAGCCCATGGAGTGCGGCAACTTTAACGTCGTGAACGGCTCGTGCGGTGGCAGCACCGCCGCTGAAGAAGCCGAAGCGGCACTCGCCGAGTAATTAACTGCGCTAAAACATCTCCCTTGCCGCGCCCCGGCGCGGCAAGGAGCACGCTACCTTCTCACCTGGATAACCAAAGGAAGAACCCTATGAGGCGTTTCCTTTCCTTGGCGATGCTCTGCTGCCTGCTGTTGGGGGTCACCCTCACCGCGCAGGCACAAACAAACACCGCCAATTCCTCACCTAATGATACCGCTGCGCTTGCGCTTCTTGACGCACTGGATGTTGATTCTTACCGCGATAAAGGCGAGGCCATCACCGCCATTTTACAAAGCGACGACGAGCGCGCCCGTGATTGGCTGCAGGCCCTGCTGGATGGCCGCTTGCAGCGTGCCGACGATGGTCAATTTGTTGTCGTACTCGATAACAGTGGCCGCGAGTGGCCGGTGGCAGACGCCTTGACGAATGAACCGCTGGGTGAAATGTCACGTCGCGATCTGGACCGCGTGGGCATCAATAACGCCCTGCGTAACCAGCTGCGCAGTGCGATTGCCGTGGTGGATCTCTACTCGCCCAATCTGGAACGCCGCCGCACCTCCGCCGCTCGACTGCTGGGCGAAGTGGACAGCGAGCTGGTCGAACCGATCAATGAACTGATACTGGAAGAAGACGATAGTCAGGTGCGCACCCGGCTAAGCCAGGCGGTGGCGATTTATCGCGCCGAGCAGGGAGAAATGGCCGGCGTCGAGGCGCTTACCGGCAGCCTGCATCCCCGTGCTCGGGTGGCTCTGAACCGCGCAGCCAATGGCGACGACCCGGTAGTTGCGGATGCCGCCCGCGCCGCGCTTGTCAGCGTGGAACAGAACCTGAAAATCAACCGTGGGGTTGAAACGCTCTACTTTGGCTTGAGCCTGGGGTCGGTACTGGTACTGGCCGCCATTGGTCTGGCGATTACCTTTGGCGTGATGGGTGTGATCAACATGGCCCACGGCGAGCTGATGATGCTGGGTGCTTACACTACCTGGATGATGCAGCAGCTATTGCCCGGCCAGCCGGGGCTGGCGCTGGTGCTATCCATCCCGGCCGGCTTTCTGGTCGCCGCCCTCGTGGGTGTCGCGATTGAGCGCAGCGTTATTCAGTTTCTGAAAGGCCGCCCGCTGGAAACGCTGCTCGCCACTTTCGGTATCAGCCTGATTCTGCAGCAGCTGGTACGCACCGGCATCTCACCGCTTAACCGCACGGTGATTACCCCTGAGTGGATGAGCGGCTCGCTGGTGATCAACGATGCGCTGTCGCTAACCATTAACCGCATGGTGGTGCTCATCTTTGCCTTGGTCGTTTTCGCCGCGTTGATGCTGATTATGCGCCGCACGCGCCTGGGGCTTGAAGTGCGTGCCGTGACCCAGAACCGCGCCATGGCACGCTCCATGGGCATCCGTGCGACACGTGTGGATATCATGACGTTTGCGCTGGGTTCGGGGGTTGCCGGGCTTGCCGGGGTCGCGCTTTCCCAGCTCACCAACGTGGGGCCGAACCTCGGCCAGAACTACATCATCGATTCGTTCATGGTGGTGGTATTCGGCGGTGTGGGCAATCTGTGGGGGACGCTGGTGGCCGGGCTGTCGCTGGGCGTGATCAACCAGGTGCTGGAGCCCTGGGCGGGCGCGGTGCTGGCCAAGATTATCGTACTGGTGTTTATCATCCTGTTTATTCAAAAACGCCCGCGTGGACTCTTCCCGCAGAAGGGCCGGGCTGCGGAGGGCTAACCCATGATGACACGATCTTTTTCAAAACCGTCACTTTCAACAACCCCGTCACCATCAAGCCAGTTTTGGCTCACCCGCCCGTTTGGCGAGCGCGCCACGCAGATTTTCCTGGGCGTGTTGTTGGCTGCGCTGCTGCTCGTCACGGTGCTGCATACCGTGGTGCCTCAAGGTAGCCCGCTGCACGTTAACGCCTACACGGTTAACCTGTTCGGCAAGTACTTAAGCTATGCGCTGCTTGCCGTTGCGGTGGATCTGGTGTGGGGTTATCTGGGCATTTTAAGCCTGGGCCACGGCGCATTTTTTGCCATTGGAGGCTATGCCATGGGCATGTACCTGATGCGCCAGATTGGTGACCGGGGCACCTACGGCCACCCGGAGCTGCCGGATTTCATGGTTTTCCTGAGCTGGGACAGCCTGCCCTGGTACTGGCAGGGCTTTGATATGGCCTGGTTCTCGTTTGCCATGGTGCTGCTGGCGCCGGGGCTTCTGGCACTGGTGTTCGGCTTTCTGGCGTTTCGCTCGCGGGTTACCGGGGTGTATCTCTCAATTATTACCCAGGCGCTTACCTTTGCGCTGATGCTGGCGTTCTTTCGTAACGAAATGGGCTTTGGCGGCAACAACGGCCTGACCGATTTTCGCGAGATTTTAGGCTTTAACCTACGCAGCAACGACACACGTCTGGGGCTTTTCCTGGCCACCGGCGTCGCACTCGCGCTGAGCTATATCCTGTGCCGGGCGATTGTTTCCAGCAAGCTGGGCCGGGTGTGTGTGGCCACACGGGATGCTGAAGCGCGTACGCGCTTTATCGGCTACCGGGTGGAGCGCTTTCAGCTGTTTGTGTTTGTGGTTTCCGCGATGATCGCGGGGCTGGCCGGTGCGCTTTACGTGCCTCAGGTGGGCATCATTAACCCCAGCGAGTTCTCCCCGCTGTTCTCCATCGAAATCGTACTCTGGGTTGCACTTGGCGGGCGGGCCACCCTGTATGGCGCGGTCATCGGTGCGATTTTAGTCAACTACGCCAAGACCATCTTTACCGGGGTAATGCCCGATGCCTGGCTGTTTGCCCTGGGCGCGATGTTTGTTCTCGTGACGGTATTTCTACCCAAAGGCGTGGCGGGGCTTCTGCGTAAGCGCCGCCGTGCCGCTACATCAGACAGCGCGGGTACTCAGGAGGCTATCGTATGAGTTTGCTGCAATCACTCAAAGCCCGCGACCGGGTGTTTGACTTTATGGCGCCAGACGCCTCGCCAGTTGATGTTCGCCATGGCCCGATTCTGTATATGGAAGACGTCACGGTAAGCTTTGATGGCTTCAAGGCGATCAACAACCTCAACTTGACCATCGATGACGGCGAACTGCGCTGCATTATCGGCCCCAATGGCGCGGGTAAAACCACCATGATGGATATCATCACCGGCAAGACGCGGCCCACCGAGGGCAGCGTTTGGTTCGGCAGCCGCCATAATTTGCTTCATATGAACGAGCCGGAGATCGCGAGCCTCGGCATCGGGCGCAAGTTTCAAAAGCCCACGGTGTTTGAAGCGCTAAGCGTGTTTGAAAACCTGGAGCTTGCCATGGCGACTGACAAACGAATATTGCCCACGCTAACGGCGCGCATGACCGGCGAAATCAAGGACCGCATCGACGAAGTGCTGCAAACCATCGGCTTGGTGCCACTGCGCTATCAGCCCGCCGGGATCCTCTCTCATGGTCAAAAACAGTGGCTGGAAATTGGCATGCTGCTGATGCAGCGCCCTCGCTTGCTGCTGGTGGATGAGCCGGTCGCGGGGATGACCGAGCAGGAAATGGAGCGTACAGCCGAACTGCTGACCGGTTTGGCGGGTAAGCAGTCGGTGGTCGTCGTGGAACACGATATGGGTTTTGTGCGCTCAATTGCCCGCAAGGTGACCGTGCTTCACCAAGGAAGTGTGCTGGCCGAAGGCAGCATGGATCAGGTCTCAAGCGACCCCAACGTAGTCGAAGTGTACCTGGGTGCTGACGACGAGGAGGCTGCCTGATGCTGGCAATTGAAAAGCTCAACCAGTTTTATGGGGAAAGCCATACGCTATGGGATCTGGACCTGGACGTACCCGCTGGCCAGTGCACCTGCGTGATGGGCCGCAACGGAGTGGGTAAAACCACGCTGATGAAAGCCATCATGGGCGAAGTGGCGGTAAAAAGTGGCCAGTTGCGCTACCAGGCGAGCAGCGAAGCGGTTGAGCTAACCCAAAAAGCCGTGGAAGCGCGCTCGCGGCTGGGCATTGGCTTTGTACCGCAAGGGCGGCAGATTTTTCCGCTACTCACCGTAGAAGAGAATCTGCGTACCGGCCTTGCCGCACGCAGCGACGGACTAAAAAAAATCCCCGAGCGTATCTATGAACTGTTTCCAGTGCTCAAGGAGATGAAGCACCGCCGCGGCGGTGACTTATCCGGCGGGCAACAGCAGCAGCTTGCCATTGGCCGAGCGCTGGTAATCGAGCCCAAACTCTTGATTCTGGATGAGCCGGGGGAGGGCATTCAGCCCAATATCGTCGCGCAAATTGGCCAGGTGATTCGCCAGCTGATTGCCGAAGACGCCCTAACGGTGCTGCTGGTCGAGCAGAAGCTGCCCTTTGCGCGCAAATACGCCGACCGCTTTGTGATAATGGACCGCGGCCGCCCGGTGGCCAAAGGTGATATCAGCGAGCTTTCCAACGAGCTGATCAAGCAGCACCTAACGGTTTAAGTTATCCCCACCTACGCCCGCTCGGCGAGCGTAGGTGGGGAGGTTTTACGGAGTTAGTAGTGAAAAATATTCGGTGTTATGGCATTAGCACCGCTTGTTACAGTCGTCTAGAAGTCCAGTGAGGCCGAAAACATAAAGGTGCGGGGGGCGCCTAATGCGAGGCTTGAGAGTTGTGGCATTGCCCAGTACGTTTTATCGGTCACATTGTTAACAGTGGCACGCAGTGTGAGTGGATAGCCGGAAAGGTTAGAGGCGTAGCGTGCTCCAACGTCATAAATAGTGTGTCCGGGTACTGATAGGGAGTTGTCACTATTAATGTACTGCTCTGACATCGCGGTGGCATTAGCGGTCAGTGTCAGCCCTGGTGCTACGGATAGATCCCATTCAGTGCCTAGCTTGGCTTGCAGGTCTGGTACGCCGGTTGCCTGATTGCCTTGTTCTTCATCGCTCGCGGCGCGCGTGATTTCTGGGTTTACATAAGCGATGCCCCCCATCAGGCGCAGGTTGCTGAGAGGACTGCCGAAGAAACTCCACTCCACTCCTCGGTTCCGCTGCTCGCCCCCAACCGAGAAGATATTGGTTGCCAGGTCGGTGTAGCTGCTGGGCCGCTTTATTTCATACAGGCTAAGCGTGTGTGAAAAATCACCCAGATCAAGTTTCACGCCAACCTCGCTCTGTTTGGTCTTGTAAGGCTCGAACACCTCACCAGCGTTGGCGGCAGTCATAGGTGCCGTGGCCCCCTGGCTGAGCCCCTCGATATAGTTGGCGTAGAGCGATACCTGGTCGGTCGCTTTGAAAAGTAGTGCTGCGGCGGGTGTGACCGCGCTTTCATCATAGCGGGAGATACGTGTGCCGGTCATCACGCTGTAGGTGTCGCTCACCACTTCCTGGCGTCGGGCGCCGAGCGTCAGCTGTATGCGATCATCGGCAAACGAGAGCGTGTCTGCCAAACCGTAGCTGTTCAAGCGTAGCTCTGTATGCATGATGTGCGGTGTAATGAAATCAGCGGCGGGGCCCCATTGCGGATTGTATAGGTTGGTGATCCAGTCCGCATCGGGAACGCTTCTGCGCCCGTAATCGTGCTGCTCGTGCTCATAATGGGTGGCATTGACGCTGATGTCGTGACTGACAGCGCCGGTCTGGAAGTGACCGCGAACCCCGACTTCCGCCGATGTTTTTTCGACATCGAAGGCAAGCTGACCAACGCTTGTGCGATAGTTGCCTTGATCATCAAGCACCTGGGCTGACATGGCACCGTTGTAGGTGTAATTGGTTTCGCTTTGACCTATTGACGCGTACCCCATGATCTCGTCGGTAAAGTCGAATTCGCCACGCAATATGGCCCCCTTGTCGCGCGTGTCGGCAAAGGCCCAGTCCGGGTTGATCAGTGTATCGGGGGCGGGAGGCGTCGGAACTGCCAGGCCGGGGGCCAGGTTGATACCTCGAGCGGGTCCATCAATATGGTCGTCCGCACTGTACAAGTCGGCTGATAGTCGAGCGTGATCACCGCGCCAGTCCAACCCCAGAGAGCCCATTTGAACCTTTGGTGTCTGGTTATCCACAGCCCCCTCGCCGTCGCGGTATACGCCGTTAACGCGAACGCCAAACTGCTGGTCGTCACCCAGGCGTCGGCCGACATCAAGGTGCCCGCCAATCTGGGCGTCGGACATATACGTGGTGGTGAAACGCGTCAACGGTTCATCGCCAGCCCGTTTGGGAACCAGGTTAATGGCACCGCCAACGGAGCCACCTGGCGGCATCCCGTTGAGTAGTGCCGAAGGCCCCTTGAGCACCTCGATACGCTCGAACATTTCTGGAGACGTACGGTAGTAGGGGGCCATCCCGGCCAGACCACCGAACGTGACGTCACGTGTGCTGGCGTCAAAACCACGGATCGAATAGGTTTCGCTCCAGGCACTGGTGACGCCGTTGCTGAAGACACTCGGATCCGTCGCTGCAATTACATCGGTAATACTCTGAGCTTGTTGATCCTGGATAAAGCGATCCGTATAGCTGATGGCATTGAAAGGCGTCTCCATGAAGTCTCTTTTCCCCAGGAAGCCCGCCCGGTTGCTGTAGGTGACTTGGCCGCCGGCATACGTATCGTTAACGGATGTCGCTTCTCCGTGTACGGTGATGGGTGCTAGGGCAGTAGTACTGCGGGTCTCGGTCTCCTGGGCCTGTGCGAGAGCTTGTGAAGACAGCAGCATGACAGCACTCGCGCTCAGAGCGAGCAGAAATGCGCTCCTGACGAGCGATAAAGGGTTTGAGCAAGAGGCGCAATGTAGTGCTCTCGTCGGCTGTAGGGGACGGTGGTGGCAATGTAAGGGCATGTCGATCTCCATTTTTAAACACAGAGGAACTACACCGCTTCAATTGAGCGCCTGTTAAAAGGCGCATTGAAGCAGTCGATGAAAGCGTTTTTTTAGGTGCTTTAGTGCTTTAGTGCTATGGTCTGCTAGTGCCGGTAGCCGTCGATAATGTCATCCGCGATGATCGCCAGAGCGCTGACGCTGGCGGCGGTGACATACCAGGCTTCGGGGTCGACAAAGACCACCCGGTCATTTCGCCAGGCGTTAGTTTGGCGTAATAGGGGGTTGGCCAGGCTGTCGGTACTCATGGTGGGCCGGTGCTCCATTACGGCAGTACGATCCACGACATAGATGATGTCGGGGTCGGCCTGCTGGATGAATTCGCTAGAAACCGGCTGGCCGTGCAGGCCGGTATCGATGTCGGGAGCGGCGGGGGCAACGCCGAATTCAGTGAAGATGAAGCCGTAGCGTGACTGCACGCCAAAGGAGTGGAAGGCCCCATTATTATGCAGCAGGATAAGGGCTTTCTCAGGGCGGCCTTGGGTAACACGCCGGACCTCCTCGACGGTATGAACCAGCTCGGCTGCCCGCTGACGGGCCAATTTCTGTTTGCCAAAGATCTGCCCAAGATCCATGAGATGATCCATGACAACGTCAATGTGGTTGGTCTGACTGTTGCGGTAATCCACGTCAAAGTGCAGCGTGGGTGCGATCTGAGTCAGCTCGTTATAGTCGTTGGCCTGTAACGACGTCATAAGAATGAGGTCAGGGTTAGCGCGATGCACTCGCTCAAGGTTAGGGCGTACGATAGCGCCCAGATCTTCAATCGTCGGGTCGTCTCGATACTTCTCCAGAAAATGGGGAATAAAGTCCTTTGGCATGCCCACCACCGGAACGTCCAACTGATCCAGAAAATCGACTTCATTCATGTCTAATGCCGCTACCCGGTGTGGACGGTGATCGATCACGGTGCTTCCCAGCGCGTGGTGAATCGTGATCGGTGTTATGGCCTCCTGTGCGGACATATTGTTGGCTGAGGGCTGATCGCACCCTTGTAGCAACGCCACCAAGGCGAGTGGGAGAAGGCGTGCCAAGCGGTTGTTTAGAGATCGTTTCATTCCAGGTTTCCTGAGGGCTTGAAGTAATTACATAGATAACCGCGTTCGTTATGGGCGATGTCGAACTTCAGTCCGTAAAGCTCACTCAAGCGCCGTTCGGTGATGACGTCGGTGACGTTGCCATCGCAGTGCACTTCCCCATCCTTCATGGCGACGATGTAATCGGAGTAGTTGGCGGCAAAGTTGATGTCATGAACGACCAGGATGACCGTTCGTCCATGCTCGTCGCAGAGACGGCGAAGAGCCTGCATGATCTGAACGGCATGTTTGATATCGAGGTTATTCAGTGGCTCGTCGAGCAGCAGGTAATCGGTTTGCTGTGCAATGGTCATGGCCAGGAACGCCATCTGGCGTTGGCCGCCGCTGAGCTCGTTCAGATAAGCACCGCGTAGTGCCGTCAGCGATAGAAACGACAGGGCGTCGTCAATCACACGATGGTCGTGCCGAGTGAGTGTGCCACGGCTATAGGGAAAGCGGCCAAAGGCGACCAACTCCTCGACGGTCAGGCGTAGGTTGAACTCAGGCGTCTGGCGTAGCGTGGCCACCTGCCTGGCATACTCGCTGATGGGAATGCGCGTTACCTGGGAGCCGTCGAGTCGAATATCCCCCCGAGAGGGCTTAAGTAGTCTCGCGAGCATCATCAGAAGCGTCGTCTTACCCGCGCCGTTGGGGCCCACCAGGGACGTCAACTGACCTGATGGAAAGCAGAGATTGATCGCCGATAGCACCGAACGGTCGCCGTAGGTTTTATGAAGGTCTTGAACCGTGATCATGCTGCGCCTCGCGTACGCACCATCAGCGACAGGAAGTAAGCCCCACATACGAGGTTGACGAGGATGCCGACGGTGGTTGTGTAGTTGAAGAGATGTTCGACCAGCAGTTGGGCGAGGATGAAAAGGGCGATGGCGAGGGCACAACCCACCGGTAGCGTGACCCGATGACGGTAAGTGCCTGCAAGCGCATAGGCCGTATTGGCCACGAAAATGCCCATGAACGCCGTGGGGCCAAGCAGGCTGGTCGATACAGCCACCAGCGAGGCGATCAGAAAGAGCTGGTGTTGCACGCAGCGTCGATAATCGATGCCAAGTGACATGGCCTGCTCTCTGCCCAGCAAGAGCACATCTAGCATTGGGAGGCTTTTCAGTCCCACCAGACAAATCGCGGCCACGATCAGTGTGGCGTATAGCAGTTGTGTGGTGCTGGCGTTACCGAAAGCGGCTTGGCTGTAACCCATCAGAATGGAAAACTCGCCTGGACTCATTTTGAGCTGAACGAACTGTGTGAAAGTGGTAATGACCATTGTCAGTACCAGTCCTACCAGCAGCAGGAAATAGACATTGTCTCTGCCGTCTCTAAACAGCCATCGATGCAGCGTCCAGGAGTAGCCAAGCATCAGCAGGACCGAGAGTGCGGCGTTGCCATGCTCGCCGAGCACCATCAGACTGTGGGTGCCCAGCACCAGCATCAACAGGGCCTGAAACAGCAGATAGACGGCCTCATAGCCCATGATGGCAGGCGTTAATATCCGGTTACCGGTAAGGCTCTGAAACGTAATGGCGGACCAGGCGACACAAATGCCACCGATCACCATGGTGGCCAAGCGCTCAAGTCGTTTCGGTATCACATACTCGAAGTCGAAACCGGAGCGTACAAAGACAAAAGCGAGCGCAAGAGCGATCACGGCCGCCCAAACGGTGTGGCGAGCTTTGATAGTCATCACTGTGCCCTCCTGACAATCAGGATCAGAAACAGCACGCCTCCGACACAAGCCGACGTTAAGCCGATGGGCACTTCAAAGGGATAGATCAGCAGGCGTCCCGCAATGTCGCAGACCAGCAGCAGTGTTGCCCCCGACAGTGCTACGGCGGGTAGGGTGCGAGCCAGGTTATCGCCGTAGTAGAGCGCTACCAGATTGGGAACCACTAATCCGACAAAGGGGATGGCGCCCACCGCGATGACCGTGACCGAGACAGTAATGGCCACCAGCATCAGCCCAATGGCGGAGGTGACGAGATAGTTCACGCCTAAACTCGTCGCCATGTCTTCGCCCATGCCCAGCACCGTGAAGCGATGAGCGTAGACGTAGGCGAGCACAACGACCGGCAGGATTAGGTAGATGATTTCGTAATGGCCCTGGACGATCTTTGAAAAATCTCCCAGCAGCCAGCCCTGCATGCTTTGCAGGATGTTATGGCGGTAGGCGTAGAACTCGGCTAGGGCGCTTAGCACGCCGCCGTACATCAAACCGATGACGGGAACCAGTACCGTGTTGGTGAACTTGATGCGGCGAACGATAGCGATAAAGACAACATTCGCAGCGAAGCAGAAGAGCAGGGCTGCAAGCATTCGTGATCCAGCGCCAGCCGTAGGCATTAGAGACAGCGATACGAGAATGCCCAGTTTGGCGGCATCAAGCCCACCCGAGGTGGCGGGCTCCACGAACTTATTGCGCACGATATGCTGCAAAATCACACCGCAAATCGCGAGGCCCACTCCGGTCAAGGACACCGTGATCAGGCGCGGCAGTCGGCTGGCCGTCAACGTCAACCAAGCATCATCTGACAGGGTGATAAGTTGGTACCCGCTTATCTGCCGCGCGCCTGTCAGTAATGACATCCCGCACAGCAATACAAACAGGAGAGGCAGATACACGCGCATCACTGTGAGGTTTCTCCCGTTTTATCCGGGGTGATGCGCCACCCTTTGGTGGTTTGGCGTTGGTCAAGAAACGTGGCGTATCGCCCCTGCTGAGCGAGCAGTTCATCGGGCGCGCCTTGCTCGTAAGCGTTCATTCCACGACGTAGTTGACCTACTTCACGTCACGGAGAGGCCTTAATAACTCCGGCGAGACCTTGT
>NZ_JABUZA010000048.1 GCF_014897985.1 Halomonas colorata
GCCTGGGTTTCCCCAGGTTATCCCCCACTATCGGGCAGATTCCTATGCATTACTCACCCGTCCGCCGCTCGTCAGCGGGTAGCAAGCTACCCCTGTTACCGCTCGACTTGCATGTGTTAGGCCTGCCGCCAGCGTTCAATCTGAGCCATGATCAAACTCTTCAGTTTAAAATCATTGTGATGCTTACTCGCCACCCGAAGGTAACAAAAGCGCATCAAACTTGGCTCAAGGTTCAAACGAATTCATTCAAACTTTCGTTTTCATGACCGCTTGCCTTGATATTTGGTGATTTATCACCCTCATCGGCAAGCGCCCACATGAATTACCTGATCAAATTGTTAAAGAGCTGTTTTCGCTGCTGAACTTCCGAAGAAGTAACTAGCTAACCGATGAACTGGCTTGCCTCAGCGAGGAAGGCGTATTCTACGCATTTCCTGGTGTTTGTCAATCACTGTTTTGAGTGAGTGAAGCGAGTGAGCGAAGAAAGCGAGATAACGTTGCTTTCTGGCGTGGCTCGTTTCAAAAAGCGCTGGAAGACATCGAAGCATGTTGCTGCTGAGTTCTTCTAACTCTCTGACAAACCGAAGGTTTTCACCTTCAATCACCGCTGGTAACGCTGTGCGTCCCCGGCAGCGGATGCGTACTTTACGGATTCGCTGCCGTCTTGGCAAGTGGTTTTGTAAAAAAACTCCAACATTCGTCTATTACCCTAATGCCAGCAGTAGCATCCCCTCTATTTAAGTAAGCGCAGGAATTGAGTCAGGCACTAATGACTCGGTGCTGAGATCAGCAATTGTTCGCGCACCGGTGAGCGTCATCGCCACCTTCATCTCTTTTTCGAAAAGCTCAAGCAGGTTAGCAACTCCCGCCTCACCTGCTGCTGCAAGCGCATAGATAAAGGCGCGACCAATCAATGCTGTATCTGCGCCCATGGCAATCATCCTTACTACATCCAACCCATTACGCACACCAGAATCAGCCAGGATGGCCAGGTCACCCTTAACTGCATCTGCAATAGCAGGCAGGGCACGCGCGGTAGAAGGCACACCATCCAACTGACGGCCACCGTGGTTTGAAACTACAATGCCATCAGCCCCAAAGCGGACTGCATCACGGGCATCATCAGCATCCAGTATGCCTTTAATAACCATTGGGCCATCCCACTGCTCACGAATCCAATCCAGATCTTTCCAGGAAATAGAGGGATCAAAGTTATCGCCAAGCCAGGCAATATAATCTTCAAGCTCCGTCGGCTGACCACGATAATCAGACACGTTGCCTAGGTCATGCGGGCGACCATGCACACCGACATCCCAAGCCCAAAGAGGATGCAACGCAGCTTGCAGCATACGTTTCATAGGCCCGCTTTTGCCGCTCATGCCTGAATGAGCATCGCGATAACGCGCACCAGGCACAGGCATATCAACGGTGAAGACTAATGTTTTAACCCCTGCCGCCTTAGCACGCTCAAGCACGTGCTTCATAAAGCCCCGATCCTTCAATACATAAAGCTGAAACCAGATGGGCCGCTCCACTGCCGCTGCCACTTCTGCAATTGGGCATACGGAGACCGTCGATAACGTAAACGGTATGCCCTTCTTGGTCGCTGCCCGTGCTGCCTGGACTTCACCACGCCTAGCGTACATGCCTGTTAGCCCCACCGGCGCCAAGGCAAGAGGCATTGCCATCTTTTCACCAAACAGTTCGGTTTCCAGCGATAGCGACGACATATCCTTCAACACTCGTTGCCGCAGCGCGATACCCGCTAGGTCTTCAACATTGTGCCGCAACGTATGCTCTGCGTATGACCCACCATCAGCATAGTGAAACAGAAACGGGGGGATACGACGCTTGGCAGCTAGGCGGTAGTCCGTCGGTGATGAAATGATCATGGCAGGCCCTATGCAATAAACAGATGCACTATCGATAAGTACTATCTATAAACGGTCATCGAAGCGTCAGTGTTAAACGCCCTAGATAAAATTGGTTTTACCAATTTACAAAAAATTTGCATCAACAGTAATGAGGCGCCGCAGTCGTGTCAAACGCGCATCACGCATCACGGCGTATTTTGGCCATATACTTTAGTTATAAACCAAACAAGCGGTGCCAATAGTCACCAATTTGCTAGCCTTTTACTGTTGAGACAAACCATTAAAGCCCCTACTATTGGTCTTACCAATTATGAGGATCTGCACTAATGACTTATCCACCGCTCCGCCAGCAGCGCTTGGCTGATGTGATTACCGAGCGCCTTGAGGCAATGATTCTTGAAGGTAGCCTCAAGCCTGGTCAGCGCCTGCCACCAGAAAGAGAGCTTGCTGAACGTTTTGGCGTGTCGCGCCCCTCTCTACGTGAAGCCATCCAAAAGCTTGCCGCACGAGGCCTGCTTACCAGCCGCCAAGGGGGTGGTACCTTCGTGAATGAAACGCTCAACAGCGGCTACACCGACCCTTTGTTGGAGATGCTTTCCCGGCACAACGAATTTCATTTGGATTTGCTTGAATTTCGCGATGCGATGGAAGGCATTTCGGCTTATTACGCCGCGTTACGCTCGACGCCAGCGGACAAAGCCGTATTAATCCAGCGCTTTGAAGAACTTGACGGTGGATTTGTGGGCGCCAACCCCGCCCAAGAAGCAAAGTTAGATGCCGCCTTCCACCTCGCTATTGCAGAAGCCGCTCATAACGTACTGTTACTTCACACTATTCGAGGCATTTTCCATTTATTAGAGCAGAGCATCGTTGATAACCTCGCCCATCTTTTTGCAAAGCCCGACTCGCGCTCGCAGTTAATGAAGCAGCACCGCGCCCTGCTAGATGCGATTTTAGAAGGCCGTGCTGAAGATGCCCGCAGCCGAGCGCACGAGCACCTAGTGTACGTTGAGGAGGGTCTTCTCGAGATGGCCAGAGCGGAAACCCGCGCCCAGCGAGCCCTGCGTCGTGCCCAAGGTACCAGTAGCACACCCGCATGAGTCGCTTACCTCGCCTTTCAGACCATCGCTGGCGACTGCTCTGGCTGATCGCGATTCCGCTAGGGCTCATGCTATGTATGTGGCAAGCCGCTCAACTGGCCCGCGAGCAGGCGCTATCAAACTTACAAGACGATGCCGAAAACGAGCTGCGGCTTTCTGCCGCCAACTTAAACGGTTACCTGCTGCGCTATGATTATTTGCCACAAATGCTGGCGACCAGGGAAGGCGTACAACGTTTTTTAGACTCTCCAGACAGCCAAGACCCCATGCCGCTCAACTTGCTGCTTGACCGTTTTCGCTTTACCTCTGGGGTCTCTGATGTCTATTTGCTTAACCGTAACGCCGATACCATCGCTGCCAGCAACTGGCATCGCCAGAATACCTTTATTGGGCATAACTACGCGTTTAGAAGCTATTACACGGAAGCCATTGCCGGTCGGCAAGGGCGGTTTTACGGTTTAGGTACCCAATCGCTGGAGCGCGGCTACTTCTTTTCGGCCCCCGTCTGGCTTGATGATACCTCTCCCGATGCCCAGCCCGACGGCGTCATGGTGATTAAGGTCTTGCTGGATGAGGTCGAAGAGGGCTGGGCGGAGCAAGACGCCGAGCTGCTGGTCACTGATAGCGACAATATAATCTTCATGGCCAGCCGCCCGGAACTGCGCATGAACGCGCTCTATCCGCTTAGTGATGATCGGCGCGATGCACTGCTTGCAACGCGACGCTACGCCATGGAGCCATTGTCGCCATCGGGTATTAATATAGAGACAACATATGGACCTGACAGCGCGTTGGTGAGCTTCTCGCAAGGCCCGCTCAGTGGCGGCCGCTATTTAAGCCTTACCCGGCCGGTGGCAGAGTTTGGCTGGCAGATGCATATTTTTAAACCCTTAGCGCCGGTTATAAGCGCGCAATGGATCGCCGCACTAATGGCGGGAGGGCTTTATGGAATCATTGCCCTGGGTGGCGCGATTGGGTGGCAGCGTTTGCGCTTACGCCGTGAGCGCGAAGCGTTTGCTGAACGTGAGCGGCAAACGCTTTCCCTCGTTCGCGATGAGCTGGAGGAGAGTGTCGAGCGGCGCACGCGCGACTTGGTAGCCAGCAACCAGCGCCTCTCGGATGAAATTGAAGAGCGCCGCCGCGCAGAAGCCAACCTGCGCCAAACCCAAGATGAGCTGATTCAAGCCGCCAAGCTCGCCGTCCTTGGGCAATTGGCCGCCGGGATCAACCATGAACTCAATCAACCGCTGGCCGCTATTCGTGCGTATGGTGAAAACGCCCGGCGCTTTCTGGCGCTTTCCCGGGTTGATCAGGCCGACACCAACTTGGAACAAATTGTTGAATTAACCAAACGCATGGCCGATATCAGCGCGCAGCTTCGCCAGTTTTCACGCAAGAGTAGCGAGCGCCAGGAGACAATTTCCGTCCAGGCGTGCATTGAATACGCGCTGCGTTTGTTTCAAAGCCGCCTGCGTGAGGAACATATTCACGTCGAACAACAGTGGCCTGACGTCACGCTATGGGTCACCGGTGATTTAGTACGCCTTGAGCAGGTGCTGGTGAATCTGATCGGCAATGCGCTCCATGCCATGAAAGAGACCCCTAATCCGACGCTCACGCTGAGCGCCACGCTTACCGGAAAGCAGGTAACCATCAGCGTGATAGACAACGGCCCCGGCATCGGTGAGCAGCACATGGCGCAGATTTTTGAACCCTTTTTCACCACTAAAGCACCAGGAAGCGGGCTAGGGCTGGGACTTTCCATCTCTTCGCGTATCATGGACGACCTTGGCGGCAAGCTTCAGGTCGTGAACCGTGAACAAGGTGGCGCATGTTTTACCATCTCGCTACCTTACTCGCCGCCCGCTCACCCGCACGCTCCACACCTTTTAAAAGAGAATAATAAACATGCATGAGCCGTCGACACTGCCGGTCATGGTGATCGACGACGAGCCCCATCTGCGTATCACCGCCAGTCAAACACTTGAACTTGCCGGCTACACGCCCTACTGCTTTGAAACGGCCGAGCAGGCGCTGGCCGCGCTGCCGGAGAATTTCCCAGGGGTGATTGTCAGTGACATCCGCATGCCCGGCATGGGCGGCATGGAATTACTTCATGAGCTGCATCACCGCGACCCTACCCTGCCGATTATCCTGATTACCGGCCATGGCGATATTTCCACCGCCGTGGAAGCTATGCGTGCCGGTGCCTGGGACTTTCTGGAGAAACCGTTTGCCGGTGATCAGTTGCTCGACGTCGTACGGCGGGGCATAGAAAAGCGCCAGCTCAGCCTGGAAAATAATCGCCTTAAAGCCGAGCTGGAAGTACAGCAGGCCGCCCTTGGCCCTCGCTTGGTCGGTCGTACAGCAGTAATCTCGCGTCTGGCCGCCATGATCCAGCGCATCAGTCAGGTAGAAGCCGATGTGCTGCTGTTTGGTGAAACGGGAACGGGGAAGGATTTGGTCGCCCGTGCGATCCATGAGCGCAGCGCGCGCCGCAACAGCCCTTTTATGGCGATCAACTGCGGTGCCGTACCGGAACACACCATTGAGTCTGAGCTGTTCGGGCATGAAAAAGGCGCCTTTACCGGCGCAGTGGAGCGGCGCATTGGTAAGTTTGAACATGCCAACGGCGGCACCGTGTTTTTGGATGAAATCGAATCAATGCCGCAGGCCCTGCAGGTCAAACTGCTGCGTGTGCTTCAGGAGCGCAGTATCGAGCGACTGGGCGCCAATGAAGTCATCCCGCTCAACTTGCGCGTGATTGCGGCCACCAAAGTGGACCTAAAGGCCGCCGCTGAAGAAGGTCACTTTCGCGAAGATCTCTATTACCGACTCAACGTCGTCACCTTGCCTTTACCCGCGTTGCGCGAACGTCGGGAAGACATCCCTCTCCTCTTTCAACACTTTGCGGTTGTGGCTGCGAATCGTAGTGGCCTGGAAGCCCCCAGTCTGGACAGCCATGGCATCGCGGCCCTGCTGGCTCACGACTGGCCCGGCAACGTGCGTGAATTGCGCAACCTGGCAGAGCGCTACGTGCTGTTGGGGGCGGCGTTTGATTATCGCCTAGACATGTTGCTGGAAGGGGCCGCGGCTGATACCCAGGAACCCACCCTGCCGCGCCAGGTGGAGCTATTTGAAAAGAGTCTGATCAGCCAGTCCCTTTCCCGCCACCATGGCCGTGTAACGGACGTCTGCCGCCACCTGGGTATCCCGCGTAAAACCTTTTACGACAAGCTCAAAAAACATGGTTTAAACGCTGATGACTATCGCCACAGCAGCGACCCCTGATGCATAAGCTCGACTAATACCGACCAGGGGGGCGCCCAGGGCAGCAGGGTTAAGGTCGCAATCAGCATTAAAAGATTAGACATCGGCCGTCGGCTGTCACCCAGCTTGAGCGCGGTGCCAAATGAGCGTTTCAGCCGGGCCCCTTCCAAATCGACGCTATAGATCTCATCAAGCCCTAAATGAATGATAAACCCTAGCAAAACGGCCGCACCATGCGACCATGCCATCCATGGCGGCTGAAACAAAAGATGAAAACTCAGCGCCGCCGTTAACAGCGAGCATAGCCCCGCCGCCAGCAGTGAATGCCAAATACCCCGATGCACCGTCAACTTTGAGAACAGGATCCCCGCCAGATAGCGCACCGAGAAGTAAATGCCGCCACAGGCAAGAAGCAGCATGCCCGGCGTTAGCCATGACTCCAGCAGCATCACGCCCAGCACCAGTGAAGGCACAGAAAGAATATTAAAAATCAACCGGATAGAGCGCGACCGATCCGCATCAATATCGGGCAGAATGCCGCCAAACGCGACCAGCGCCACGATCAATATCGCCTGGGAAGAAGGCCACCACTGTGCTTGCCAGCCCGCGTACGCCATTAGCATGCCGCCCGCGGTCGCTACCGTAATATGCGTGCGAAAGTTCGCCATGTCGCGGCACCCTAGAAAACTGGATAAATTACCAGATTTTTTAAGATTGCAACATGGCTGATTTAGAAAAAAGGTTGGTAGGCCAACGCTTTAGCCAACGTTAATCATAAGCATGCTTCGGCCAGGAACTGATCTTTCAGTTTTACATAGTTGCCCGCCGTATACGGGAAGAACGCACGTTCTTTATCTTTCAAAGGGCGTAGCGCTTTGGCGGGGTTGCCCGCATATACATAACCGCTTTCCAGGTGCTTGCCGGGTGTAACGACCGCGCCTGCGGCAATAATCACCTCGTCATCGACCACTGCGCCATCCATGACGATCGCCCCCATGCCCACCAGAATTCGGCTGCCCAGCGTACACCCGTGCAAAATAGCCTTATGGCCAATGGTTACGTCTTCACCAATCGTGAGCGGGAAGCCCGCCGGGTTGAAGTCGCTGGCGTGGGTAATGTGCAGCACGCTGCCATCCTGCACGCTGGTACGCGCACCAATACGAATCCGGTGCATATCACCCCGGATCACCGTCATCGGCCATACCGAGCAGTCGTCGCCCAACACAACATCGCCAATCACAACGCTTGCCGGGTCAATGTACACACGCTCGCCCAGCTGCGGTGACTGGTCTTTAAAATCTCTTAGCGCACTGTTTGTGTCTTGCATGGCACTCTCCTGATCGTCAAAGAACCTACCGGCTATCTTATAGCGGTTATACGGCGCGCCTTAGCACGGCACGGTTTATAACAGCCCGCCCAGCAATACGATAAATGTCAGCGGAATCGACACCCAACGAACCACGTTACGCCATAAAAGATAGCCGCCTTCCCCGGCGCCCAGTGCTTGCATCGCGGTAGTCCGCGGCATTACCCAGGCGGCAAAGATGGCAATCATCAACCCTCCCAACGGTAAAAACACGTCGGGCGGAATACTGCTGACCAGCTCAAAAACATTACGCCCAAACAGCGGCCGAAAATCGGCAAGCGTTGAGAACGAGAACGCCGATAAAAGCCCCATTAGCCAAACGCTCAGCGCGACGATAGCCGTGGCGATGCTTCGCCGACACCCCAAGCCTTGCAGCGTGACAACCATTGGCTCTGCCAGATTAATCGCCGATGTCCAGGTTGCCAGCAACAGTAGCAGGAAAAATACGCTTAGCCACACTACGCCACCGGGCAGCTCTGCAAAGGCGATAGGCAGCGTCACAAACATCAGTCCCGGTCCTTCGGCCGGATCCATTCCCTGGGCAAACACCACGGAGAAAATCGCAATACCGGCCAGTAGTGCCACGCTGATGTCGAGCGCCGCCACGGCCACAGCCGCTTTAGGCAGGCTCTGGTCTTCCGGCATATATGCCCCGTACGCCATCAGTGCACAGGCACCCACCGCCAGCGTAAAGAAGGCGTGGCCCATGGCATGCAGTACCACGGTAGGCGTTAGCGCCTCAAACGAGGGTAGAAATAACCACGCCAACGCCGTAGAAAAGCCATCGGTGGTAGCGGCATAGCCTGCCAGCAGGAGTAGCAAACCATAGAGCAGCGGCATCAACAGATTATTAAGCCGCTCGAGGCCTTTTGAGACGCCAGCGGCGACTACCGTCATGGTCATAAATAAAAACAGCGAATGATTAAAAATCAGCAAGCCGGGGCTGGCTAAAAATGCATCAAAACCTGCCCCGATCTCTGCAGCCGTTGCACCGCTGAACTGCCCGTTCACTGAGGCGACCAGGAACTCGATCGACCAGCCGGAAACCACGGAATAGAAAGATAAGATACAAAAAACGGTGAATGCGCCGAAAATTCCCAGCCAACGCCAGTTAGCAGATGCCCCGGCATCCATGGCCAGTGCACCAAGCGCCTGTATTGGCCCACGGCGCCCCGCTCGGCCGATGAGAATTTCAGCCATCATGACAGGAATACCCAACAGCAGAACAAAGCCTACGTAAATCAGTAAAAAGGCCGCGCCGCCGTTTTCACCTGCGACATAAGGAAAGCGCCAGATGTTGCCCAGCCCCACTGCTGCACCCGTTACCGCCAAGATAAAGGCCCGCTTCGACCCCCAGCGCTCCAGCGTTTCGCTCATTGTTGACTCCTGCCATTGTGGGCACTAAAAGGCGGCAAGACTAGCAGGCGCCCGCCAAGAGACCAAACCTTGCCATTGAAAGAGTGGCCGACTGCCCGCATTTTGTGACTATCATCGCGCTTTTTTTGCGCCCCCTAATTGTTGCCCACGAGGTGCTTATGTCCCGCAATCCCCTGCTTGAGACGCACGAGCTTCCCCCTTTCGCTGAAATACGTGCAGAGCATGTGGTGCCTGCGGTGGAAACATTGCTTGATGAGAACCGCGCAACGATTGACCGTTTGGCGCAACAGGCCTCAAAAACCCCGCCCACCTGGGAAAGCTTCGCTGTGCCCCTTGAGGCAGTAAGCGACCGGCTCTCCCAAGCATGGTCACCGGTTTCCCACCTAAACGGCACCATGAATACACCGGAGCTTCGCGAAGCCTACCAAGCCTGCCTGGAAAAACTTTCCGCCTTTGGCACCTGGGTCGGCCAGCATGAAGGGCTTTTTCATGGCTGGCAGGCACTCAAAGAGGGCGATGCCTGGGCCACGCTAGATTCAGCTCAGCAGCGCACGGTGGATAACGCCCTACGCGATTTCCGCCTTGCGGGGGTGGATTTACCCGCCGATAAAAAAGCCCGCTACGGCGAAATCCAGTCGCGCCTTTCTACGCTTTCCAACCAGTACTCCAATAACGTGCTGGATGCTACCCAGGCATGGCATAAGGACATCGACAGCGAAGAGGAGCTGGCAGGTGTTCCCTCAAGCGCGCTGGATACATTAAAAGCCCTCGCCGAAGCCAAAGGGGTCGCTGGATATCGGATCACCCTGGATTTCCCGAGCTTCTTCCCGGTGGTTAGCTATGCCGACAGCCGCGAACTGCGCCGCGAGGTGTATACCGCCTTTGTTACTCGCGCATCCGACCAGGGCCCGGGTGAAGGTACATTTGATAATGCTCCGATCATGGAAGAGATTTTAGCGCTGCGCCAGGAGCTTGCGAAGCTCTTAGGGTTTAAGACCTATGCCGATTTTTCACTGACCACCAAAATGGCTGAATCGCCCGAGCAGGTGCTCGATTTTATGGGCGATCTTGCGCGCCGTGCGGTGCCGCAGGCGAAAGAAGAATTTGCCGAATTAAGCGCCTATGCCCGCGACGAGCTCGGCATCGACACGCTGGAACCCTGGGATATCGCCTACGCGAGTGAAAAGCTTCGCGAGACGCGCCATGCGATTTCCCAAGAGCAATTGCGCCCCTACTTCCCCGCACCGCACGTGATTGATGGTCTCTTTCACGTCGTTGAGCGGCTCTATGGAGTACGCGTAGAAGAAGATATCGACGCCTCGCGCTATCACGCTGACGTGCGCTATTTCCAGATTACCGAAAACGGCCAGCCGATCGCCGGGTTCTATCTGGACCTGTACGCCCGCGAAGGCAAGCGCGGCGGCGCCTGGATGGCCGACTGCCGGGTACGCCGCCAGACCGATAACGGCATCCAGCGTCCGGTGGCGTTTTTAACCTGTAACTTTACCGCGCCGGTTGGGGGCAAGCCTGCTCTGCTGACTCACGATGAAGTCACTACGCTGTTCCACGAGTTTGGCCATGGCCTGCACCATATGCTGACCAAACAGCATATTGCCGATATTTCAGGTATTAACGGCGTTGCCTGGGATGCCGTCGAGTTACCCAGCCAGTTTATGGAGAACTACTGCTGGGAGCGCGAAGGGCTTAACCTGCTTGCCAAACATGTAGATACCGGCGAAGCCCTGCCTTCTGAGCTGGTTGAGCGCCTGCAGGCAGCCAAAAACTTCCAGTCTGCCATGGGCATGGTGCGGCAAATTGAGTTCTCGGTCTTTGACCTGCGCCTGCACTATGAATTAAGTGCCCCCAAAGCCCGCGACGTTCAGGCACTGTTAGACGAAGTACGCAGTGAAGTCTCAGTGGTGCCAGCGGTGTCCTTCAATCGCTTTCAAAATAGCTTTGCGCATATTTTCGCCGGTGGCTACGCCGCGGGTTACTACAGCTACAAGTGGGCCGAGGTGCTGTCTGCCGATGCGTGGAGCGCCTTTGAGGAGGCGGGTATATTTGATGCTGATACCGGCCAACGCTTCCGCCGTGAGATTTTAGAGCAGGGCGGGGCGCGCGACGCGGCCGAGCTCTTCGTGGCGTTTCGTGGTCGCGAGCCCAGCGTAGAGCCGCTGCTGCGCCATAGCGGCATTCGCGCCGCCTAATTTTTTACTGACCTCAGCTTATTGACCTAAGCGCGGCGCCAAGCATAAGACGGCGCCGCGCGTTTGGAGAACGCCATGTCTACCGTTAAGCGCTTTATTGCGGGTGTCACGTGCCCCCGCTGCGCCGCAATGGACCGTATTCGCGCCTGGGAACAGAACGGCATCCGTTACCGAGAGTGCGTGAACTGTGATTTTTTTGAGCAGCTGCCTATCGAAGATGAAAGCTCCTCAGAATTAACCACCCGGGTTAACCAGGTGCGCGAGGAGCAGAAAAGTCAGGACGTTCAACCGGTAAAAATCCTCGATCCCCGCAACCCCCATACCTAAGCCCTAGCTAAGAGAGCCAAAAGCTCTCTTAGCTACTTAATTGCCTGGCTGCTAACTCGCCTGGCCACTGTTTTACTATTTCCTCTTGCCTAACTCCTGCCTATTTGTCTGTTTTCCCATTCAATAGTGAGCGGAAAACCGCACACTATCTACCTGCTTGCGTGCGAATTACCAGACACTTCGCGATTACTGTATCTCCACTAAAGTTGAATAAAAATTTCATAAGTACATATTTTTATTAATCTAACTTCTAAATGGCACAACAATCGCTATTAAATAAGTGCTTAATAACGATTGCTACTGGCATGTAGACACGCTTGCCAGTCCATAATCCCAATAACAGCTTAGGAAACATGCCATGCGCACGATGATGCCGAAAACTCTCGCTCTACTGGTTAGTGGTGCAGCCCTGCTTGTAGCCGCCAGCGCTCACGCGGACCGCGCTGACTGGCCCGAAAACTTTACCGTGGGTACCGCAAGCCAGGGCGGCACGTTTTTCGTGTACGGTTCGGGCTGGGCCAACTTTATCGCTGACGAACTGGGCGTTTCTGGCGGTGGCGAAGTCACCGGTGGCCCGACCCAGAACCTGGCGTTGGTACACAGTGGCGATATGGCCTTCGGTCTGACCACGATGGGTCCTGCGTCTGACGCGGTGAAAGGCGAAAGCCCGCTGGCCCCGGGCTTGATGATGGATAACGTCTGTGCCCTGTTCCCAATGTATGAAACGCCGTTCTCGATTGCCGCCCTTTCAAGCTCCGGCATCGAGTCCATTTCAGACATTCCGGATGGCGCGCGCATCGGTTTCGGTCCCGCAGCCTCGACCTCTGACACCTACTTCCCCGCCATGCTTGAAACCCTGGGCGTCAACTTCGAACGTCGTAACGGTGGTTGGTCTGACCTCGGCGGACAGCTTCAGGATGGCCTGCTGGACGTAGTGGCGTTTGCCGCCGGTATTCCGATCCCAGCCGTTAGCCAGTTAGAAGTACAGACGGATGTGAACATCATCGAATTTACCGAAGATGAGCTTGCCACCGTATTGGAAGCCTTCCCAGTAGCCGAATTCAATATTCCGGCCAGCACGTACTCAACGCTTGAAGATGATGCACGCGCGGTTTCCATGTGGAACTTTGCGATTGCCGGCTGTGACCTGCCAGAAGACTTCATTTATGAAGTGACCAAGGCCACCATGGAAAACAACGATCGTATGCGCTCTATCCACCGCAGTGCTGAAACCAGCATTCCGGAAAACATCGTGCATAACAATGTTCTGCCCTTCCACCCGGGTGCAGCACGTTGGTACGAAGAGAACGGCTATGAAATTTCTGAAGACCTGATCAACTAAACCTTACGCACCATCTGACTGCCCCGTAACTGACTCTTCAGGCGGGGCAGTTTTGGCTACTGCTCCTTTTTTTGCTCCTGCTGTGAGGGTGAACTCTGATGAGTCCCGCGACCCCCCAAAACCCCAACGGCCTCAAGGATGATGCCCTACTTGCTTCATCACCCGATCCTATTCTTGCTGAGGGCGTTGATGAAGAAGTCGTTGAGCCTAACCGCCGTGTCTTTACCGGTTGGCAGTTTTTGCTATTTGCTACGCTGGCCATTGCCTACTCAAGCTTTCACCTGATTTCACTGAACGTGTACCCCATGGAAACATGGTCGTTTCGTATCGTTCACATCGCTGGTGCCTTAATCCTAGGCTATGGACTATTTGCCGGCGCCCGCTTTGCAGAGGATCACCAAACCGCCTCACCGGCATGGTTTAAATGGGCGAGCTACGCCCTACTGGTGCCTGCGGCTTATACGCTTGCGCAAGTCTTTCTGATGCAACAAACCATTAACGGCGGCGCCATGCGCATCGACGCCGCGGTCGAGACACTGCACTACGGCTATCCGTTAATGGCCACAACGGCCGCAGCCATCGTGCTGTCATGGTTCTATCGTCAGACTCGCCACCGCTTCAACCCCGCAGATCTGGTGCTCATGATCTGTGCGCTGGCCAGTGCGGGCTATTTATTAATGGCCTTCAATACCAGCATGCGGATGTCGACCGGCACCTCGTTTGCGCCTCCCGGCATCTCCTGGGCAGCCATTGCCGGCTCGCTGCTTATTTTGGAGCTAACCCGTCGCGTGGCCGGCTTGGCGCTGGTAATAATTTCGGCGGTGTTCCTGGGCTATGTGTTTGTTGGGCCATACCTGCCAGGCTTTTTGGGCTACCCGGGTCTATCGCTGCAACGCTTCTTCAGCCAGGTCTATACCGACGCCGGCATTTTGGGTCCGACCACCGCTGTCTCCTCGACCTACATTATTTTGTTCATTATTTTTGCCGCGTTCCTGCAAGCCTCAAAGGTAGGTGACTACTTTGTTAACTTCGCCTTTGCAGCAGCTGGACGCGCCCGTGGCGGCCCAGCGAAGGTATCTATTTTTGCTTCAGGCCTGATGGGCATGATTAACGGCACCTCAGCCGGTAACGTGGTATCCACCGGTTCACTGACCATTCCGCTGATGAAAAAAGTGGGCTACCCCGCGCGCAGTGCTGGCGCTATTGAAGCGGCGGCGTCTACCGGTGGGCAAATCATGCCGCCGATTATGGGCGCGGGCGCTTTTATCATGGCGGAAGTCACCGGCATTCCTTACACCGACATCGCCATTGCGGCAGTGATTCCGGCCATCCTTTACTTTGTGTCTATCTACTTTATGGTGGATTTCGAAGCCGCCCGTAAAGGCATGCGCGGCATGCGCAAGGACGAAATTCCGCTCTTTTCCAAACTCATCAAGCAGGCCTATCTGTTTGCGCCCATCATTATCCTGATTGTCGCTCTGTTTATGGGGTACTCGGTGATTCGGGCGGGAACGCTCGCCACTGCCTCAGCTGCGGTTGTCAGTTGGATTTCACCTAACAAGATGGGTGTGACCGCGATTCTCAAGGCGCTTCAGCTGGCGGGCACCATGGCTATCCAGATCATCGCCGTATGTGCCTGTGCGGGTTTGATCGTAGGGGTGATTTCGCTCACCGGCGTTGGCGCACGTTTCTCCTCGCTGCTGTTGGGTTTGGCGGGCGTTAGCCAGCTGTTGGCGCTGGTGTTTGCCATGCTGATCAGTATTCTATTGGGGATGGGTATGCCCACCACGGCCGCTTATGCGGTGGCTGCCTCGGTTGTGGCGCCCGGGCTAATCAATATCGGCATCGAACCGCTGATTGCCCACTTCTTTGTCTTCTACTTCGCCGTGGTATCCGCGATTACCCCGCCGGTGGCGCTGGCGTCTTACGCAGCCGCGGGGATTTCCGGCGACAACCCAATGGGTACCTCGGTAGCCTCGTTCAAGATTGGACTGGCGGCCTTTATCGTGCCGTTCATGTTCTTCTACAGCCCGGCCATGCTGATGGAAGGCTCCGCGCTGCAGATTATGCGCGTTGGCATCACTGCCATGCTGGGTATCATCCTGCTATCAGGCATGGTGCAGGCTTGGTTCTTTGGCCCGGTGAATGTATTAAAACGCGTGATAATGCTGATTGGCGCGCTGTGCATGATCTATGGCGGCATTTACACGGATATCGCCGGTCTGGCGATCGGTGCGGGTCTTGTGATGATACAGCGCAAGCAGTTTGGCGGTGGCAAACACACTGACAAGATGCAAGCGCCAGCGAGTTAGTAGCAAACTATAAAATAAAACGTCGTAACGTAAAACGCCCCGCTCAATTGAGCGGGGCGTTTGTGAGCGGGGCGTTTGATTTGGCACCGTTTAAATCGAAAGCTCAATACGCTGTTAGCCAACCAGATTACCCACCACTTTCAATACCGGAGCGGACTGGTTAAGCGTATAGAAGTGCAGCCCCGGTGCGCCGCCGTCCAAGAGCCGCTGGCAAAGCCTGCTCACAGCATCAGTACCAAATTTGGCAATTGCATCGCTATCATCACCGTATCCTTCCAACTGCTTGCGCATCCAGCGAGGAATCTCTGCGCCACAGGCATCGGAGAAGCGCGAAAGCTTGGTATAGTTAGTGATTGGCATGATCCCAGGAATAATCGGCTGATTAACGCCCAGCGCTCGCGCCTTATCGACAAAATTGAAGTACGCCTCGGCCGTAAAGAAGTATTGGGTAATCGCCATGTTGGCGCCTGCCTTCATTTTACGCGCGAAGTTTTCCACATCCCTATCTAGGTTCGCTGCCTGTGGATGAGACTCAGGATAGGCCGCTACGGCGATATCGAAATGATCGCCGGTTTCCGCACGAATAAACTCCACCAACTCATTGGCATAACGTAACTCGCCAATACTGCCCATTCCCGATGGCATATCACCACGCAGTGCGACGAGACTTTTGACCCCTTCCTCGCGGTACTGCGTCAGCAGATCACGCAGCTGAGCTTTCTCGCTGCCAATGCAGGAAAGGTGGGGGGCCGTTTGCACGCCGCTCTGGCTAACCGTACGCACGGTGTCCCGAGTACGCGCCTGAGTGGAGCCTCCCGCGCCATAAGTTACTGAGAAAAACCGCGGATTGCGGGCGGCCAGCTCATCGCGAACCAGCATCAACTTGTCACGCCCAGCATCGGTGCTGGGCGGAAAAAATTCAAAGCTGATACCTAGCGGATGTTCTTGGCTGCTCATGGGATTTCCTCATGCAGAACAATAATAAATAGTGATACTTTGGGGTATTCTCGCCGTTATAATGCGCCGGGGCTAATGAAAGATTCCACGTTTGGCCTTTAATTCTGCTCATGTTACTCACCGCTTGATGCCGCCAGGAGGGCATATGGAGCTATCCCCAAGCGCTTTAATGGGACCGCTACTCATGTTGTTGAGCTTTGTGGGCCTGGGATGGATCGCGGCACAGCGTTTAAAAATCGACCCACGCCCCATTGCTACGCTGCTGGTTTATCTGATTGCTCCCTTAACCATCTTTCGCGCACTGATGAACGGCGGGCCGACCCCTCACTATTTAATCTTAACATTGGCGCTGTTTATTCTGGTCAGCCTGTTGGCGCTGCTGGTACGGCGCGTGACTCAGCACCGATTTGGCCCTCAGGAAGGCGCTTTGCTGGCGTTTTCATCGGGCACTGGTAATACCGGCTATTTTGGTTTACCGGTCGCGCTGATTCTGCTGCCCCCAGAAGGCGTAACGCTTTATCTGTTCTGCATGCTGGGGATTAATCTGTATGAATTTACCGTGGGGTTTTATCTGAGTGCCCGCGGCCACTTCTCGATTCGCCAAAGCCTGATCAAGATTAGCCGCCTGCCGCTGATCTACGCGTTTTTGCTCGCACTGCTGCTGAGCTCATTGAATGTCACGCTACCCACAGCCTTGGCAAGTTCGCTGGATGTCTTCCCCGCGACCTACACGCTGTTGGGCATGATGATTATTGGCATGACGCTTAGCCAAGTGACGCTCGCCGCCTGGGATACGCGCTTTATTGCTGCCTGCGTTGGGCTGCGCTATATCGTCTGGCCAGCCGCCACCTTCACCGCGGTCGTGCTGTTACAGATGCTCATGCCGGTACCCGCGGAGCTGGCCATGGCGATACTGCTGTTAGGTGTTGTGCCCATGGCGTCCAATGTGGTGGTCGTCGCCATGGAGCTGGGTATTCAGCCGCAAAAAGGAGCGCTCGCGGTGTTGGTCACCACACTACTCGCTCCGCTGCTGATTCCGTTCTATCTGGGCGTTATGCTGCGCGCCACGGGGCTTGGCTAACGGTCGCGGCTATTCAAAGCCATCAACATCAAATGTCTGAAGCGTACGGACCATTACCTGCACCTGGGCATGCGAAAAGAACGCCTGGAGGGCCTGCGCCCTGCCCGGCCCGATGCCAGGCAGCGCTTCCCAATCCGCATGCTGGTAACCGATTAAAGCAGGCCAGCGTTCTAGGTCGGCACTACCTGCAGGCGGCATGCCCAGGCCCTGTAGCCATGCGCTATAGGACGCTGTCCGCGCGGCCTGAAACTGCTCATAAAGCGTCTCGGAACGCGCAGCGCCAATACCATGCGCCTGGCGAAGCTCGGCCTGATCAAGCGCCAGCCAGCTGAGTAGGTCTTCGATTAACCCGGCGTCCATTAGCGCCTGCCAGGTCCCTTCGCCCACCCCCTGAAGTTCAAGCTGTTCGCCAAGATAGGTTAGCCGTGCCAGCAGTTGGGCATCGCAGCCGGGGCTTGTCTGGAAACAGCTCAACAGATGGTAGTTTTCATTGGCGGGTACCGCGACGGGCGTACGCTCCAGGGTTTGCCATACCACTTCGTCAACCTGTGGAATAGTCAGTCCTGCCAAGGTAATGGCGACCTGATCGCCGGGGCGCACATCCAAATTTTGCCAGCGATCAAGCGAGCCGAGCGACACCCGGCTGATGCGCCGCCCCTCCAACTCAACTGGGTAGAGCCAGAGCAGCGGCGTAATACGTCCGGTGCGCCCGATGCGAAACTCCACGCCGCGCACTTCTGCCAACACTTTCTGCAGCGGATATTTCCAGGCTATCGCCCATTCAGGCGAAGCGGTCGACCAGCTGACGATTCCTGGGCGCACAGCCTGCTTAACGACCACACCGTCGGTGGCAAACGGCAACGCGTTGTTAAACCATGTGTTCCGCCAGTAGGCTGCGCCGTGCTCTTCATCCAGCCGATGTGTATAGCGGGCCGTATCAAAACCCAGCGCGCTAAGCTGGGTCAGTCGCTCGTTCATGGCGGTCGGCCCATCTGGCCAACCCCAAACAAATAGCCCAATTCGTGCCAGCACGTCCGGAGAGGGATTTGCCTGAGCCATAGCGCCCGCCACGGCCCCTCGTGCCCCAGAGTCAGACGCATGAGACTGAATATGCTCTTCAAGCTGCCAATAGAGCTCGCCCTGAAAAATGGCTGAGATAGTGTCGGGCAGAGCATTAGGCACGTTGGGCAATTGCAAGGCGCGGGCCGTCCAATCCTGCCCGTGTTGTCCATCGCCCCGACTAACCGCTTCCACCAGCTCGCCTGCTTGATAACGCAGCGTCACCGCAACGCCATCCACTTTAGGCTGTATCCAGAGGTTTTCCCGCCGGCTGGTAAAACGCCGCACGCCGGCTTCGTTGGTTTTATCCAGCCCCTGCTGAGCGGCCGCGTGCTCGAGAGTGCCGCGGCTGGACGTTACTCGGCGGGTAAGCGGCTGGTGGGAAGTGGAGTCATTCAGGCAGGCGCGCCAGCCCTGGAGCCGGTCAACGGCTTGATCGTAGAGCGCATCATCAATCAGCGAGACGCCTTCTTCATGATAGGCATGGTCCCACTGGGCAATTTGCGCGGCGAGTGCACGAGTTTCATGCTTAAGGCGCTCACTAGGCCAAGTAGGACATGCCGCCATCACGCTACTGCCCGCCATGACACACATTGTGATTAACACCAGTCCACCAATGCGCCGTCCCCACCGTACTGCTGGCATAACGCCCTCCCCTTAT
This sequence comes from Halomonas colorata, assembly GCF_014897985.1. GTDB lineage: Bacteria > Pseudomonadota > Gammaproteobacteria > Pseudomonadales > Halomonadaceae > Vreelandella > Vreelandella colorata. The sequence continues at coordinate 18,934 of NZ_JABUZA010000048.1, forward strand.
GATTGTATGCTTCAGCCTGTTGCATGACTCAGCCTAAAACAGGGGGCATAAAAAAACGCCCCCTGGCAGAGCCAAAGGGACGTTCTCTTACAAACAGCCTAGCGAATCGCTTACAAACCGGCGGCCTGACGCAATGCGTCGGCTTTATCGGTCTTCTCCCAAGGGAAGGCGGTAAAGGTTTCAGTATGTTGCTCGCCTTTATCGTCGCTCCAGGTGTAGCTGTGCTCAAACGGTGCCCGACCAAAGTGGCCGTAGGCAGCGGTCAGCTGATACATCGGGTGCAGCAAATCGAGCATTTTAGTGATCGCGTAAGGCCGCAGATCAAAGTGCTCGCTCACTAGCTTAACAATCTGGGCATCGTCAATTTTACCGGTGCCGAAGGTATCGATTGAAACCGACGTCGGCTCCGCCACGCCGATCGCGTAGGAGACCTGGATCTCGCACTTATCGGCCAACCCTGCCGCGACCACGTTCTTGGCCACATAACGACCCGCATAGGCCGCACTACGGTCTACTTTTGAGGGGTCTTTGCCCGAGAACGCACCGCCGCCGTGGCGCGCCATGCCGCCGTAGGTATCAACGATGATCTTACGACCAGTCAAACCACAGTCACCTACCGGGCCGCCAATCACGAACTTGCCGGTCGGGTTAATATGGTACTGGGTGTTCTCGTTGAGCCATTCTGCCGGAATCACCTGTTCGATGATTTCGCGCTTGACCATCTTGCGCAGGTCTTCTTGATCGATGTCAGGATCGTGCTGCGTCGACAGCACCACCGCATCAACACCACACGGCTGGCCCTGTTCATTATAGCGGAAGGTTACCTGGCTTTTGGCATCCGGGCGCAGCCACGGCAGCAGGCCGTTTTTACGCAGCTCAGCCTGACGCTCCACCAAACGGTGCGAGTAATGAATCGGCGCAGGCATAAACGAATCGGTTTCGTTGGTCGCGTACCCAAACATCAGGCCCTGGTCACCAGCGCCTTGGTCTTCCGGCTTGGTGCGGTCAACGCCCTGGGCAATCTCGACGCTCTGCTTGCCGATCAGGTTAATAACGCCACAGGTTGCGCCATCAAAGCCCACGTGGGAGGAGGTGTAGCCTATCTCGGTAATCACATCGCGGACGAGGGTTTCCAGATCCACCCACGCCGAGGTAGTAATTTCACCGGCAATAATCGCCACACCGGTTTTCACCATGGTTTCACAAGCAACCCGTGCCTGTTTATCCCGGGCGATAATGGCATCCAGCACCGCATCCGAAATCTGGTCGGCAATTTTATCGGGATGACCTTCGGAGACAGACTCCGAGGTAAACAGGGAATATTCGCTCATCGCGCTCTCGACCCTCTGTATGACGGCTGCACACTACTCGCAGCATCAGCAGGAAATCACGGCAGGAGGTTCCCTGCCCATAAAGGAAGCGGCATTAACCAGGTTGACCACCGCTTCGGGAGGCAGAGTCTACACGCTGTTGAGAGTTCTTCCCAGAATGTGCCCTATAATTTGCCGCTACATTTGCCGCCGCATTTGCCGCAACGTGGGAAGTCAGCGACAATAGCGCCTTCATTATTTACGTTTTCAGGCGAGGAGCACCCCCATGCCGTCCCGTTTTGAGCTGGCCAATGCCATTCGCGCCCTTTCCATGGATGCTGTTCAGAAGGCCAAGTCCGGCCATCCTGGCGCTCCCATGGGCATGGCTGATATTGCCGAGGTGCTGTGGAATGATCACCTCAAGCACAACCCCGAAGACCCCAAGTGGGCCGATCGTGACCGGTTCGTGCTGTCCAATGGTCACGGCTCAATGCTGCTCTACTCACTGCTGCATTTAAGCGGCTATGAGTTAAGCCTGGAACAACTGCAGAATTTCCGTCAGTTGCACTCGCCCACCGCTGGCCACCCGGAATTTGGCTACGCACCAGGCATTGAAACCACGACAGGCCCCTTGGGTCAGGGTTTTGCCAACGCGGTCGGCTTTGCGATTGCTGAAAAAACCCTGGCAGCCCAGTTCAACCGCCCCGGCCACACCATTGTGGACCATAACACCTGGTGCTTTTTGGGTGATGGCTGCCTGATGGAAGGTATCTCTCACGAAGCGGCGTCGCTGGCGGGTACCCAACAGCTGGGTAAGCTGATCGCGCTTTACGACGATAACGGCATCTCAATTGATGGCGAGGTCGAAGGCTGGTTTACCGACGATACCGCCAAACGCTTTGAAGCCTACGGCTGGCACGTGGTGCCCAACGTCGATGGCCACAAGCCGGAAGAGATCCAGGCAGCCATCGCGCTTGCCAAGCAGAATGACGACAAGCCCAGCCTGATTATCTGCAAAACGATCATTGGTTTTGGTGCACCCAACAAGCAGGGCAAGGAAGAGTCCCACGGCTCGCCGCTGGGTGAAGAAGAAGTCGCCCTGGCACGCAAACAGCTCGACTGGCCGCACGCGCCGTTCCATATTCCTGAGCCGATCTACTCTGCCTGGGATGCGCGTGACGCGGGTAAAACCCGTCAGCAGGAGTGGGAAAAGCGCTTTGCCCGCTATAGCGATGCCTTCCCGACCGAAGCGCGTGAGTTCAAGCGTCGCATGAAAGGCCAGCTGCCGGCTGAGCTCGCTACCGAAGCGTTGATCCAGCAGGCCCAGGAAAAAGGCGACAGCATCGCTACCCGTAAAGCGTCGCTTGAAGCGCTTAACGTGATTGGCCCGCAGATGCCGGAACTCCTCGGCGGCAGCGCCGACCTTGCCCCGTCCAACCTGACGTTCTGGAAGGGTGCCAAGGCAATCACGCCTGAAGATGCCAGCGGCAACTACCTGCACTATGGCGTACGTGAGTTTGGCATGGGTGCCGTGATGAACGGTATCGCCCTGCACGGTGGCTTTGTGCCTTACGGCGCGACCTTCCTAATCTTTATGGAATACATGCGTAACGCGGTACGTATGGCGGCGCTGATGGGCCAGCAGGCGATCTACGTATTCACGCATGACTCGATCGGCCTCGGTGAAGATGGCCCGACCCACCAGCCCATCGAGCAGCTAACCAGCCTGCGCACGACGCCAAACCTGAATACCTGGCGCCCGTGTGACGCCGTGGAAACCGCCGCCTCCTGGGATGCGGCCATCAAGCGTCACTCTGGCCCCACGGCGCTGATCCTGTCGCGTCAGAACCTGCCGCACCAGTCACGCACCAAAGCGCAGCTGGCTTCTATCCAGCGTGGCGGGTACGTGCTCAAAGACTCTGATGCCACGCCGGAGCTGATCCTGATTGCTACCGGTTCAGAAGTGGCGCTAGCCATGGACGCCGCCGCCGAGCTTGAAAAGCAGGGTAAAGCGGTACGCGTGGTCTCCATGCCGTCCACTTACCGCTTCAACGGCCAGGATGCCGAATACCGTGAAAGCGTGCTGCCCAAAGCGGTCACCAAGCGTATTGCCATTGAAGCCTCCCATGCCGACTACTGGTACAAATATGTAGGTCTGGACGGCCGTGTGATCGGCATGACCACCTTCGGTGAATCAGCCCCTGCGGGCGAGCTGTTCAAGCACTTCGGCTTTACGGTTGAAAATATCCTTAAGCACGCTGATGAACTGCTTGGCTAACAGTGCCCGCACTTAATGGCTTTTTATGGCTAATTAGCTACTGGCTGATCGGTGAAGTGATGGTTCACTTCACCGGTCTTCCGGTTTCATCCGGCGTCATCGGTATGCTGTTGCTAACCGCTACGCTTGCCGTCTGGGGCCGTGTTCCCTCAACGATTGCCGCTGCGGCGCAGCCCTTGATCGGCCTGCTTGCCATGCTGATCATGCCGGGCGTCGTGGGCGTGTTCTTTATTCTTGATGAGCTCGCCGGCCAGTGGCTGGCGATTCTCTGTGCGCTGATTGTTGGGACGCTGCTCAGCGTGATTACCACGCTGTGGCTGCTCAAGCGCCTGATGGGAAAAACGCATGTCCGCTAACGCTTTGCCTGACGCCTTAACCGCAACACCGCTGTTTGCGGTTGGGCTGACCTTTACCGCGTACCTGCTTGGCAACCTGGTATTTAAAAAGCTCAAGCAGCCTACCTGGTTACCGGCTATTTTAATTGCCGCGCTGTTGCTGGCCGCGATCCTAGCGATTATTGGCCTGCCGTATGCAGCTTATCGGCAGGATGCGTCCTGGCTAACGGTTCTACTCGGGCCCGCCACCGTCGCACTGGGCATGCCGCTTTATCAGCAGATGCCGCATATACGTGCACTGTGGCGACCGCTGACCATCTGTCTGCCTATCGCAGCAAGCCTTGCTGCCTGCTATGCCTTGGCCATTGCCTGGCTTATGGGCAGCTCTCCCCAGATTCTGGCTTCTCTTGCCGCCAAATCCGTCACCGCGCCTATTGCTATCGGTATTACCGAGCAAATTGGCGGCTCGGTGGCGTTACTGTTAGGTGCGCTGCTGGTTACCGGCGTTGCCACGGCGGCATTTGTGGGCCTTGCTGCACGGCTTTTAAAGATCGATGATGACCGCATCATTGGCTTTGCCTTGGGGCTTAACGGCCACGCCATCGGCACGGTGAGAGCGTTTGAAATCAGCCCCGCCGCTGGTGCGTTTGCTTCGCTGGGAATGAGCCTGACGGGTATTTTTACGGCTCTCATACTGCCGCTGGCTTGGCGTCTGATAGGCGTAGGTGGTTGAAATACGTTATCATCGCCAGTGCGTTTCATTACCCACGGTCATTGATCCACTTTTTATAAGAGCCGCTTTCTTACATGGCTAATTCTGCCTCGACGCACGCCACACCAACGTATCGCATCGCCATTAATGGTTATGGGCGTATTGGCCAGTGCGTATTGCGTGCGCTGATTGAGCGCAACGACCCTACGCTTGAGGTTGTCGCCATCAATGAGTTGTCAGACTTAGCGACGATTACCTATCTGACCCGTTATGACACCACCCACGGTCGTTTTCCTGGCGATGTCGAGAATGATGGCGAAGCGCTGATCGTCAACGGTCAGCGTATTCACGTTGTGTGTGAACAAGATCCTCGTAAGCTCCCATGGAAAGCGCTAGATATTGATCTGGTGTTGGAATGCTCGGGCAGCTTTAAAGATCGCGCGACGGCCGAGCAACATCTGGCTGCAGGTGCTAAGCGTCTGCTGTTTTCGCAGCCGGCGGAAAGCGATGTCGACGCGACAGTAGTGTGGGGCATTAACCAGCACGAGCTTGCGCCCTCACAGCGGGTTTTATCGGCGGCGTCGTGTACCACCAACTGTCTGGTTCCCTTATTGACCGTGCTCGACGAAGCGCTGGGGTTGGAGCACGGCGTCACGACTACCATTCACTCGGCCATGAATGATCAGCCGGTGATTGATGCCTATCACCAAACCGATTTGCGCCTGGCCCGCTCCGCGATGCAGTCCATCGTGCCGATCGATACTGGCCTGGCACGTGGTATCAGCCGTTTGATGCCTCACCTGACAGAACGCTTTGAGTGTCTGCACGTACGTGTACCCACTATCAACGTGTCTGCCATGGATGCCGCGCTGACGGTGCGCCGCGATACCAGTGCTCAGGAAGTCAACGACCTGTTACATAGCGCAAGCCAGCAGCGTCTGGCCGGCGTGCTGGGCTATACCGAAGAGCCCATGGCATCGATTGATTTTAATCACGACCCACGCTCGGGCATTTTAGATGCAACACAGACCCGCGTGGCTGGCAAACGTTTGATCAAGCTCTTATGTTGGTTTGATAACGAATGGGGATTTGCCAACCGCATGCTCGATATTGCGCAACGGCTTGCGGTTATTTCCAAGGAAAACGCTGCCTAGCATTGTTGGTCATGGCTTTGATTGTCATAGCGTTGGCTACCATATCACCTATCTGATTCACCGCCTGGAAGACGAGGAAACCGCTCACATGAACGTGCAAAAAATGACTGACCTGCCTTTGGAAGGGCAACGCGTGCTGATTCGTGAAGACCTTAACGTGCCGATCAAGCACGGCAAAGTGTCTAGCGATGCGCGTTTGAAAGCGGCGCTCCCCACCATTCAGGCAGCCGTGAATGCTGGCGCCAAGGTGATGCTGATGAGCCACCTTGGTCGCCCAACCGAAGGCGAGGCCGCCGATGAGTTTTCCCTGGCGCCTGTTGCAGAACATTTAAGCGGCCTGCTAGGCCAGCCGGTCACCTTGGTTAGCGACTATCTTGAGACACCGCCAACGCTTGAAAATGGCGATGTCGTACTGCTTGAGAACGTGCGCTTCAACGTTGGCGAAAAGAAAGACGCTGAGCAACTCGCCAAACAGTACGCAGCGCTCTGCGATGTATTCGTAATGGACGCGTTTGGTACGGCTCACCGTGCCCAGGCATCGACCCATGGTGTTGCCCGCTTTGCGCCCAGTGCCTGCGCAGGCCCCCTGCTTGCCCAAGAGCTGGATGCGCTTGAAAAAGCTCTGGCTAACCCGGCCCGCCCGATGGCGGCAATCGTGGGTGGCTCTAAAGTCTCCACCAAGCTCGACGTGCTCAATGCACTTTCAGTGAAGTGTGACCAGCTGATCGTCGGCGGCGGCATCGCCAACACCTTTATCGCCGCAGCGGGCTATAATGTGGGCAAATCGCTCCATGAAGCTGACCTGGTTGCCCAGGCGAAAGCACTCATGGAGAAAGTATCGATTCCATTGCCTACCGATGTCGTGGTGGCGACCGAGTTTTCAGAATCCGCTGAGGCGGTAGTCAAACCGGTTGATCAGGTGGCTGATAACGAAATGATTTTGGATATTGGCCCTGAGACTGCTGCACATCTGGCCAGTATGCTCAAAGATGCGGGCACTATCTTGTGGAACGGCCCGGTCGGCGTATTTGAAATCGATCAGTTTGGTAAAGGTACGGAAGTTATTTCCAAGGCGATTGCCGACAGCTCAGCATTCTCTATTGCGGGCGGGGGTGATACGTTAGCCGCCATCGACAAATATGCTATTGCTGATCGCGTTTCGTATATCTCAACCGGCGGCGGCGCATTTCTTGAGTACGTTGAAGGTAAGCAGCTACCTGCTGTTGTTGCGCTCGAAGCAGCCGCCAAACGCGGTTAACATTAAACGAATTGAACCTGCACATTTTCGCATTCGTTCACACTGATAACTTAAAGAAGGTGATCCCATGGCTTTGATCAGCATGCGTCAGATGCTCGACCACGCTGCCGAATATGGCTACGGCATTCCGGCATTCAACGTTAATAACCTTGAGCAGATGCGCGCCATAATGGAAGCGGCGGACGCAACCGACTCGCCGGTTATCGTTCAAGCCTCGGCGGGCGCGCGTAAATATGCGGGTGCGCCTTTCCTGCGCCACCTGATTTTGGCCGCAGTTGAAGAGTTCCCGCATATCCCGGTGGTTATGCACCAGGATCACGGTACCAGCCCGGCAGTGTGCCAGCGCTCTATCCAACTGGGCTTTTCATCGGTCATGATGGACGGCTCGCTGGGTACAGATGGCAAAACGCCTACCGACTACGCCTACAACGTTGATGTGACGCGTCGTACGGTCGAAATGGCCCACGCCTGTGGCGTTTCCGTTGAGGGTGAGCTTGGCTGTCTGGGTAGCCTGGAAACCGGCATGGCCGGTGAAGAAGACGGCATTGGCGCCGAAGGCAAGCTGGATATGGAACAGCTTCTGACTGACCCGGAAGAAGCCGCTGAGTTCGTCAAAGCAACCCACGTTGATGCCTTGGCGATCGCTATTGGTACCAGCCACGGCGCTTACAAGTTCACCAAGCCGCCGACGGGCGATACGCTGTCTATCCAGCGCATCAAGGAGATCCACGCGCGTATTCCTGATACCCACCTGGTCATGCACGGCTCTTCTTCTGTACCGCAGGAGTGGCTTGAGGTGATCAACCAGTACGGCGGCGAGATTCCGGAAACCTACGGTGTGCCGGTTTCAGAGATCGTTGAAGGCATCAAGCACGGCGTGCGTAAGGTCAACATCGATACCGATCTGCGCTTGGCGTCTACCGGTGCCGTGCGCCGCTTTATGGCTCAGAACCCGTCTGAGTTTGACCCGCGCAAATTCCTCAAGGAAACCGTGACCGCCATGCGCGATCTGTGTATCGCTCGCTACGAAGCCTTTGGCACCGCAGGCAATGCCAGCAAGATCAAGCCGATCAACCTTGAAGAAATGTTCAACCGCTACGAGCGTGGCGAGTTAGACCCTAAAGTTAGGTAAGCCCGAGCGTAACCTAAATTAAAAGACGGCCGTTTGGCCGTCTTTTTTGTGTTTGATGCTCGGCCAGCGCAAATAGTTATTGCATTGCAGCATCGACAGGCCAACACTAAGTAGACGTTCACCTGCGGAGCCTGCTTATGAAACAATCTACCCAGCCTGCCTTAGTTCCCATGTCACCTACTGCAATGTTTGATGCTTGGAAAGTTGGCCTGATGGCACTTGAGCTATGCACCACATCCTGGTCGACCATCACCATGCGCAACCAGCTATGGCAAACGCAGCCTTTTTTCAGCCCGAAAATGATGAAAGAAAACCAGCGCATGGTGTCCGAGAAGCTCGATGCCAGTATGGAAGCGGGTCTTGCCATGCAAAAAACGCTATTCAATATGTTAAGTGGCCAACACGCACCTTGGTGGGTAACCAGCCGCCAAGCCATGCAGCCCTATCATCGTCGCAGTAGCGCCAATTCGCGTCGCTTATCGCGCTAAATTTAACCGACCCAGGCATCGCACTGATCAGGCGATGCCTACTCAGCTTTTAAGCACTTTGTCAGTCCCGCATCAGTATGTATTGCAGTGCTCGCTACAAAAAATTACGAAACAGTGTTCACAAAAGCCTCAAAATCTCGTTCAATAGACGTTTGGCAGGCTCTTCAACTAACACTGGTAGCGTTTGAGTCGCTGCAAGGAACCACAATGCCGCTTCCACTTTTGCTGTTTGACTGTGATGGCACCCTCGTCGATAGTGAACCGCTTTTAGCCGAAGAAATGGCCATTGGCTTGAACTCGGTAGGATTACCGTTTGCTCCCACCGATTATCTTGGCGAATTTCGCGGCGCCCGATTCCGACGCATTGTGGCCGAATTACAGCAGCGTTATGGCGATGTAGACCCGGAGCAGCTGAACCGCATGGAAAGTAACATGCGGGCAAACTTGGCTAGGCGCCTTGCCGAAGAGCTAACGTTGATTGCCGGTGCAGGCGAAGCGCTGGATGCGCTGACCGCTTATCCAAGCGCGGTCGTCTCCAATGGGCCTGAAACCAAAATTTACACGGCGCTTCAGGCCACCGGCCTTAGCGATTATTTTGGCAATCGCCTGTTTAGCGGCTATACCGCCAACTGCTGGAAACCCGAGCCCTGTTTACATCTGCACGCAGCCAGTATCATGGGCTATAGTGCACATGACTGCATCGCTATCGATGATGCCCTGGTGGGCGTTCGCGCAGCACTTGAAGCAGGAATGACAGTCATTCATTTAAATCGCTTTCCCGACGCCGAAGAGACGCCTGAAAACGCTATCATGATTAGTAATATGTACCAGCTACCCGCCGTTATAGAACGACTCTACCGCGAAGCCTGGCGTTCGCCCGCCCGCCAACGTGTTATCGGAGGATAGTCATGGCTTCTTTACGGGATCAGCTCGGCGGCCTTGTTTATTCAACCGAACATGGCAAAACCTGCCCGGAATGTCGCGAAGCGCTAGATGCCTGCGGCTGTGATGCGAGCAGCGAACAGGCGCGTATTGCCGGGCTAGATGGTATTGTGCGCATTCGTCGTGAGACCAGCGGCCGTAAAGGTAAAGGCGTGACCACGATTAGTGGGATCCCCTTGCCCGGTGCCGAGCTAAAAGACCTGGCTAAAAAGCTTAAAAAGCGCTGCGGCACGGGTGGCGCGGTAAAAGATGGCATAATAGAGATTCAAGGCGACCATCGCGATACGCTACGCGAGGCGTTAACTGCACAGGGTTATCAGGTTAAGCTTGCGGGCGGATAACCGGTCTCTCTACTATCAGGCTTACCATCAGGTAGGCTGCAAAGGGGCAAGGCACTGCAATGGTTTGGCTGGAATACCTGCTACCGCTCATCTTTTTATTCCCAATGGCCGCGATGGGCGGCATCGTCATCGCATTACGCAGTCTACATGACGCGCGCGTTGAGTCCCCTTTTAATGCGCCGCTGCGTGAGCCTGGACAAGCGTTGCGCTACCGCCTTGATCAAGCCTTTTCGAGCCTTTTTCTAAACGGTGCTTTAGGCCCTATTATTAGTCTGGCCCCGCTGGTATACGGTATGGGCAGAATGCTGTTTGTAAGTCGGCAGGAGTGGGTCGAGTGGGCACTATATGGGCTTTTAAGCACCCTGCTCGTGCTAACCTTTTCGCTTCTGTTAGTGCGCGACTACCAGCGCATTAGACGGTTGAAGCTCGGCCTTGCCTGCGAACTGGCCGTCGGTCAGGAACTTGAGCGGCTTATCCGGCCCGAAGCCCACCCCTATTATGTATTTCATGACGTACCCACGGATAGTTTTACTATCGATCATGTGGTGGTCACACCACACGGTGTTTTCGTCTTGGAAACCCGGGCGCGGGCATTGGCGATTGGCTCGGATGGGCGGGAGCTTAACAAGGTGGTCGTCGAGCGTGAACGCTTACGCTTTCCGCACTGGAATGAGCGCCGCCCTTTACATAAAACACGTCAAGCGGTCAGCTGGCTTAACCAGTGGCTTGAACGGCGCTGCGGTGTCCCCGTCCCTGTAAGCGGTGTACTTGTACTGCCTGGCTGGGAGATCGACACGACTGAATCGACCGGCGATGTTCTGGTGGTCAGTGGGGAGCAGCTTTCCAGGCAGCTTACTGACTTAAAACCTGGCACGCTGAGCGACCCGATCCATGACAAGATTATTTATCTGTTAATGGAGCGGGCCAGGCTAGTAGAGCTGAGTCATCTCCGCCAGCCATCGGTTTAATGCTTAATCGCTTAATCCCCGCGTAGGCGTCCGCCCATTTCCTGGGCAAGATCCACCGCGTAGTGATCAGTCATCCCGCCAATGAAGTCCAGCATGCGCCGGTAGCTATCGTAAAGCGACCAGGACGGTAGTGGCGTATTCTCACCAATCAGTGCCAATACACGCTGATGCTTGAAGGACGACTGCCCGGTATGGTGCAGCTCATGGGCAGCACCAATAAAGGCTTCCAAGAGAATACCCAGCGTCGTGTAAGCCCCAATTTCAAGCTTGGCCTTACGCTCGTTCTGGAAAATACGTTCGCGGGCCAGCTGTTTGGCTGCCTGTACTCCCCAGCCCAAATCAGGGTGACACAGCTCAAGCAGGTCATCTTTTAACGTACCGCTCAATAGCGCTTGCTCATGCTGAACAAACACCGCACCCACCTCGTTTACCGCGCGCTCCATGGCTGCACCGCGCAGTAAAGCAATGCGTCGACGCTGGGACACCTGACGGTTTTGCATTTCCTCATATTCAGGCGGAAACTCACCCGCAATTTGACGCAGGATTTCCACGACCTCTTCGTAACGTAAAATACCCATTTCTAGACCGTCTTCTAGATCCAGCAAGGCGTAACAAATATCATCGGCGGCTTCGACCAGCCACGCCAAGGGATGACGACACCAGCGCTGATCCCCCTGAGGCAATAGGCCTACCGCTTCGGCGACTTCTTTCAGGAGCGCCTGCTCGGACTGGTAACAGCCAAACTTACCTGCCCGGCCGCCATAGCGTACGGTCCAAGGATATTTCAGAAGCGTACCCAAGGTTGCTGCCGATAAGCGCATACCGCCATTAAACTGGTTATATTCAATTTGAGTAATGACCCGAAAGCCTTGGGCGTTACCTTCGTAGGTCAGTAAATCTTCACGCTCGGCTTCTGAAAGCCCGTCCAGCAAGCCGCTTCCCTGGCCACGCCTAAACCAGTCGCGAATCGCGTACTCACCGGCATGACCAAATGGTGGGTTGCCAATATCGTGACCCAGGCAAGCCGTTTGTACGATGACCCCTAGGTCTGCAGGCGTAATCCATTCTGGCAGACGGTCATGCAGCAGCTCGCCCACAATCATGCCTAACGAGCGGCCTACGCAGCCGACTTCCAGTGAGTGAGTCAGCCGCGTATGGATATGGTCATTTTCGGTTAGCGGGTGCACCTGGGTTTTACGCCCCAAGCGCCGAAAAGAACCTGAAAAGACAATTCGGTCGTGATCTTTATGAAAGGGGGTACGCCCAATTTCACGCGTGTTATCCGGACGTTGATCGTGCAGGCGTCGAGGGGAAAGTAGCTGGTCCCAGCGCATTTGAGTCATGGCATTCCTCCTTAATGAGTGCATTTTGACACAAACGGTGATCTGGCGTGAGTGATGAATATCAGTGTTGAGGGGATGTATTGCAGGAGCTGATTCCAGTCAGCGATGCGCCGCCCCGCGCGGCTGGGTGGGGGCAAGCAGGCACGGTGGCCTCTTCCATCCCGGGCACCTGACGGTGCCTTCGCCGGCTGAAGCCAGCTCCCAAAGAGCAGGGGCAGATCCGTCCATCATCTTTGAATTTATGGGGCGCCGTCATTTTAATCTGGGAGCAAGCAAAGCACGATGGTCTCTTCCACCCCGGGCGCCTGGCGGCGCCTTCGCCGGCTGAAGCCAGCTCCCACCGAGTAGGATCAATCCATAATCTATGACGTTATGGGGTGCCGTCATTCTACTCTGGGGGCAGGGCAGCCCATAATCTACCACGCTATGGGGTGCCGTCATTCTACTCGGGGGGCAGGTCAGTTCATAACCGACCACGCTATAGGGCGCCGTCATTGTCATGTGGGAGCTGGCTTCAGCCGGCGATGCAGCGCAAAGCGCTGCTGGGGTGGGCGGCTGATCCGACACGCTGAGGAGTGCCTTACCGCCTTTTTCCTGCACACAAAAAAAATCCCCCGAGGCGCAAGCCCCGGGGGATTTTTCACAATAAGTGCCTGACGATGACCTACTCTCGCATGGGGAGACCCCACACTACCATCGGCGCTAAGCGGTTTCACTACTGA
>NZ_JABUZA010000049.1 GCF_014897985.1 Halomonas colorata
CCGCCATCGCCAGAGCCACAAAAAAGGGATCCTCAGATGAGAATCCCTTTATGATCAAAAACTATGGGACAGCAATGGCCCGCAGGCCGCCTTTTTCAGCAAACGTAAGCGATTAATGCTCAACGCCGCCTTCACCGTGCACGTGGCCGTGCTCGGTTTCTTCCTGGCTCGCTTCACGAACGGACGCAATCTCAACATCAAAGTTAAGATGTTCGCCCGCCAGAGGATGGTTGCCATCAACGATAACGGTGTCGCCTTCGATGTTCTTAACCGTCACCATCAGCGGGCCACCTTGAGTCTGGGCTTGGAACTGCATGCCCGGCTCAATGTTTTCGACGCCCTGGAAAGCATCACGCGGTACTTCTTGTACCAGCTGTTCTTGAACTTCGCCGTAACCCTCTTCCGGAGTTACTTTGACGTTCAGCTTGTCACCCGCTGCGCGGCCTTCAAGCTCTTTCTCCAGACCCGGGATAATGTTGCCCGCGCCATGGAGATACGTCAGAGGCTCACGGCCTTCGGAACTGTCTAGCACTTCACCTGAGTCATTGGTCAGGGTGTAGTGAAACGCGACAACCGAGTTTTGCGCAATTTGCATTGAATAGCCTTTCGGTGAGTGCATGTCCCAACATGGTAACGCGTGAAACGCGGCTTGTCAGGGGGTAAGCCAGGTTTTTACGCTCACTCGTTCATCGCGGTATTGCGCCGCACGGTGACCGGGGATACCCTACGCCAACAACTTTTGGCCTTTTTTAAATTCCATTCACCGGAGTTTGCTATGACGACTTTCCTTATTTGGCTTATCGCTTTTGGCGTAATTGCCTATTTTGTCAATCAAAAATGGCATAGCGGCGTTAGCTGCGGCCTAGATCGAATGCTGCCCAGCGTAATGAAAAGTCATGGCTCAAACCGCTATTTATGGGTCGGCACACTGGCTGTATTAGGTGCAACTACGCTGGTACGCCCGGTAGAAGTTCTGCTGGTAGCTATTCTGCTGGTAATTATTGGTCTAGTCGTTATGAAATTGGCTGAGTGGGCGAGCAGTATGGCGCACTGATTTATCACCGCGCTTAAATAAAAACGCCCGACCATTCAAAAAATGGTCGGGCGTTTTTTGTATTGCGGTTAACAACGTTTCTAAGTGACTGCGGTAGTGCGTAAAGATGCCAATCTGTTCACTGCCCACCATCAATCACGATAATGGGCAAGTGGCAATGATTAGTAAGGCGCGATACTAAGGTTGCCACCGCTACCAATCAGGCGCACGCGCTGACCAGCTTGGTACTGATGGTCAGCTCGCTGTACAACCACTACATCGCTACCGTCATCACGGCGAATTTCCATTTCTAAGGCGGCAACGCGGTTAGCCCGATCTTCGGCTGCTGAACCGGCAACGGAACCACCTAACGCACCGGCAACGGTGGCTAGCTGACGACCAGAACCGCCGCCCACTTGGCTACCTAAAAGGCCACCGATGATAGCACCGCCACCGGTACCTAACAGGCCCCCAGCACGGCTATCGGCCTGAATTTGTACCGGACGAATAGCAACAATCGTACCGTAAGAGACGCTTTGGCCTGTCTGTGCTTGGTTGCCGCGGTATACATCGCCCGAGTAAGGTGAGGTGTTGGCACACCCGGCTAAGGTCAGGATGCTTAATGCAGCAACAGGTAGTAAACGTTTCATTAAAACCTCCAAGGTGTTGCAGCTCAAATGGCAATATCAAGATACTTCAATTATAAAACAGTGTTCGCTAAAAGATAACTGAAGCTGTTGGCTATGACCACTGATCATTCGAAAAGATCATAAATCTCAGTGTAGACAGTGAATAAGAAAACAGTGTGCAGATATAACGAAAAAACCAGGAGCCTTAAGGTCTCCTGGTTTGCAGGGCTTTCAATGAATGAGGATGGAAAAACTAATTAACCAAACTGGTTCATCGTATTATCTTTGCCGCCTGCTTTAAGCGCGGCATCGCCGTGGAAGAATTCCTTATGGTCATCGCCAATATTGGAGCCCGCCATGTCCTGGTGTTTTACCGTGGCAATTCCTTGGCGAATCTCTTCACGCTGAACGCCTTTTACGTAGGCAAGCATACCTTCCTTGCCGAAATAGCCCTTGGCCAGCGTATCGGTGGAGAGTGCGGCGGTGTGGTAGGTGGGTAGGGTAATCAGGTGATGGAAAATACCCGCTTCGCGAGAGGAGTCGCGCTGGAAATTACGCGTCCATTCATCTGCCAGCTGGCCAAGCTCGGTATCGTCGTACTCAACACTCATCAGCTTGTCGCGCTGGTAGGCGGAAACATCCTTGCCGTCTTTCTCCCAGGCGTCGAATACCTGTTGGCGGAAGTTGAGCGTCCAGTTGAAAGAAGGCGAGTTGTTGTAAACCAGTTTGGCATCCGGCACAACGTCACGAATACGGTTGACCATGCTGGCAATTTGGCCAACGTGGGGTTTTTCAGTTTCGATCCATAAAAGATCGGCGCCATTTTGCAAACTGGTGATGCAGTCAAGAATAACGCGGTCTTCGCCTGACCCCGGTTTAAACTGGTAAAGGCCGGATGGCAAACGTTTGGGTTTTACCAGTTGACCATTTTGTTTGATCACCACATCGCCATTATTGATATCGGCGGCGTTCTCGATAACGTCGCCATCCAGAAAGCTGTTGTACTGATCGCCAAGGTCCCCGGGCTCGTGGGTAACGGCAATCTTCTGCGTCAGGCCTGCGCCTAAAGAATCGGTGCGTGCCACAATCACACCGTCGTCTACGCCGAGCTCTAAAAATGCATAGCGAACCGCGTTGATCTTGGCCAGAAAGTCCTCATGAGGGACGGTTACTTTGCCGTCCTGATGGCCGCATTGCTTCTCATCGGAGACTTGGTTTTCCAGCTGAATGCAGCAAGCGCCTGCCTGAATAAACTTCTTGGCCAGCAGGTAAGTCGCTTCTGCGTTGCCAAACCCCGCATCGATATCGGCAATGATCGGCACAATATGGGTTTCATAATTATCGATGCTGCTAATGATTTCCTGCTCTTTGGTTCTGTCGCCAGCGGCTTTGGCGTCGTCCAGGGCACGGAACAGATGGTTAAGCTCCCAAGAATCGGCCTGTTTTAAAAAGGTATATAGCTCCTCAATCAGGTTGGCGACCGAGGTTTTCTCATGCATGGACTGATCGGGCAGAGGACCAAACTCAGAGCGCAGTGCGGCCACCATCCAGCCCGAAAGGTACAGGTAGCTGCGCTTGGTGGTGCCGAAGTGCTTTTTAATCGAGATCAGCTTCTGCTGGCCAATAAAGCCGTGCCAGCAACCCAGTGACTGCGTGTACTGCGAAGTGTCTGCGTCGTAGGCGGCCATATCGTTACGCATGATCTTGGCGGTGTAACGGGCGATGTCGAGACCTGTATGAAAGCGGTTCTGAGTACGCATGCGGGCAGCGTATTCAGGTTTGATGGCATCCCACTTGCCACGCTGGGCTTCGCGTAATTGAGCCATGGCTTTAATATCGTTAAGCAGTCCAGTCATGAGTAATTTCTCCAGGGTCGTATGAGCACTTCGTAAGTTGTTTTATAGCGGTGCTGCGCTTGCGAAAACGTTTCCAGCTGCTTACCGGCAAAGGACGATGGCCAGTGAATAGCTGGGCAGGCTTGATAGCGCTGCAGTGCAATAACTATTGACGACAAAGGAGCATCTAACAATTGACACTTGGGGGCAGGCGGGGTTGTAACTTGACGACAATGGGTTAGCAAAACGCCGCGTTTATGTAGTCGTTTTTTGTCAGGAAGATAAACCAAATACAAAAAAGCGCCGCTTTGGGGCGGCGCTAAACATTTAATCGCTGGGTCGATAAAGGGCGTGACTATTCTTCGTCGTCTTCACCCATAAAGCCCAGACTACCCGCGTTAACCAGCTGAGTGAGCAGCAGTGCAGCTCCTTCAAGCTCCAGTACGTCTTCGTACATGGGAGCCGGGTTAGCTAAGCGTTTTGCCAGCGCTTCGGCGCAGGGATGGGCGTCGCCATCGACAAATAGCGTTACGCTGCCTGCATCCTTACGCCAGGCAAAGCGCGAGCCGGGCATGTGCAGGAGCGGCTCGCCCTCTTGAAGGTGTTCCATCAGCGCCGCTTCATCCATCGGCTCTTCAAGCGGAGCGACTTGATCGACGTATTTAGGTTGCGTCATTACTCGGCCAAACCATTGAGCGATTTGCGCGGGGTTATCAAGCGTTTTCAGCATGAATTGGCGCATGCGCTCGACAGCTGCGTCGTCCAGCTCACCGATCTGGCTGGCAGGCGCCATGCCCGCATCGCTATAGCGTTGCGAGGCGGGTAGCTGTTCGCCCAGGTAGTCGGCGTAAGAGGTGATTGACTCGTCGGCAGACGGTGCCCGAAAGCCGACTGAAATGGTCATGCAGTCATCCGTCTGGCTGACACCGTGGTGTGCCCAACCTGGCGGCAGATAAAGCATATCGCCCGGTGCCAGCGTCCAGTCAGAATCCTGCTCGACCTCAAAGGTTTCCAGAATACGCAGGTCAACGCCCTGGATAATGGGTGCGTCGTCTGCCTGCTTGCCACCCAGCTGCCAGCGACGGTGACCGCTGGCCTGTAGTAAAAAGACATCGTATTGATCGACATGCGGACCTACGCTTCCGCCGGGAGGCGCGTAGCTGATCATAATATCGTCTAACCGCCAGCGGGGCAGAAAGTCGAATTCATCCATCAGTGCCGCGACAGACGGCACGTAGTGATCCGCCGCCTGAACCAAAAGGCTCCAGTGGCCTTCAGGCAGACGCTCAAACGTTGTTTCGTCGAAGGGGCCGTGAGACACCTGCCAGGCGCCCTCCGGGCCGTCTTCTTCAACCAGGCGCGCTTCTACACCCGGCTCGCAGGCAAGTCCTGCAAGCTCATCAGGGTCGATTGGGCTGATGAAGTCGGGGATAGCGCCACGAATCAGCAGCGGTTTCTGTTGCCAGTAGTGGGCCAAAAATTCTGCCGGTGTTAAATCGCCCAGCAGGGTGAGTGGCTTATCGTGTTGGCTCATAGCGGTATCCTAGGTGAGTGGCCGCAGCGCTTATGACAAGTTGCCAAGGCGTTGGGTAAGCGCTTCGGCCTGCGCTTGTGCATTACCAATATAGCTCGCCGGCGAGAGGTCTTTAAGCTCGGCTTTTACGTCGGCTGGCAGCTCAAGAGTATCGATGAACGCGGCAAAGCCTGCCTGGTCGATGCGCTTGCCACGGGTCAGCTCTTTAAGTTTTTCGTACGGCTTTTCGATACCGTAGCGGCGCATGACGGTTTGAATCGGCTCGGCCAGCACTTCCCAGCTGTTGTTCAGGTCTTCTGCCAGGCGCTCAGGGTTGGCTTCCAGCTTGCTGATGCCTTTAAGGCCAGCGTGGTAACCGATCAGGCCGTACGCCAGGCCAACACCCAGGTTACGCAGCACGGTGGAGTCGGTTAAGTCACGCTGCCAGCGGGAAATCGGCAGCTTTTGCGCCAGGTGGTTCAGTACCGCGTTGGCCAGACCCAGGTTGCCTTCAGAGTTTTCAAAATCAATCGGGTTGACCTTATGCGGCATGGTAGAAGAGCCGATTTCGCCCGCTACCGTGCGCTGCTTGAAGTAGCCCAGAGAAATATAGCCCCAGACATCGCGATTGAAGTCGATCAGGATGGTATTGAAACGGCATACCGCATCGAACAGCTCAGCGATGTAGTCGTGGGGTTCGATTTGCGTGGTGTAGGGATTGAAGCTTAACCCTAAGCCTTCGACAAAAGTCCGCGCGTTTTCTTCCCAGTCGATTTCAGGGTAAGTTGCCAGATGCGCATTGTAGTTGCCTACCGCGCCGTTGATTTTACCCAAAATCTCAACGCGCTCGATCTGCTTGAGCTGACGCTTCAAGCGATACGCCACGTTGGCCATTTCTTTGCCAAGCGTAGTCGGGCTTGCCGTTTGGCCATGGGTGCGTGAGAGCATCGGCTGAGCGGCATGAGCAATCGCAAGCTTAGCTACTTCATCGGCGACTTCATGCATGGTGGGCAGCAGTGCCTGCAGGCCGTCGGCCAGCATCACGCCGTAAGAAAGATTGTTGATATCTTCTGAGGTGCACGCGAAGTGAATGAATTCGGTCACTGCATTCAGTTCGGCGTTGCCAGCGATTTTTTCTTTCAGGAAGTACTCGACCGCTTTCACATCGTGATTGGTGGTGCGCTCGATCTCTTTGATACGCTCAGCGTCATCTAAGGAGAACTCACTAATCAATTGTTCAAGAAAGGCGGTCGCGCCGGCAGAAAGCGGCGGTACTTCAACGATTTGGCTATGCTCAGCCAGGCGCTGTAACCAGCGGACTTCCACAATGACACGGGCACGGATCAGGCCGAATTCGCTGAAATGTTCGCGCAGCGCAGAGGCTTTGGAGCCGTAGCGGCCGTCAACGGGGGAGAGAGCAGTCAGAGCGGAGAGTTGCATGGCGTCGTTTCCAAGTAGTTCAAGAACAGGTGAGTCGGAAAAGGGGTATAGAGCGCACTATCATCAATCAAATGGCTAGCCGAGGCTATCCAGCGCGCGGCGCAGCGCTTTACGCTGGAACACCAGCTTCCAGCGGCGCCCGCCTTGCTGGTGCCATAAAAGCCCAAAGCGAATGCCTGACAATAAACAGGCCCGCACGCGCTCGGGCATCATCCGGCTTTGCAGTAGCGACGGGTCGCCCTGTACCACGATGCGCGTTTTAAAGGTGGAGATTGTTTCTTGGTAGGCTTCGCCCAAGCTTGCGATAACGTTTTCATGCGTCGGGCTAAAGTGCTCGGCCTGACCCTGGATGCGGGTAAGGTGCTGGCCCAGGGAATCCATCATGTCGCTGTTGGTACGCAGCTTGTTCATGACTAGTAGAATCGTAAAACCATAGCGCAGCACCACCGGATTGGCCTGCTTGCGGCCGACGAGTGCCTCAAGCGTTTCAAGACCGCGCCGCAGGTTATTCGGATGGCCACCGTAAATGGCTTCAAAGCTTTCCGGGTTGGTATCCACGGTCGCTTCAATCAGCGTGTCCCAGGCACGGTTATCAACCTGGCCTGTGCGGGCTAGTTCATCGACCAGGCTGGCGGCTTGGAATACCCCGGCCAAGGCAAGCGCCTGGCGCACCGACGGTGAGTCGGGTGCGCGGTGAATGGGCGTTGTGGTACTCATGCGGGGTTCTCCGACGCTTTCCAGGTGGCGCGAATAACGCCGCCACCCAGGCAAATATCACCATCGTAAAGCACCAGCGATTGGCCGGGCGTTACCGCCCATTGGGGGTCATCGAACGTCACTTCAACGCCGCCATCGGGCAGGGTGCGCATTTCGCAGCCGCAGTCGCTTTGCCGATACCGGGTTTTGGCGGTAAATCGGCCGTGTTGAGCTGGCGGCTCGCCCGCAACCCAGTCCATGGCTTCAGTCGCCAGGGTGTCCGATAAAAGCAGCGGATGATGCTTACCCTGCACCACGATCAGCACGTTGCGTTCCAGATCTTTTGCCGCCACGTACCAAGGCTCTTCTGAGTAGTTGGCAAGCCCGCCAATCCCTAGCCCCTGGCGCTGACCCAGGGTGTAGTACATCAATCCCATATGATCGCCGATCACGTCGCCTTCGGGCGTTTCGATCTTGCCGGGTTGGGCGGGTAGGTATTGCTGTAGAAAGTCGCGGAAACGCCGCTCACCGATAAAACAGATACCGGTAGAGTCTTTTTTCTTAGCCGTGATCAGGTCGTGCGCTTCGGCAAGCGCGCGAACGGCGGGTTTTTCCAGCTCGCCCACCGGGAACAGCGTGCGGGCAATGGCGGCTTCAGGTACCGCGTGCAGGAAGTAGCTCTGATCCTTGTTACCGTCCAGCCCTTTAAGCAGGCGCGGGCGAACATCGCTAGTACCTTGGCGAACCCGTCCTTCACGAACGTAATGGCCGGTGGCGATCTTCTCGGCACCCAGCATTTCGGCGTATTCAAGAAATACCTTAAACTTGATCTCTCGATTACACAGAATGTCAGGGTTGGGGGTGCGTCCAGCCTTGTACTCTTCGAGGAAATGCTCGAAGACGTTATCCCAGTACTCGGCGGCAAAATTCGCCGTATGTAACTTAATGCCCAGCTTGGCGCACACTGCTTCGGCGTCGGCAAGGTCTTCCTTCGCCGTGCAGTATTCAGTGCCGTCGTCTTCGTCCCAGTTTTTCATAAACAGGCCTTCCACCTCGTACCCCTGCTGAAGCAGAAGCAAGGCAGAAACGGACGAGTCGACGCCACCAGACATGCCGACAATTACTTTGCCCGCAGCGGATGCCTCGGTGGTGGGTGTGCCATTGGTGGATGTCATTGGCATCCTCGGTTGAAGTGGTATGCAATTGGGCAGCGATTATACACGATAGGGGGTTGCTGCTTCGAGCGCTTCACTCCTGAATGACGCTTAATGGATAGCAGCATTCGCTGACAGCGTCCTCAATGCGCTTGAGTACCAGCGGGCTTCGTAGCCGCTGTTGCGCGCTTAAGGCACGAATTTCGGCAAGCGTGAGCCAGTGTGTCGCGATAATGTCAGTGTCCAGCGGCGTATTGAGAAACTCGGCGGGCTCGGCGGTAAACCCATGACTATGAAAGGTTTGGCCGCTATCGGTGTGAAAAATATAAAGTCCCAGGTAGCCGTTTAGCGTGACACGCCAGGCGGTCTCTTCCTCAACTTCACGTAAAATCGCTGCCATAGGCCCTTCGCCCGCCTCAATATGACCCGCCGGCTGGTTGAATACCGTAAAGGGGCCGCCCTTGGCTTCTTCAACCAGCAAGAACCGATTGTCGCGCTGAATAACGCAGGCGGCCGTGCTGTGAATGGCGCTGGTTCGAATAGCGCTCATGAGGGTTTCCGGCGTGAAGCCACTGGCTTGCGCGAACGCTTGGACGCCTGGGCCGGGCGTGGGGCGTGCAGGGTTTCCTTACGCCATTCGCCGGGCTTTAGGTCGCCCAATTGCCAAGCGCCAATCGAGGCGCGAATTAATCTAAGCGTGGGAAATCCGACGTGGGCGGTCATTCGGCGTACCTGACGGTTGCGCCCTTCGCTAATGGTCAATTCCAGCCAACTGGTGGAAGGGTGGCGCTTGGGGTCAATGGCTGGCTCGCGTGGCGCCAGCGGCGGGGTGGCAATCAAGCGGGCCTTGGCCGGCCGGGTAGGGCCATCCTTTAAGGTAATACCCGTACGCAGCGCGTTAAGGGCGGTATCGTCTATCTGACCTTCAAGCTGCACCCAGTAGGTTTTAGGCTGCTTATGGCGAGGATGCGCAATGCGGTGGATGAGCGCGCCGTCATCGCTGAGTAACAAAAGCCCTTCAGAGTCGTAATCAAGTCGGCCAGCGGCATAAACGCCGGGCACTTCGATAACATCGGCGAGGGTAGCCCGTCCTTCACTGTCGGTAAATTGGGAGAGCATACGGTAGGGTTTATGCAGTAGGTATAGGCTGCTCATAAAGTCTCTTACGTCTTACGCCTGATTTGTCGACAATCTCTCATGCGGTTAAAGTGCAGCGCTGGTATACTCCTGCGTGACCGCTGGAGTCGTCGTCAACACCACCGAAGTGATAGTAAAGCAGCAAGATTGATACGCTGCCCCGCGCGCTTCGCGGCACGGTCTATCGTCGAATGAGCCGCGTAGCTTAGGATTTTATAACTAAAGCGACTAGAAAAGAGGTTAACGCAAAAATGTCCCAAACGCCGAAGATCATTTATACGCTCACCGACGAAGCCCCTGCGCTCGCGACATATTCACTGTTACCGATTATCGATGCATTTACCGATCCTGCCGGTATTGAGGTAGAGACTCGCGATATCTCCCTGGCAGCGCGTGTACTGGCTCAGTTCCCTGACCTGCTCAACGATGAGCAGCGCGTTAGTGATGATCTGGCTGAGCTGGGTAAGCTTGCGACTACGCCTGAAGCCAATATTATCAAATTGCCTAATATCAGTGCTTCCGGTCCGCAGCTAAAAGCCACCATTAAAGAGCTGCAAGGCCAGGGCTACCCGCTGCCGGATTACTCGGACGAGCCTAAGAACGATGAAGAAAAAGCCATCAAAGCGGCGTACGACAAGGCCAAGGGCAGTGCGGTAAACCCGGTGCTGCGTGAAGGCAACTCTGATCGCCGTGCGCCGAAGTCGGTCAAGAACTACGCGCGTAAATACCCGCATCGCATGGGCGAGTGGAGCGCTGATTCTCAGTCTCACGTAGCTCACATGAGCGAAGGCGACTTCTACGGCAGCGAGCAATCCGCGGTCATGGAAAAAGCCGGCAAGCTCAAGATTGAGCTGCAACAAAAAGATGGCACCACTACCGTTCTGAAAGACGGTCTGGCCGTTCTTGAAGGCGAAGTGATTGACGCGGCTTCCATGAGCAGCCGCCGCCTGCGCAGCTTTATCGACAGCGAAATCAACGATGCCAAAGCGCGCAACGTGCTGTTCTCTTTGCACCTGAAAGCCACCATGATGAAGGTTTCCGACCCGATCATGTTTGGTATCGTGGTTGAAGAGTTCTATAAAGCCGCACTTGAAAAGCATGCCGATGCGCTCAAGTCAGTTGGCTTTAATGCCAACAGCGGTATTGGCGATCTCTACAGCGCCATTGAGTCGCTGCCCAGCGACCAGCAAGACGCTATTAAAGGTGATATCGAAGCACTTTATAAAGAGCGCCCGCCGATGGCGATGGTGAACTCCCATAAAGGCATCACCAACCTTCACGTGCCTTCTGATGTGATCATCGACGCTTCCATGCCGGCGATGATTCGTGATTCCGGTAAAATGTGGGGCGCTGACGATCAGCTGCACGACACCAAAGCCGTCATTCCGGATCGTTGCTACGCGACTATCTATCAGGCCGTGATCGAAGATTGTAAAAAGCACGGTGCGTTTGACCCAACCACCATGGGCAGCGTGCCTAACGTGGGCCTGATGGCGCAAAAAGCCGAAGAGTACGGTTCCCACGACAAAACCTTCCAGATCGCTGCCAACGGCACCGTGGTGGTTACTGACGAAAACGGCAATACGCTGTTCAGTCATGACGTTGAAGCGGGCGACATCTGGCGTATGTGCCAGACCAAAGACGCGCCGATTCAGGACTGGGTGAAGCTTGCGGTTACCCGTGCACGCGAAAGCGGCGTTCCGGCTATTTTCTGGCTGGATGCGAACCGCGCCCATGACGCGCAGCTGATCAAAAAGGTAGAAGCGTATCTTAAAGATTACGATACCAACGGTCTGGATATCCGTATCCTGGCGCCGGTCGATGCCATGGCGGTATCGCTTGAGCGTATCCGCAAAGGTGAAGACACCATTTCCGTCACCGGCAACGTGCTGCGCGACTACCTGACGGATCTGTTCCCGATCATGGAACTGGGCACTAGCGCGAAAATGCTGTCTATCGTTCCGTTGATGAACGGCGGTGGCCTGTTTGAAACTGGCGCTGGCGGTAGTGCACCCAAGCACGTTCAGCAGTTCCTGGAAGAAAACCACCTGCGCTGGGATTCGCTGGGTGAGTTCCTGGCCCTGGCGGCGTCGCTTGAGCACCTGGGCAGCACCTTCGGCAATGCACGCGCCACCGTGCTGGCCAAGACGCTTGACGAAGCCAACGGCAAGTTTTTGGACAGTAACAAGTCACCGTCGCGTAAAGTGGGCGAGCTTGATAACCGCGGCAGCCACTTCTATCTGGCGCTTTACTGGGCAGAAGCCCTGGCCGCGCAGAACGACGACGCTGAATTGAAATCGCTCTTCGCGCAGTTGGCTGATAAGCTGAAAGCCAACGAAGACACCATTGTGAAAGAGCTTAATGGTGTTCAGGGACAGGCCGTGGATATTCAGGGCTACTTCCGTCCGAACGGTGAGCTGGCGAGTCAGGCCATGCGCCCAAGCAAAACGCTGAACGAAGCGTTAGCAGTGGTTGCAAAAGGCTGATGCTGAATCGCCCTGACTGCATGGGCGTGTAGCAAAACCCTCGTCCCGCTGGTGGGCGGGGGTTTTTTAGCTTTTGCGGTATGATATTTTTAATGCCATGTGAACCCTTGTAGAACTTGAGCGTCATAGCTATTGACTGGTCACTGTTGCGGGTTGCAATTGTTGATGAGCGCTGGCTAGGTCATTCATGAGTCTTGAGATAACCAACAGTGCAATCTATGCCTAATCTAGTGTTTGATAAGACAAAAGCGCCATGTGTAATGGCCGGTATGACACGACCCGAAATGCCTGACGATGGGGATGTTGCCGTTCAGTCTGCTGAACCGGCGCTGGCACAGCCTCCCTTGTATAAGGTCGTGTTGCATAACGATGACTACACGCCAATGGATTTTGTCATTGAAGTACTGCAGGAGTTTTTCAATATGGACAGCGAAAAGGCTGTTCAGATAATGCTTGCGGTACACACTCAGGGAAAAGCTACCTGTGGTGTCTTTACTCGCGACATCGCAGAGACTAAATGTCATCAGGTTAACGAGTATGCGCGTGAGTGCGAACACCCGCTAATGAGTGATATTGAAGCCGCAAATTGAGTGCGTTGATAAAAATTTGTCGGTGAGGCTTGCAACCCTGCCATTTGTACCCGATGTTGAAAGTGCCGGTCGACTAATTTGATCCGACGCAAGTCCTAGGTGGCGATACGCCCTAGGTAGTAGCGAAAAGGGGACTGCCATGCTGAGCAAAGAACTTGAACTGACCCTGAACACGGCCTTTACCGTGGCCCGCTCAAAGCGCCACGAATTCATGACCGTTGAACATCTGCTGCTAGCGTTGCTGGACAATGCCTCAGCCGTTGATGTTTTAAAGGCGTGTGGGGCTAACCTCGACAAGCTGCGGTCCGATCTGCAGGATTTTATCAACTCAACGACGCCGCTTATTCCCGAAGGTCACGGAGATCGTGAAACGCAGCCTACGCTCGGTTTTCAGCGTGTGTTGCAGCGTGCGGTTTTCCACGTTCAGTCGTCGGGCAAAAGTGAAGTAACCGGCGCCAACGTATTGGTAGCCATTTTCTCCGAACAGGAAAGCCAGGCGGTTTATTTCCTTAAGCAGCAAAGCGTTGCCCGTGTCGATGCGGTCAACTACATCGCCCATGGTATTTCCAAAGTGGCGGGGCATGGTCATTCACCCTCCAGCGCTTCTCAAGAGGGTGAAGACGTTGAAGAAGGCGCTTCTGAAAGCGGAACTCATCCGCTGACTGGCTATGCCACCAACCTTAACGAGCAGGCGCGGCTGGGTAAGATCGATCCGCTGATCGGCCGTGACCATGAGCTTGAGCGTGTTGTACAGATTCTGGCGCGTCGGCGTAAGAACAATCCGCTGCTGGTGGGTGAAGCTGGCGTGGGTAAAACGGCTGTAGCCGAAGGCCTTGCCAAGCGTATTGTTGAAGAAGACGTACCTGACGTTATCGCCGACGCTGTCGTGTACTCGTTGGATATGGGTGCGCTGCTTGCTGGCACCAAGTACCGCGGCGACTTTGAAAAGCGCCTGAAAAGCCTGCTAGGTGAGCTACGTAAGCAGCCTAATGCCGTGCTGTTTATTGACGAGATCCATACGGTCATTGGTGCGGGTGCGGCGTCCGGTGGTGTCATGGATGCCTCTAACCTGCTCAAACCGTTGTTATCGTCAGGTGAGCTGCGCTGCATTGGCTCAACCACTTTCCAAGAGTTCCGCGGTATTTTTGAAAAAGACCGCGCGCTGGCGCGTCGCTTCCAGAAAGTCGATGTACTGGCACCTTCGGTTGACGACACCATCAAGATTCTCAAGGGGCTGCGCTCACGCTTTGAAGAGCACCACGAAATCAAGTACACCGATGGCGCGCTGGAAAGCGCCGCACGGCTGGCTGATCGTTATATAAACGACCGTTATCTGCCGGACAAGGCCATTGACGTCATTGATGAAGCTGGAGCGCACCAGCGGCTGCTGCCGCCAGAAGCGCGTAAGGGCACGATCGATGTCGAGCAGGTCGAGGCGATCGTCGCTTCCATTGCCCGCATTCCGCCGAAGAGCGTTTCAAGCTCGGATCGTAAGCTGCTTGAAAAACTTGATCGCGATCTGAAAATGCTGGTGTTTGGTCAGGATGAAGCAATCGATACGCTCTCAGCCGCCATCAAGCTTTCCAGGGCCGGTCTAAAGTCGCCGGATAAGCCTGTGGGCAGCTTCCTGTTCGCAGGGCCTACGGGTGTCGGTAAAACCGAAGTGGCCAAGCAGCTTGCCCATATCATGGGTATTGAGCTTGTGCGCTTTGATATGTCGGAGTACATGGAGCGTCACACCGTATCGCGTCTGATTGGTGCGCCTCCCGGCTATGTCGGGTATGACCAGGGCGGCTTGCTGACTGAAGCCGTGACCAAGCAGCCGCACTGCGTGCTGTTGCTGGATGAAATTGAGAAAGCGCACCCTGAAGTCTTTAACCTGCTACTGCAGGTCATGGATCACGGTCGTCTGACCGATAATAACGGGCGGGAAGCTGACTTCCGTCACGTTATCGTTATCATGACCTCCAATGCCGGGGCCGAGCAGGCGTCACGTCGCTCTATCGGCTTCCAGCATCAGGACCACTCAACCGATGCCATGGAAGTTATCCGGCGGACGTTCTCGCCTGAATTCCGTAACCGGTTGGATGGCATCATTCAGTTCCATGCTTTGCAGACATCGGTGGTGCGCAACGTAGTCGACAAATTCCTGATCGAACTACAGGCGCAGTTAGACGAGAAACGCGTACAGCTGGAAGTAGATGATGTGGCGCGCGATTGGCTGGCTGAGAAAGGCTATGATCCGGATATGGGGGCCCGTCCCATGGCGCGTCTGATTCAAGAGAAGCTGAAGAAGCCACTTGCCGAAATGATTCTGTTTGGCGAGCTGGCCGAGCATGGCGGTATTGTGCATGTCAGTCTGGAGGAGGGCGAGCTTCATCTCTCCACCGAGACTGAAATGGCGGATGCGCCCTGAAAAGGGCGCTAAGATCGCCTTAGTGCGTAGCGCCTAATCATGCCGTAAAAATGCACAGCGCCCTGTCTTCGACGGGGCGTTGTCGTATACAGGTGACGGCGCCGTACTGCGTGCTGGCTGAAAAGGCGTTAGAAAGGCTTAGCGCGAACGGTAGACAATGCGGCCTTTAGAAAGATCGTACGGTGTCAGTTCCACTTTCACTTTATCGCCTGTCAGAATGCGGATATAGTTTTTACGCATCTTGCCAGAGATATGAGCAGTTACAACGTGGCCGTTTTCCAGTTCAACACGGAACATGGTATTAGGAAGGGTATCAACGATAACGCCTTCCATTTCAATATGATCTTCGCGTGCCATATAGGCAGATCCTCACTTATTTAACGTAGTTAGCAAACCAAAAACCGTTTCAGGTTTTAAGGGCCAAAGGACTGGCACTTAAGAAACAGCGCTATATTGTGCCGTAAGCCCGTCGTCAAGGCAAAAAAGCTGGGTTAATTTGTACGTTTTAACAAATTAGTGGCCGCCAATGGCGCCCATCCAGCCGCTCGATTGGGGAAAAATCTTGCTTGTAGCGCATTTTACGACACTCTGCGATCCAGTACCCCAAATATAGATGGGGCAGGGCTTTTTTATGGCTCAGCTCAATCAACTTTAAAATGGCAAGCGTGCCAAGCGAGCGTCTGTCGAGTTCGTCGTCAACGCCAAAAAAGGTATAGATCGCCGAAAGCCCATGCTCCAGCTGATCAAATGCCGAGACGCCCACGAGCTCCTCACCCAGGTACATTTCAAGTAAGTACGCGTAAGGCTCTTCCAGGGTTAGAAACGTACGGTACTGTTCACTGCTAGGCGGGTACATGTCACCATCGGCATGACGCTTTCGAATATAGTTTGCGTAAAGCTCGTAGTGGCGTGCTTCATAGCGCGCGGGTACCACGCGAGTGGTGATATCGGTATTGCGTCTCCACACCTTGCGCTGGGAACGGCTGGCCGCAAACTGCTCGACGGGGATGCGCACCGACTGGCAGGCGTTACAGTTTTCGCAGTGAGGACGGTATAAATGCCGCCCGCTGCGTCGAAAACCAAGCAGTGAAAGCGAATCGTAGACCCCCGTGACGGGAGACTCCAGCGGGTCGAGAAAAAGTGTCGTCGCCTCTTTGCTGGGTAAATAGCTGCAAGTATGGGGCACAGTAAGAAAAAAGCGCAGATCCTGTACCGGCTGACGCGGAGTATTACTACTCACAGCTTGCCTCCTTGGCAAATAAACCAGGGCTTTGCCAGCATTATGAATCGCCGTGGCTTGCTATCGACTGAAGCCATGGGGATGCAGGCACCGATGGTGCTCCAGCAAACGACGATGAGACGCTAAACGCCGTTTCGGGCAGCCACTGTTCAAGATAGTTGATGAACGTCTCGCGGGCGACTGTTGTTGCTCCCAGACTTTCAAGGTGCGGCGTATGCATTTGACAGTCAATCAGCTTACCGCCATGGGCTTGCATGGCACCTGCCAGGCGGGCAAGCGCTATTTTGGAGGCATCAGGCGCATTGGAGAACATGGATTCCCCGAAAAACACAGGCCCCATCGCCAACCCATACAAGCCGCCCACCAATTGGCCCGCTTGATGTACCTCGATACTGTGTGCAATCCCTAGACGATGAAGCGTAACGTAGGCATTGTACATGTCGTCGGTGATCCAGGTGCCGGTGTCTTCATCGCGTGGCGCGGCGCAGGCATTAATTACGTGCTCAAAATGTTGATTCAGGGTAACGTCAAACCCCCCATTGCGCAGCCGTTTTGCTAAGCTACGGCGCAGCTTGAATTGCTCAGGACGTAGTACCATGCGCGGATCGGGACTCCACCATAAAATGGGGTCATCATCGCTGTACCATGGGAAGATGCCGCGACGGTACGCTTCTACCAGCCAGTGCGGAGAAAGATCGCCGCCCGCGGCCAGCAGGCCATTGGGCGAATCCAGCGCAATGGCGGTAGATGGAAATATTGGATATGGCGAAGAAAGCCAAGGTAGCATTATTTGCTCCTGTTACTGAGCACTTGTAGAGAAGCTCTGTGACGGCGGAAGGATGCTCGGTATGATGCAAACTCGCAAGTGGATTAAAGACGCCATTGAGGTGTAAAGGGAGAATCGCTTGAAAGTGAATAAGGCGGTAGACAAGCGAACGCAGCGTAATTCGCGTCAAGCACCATCTTCAGCCTCTTCTGCGCGGGTTAAAGCCGCGAAAGATAAAGCTCGCCGGGTTGGCCTGCGTTTACAGGGCTCGGTGCGTGAAGGCGTAGTGGTGGTACTGCTCGCGCTGTGTGTTTTTTTATTATTAGCACTGTTTAGCTACCAGCCGGAAGACCCGGGCTGGTCTTACCAGGGGCCGGAAACGGATGTTCGCAATTGGATGGGGCCCGTCGGTGCTTGGCTGGCGGATGTACTTTATTCGCTCCTGGGGGCGAGTGCGCTCTGGTGGCCGGGCATGTTTGGCTTTGCTGCCTGGTGGCTGATGCGCTCGCGTCAGGTGCGCTTTGAATTAGATCCGGTTGCCATTGCCGTGCACGCCGGTGGTCTCGTGCTGCTGATGTTTGGCACTACCATGCTCGGTGCGCTGCATTTTTATCATCCTGACAGCATTTTGCCCTATGCCTCCGGCGGTATTTTAGGCGAAGGGCTGGTGGGTACGCTCAAGCCCCTGGTGGGCAGTGGAGGCGTGGGCCTGATTGCCGCAGCCTTGATCCTAATCGGGTTCCCGCTGTTTAGCGGCATGTCGTGGCTGCAGGTGGCCGATGAAGTAGGGCGTCGTTTATGCCGGGTAGGCGGCTGGTTTAGTTCGCGCAGGGAAAAGCGCCGTGAGAAACGTCGTGAACGAGCCGCGCTGCGTGCCTCTTTAAAACCCGCGCCAAAAGAGGAAGAGCCTACGCGGGCGCCTAAGCCCAAGCGTGATACGGGCCGTGAGCGCAGAGAGCCTGGCTTCTCGGCGGATGTTGCGGATGATATCAATCGCCAGAGCGAAGCACCGTCTGAGGCGCGAAAAGCTGAACCAACCGACACCTCCATTCCCTGGGAGGCCGCCGCTTTTGCAGCGGCAGAGCCAGCGGTGAAAACACCGGCTAAGCCCGCCGTTGCCAGCGCGCCAGAGCCAACGTTAGCGCCTGAGCCAGCGCTCAAGCCTCAGGCTGAACCAGAGCCCGCACCGGCTAGCCCGAATAGAGTCCTGGAGAGAACTCCGGAGAGAACCCCAGAAATAACGCCTGAAGTTCGTGAGCCGAGCGTATCGGTACCGAACACACCTCGTGCGGATGCTTTCGCGGCTCGTACCCAAGAGCCAGCTCTGACACCTTCGCCTGCGGTGTCTTCACGGGGGCCAGAAGACGAACCTGCCGCTGAAGCGCCTACCGCTACTGTTGAGCCAGCGCGCGAGCAGGCCGAGCCATCGATGATGATGCGGGCTTCTCGCGAAGAAGACGCCGCTGTGCCCATTGCCAAGCACTTCTTTGCCCAGGAAGAGGCTGACGATGCGCCAGAAGACGAGCAAAGCGCACAGGATGAGCAGGACGAGAGCGACGACTATAACGATGAGAGGCAGCGTGGCGAGTGGCACAGCGAAGAACCTGCTGTGTCCCGCGGCGTACCGTTCCGCTCTGAGCCCACATTAAGCGATGCTGAGCCGCTTGACGAGGCCGCGCGCTCTGAGCCTTCACTGACAGCCGAGCCGCGTCGTGAACGCGTGCCTGAAGTGGTTCCCGAGCCGGTATGGGAAGATGACGAAGACGATGTGATGCTGGCTGCAACGCCAACGCCAACGCCAACGCCAACGCCAACGCCAACGCCAACGCCAATGCCGACAAACGCTGCACGCCATGAGCCCACTTTCTCGGCTGACGACGTGGCAGGTGAGGTGGACAGCGGCCCAACGCTTTGGACGGTCGAGCATCTGCAGAGCCAGCGCCCAGCCTTTGAAACGCTGCCTGAGCCCGAAGGCGAGGTGCCCAGCCTTCAATTGCTGACACCCGCTGAACCGCATCAGCCTAACTACACGGAAGAACAGCTTGCCGATATGGCCGAGCTTCTAGAAGTGCGGTTGCGCGAGTATGGCGTCAAAGCAGAAGTGGTCGATACCTGGCCCGGCCCGGTTATCACCCGGTTTGAAATCAAGCCGGCAGCAGGTGTCAAAGCTTCCAAGATAAGCAACCTTGCCAAAGACCTGGCCCGCTCGCTGATGGTGAAAAGCGTACGCGTGGTGGAAGTCATCCCTGGGCGGCCGACTGTCGGGATCGAGATTCCCAACCCGCATCGAGCCATGATCCGCCTGCGCGAAGTCATCGATTCCGAGCGTTTTCAGCAGGAAACATCGCCGCTCACTATGGCGCTAGGGCAGGATATCGGCGGTGGCCCGGTGATTGCCAACCTGGGCAAAATGCCCCACTTGTTAGTGGCGGGTACTACCGGTTCGGGTAAATCGGTCGGCGTTAACGCAATGCTGATTTCGATGTTGCTTAAGGCCAAGCCCGATGAGTTGAAGCTCATCATGGTCGATCCCAAGATGCTGGAGCTTTCGGTATACGACGGTATTCCACACCTGCTGGCGCCGGTCGTGACGGATATGAAAGAAGCCGCCAACAGCCTGCGCTGGTGCGTGGCCGAAATGGAGCGTCGCTATAAGCTGATGGCGGCCATGGGCGTTCGTAATATTGCTGGTTTCAATGCGCGTCTGGATGAAGCAGAGCGCGCGGGCGCTCAGGTAGCTGACCCCTTATGGGAGCCGCAGCCCTGGGAAATGCATCAGCCGCCGCCGGTACTTGCCAAGCTGCCATATATCGTCGTCGTGATCGACGAATTTGCCGATATGTTCATGATCGTCGGTAAAAAAGTCGAAGAGCTGATCGCCCGCCTGGCGCAAAAAGCCCGGGCTGCGGGTATACACTTGATCCTGGCCACCCAGCGCCCCTCGGTGGACGTGGTAACAGGCCTGATCAAGGCGAATATTCCCTCGCGCATGGCGTTCCAGGTTTCTTCACGCATAGACTCACGCACCATTCTCGATCAGGGCGGTGCTGAAAGCCTGCTGGGCCACGGCGATATGCTGTATTTGCCCGCGGGTTCCGGCCCGCCTAACCGGGTGCATGGCGCATTTGTGGATGATGACGAAGTGCACCGCGTAGTCGATGACTGGAAGCGTCGCGGAGAGCCTGAGTACATTGAGGAGATTCTTTCGGGCGGCGTGTCAGCCGATGCCTTGACCGGCCTTGAAGCCGAAGGCAGTGAAGGCGACGACGCTGAGCAGGACGCGCTTTATGACGAGGCCGTTCAGTTCGTGACCGAAACCCGTAAAGCGTCAATTTCAGCGGTGCAGCGGCGTTTTAAGATTGGCTATAACCGCGCCGCCCGCCTGGTTGATGCCATGGAAATGGCTGGCGTTGTTTCCTCAATGGGAACCAACGGTGCCCGTGAAGTGCTGGCACCGGCGGCTGCGCGCTGATGCTGCGCCGGTTAATCGTGCAATAAGCGTGAAAGTCGCGCCGCAGGTGAAACCCTGCGGCGCGTTTTGCGTCTGACTAACCACATGGACGTTGTTGACGGTCCTCAGTACGATTCCTCAGTACGATTTTAAGTACTGTTTTAATTCGGCAGCGTATGTCTATTGAATCTGACAACGTATGCCCAGGGAGATCTCTATGCGCGATACGCAAACTCTGCTTTCTTCACCATTATCATTGGCGGCTGCCGCCCTTGGCTTAACGTTTGCTGCCCCGGCTGCTTGGGCGAACGATGCCGCTGAACGCCTGACTGAACGGCTTGAGCCGCTGGAAAACTATCAGGCCACCTTCGATCAAAAAATTCTCGATGGTGCTGGCGAGCGTTTGCAGAATGCACGTG
Source organism: Halomonas colorata (assembly GCF_014897985.1). Taxonomy (GTDB): domain Bacteria; phylum Pseudomonadota; class Gammaproteobacteria; order Pseudomonadales; family Halomonadaceae; genus Vreelandella; species Vreelandella colorata. Next base: position 20,806 of record NZ_JABUZA010000049.1, read on the forward strand.
GTGAAATGTGGCTTTCACGCCCGGGCATGCTGCGCTGGGAAGTAGAAGCCCCTTATTCGCAGGTTGTGGTATCCGACGGTAACGATGTGTATTTATACGACCCGGATCTTGAGCAGGTGACGGTTCAGCCGATGGATGACCGTGTAACGCATACGCCGGCACTACTGCTTTCGGGCAATGTCAGTGATCTGACCGAAAGCTACGATGTGGTGTATGAGCAGGAAGGCGGCGAAGACATCTTTACACTGGTGCCTAACTCTGCAGATACGCTGTTTGAAGAGCTGAGCCTGGTGTTTGACAACGAAACCCTGACTGAGCTGTGGATGATGGACAGCACCGGCCAGAAAACCATGATTACCTTTAGCGATATAATCCGTAACGGCTCTATCAATCGTAGCCTGTTTAACTTTGATATTCCTGAGGGAACCGACGTCATCCGTGAAGAGTTTTAGTGGTGATTAGTGAGTTGTGATTAGTGAGTTGTGATTAGTGAGTTGTGATTGGTGAGTTGTGAATAGTAAGTGGTAACAATAACGATCAGGCGCCCTAGGGCGCCTGATCTGCTTCCTGGTCGCGGCTTTCCCGCCACGCCATAATCTCAGCAAAGCGTTTTTCCTGGCCAAGCGCGCTGGGTTCAAAAAAGCGTGCCTGGGGTAAGTCCTCCGGCCAGCAGTTATGCGCGCTGCCAGCCGGGTAGCCGTCCGGCTCGTTATGGGCGTAGCGGTAGCCTTCACCATGCCCTAGCCGCTCCATTAGCTTGGTAGGTGCATTGCGTAAATAGGTGGGCACCTCTACCTGAGGCTGTTGGCTTACAAACTGCTTGGCGGCCTTCCAGGCGCGATCAATCCGGTTACTCTTTGGCGCCACGGCCAGATGAATGGCCGCATGAGCAATCGCACGCTGGCCTTCATAATCCCCTAAACGCAGATAAGCATCCCAGGCGGCTATCACCAACGGCAGCGCCCTTGGGTCGGCATTACCGACATCTTCTGAGGCAATCGCGGCAAGCCTTCGCACCACGTCCAGCGGGTCGCCACCCCCCTGCATAAACCGCGCCATATAGAGTAGAGCGGCGTCTGGGCGTGATGAGCGTATTGATTTATGAATAGCCGAGAGCAGGTCGTAATAGGCGTCACCCTGCTTATCAAACGCGCTTGCCTGATGGCCGATTACATCCGCCAATACCGCCATGGGCAGCACTTCCTGGCCATTTTCCGGCTGGGTAAAATCACACGCGGTTTCCAGCAGGCCCAAGGCCCGTCGGGCATCGCCAGCGCTTGCATGCGCCAGGGCCGCAAGTACCTCGTCATCAACGTGGATATTACGCTTGCCAAGCCCGCGCTGGTCGTCGCTCAGCGCTTGGCGCATCACGCTGACCAGCTCTTCTTGGTCGAGCGCTTTAAGCACGTAAACGCGAGCGCGTGAAAGCAGGGCGGAGTTAACCTCGAACGACGGATTTTCCGTTGTCGCGCCGATCAGGGTCAACAGGCCAGATTCAACGTGGGGCAGCAGCGCATCCTGCTGGCTTTTGTTTAAGCGGTGAATCTCATCCAAAAAGAGAATAACCGGAGAAGTCTGCTGCTGGGCGCGCTCCACCGCCGCGCGTATTTCTTTTACCCCGGCCATTACCGCGCTTAAATGCTCAAGCTGAGCATTGGAGGCATGAGCGAGCAGTTCGGCAAGCGTCGTTTTACCAACGCCGGGAGGCCCCCATAAAATCATTGAACGGACAAGGCCCGCCTCTGCCATACGGCGAAGCGGTTTGCCGGGCCCCACCAGCGCCTGTTGGCCTACGTAGTCATCTAGCGTTTGCGGGCGCATCCGGTAGGCGAGCGGGGCATCATCGCTGGGTGTTGAGCGCTGAGAGTCAAACAGGTCCATGTAAACTTCCGTTGTAAATCTAGACGTTGAGCAGCAAAGTAGCTACAAGTGTGTATGGTAAACGGCGCATTGTCAGGCTACCTTTTGCATAACCCTCATTACAAAATGATACGAACAATACGCTTGCTAGGGTAGTGTCTTAAGTGCATGGTGACACTAGCCATCGTACTTATCGAAAGTGCTTATTTGGTGTACTTATTGGCAGAGCTAGCTTGAAAAACTAGCCTGAAGCATTTGATTAACACACATGATTTAAGTGCTTAGCCATCGTGTATGGGTATATCGTGTATAGGCATGTCTTGTGTAAACATGTCTTGTAAACATAGCGTCTTGTAAACATAGTGTCTTATAAACATAGTGTAGTGAACCCGCTTATAATTGCGTGCCCACGCCACTTATGGATTCGGCGGCCGGCATGACACAACCAAGGAGACGGCACGATGTTAAACCAACTGCGTCTAGATCATGCCAACATGGCGCGAATGCTCCATGTATTGCAGCTTAAACAAAAAACGCTGGCCGTGGGCGAGCGGCCTAATTTTCAGCTGATGCGTGAAGTAGTGGATTACATTCTGGCCTACATGGAAGGTTTTGCTGCACCATTAGAGCGTATATGCGTTGACCGTCTGGAGACTAAAGCGCCTGAACATTTGGCGCTAATGGAGCAGATGGCAAGTGATTACCTTAAGCTCAAGCCTCGGCTACAGCAGCTTTCGGACAACATCGATACGATCCTGATGGATAATATTCTGCCTATGGATCGTTTTGCAGAGGACCTGGGCGATTATCTTGAAGCGCACCGGGCGTATCTTCGTCATGAGCGTGAAGGCCTCTTTCCGCTGATAGATCAGCATTTTACTCAAGAAGACATGCAAGAGTTGCTGCACGCCCTGCCGGAAGGTGCCGAGCAGGATCTTGAGCGCCTGCAGCAAGCTTACCCAGAACTTTATGCTGAACTACGCGGTGCGGAAGTGCCTCCGGTCTAGCTAAGCGGTCTAGTCACGAAGCTTCCTTCAGCGGCCAGCGGGGCGTGTTAAACTAGCGCCCCGTGACTGAGCGGCTGAAGGAGAAGCAGGTGTACCTATTCAAACAAAAGGCTAAGGCCCAACAAAAGGCAAAGGGGCAGTAATGACTGGCCCTGTGCTGATTTTTGACTCAGGCGTAGGCGGGCTTTCCGTGGCTCGATCGCTACGCCAGCATTACCCCAATACGGCCATGTGCTACGCCTGTGATAACGCGTGGATGCCCTATGGGCTGCGCGATGACATCACGCTTTCGGCACGCATCGTGGCCGTTTGCCAAGCTGCTGTTCGGGCCTGCCAGCCAAGCGTTCTGGTGGTCGCCTGTAATACTGCCAGCACGCTTGCACTCGATGGCCTGCGCAAAGCCCTAACGATTCCCGTGGTCGGCACAGTGCCCGCTATAAAACCCGCTGCTGCCATCAGTCAAACGCGCCATATTGGCCTGCTAGCCACCCGTGCGACGGTAAGCAGGCCTTATACGCAAAAGCTTATCGAGAGTTTTGCCAGCGACTGCATCATTACCCGAGTCGCGGCAGACGCGCTGGTGCTTGAAGCCGAGGCGCTACTTGGCGGCGTTTCTCCCAACCGCGAACGACTTCAGCAAGCCCTATACCCCCTTTGGCAAGCGGTCGACCATCAGCTGCCCGTGGACACCGTGGTACTCGGCTGCACTCATTTCCCCCTACTCAAACCTTGGCTTGAGGCGCTTGCGCCAACGCCTGTGAGTTGGGTTGATTCCGGCGATGCCATTGCCCGGCGCGTTGGCCAGATCGCCCCGGCGTTAAAAAACGGGCAGGATGGCCGCTTTTTTACCACTGCTTCTGCTGAGGCACTCGGCGAAGGCTTTTCCCAGTACGGCTTTTACACTCCAGGCTGGCTGGAATTAAGCGCCTAGGGCGCGTATTTTCAGCCTGAGCCGACACGACTGTTATTAGCATCGTTATTAATACCGTTTTTGAAAAAGAGGCGCCGACTTGGCTATCCCCGTGATAAACCCCGAACGTTATGACGAGCAGCTCGCCGAGAAGCGTGCATACCTGGAAAGCACCTTTGCGGTGTTTAATCCGCCTGCGCTTGAAGTGTTTGCCTCGCCGCCGAGCCATTACCGTCAGCGCTGTGAGTTTCGGATATGGCACGAAGGTGATGACCTTTTCTACGCCATGTTCGAGGTCGACCCTGCCGACCCTAAGAACAAGCGCGTGGTACGCCTGGATCAGTTTGATGTCGCGAGCGAGTCCATCAACGCGTTAATGCCGCGCCTGCGCAAGGCTTTTTTAGCCAGTAATGAGTTGCGACGTAAGCTTTTTCAGGTGGAGTTTCTCACTACGCTGTCAGGCGAGGCGCTGGTAACACTGGTTTATCACCGCCCGCTGGAAGCGTCCTGGGAGCAAGAAGCGCGCGCCCTGGAAGCCGAGCTTGGCATTATGATTATCGGCCGCTCGCGCAAGCAGCGCTTAGTGCTAACCCGTGACCACGTCTGGGAGCGTCTAACGGTTGATGGGCGAGCGCTCGATTATCAGCAGGTTGAAAATAGCTTTACCCAGCCAAACGCGCATATCTGCCAGAAAATGTTGAGCTGGGCGCGGGAAGTCACCGCAGGCCGCCAGACAGAAGATCTGGTGGAGCTTTATTGCGGCAATGGCAACTTCACCATTGCTCTGGCCGATAATTTTCGGCGCGTATTGGCGACCGAAATCTCGCGCACGTCGGTAGCTAGTGCCAACGTCAATCTTGACGCCAATAACATCACCAATGCGCATGTAGTCCGCATGTCGGCTGAAGAGTTTGCCCTGGCGCTCAAAGGTGAGAAAGGGGGGCGTCGTGTGGCCGAAATGGCGCTGGACGAATATCGCTTCTCCACCGTGTTGGTAGACCCGCCTCGCGCAGGCCTGGACGCCCAGAGCTGCGAGCAGATCAGCGAATATGATCAGATCGTCTATATTTCATGCAACCCGGCAACACTTGCCGAAAATTTAGCGCTGCTTACTAAAACGCATCAGATAGAGCGTTTTGCATTATTTGACCAGTTTCCGTTCACCAACCATTGTGAATGTGGTGTATGGCTCACGCGACGCGAGATTAATCAAGAGGGCGCATGATGCGAAAGTGGCATACACCATGAAGAACATGTCAGATGGATAGAGTGGCGACCCTGGGTAGCGTAAGCTAGTCGTTATATTGGCCTAAAGGCCTATTGTCCTACGTTTTTTTGGCCAAATGTGGCCCCGGCAGTCGAGGTGATGGATGGATTACGTTGCGAGTGAAGAGAGTCGGCAAGACCTTTTGAAGCAGCTTTTTGAGCGCTTGGAAGCGCGGCTGGAACCGGACCGAGCAACGGCGATATCAGCGTTTGCACGACGATTTTACGCAAGCGTGCCGGTAGAGGATCTTATCGATCGTCGCCTGGATGACCTGTACGGCGCCACGCTATCCATTTGGCAGTTTCTACAGCACCACGATGCCCAACGCCCTAAAGTGCGCGTGTTTAATCCTGATTTTGAAGAAAACGGCTGGCAGTCGACCCATACCTTTGTGGCGATATTGCATGAGGATATGCCGTTTCTGGTCGATTCGGTGCGCATTGAGCTGAATCGCCGCGGTCTTACCGTGCATGCGATCCAGAACTCCGTGTTTGCCGTTGCCCGCAATGAACAGAACCAACTGCAGGCGTTGGCCTCACCCCGCGACGCTAACGCGCCTGAAGCGCGTGAGTCACTGATCGTAATTGAAGTTGATCGTCATACTGACCCTGAAGCGCTTTCCAATATCGAAAAGCAGCTGCATCAGGTACTGCGCGATGTGCGCACGGCGGTGAGCGATTACGACGCGATCTGTGGGCAAATCACCGCCACGATCCAAGAGCTTGAAAAAAACTGCCCACCACAGATTGACCCCGATGACCACGAAGAAGCCATTGCCTTCTTAGAGTGGCTGGTGAAAGATAATTTCACCTTCCTGGGATACGACGAATACCTGCTTGAAGGTAGTGAGTTGCAGCGCGACCCCAACAGCCTCTTAGGCGTGTTCCGCCTGGACGAGCCGCGCTACGATGAGCGCATTCGTTCTGAAGAAGGCATCGATGAGAACGGTAACTACGAGCTGGTGCCTCAGCTGCTCTCGTTTGCCAAAAGCGCCCACCACTCGCGGGTACATCGGCCTACCTATCCTGACTACATCACCGTGGATCGTTACGACGATGACGGCAATGTCATCGGTGAACGCCGCTTCTTCGGCCTGTTTACCTCAACGGTATACAACGAGTCGCCGCGCAATATCCCGCTGCTGCGCCGCAAGCTTAAAGCCGTGATGGATATCGCCGGATTTAACCCCCAGGGGCATAACGGTAAGCAGCTTTTACAAGTGCTTGAAGTCTATCCTCGCGATGATCTATTTCAGATCAGCACGGAGTCGCTGGCACATACTGCGCTGGGCATTCTCGATATTCGCGAACGTCGTCAGGTACGCCTGTTTATCCGTGCCGATGTTAGCGGCAAGTTTTACTCGTGCTTGGTGTTCGTTCCGCGTGATGTCTTTTCAACCGATTTGCGCCAGCGTATTCAGAACCTGCTGTGTGACGAGCTTGATGCTCACTTTGGCGATTTCAACACCTACCTGTCTGAGTCGGTGCTGGCGCGTATCCAGCTGATTTTACGTTTCAATGGCAGTGCGCCAAGCCAGTTCGACCTTAAACGCCTGGAAAGCAAGGTTGCCCGCCTCGCGCGTAGCTGGCGCGATGAGCTGATGGCCGCCATGGTAGAAGGGTTTGGGGAAGAGAGCGCCAATCACCAAATGGAGCAGTTCCAGAATGCGTTTTCAGCAAGCTATCGTGAAGATTTTACCGCGCGTACGGCGGTATTTGATGTCCAGCATCTGCTAACGCTCAATAACGGTGATGATCTATCACTGTCGCTTTATCGGCCGTTAGAAGAGAAGGGCAGTGGGGTTAATCTCAAGCTGTACCACCGAGGCTCACAGATTCCGCTTTCTGATGTGCTACCGATGATGGAAAACCTGGGCCTGCGGGTTATTGGTGAGCGCCCCTACGAAATTAATGCCCCCGAGCAGCGCTACTGGATTCATGACTTTGAGCTTGAACATGGCAATAAAGATGTCAGCCTGGGCGAAATGCGTGAAACCTTCAGTGAAGCCTTCAAGCGTATCTGGGCGGGCGAGGCCGATAACGACGCCTTCAACCGGCTGATCATTGCCGCTGGGTTGGATTGGCATGAAGTGGCGATGCTACGTGGCTACGCGCGCTATCTTAAGCAGATCCGCTTTGGTATGTCGCAACATTACATCGCGGCGACACTGGCTAACTATCCGGCGATTACCCAAGAGCTGGTCGAAATGTTCCGCTTGCGCTTCGATCCCACGCTCGTCTCTCATGATACCGACGAGTGTGTGGCGCGGCTTAATGAACACCTGGAAGCGGTGGCCAGCCTTAACGATGACCAGCTGTTACGTCGCTTTATGGAGCTTATCCAGGCAACACTGCGTACCAATTATTACCAGCGTGCAGAGAGTGGCCGTGTTAAAGACTACATCGCCTTTAAATTAGAGCCTTCCAAGGTCACTGGAATGCCCAAGCCGCGGCCGATGTTCGAAATTTTCGTCTGCTCGCCGCGGGTGGAAGGTGTTCACCTGCGTGGCGGCAAGGTCGCCCGGGGTGGCTTGCGCTGGTCTGATCGCCACGAAGATTTCCGTACCGAAGTACTCGGCCTGGTAAAAGCTCAGCAGGTTAAAAACGCGGTGATCGTGCCGGTCGGCGCCAAGGGCGGTTTCGTGTGTAAACGGATGCCGGAAAATGCTGACCGCGAAACCCAGCAGAAAGAAGGCATCGCCTGTTATAAAATTTTTATCCGTGCACTTTTGGATGTCACTGATAATCTGGACGGTGGTGACGTTGTGCCACCTGAAAATGTCGTGCGCCACGATGAGGATGATGCCTATCTGGTGGTGGCTGCCGATAAAGGCACCGCCACGTTCTCAGATATCGCGAATGAAATCTCCATTGAATACGGTCACTGGCTGGGCGATGCGTTTGCTTCCGGCGGCGCTAACGGCTATGACCATAAGAAAATGGGCATTACCGCACGCGGTGCCTGGCAGTCGGTTAAGCGCCACTTTAAGAACCTGGGTATCGACACCCAGCAAGATCTGTTCAGCGTGGTAGGCGTAGGCGATATGGCTGGCGACGTGTTCGGTAACGGCATGCTGCTGTCTGATAAGATTCAATTGGTCGGGGCTTTCAACCATCTACATATCTTTGTGGACCCCAACCCCGATGCCGAAGCAGCGTTCGCTGAACGTACCCGGCTCTTTAATCTGCCGCGTTCCAGCTGGGAAGACTACAGTGTCGAGCTGATTTCTCAGGGCGGCGGTATCTTTAGCCGCAGTGCCAAATCGATTGCGATTTCCCCCGAAATGCAGCAGGTGTTTGGTATTCAGGAAGAACGCCTGTCGCCCAATGAACTCATTCGCGCCATGCTTCAATCCAAGGTGGATTTGATCTGGAACGGCGGTATCGGCACCTATGTGAAAAGCTCGGATGAAACCGATGCTGACGTGGGCGATAAAGCCAACGATGCGCTGCGCATTAACGGCGCTGACCTCAACTGCCGCGTGGTAGGTGAGGGCGGTAACCTGGGCCTTACCCAGCGTGGGCGGATGGAAGCCGCCGCCAACGGCGTGCGCGTTTATACCGACTTTATCGATAATGCGGGCGGCGTCAACTGCTCTGACCACGAGGTCAATATTAAGATATTGATTGATGACGTGGTCAAGCGTGGCGATATGACCGAGAAGCAGCGTAATGAACTGCTTGCCGAAATGACCGATGAAGTGGCCGATCTGGTGATTTTGGATAACTATCGCCAAGCGCAGGCGCTAGATCTTTCGGAGATTCTTTCTCTCCAGGGTATCGGACCGTATCGCCGCTTTATTAGTGAGCTGGAGGTCGCGGGCCAAATTGATCGTGAACTTGAGTTTCTGCCCACCGATGACGTATTAAAAGAGCGTGCCAGTAATCAGCAGGGAATGCGCTTGCCTGAACTTTCGGTGCTGATTTCCTACGCCAAAAGCACGCTTAAAGGTGATCTGATTACCTCTGATGTGCCTGATGATACGTATATTCATCGCCACCTTGAGCGGCTGTTCCCGTCAGTCTTGACCGAGCGCTATCAGCCAGAAATGTATGAGCACCGCCTGAAGCGCGAGATTGTGGCTACGCAAGTTGCCAATGATCTGGTCGATCATATGGGCATCGTGTTTGTCCGCCGGTTAAGAGACTCCACTGGTGCAGGTCGGGCCGATATCGCGCGTAACTACGTAATTGCCCGCGACAGCTTTAACTTGCTTTCTCTATGGGCACAGATTGAAGCCCTGGATAATCAAGTGCCAAGCAAGGTACAGCACTCGATGATGCTGGATCTCATGCGCTTGATTCGCCGTTCGACACGCTGGTTCCTGCGCCAGCATCTGGGGCTTTCCACGCAAGATACGATCGAGTATTTCGGTCCTCGCTTGGCGCAGTTGCAAGAAGACATGGGTGAGCTGTTAAGCGGTGAAGAGCTGGAAGCATGGCGTCTTCGTCGTAATGAGCTGCAGGAAGCGGGTGTGCCTGAAGCGCTGGCCTCAACGGTTGCGGGAGCCCCTAACCTGTATGCTGGGCTGGGTATTATTCAGGCTGCGCGGATTACCAGCGAGAAGCCCCAGCGAGTAGCCGAGGTGTTCTACGAGATCGGCAGCCGCCTGGAGCTACCCTGGATGAGCCAGCAGGTCACGCAGCTTGAAGTGCGTGACGCGTGGCAAGTACAGGCGCGGGAAACCTTCCGCGATGATATCGACCGTCAGCAGCTGGCGCTTACCACCAGCGTGCTGAAACTTGAAGCCGGCAGTCGTGACACTCAAGAGCGTGTGGATCAGTGGCTTGAGCAGCACGATCACCTGCATAACCGCTGGCGCCGTTTGCTTGAAGAAGTGCGCGGTGGCAGTGAAGGTGGGTTTGCGCTGTTTGCGGTAGCCGTGCGCGAGTTGGTAGACCTTGCTGAAAGCGACAGCGAAGCCTGAGCGCCACGGCGTTAGCTAGGGAAGCTCTGAAAAAGTCACTGCCATCAGCGATAATACGGCTATCGTCAACTGCATAGGATTCAGTGCTGCCATGGA
>NZ_JABUZA010000004.1 GCF_014897985.1 Halomonas colorata
ACCGAGGAAAACGCTCGACTACCTGACACCTGTGGAGAAGCTGCAAAGCATATTTGCGTTGACCGGTTGAACTCACCGACACCTTTATAAATCCTGATATTTTTATAACTAAAACAGGGGAATCACTATGGCGAACGAATTTATCGCCCCCGATGGACAATCACGCTGCTACTGGTGCGGCGGGGCGCCAGAGTTTTTACCCTACCACGATAATGAGTGGGGCTTTCCCGTTGATAACGATCAGCGCCTGTTTGAAAAGCTCTGCCTGGAAAGCTTTCAGTCAGGCTTGAGCTGGCGGACGATTCTCAACAAGCGCGAAAATTTTCGCGCCGCCTTTCATCACTTCGACTTTCATCAGGTCGCACGTTTTGATGAGCGAGACGTGCAGCGCTTACTGCAAGACGCGGGCATTATTCGCCATCGCGGCAAAATTGAGGCGGCGATCAATAACGCGCAACGGGCACAGGAATTAGTCGAACAGGAGGGTTCACTGGCAGCCTTTTTCTGGCGTTTTGAGCCAGCACACGATGCGTTAAAAGCGCCGCAAACCCAAACCGTCTCGCCTGAATCTATCGCGCTCTCCAAAGCGCTGAAGAAACGCGGCTGGAAATTTATTGGCCCCACTACGGCCTTTGCGTTGATGCAGGCGATGGGGCTACTTAATGACCACTCACTTACCTGCGTAACGCGTGAACGCGCCGAGCAGGCACGCCTGCAGTTTCAGCGGCCCGTTTAGGGCTTATACATACGTTAGGACTCTTACTATCGCCTAGCGGATAACACGATAAACGGCCATGCTAAGAGTATCTCAACGGCCTGCGTGTTCTCGGTGCGCCTTCTTGTAGTAGTGTATTGACTGACACGCTCATCCATACACCAAACAGCAGCAGAACATGACGTTCTCAACGGGGTTTAATGTGGCTCAACCGCTCTCTTCGCAAGCAGACTCCCACGCATCGCGATGCAAGGCATGGAGCGTACATGCTCTCACCGCTAGCGGCGTACTGCTGGGCGTCATGGCGCTATTGGCCCTGATCGATGACAACCCGGTGGCTTGTCTGCTTTGGCTGGGGGCGGCGATGATGGTCGATGGCTTCGACGGCACGTTGGCACGCAAGTACGAAGTGAAAACCATCCTGCCGCACTTCGATGGCTCAACGCTGGATATGGTCATTGATTATCTTACCTGGGCGTTTATTCCCGCCCTGTTTATCTACTACTTTATCGATTTGCCGGCCGGTTTCTCACTGCTGGCGGTGTTTATTATCCTGCTCTCGTCGATGTTCTGTTTCTGTAACACCAATATGAAAAGCCAGGACAACTACTTTGTCGGCTTTCCCGCGGCGTGGAATATCGCCGCCGCTTATTTTTATATTCTCGATTTCCCACCCTGGATCACGTTTACCGCGATTATCGGCCTGGCCATTCTCACCGTTACGCGCATGAAGTTCCTTCACCCTTTCCGGGTACGCAAGTTCATGCCGCTCAACATCGCCATTACGCTTGTGTGGTGCCTCTGCGCAACATTTCTCATCCTCTCGAGCCCCGAGCATGCCGTTTGGGCTCTATGGGGATGGGGTCTTACATCCGTCTATTTTTTCGGCATGTGCTTATGGCGCACGGCTCAGGAATGGTTTGACTAAACCAAGCGATGGGAACCAACAAGGAGGTTGAACAATGTCACTGACCCCGGCTCAGGAGAAAAAATTCAGAGCGCTGGCGGCCGAGATAGAAGGAATCGATGTCGAGGTCTACGAGCGCTTCGAGCGCGACCCGCTCGAGCCCATCATCGGCCTTGGCAAGCCGAACCTGCGCATCGGCTTTTTCGGGCGCGACCCGGGCCGTGAGGAAGTCCGCTACCAGGAGCCCTTTATCGGCGCTGGCGGACAGTTGGTGAGAAAGGCGCTTCATGAACGACTATATGGCGAGAAGATGCCGGACTTCGAGGCCTCCCGCGCCGTGGGCGAGCACTTTTTCTGGATCAATACCGTGCCCTACAAGCCGGTAGGCAACAAGGCGTGGTCGATGAAGGTGAAGCGCCATTTTCACGACCTGATGAACGAGGTGCTGATCTCGAGCTGGGAGGGCAAGCACCTGATCACGCTGGGACGCGAGGCTTTCCTGTGGTTTGGCATTGGCCGCTCAAAAGAAGAACGCGACCGCCTGGAGGCGTTCTGGAAAAGTGACGAGCGCTTTGAAAGCAGCATCGAGGTAACGCTCGAAGATGCCCAAGGCGAGGCGCGCAATTTTACGCTCTACCCGCTCCCCCACCCCTCGCCGCTCAACCAGACCTGGTACGCCCGCTTCCCAGAGCTTTTGAAAAGTCGTCTGGAACAGCTGGATGTACGCCAGGGAAATCTGACGCTATAGACCTTGATTCGAACACAGGCCGTCGCGCTTTTTAATGAACGCCCGATCCGGACCAGTGGGTCGGGCGCGTGTCGGTTTTTTTACGGCCGCCACCGGGCTATGATCATCACCAGTACCACAGCAAAACCTAGCCTTGCAGCTAATATGATAAAAATATCCGCCCCAAGCATTACAAACAACAGCGTATCTTCGATAACGCTATGACAAAGACTTAGAAAACAGAGCGCCAGCACGCTATCGCGTTTGCTTAAAATACCGTTTTTGACATCCCGAATTAATAACCCCGCGCCGTAGCTAAGGCCCAATGTGAAGCCAATGACCGTGATACTGGCAGCTTGCGGCCCGATACCTAACAGCTTGAGCAAAGGGTTCAGGCCGCGGTGTATCCAACGTTCTACACCCCAGCGTTTCAGCACATCAAGCAGCGCCACCAGCGCAATGATCACCACCCAAATAGCAGCTAGTGTTTGAAGCTGTGAGACCGTCCACACAAGAATGTCAGGTTCTACCGTTGTCGAGGGCCGCCAGCCAAGCGACGCTGGGCCTTGTAAAACGTTGGCGTAGCGACAAAAAACATGGACTAGCCAGGCAAACAAGAGTGCGCCGCCCACGCGTAGCAACAGCGTCGCACGCCACGAAACGCCGGCGTATTTAGCAACGGCGCCTTCAACCGGGAGCGAATGGCCGATGAGTAAAAGGCTTCCCATTACAGATATCTGCGCCACGCTTAGCGGCGTATCGCCTACCGTTTGATAAAAAATAGCAATCGCTGTGTAAAGGTTGGTCATTAGCGCCGCGGCCCACACCAATCCCATGAAATCCGGCAAGCCCAGAAGCCCCATCAAGGGCGCAAGCGCCCCACCTATCCACTGGACCAGGCCCAGTTGCTGAAGAATCTTTACGACCACCAGTGCAGGCACCAGGATTTTTAACAGCCTGACGTAAACCTGCCACGACTGGTGGCTAATACTTCTAGCCCAATCAACTATCCGATAATTTTGGTGCTGCATGTCTCCCCCATTGCCATTGTTTTAACAACGGTTATAGTAATTGGAGCTATGCAGAATCTTCGTTCCAAGATGGCCAAATAAATCAATATTTGTTCTTAATCGACCAGGATTTTAAATTAAATTTCATGGATAGCCTTGATCGCCGCATTCTCAATCAGCTTCAGTTAGATGCTGGCATGACTAATCAAGCGTTGGCTGACGCGATAGGGCTTTCACCCTCGGCCTGTCTTAAAAGAGTCAATCGACTGCGCGCGGCGGGAATCATTGATCGTGAAGTAGCGCTTTTAAACCCTAATGCCTTGGGTCAGTGTCTGCATATGGTGGTAGAGGTCACCATGGAACGGGATAATAAAGCGCTCTATCAGCGGTTTTTAAACTCGGCGCTCAGTGCCCCAGAAGTAAAGCAGTGCTACCAGGTTACCGGCGAGTCCGATTTCATCTTGATCATGATCGTGAAAGACCTGGACGAATATGACCGCTTTTGTGACCAGGTACTTTACAGCGACGACAACATGCGTAAATTTCGCACCTTGCTTTCACGTAAGCGGCACAAGTTTGATATTTCCCTGCCACTTGGCGACTAGCTAAGCTAGGCCAGCAGGAAAACTTGAAACACATGCATGATGCCATCACCCGTTTCTAATCTTGATATGGCGTGTGAAAGCACGGTTTTATCCGGCGTAAAAATGCTCGCTTTTATCAAAAGCGAGCATTCAAGGCTTCTAAGTCGGCCCTAAATATGCCGATGCATCAAGAATCACTCAGCTTCGAAAACCACGGGAAACTCGCTGGCCTCGTCTTCACACGCCTCGACAGCGCGATACTCGGTCAGCCGGAAATTGCCGTCCTGCCACTGCCAGGTGCGCTCGCCGCCGCAGCCACCGGCGCCCCGGTCCTTGTACTGGTCGGTCAGTACGCCAGTTTCGGGGTCGAATTCAGGGTTGAAAAGTAACTCGGTGCCGGTCCAGCTGCCATCACGCCACAGGGCGAACAGCAACTTGCGCGGTTCGGCATCTTCGGGTTGATAAATCGCCTCATAAGAAATCTGGTAAGCACCTGCATTACACGGCACGAGCCACAGGTCGCCGCCTATCTCATCGTCGATCGCATAGTGCTGGGGCGCAATACCCAGCGATTCATCAATAGAGGCACAGGTAGCGCTCACTTGCGCGGCGACCGCTTCCGGCATTGTTGACGCCTCTTCGCTCGCTGGCTCCGCGCCGGCATGGGCGCTGGCGAAACCGATCGACAGGCCCATGGCCGCCGCCGTCATCCAACCCAGTGAACGTAACATCATGACCACCTCCTTCGTACGGTTCGCGCGACGTGTTTTCCACTCGCCACGACTTGAAAATGCGCGCTTGAAAACATCGCTACTTGATACTCCGATTTCGCCCAGGCCGCCATCCCCAAGCCGCCTGTTGCACCGTCGTTTCTCATTTCATACCCGTTAAGGTAACCGCGTGTTCGCACACCTGCGCGACTTTCTCGGTGGCCAGCGCGCTTGCGGGGAATGGCGCGCCTGGGCTCGGCTGGCAGAAAGAAATATCGGTTCATCCCCGCGTCTCCGGGGAACGGGATGCTACGCCTGCCAGCCTATGGACTGGCCCCGGTTTATCCCCGCGCCTGCGGGGAACGGCTCCTGCCGGTCAGCCTACCCTTTCCCATCCTCGGTTCATCCCCGCGCCTGCGGGGAACGGTACTGGAGACAATTCCCAGGGTTTTGGAATAACGGTTCATCCCCGCGCCTGCGGGGAACGGTCTAATTGTAGTCAATTGTTTTCAAAAAGAAAAATCGCCAGTGGAAAATCCACCGGCGATTTTGGTCATTTTTTGAACAGCTCTATATTATTAAAGAGCATTAAAAACAGCTACTTATCCATGGGTGGCAAAAAACGCACCAAGCGTAGTCCGTCATGGTCGATGGGAACGCGGCGGTTATCGCCGAAGGTCTGAAACTCGAAGCCGGATTCGTGATTACTGGCCCAGGCCATGGCGACGTTGCCGCCCTCCTCGGCCAAGACCTCGATCTGCTCCCAGATCATTTCGCGGATACGCTTACTGACATCCCCCACATAGACACCGGCGCGAATCTCCAGCAACCAGACGGCGAGCCGCCCACGCAAGCGGGGTGGCACTGCTTCGGTGACGACGACGAGCATGGCCATGTTAATGACTCCTGTGGCCGCTATCGCCTATTGATGTCGGCTCGGGGATGGCAGGCGGCACGGCATCGGCCGGTGGTGGTGGCGGTTCGACCTCGCCTGCCGCCAGCACCTCTTCGATCATGGGAATAATGCGCTGGAGCAGCCGGGTCTGCTTGAAGGCATCGCGGCAAGCAATGCGTACCTCGCGCTCCGGCATGGGCGGGTTCTTGGCCGCGATGCGAAACGCCGCCGGGACCACGGTTTCGAATTTGACGATATCGGCGATGTCATAGACGAAGCTCAACGGCTTGCCGGTATGTAAAAAGCCGATGGCCGGGGCGTAGCCCGCGGCTAGAATCGCCGCTTCGGTAATCCCATAGAGGCAGGCAGTGGCCGCCGAGAGGCACTGGTTGGCCACGTCCGAGGCGTCCCACTGCTTCGGATCATAACGCCGCCCCTGCCATTTCAGGCCGTACTGCTTGGCAAGCATCTGGTAGGTCTTGCGTACCCGTGCGCCTTCGATGCCACGTAGCTGTTCGACGCTGCGCCGGGAAGGCGGCTCCTCGCCAAAGCGCAGCTCGAACATCTTGCGCACGACCTTGAGCCGCAAGCTTTCATCCAGCGCCAGCTGGGCCTGATAGAGCAGCTTATCGGAACGCGCGCCGCCGGGCTGGCCGGCGCTGTAGAGCCGCACGCCCGCATCGCCCACCCAAATTAGCAGCGTGCCTACCACCGCTGCCAGCTTGACCGCCGCATGAGAGACCCGCGTGCCGGGTTCGAGCAGTAAACACGCCACCGAGCCCACGGGAATGTGCATGCGCTCGCCGTTGACCTCGTCGATGACGACGAACGCGCCGTCGCGCACGTCGATCTGGCCCATGCCGACGAAGATCATCGACATGCGATCCTTGAGGGGGATGGGCTTGAGGGGAATGAAGCTCATGGGTCACTCCGGTACGCGGCGCAGCAACAGCATTCCACAACCAAACGCCTTGGCACGGCCAATGCCGTGTTGCAGCGCTTCATTGAGCAGCGCGGGGTCGGTCACTTCCAGCAGGCCTTCGTAGTCCACACTGGAGTAGCGGATAGGTTGCCCGCCCTCTTTCTTGCTCAGCGCGTGCTGGCGGTAAGCACCTACTTCTGGCCTGACCGGCAGCGTGAAACCGAAGCTTTCAGCACGGCTTTTAAGCCACTGGCGCGCCGCCGCGTCCATTGCCTCGATGCAGGCCTGGCTCGTCCGCTCCCCTTTTGGGAAGGGGTAGCGCGCATCCATCAACACATCGGCGCGGCAAGAGCGACGGCCCTCGCCCGCCGGTTTCGCGATGGTGGGGTTAACACGCAGACGAAAGGCCAGTCGTTCACCTTTAACGAGCTGAGGCGAGAACGCCTTGCACTGCACCTCAAACCCATCCATGGCTTCCGGAGCCTGGGTCGAGTAGACATAGAATCGCGGCAACCCGGCGCTTTTACCGTTGGCGTCTTCTTCCATTTCCTGGCGAAAGATAAACGGCCGCTCGCCTTTGGGTACCTCGGGAAATAGCTGCCAGAGCAACTGGTGAGCGGTATAAGCGCCGCCTTCCAGTACATCAAACAGCTCGGCGCGGGTGAGGCTATTGAGATCCAGCCTGACACTTGAAAGATACATTAGCGCTCTCCTTCCACTTTCTCGGTGCGCCGGTGTTCAAGGCGGGGGCCGAACTGCCAGCGCCGGCGGTGCAGCGGCTCGTCCCACACCTCGCTAGATTCGTTGGCTGTATCGCTGCCATCGAGTGCATCGGCATCGCCTTCCCAGGCGTAAAGCACTTGCTCGGGCAGGCGTAATAGTTGCTGGTCCTTCTTCTCGTTACCGATCATCGCAAGCCAGGTGCGCTCCGGGTCCAATGCGCTTTCAAAGCGGTGATCCAGCGCCTGGCGCCAATGGCTGGCCTCAACCACTGTGGGTAACAAAGGCGCGGCCAGAGGGCACGCCTTGCGGCCGAGATAGAGCGGAAAACGGGGCTTTTCCAGCGCCGCCTTTAATTCCCCCAGCGACCAGGAGGCATGCGCGGTAAGCCGCACCGCCACGCTCCATAACCCGTCGCAGCGGTAGTCTCTTGAGGAGAGAATGGTATTGAGCGCTTCTTTAGGCACCGCCAACTCCTCGCGGCGGGTGCGGTGGGTTACCTTTGATTGCGAAGAAGGCATCTGCACGGTGTGATAATCGCGCATTAAAAGCCCCGGAGAGCGCTGCTTGACCGCGACCTGAAGGCCTTCGCGCAGGCGGCGCTGACCGTCATCGTCGTCGCGTTTGATACCCAGCGCCGCCCCGATCAGCCCCAGAATGGCGCTACGGCTTGGGTAGGTGGCCGTCGGCCGCGTCTCGCCAACGGCGGCCTCGCCCCAGCTCGCCATGGGCGCATAGAGGCGAAAAACCAGATGGTGTGGCATATCGCCTCCGCTTAGTCGTCGCCCTTGAGGAAGGTCAGCAACGCTTGCAGGTTGCCGCGCTGAATGTCGCCTTTCAGGGCTGGCGTTTCGTACTCGGGCGTTGCCGAGAGAATAAAGCGCCGATCCGCGCCTGCGCCGTAAGCGTCATCAAATGCCTGGGCCTGGGTTTCCAGTTTTCTAATCGCTTCGACGCCCTGACCTTCGCTCATGACAGGCTGCAGAAACGATGCCGACAGCGAACGCGGCTGCTGATCGCCCTTTTCCGCCAAGACGTAGCTGGCGTGGGCACGAGAGCCGTAGCTGTTCTGCTTACCCTTGGGGGAGATCTTGACGGCAGATTCCACCAGCGCGCCAATGGCACGGTCGGCCAGATCGGTATTTCCCTGGAGGTTCGCGATCAGAAGATCCCGATCAATACAGAGGTAGAGGTAGAACAGACCGGCGGCGAACCCGGCTTCGCCAATATGTGCCGCACCGCGGTCTTCATCGCCGCTGTTGAGGTCATCGACGGCGGTGAAATAGTCGTCCTCTACCTCGGCGGCGTGCACGGTAATGGCGTGGGCAACCTGGCAGGCCGCTTCGACGTTATAGCTCGGCGCGCCAGCAAGCATCCGCCCAAACAGCGCCACATCGACGGCGGTGGGCCGCCGGGCAAGCAGGGCCTTAAGCTCTTCGTCGGTCGGCTCACGTTTCTCTGCGGCCAGGGTATCGGCAAGCGCTTCCAGCGCAGCCACTTCTTCCGGGCCGACGTGGACCAGTTGCTCGATTTCGTACTCGTGCTTTTCGCCCTTGTCGACCTTGCGCAGCTTGCCGAAGACGCCGGCGATCTTCTCCGCACTGTTACCCGCCAGCTTTTCGTCGGCGCCAGCAGCTCTCATACGCTTGAAAACCTCTCCCCCCAAGCGCTTGGTGCGCGTGCCCTTGTGACTATCGACCGCCGCTTCAAACAGATCAGAAGTGCGCCAGTTGCGTTTGAGGCTTTGCGAGGAGACACGCAACCGTCGGGCGCCGCCCATGAACGCCGTCTTGGGGCGGCCCAGGTCGTCGCGGTTGAGGTTGGAAGGCGGGTAAGAGGTCAGAAGGTGAAGCTGGATAAAGTGGCTCATGATGGGATTCCTGAATAAAAAATGTGCCGAATGCCGAAACAGTGGTTGTTGATAAGTGACCGTTGCCGTTCAGTCGCCCGTGGTCGGCTTTAACGCTCGCGCCTGGAAATAGGCATCGCTCATGACGAAGGCGAAGCGTTGGGTGGCCTCGGCGCGGTACTGCCCGCGCTGCTCGCGATCCCAGAGCGCGACCATATCGGCCAGACGCACCACGCTGACGCCGGCGTTATCCGCGAGCTTGAGCGCCCGTCGAAAACGGCGAATCAGTTCCTCAGAGGCATGGCAATCGAGCAGCTGCTGAAAGCGCAGATCACTCATTCGCGGGGTATCACCGGTATTGGGGCGCTTCTCGCCCAGGCGTTTGCCCAGAGGAGCATCGAACGTTTCGGCGCGCAGCTCACTCGCGACGGCGGCAATAGTCGCCCATACCTCAAGACGCTGAGCACGCTGTCGGTTTGATCTCCCCGTTGGCGTCTCTTTCCATGCCTTCGACTCAAGCGCCTGCCAGAGATGACGGAATGCTTCGGTCAGCATGACCGACTCGATGGTGTCGCAGCGGCGCAACGCGGCGCGTACGCCTCGCAGATAGCCGGGTGCCTCGGTGATCTTTTTCAACGCAGGAGGGTCGAGCGTCAGCCGCTGCCACCAGCGACGCAGCATATATGCCTCATCAGGGGTAAGCGCGTAGCAGTAATCTTCTACCGCATCGCCCTTTGTGGCCTTTTCATCCGGCGCTTGCGGCGGCGTTTTTTCTACCTCACTCATGCAGGGCTCTCCTCATTGCGTTCAATCCTGGGCGCCTTCAGATCAAAATCGCCGATCTCGGCAAATGTCTGCACCGTCTTGCCAACCTTTTTGCCACTGCCGTTCAGATACGCCAGCAGATAGCGCCGCGCGCTGGTGATGCGCTCGAGCTGCTGCATCTTCATGCCTTCCAGCGGACCGCTGATGGCCTGGGCATCGAACAGCGCCACTGTTTCACGCTTGAGCGCCAGGTACCACTGGCGATGAGTCTCGGGCGAGAGCGTCGGCGTTTCATCGAGTAGCGCCTCCCCCATCTCGCGCAGCGCGCTGAAAAATGCCAGCTGAGTCGCCTCGAAAAACTGGGCGTCGATCTGGCTCATATCACCCTTGGCATCTTCAGGGCGTTTGAACCAGGCGCGCTTGAGCTGATTGCGCAGCGTCCAGCTGATCTCCGAGGCCAAGTCGACGAAGCGCTTGGCCCAGCCGCGCAGCGTTTCCTGCTGCCCCTCGGGCACGCCCACCAGCGGCATTTCCACGCTGTACCAGCCGCGCGGCTTCATGTTGTCCATGTCATAACCGAACACCCAGAGCCGGGTACGCTTGAACAGCGCTTCGAACGCTTCGCCATCGTCGCGCGCGGCCTCCACCTGGCGATACTTTTGCAGATGGTGAGTGACCACGCGGGCGGGCAGCGCGCCGCTAACGGCTTCATCTTCCAGCACCAGCCCCGGCCAGTGGCGGTAGCCAAGCCCCCCGGGCTGGCCCTTGCTGGAAAGCGGTAGCTCATCGAGCTTTTTAGGATTAAGGCGGCGATAAGGTGTGAGCGGGTGGCGCCAGGGGCCGTCGTAGTTGGCGCCCTGCTTCTTGGCGCGCAGGCGGCGCACCGGGTGTGTCGCCTCGCGGCCGCAAAGGTCGCACTCGCCCGGCGTCTCGTCGAATAGCAGCCTATAGCGCCTGGGCATCGACCAAAAAGCGTGCAAGGGGTGCACCTGCTCGGGCAAAACCTCGGTGCCTTTCTTGTCGCTGACACGGGTATCCTTCATCCAGAAGAACAGATCGCTATCGCAGGCTTCAGGCGCGCGCCATGTCTGCCCCGGCTGGCCCACCGCATCCGCGGGCATGACGTTGGGCCAGAGGCGCGCCCACAGTGGTTTGCTGTCGTCTTCCGGCAGAATCAGCGTGGTCAGCGGCCCGCCGCCGCGCAGGCCAACGCGAATGCCCGCGCCACCGGCGGGCGCGTTGATCTGCATGGTATAAAGCGCCAGCGCCGCGCACTCGGGGCAAGCAGTTTCCACCCGGCCGCGCTTGACGAAGAAATCGGTATTGTTCTTGATGCCGTTGGCGCCGGGCGAGTCGATCAAAAGGCCGGCAACCGGCGCGTCCTTGACGTCGTCCAACGGGTCCAGGTCCTGCATGAATCGCGGGCCGTCGCCATCCAGCTCGAAGGCAGAGGCAAAGGGCGCTAACAGATCATCGAGCTTTGCCATGCTGGGCGGCGTCTGATAATAATCCAGCCAGGCGTCGGTATTTTTGGGCGTCATCGCCGTCTGCAGCAGCGCGATCAAAAACTGCCAGGCCGCGCCCTGGAAATCGGCGCGAGGAAGTGCGAGGTCGAGCACATTCGGGTCGGCGAGGGCCGAGGGTGGGCGGTAGGCGATTCGGCCATCGCCATCGCGATACCGAAAGGGCAACCAGGGGTCTGTGAGTAGATTCATCGGCACCTCACGTGCGTTAATTTTGGCGTTAAGCGTTCTTTTGATTACCTTGTATCACTTGTCTTTCAGTGAAATGGCAACGTCTATTTTTGTTCAAAACTCACACCCCACTGTGCGTCGTAACCACAAGTATCCTCCTCCTCAGGCAGCCACGGCTGCACGAAGCGCAGCCCGCGGTGGCGCTGCTGTAGCGTTTCCCACTGCTCGGTATAGCGCTCCGGCAGTTGAGCTAGTTTCCTGGCCTGGCTTTCCGTCAGGCGACATCGGCTCAGTCGGTCGGCGTGGCGGTGATCTTCTACCCAGAGCACCAGCTCATCTTCCCGACGCTTGAGTAGCACGACCTCGACACTTTGCTCGTCGCTGAGCCGAGTGCCCATCTCGCGCTCCTCCTGCCACGGGTCAAAATCGCCATTGAGGCGGTAGCCATCTTCCAGATTCAGGGCGTTATGGGTGGCCACCGAGACCGCGTATTTATCCATACCGGTGCGCTCGAAGTGCGCCAGGTCAAACGCTTCCGGGAGGTCCTCCGTCGAGGCGGCGTAAACGCCCTCGATCAAGCTGCGCGCCTCACCCGGCATGGTGATGGCGCCCTGCTCGCGCAGCACGCGCTGGGTCAGCCAGATCAACGAGGTGTCTTTATAAACCGCCTGGGTGCCGCGGTGCGCTTGGCTCAACCAGTCCACATCGGGGGTATCGCTCCACGCGGGCGCGAGTACCTGCAGCACGGGCGCGGAACGTTCGCCGCGCTGGTGGCGCTGCAACCGACCGGCGCGCTGGATCAAGAGGTCAATGGGCGCGATGTCACTGACCATCTGGTCAGCATCACAGTCCAAGCTCTCTTGGAAAACCTGCGTTGTAACAATCACTTGCCCACGCCTCAGTGACGGCGTGGACTCCTTGCCGAAGCGACGAATCACCTCGGACTCGATCCGCTGGCGGTCTAGCATCGCAAAGCGTGCGTGGAAAAGCAGGCAGCGTTCGGGCTCGGGGTGGTGCTCACGCAGTTGCTGGAAGGCGCGGATGGCGTCGTCGACGGTGTTGCGCACCCAAACGATGCACTCGCCCGCTTCTACGGCGGCCAGTACACGCTCGATAGCCTCGTCTTCGCTTTCCAGCCAGTCGACTGCCACACGGCGTGCGACTTCCGGACGTGTCTTGACGGGCACTTCGTGGGTAGCGCTCCTTCCGCAATGGGTTAGCAGAGGGTAGTCGTGTGCTTCAAGTGGGCTGGTTTCAACCCCAAGACCGTGGCGCCACGCCGCCGTAAGCGACTCGCGCATGGCGTGTGGCAGCGTGGCCGTCAACAGGATAACGCTACCGCCCTGGCGGGCGTGGTGGGCCAGTAGCTGATGCAGCAGGGTTTGCATGTAGTGGTCGAAGGCGTGGACTTCGTCGATGATCAGCACCTTGCGCGCCAGCCCCAGCAAGCGCATCGACTGGTGGCGAAACGGTAAGCCGCCCATCAGCGCCTGGTCGATAGTGCCCACCCCCACATCGGCCAACAGCGCCTTCTTGTTGGAGTCCGCCAGCCAACGATTGCACTGGGTCGAGGCGCTTGCATCAAGAGCATCGTAATCGTCGTTTTCTGGCTGGGTGGCCGTCACCGCGCGCTCGAAATCCTCATTGAGCTCGCGCGCCCCGTGGGCAAGCACCAACGAAGGCTTTGATGCGCTGCTGTAAAAGTGATGATGAAGATTGCCCAGGCGGGCGTACATGGCGTTGGAGGTGGCCATGGTGGGCAAGGCAAAATAGAGGCCCTCGCCGTGGCCCGCGGCCAGCAGGCGCTGGGCTAGAATGCAGGCGGCTTCGGTCTTGCCTGCGCCGGTCACGTCTTCAAGGATGAACAGCTGCGGTCCGGCCTGGAGCGGCAGATCTTCTGCCTTCTTCTGCAGCGGGGTCGGTGTCACCTTGCCTGCAAACCACTGATCGAGGCCTGCGTAGGGGGTCGGCGTGGGCGGGCGACCAAACCCGGTGGCCCTCAGCACCGCCTCGGCCTGGAAAAGCGCTTTAGGCCAGTAATCGCCCAGCGCCATCGCCTTTTGGCAGTAGGGAAAGTAGTCGCGGTGCGAGCCCAGCCAGTCGCTAAGCGTCGCCCAGCCGGCTATTGTCCAGCTCAAAGTCTTGAAACGCGCCAGCCACTCTTCATCCAGCAGTTTTTCAACCGGCCAGTCGGGCTCGACCAATGCGGCCCAGTCGGCGACGAAACTGCCTGCAGCCACAGCATCGTCAAGCTCGCCGTCGTTGACGAAAAAGTCCGCAAACGCCAGTTGGCCGGTGGCTACAGGGCGACCATGGTGGCCGAAAAACGGTGCCATCAAACTATCTATTGGTTCCAACAACTTTCTGGCAGGCGCCTCCCTTTCTGGCCAGTGCAATACACCCTCCTTGCGCCACGCTTTCCAGCAAGCATCCCAGAGCAACACACCCAAACGGTCGTGACGCTGCTGATAGGGCTTGCCTTGCGGCGGCGCCATACCGTCGAGCGAGAGTTTCAGCACCTCCTGAAAGGCGCGGGAGAACTTGCCCAGGTCGTGAAGCCCCAATAAAAAAACCATCAGCTGCCGTAATGGCTCGGGCTCGATGCCCAGCTGCGCGGCCAGCTGCTTCGTCAAGGGGCGCTCAGGCGCAAGTAGCTGCCAACCAACGGCCGCTACATCCAGGCTATGCCAGGCCAGCAGATGGCAAGCATCTCCCGCCTGCCCCGGCAGGGCCTTGCCGGCATAGCGGTGATAGACCGGCAAACGTGAAGATCGAGTCGGCATGGCCAGAACATTCTCCCTTGATCAGGATGACAGCCACGCTCGCTCAGTAAAATTAGCGAACTGACCAAAACCGACGATAGCGTGTCTACAAGTTGAAGGGAAGGTCCAAAACGACCGTTGGGTGAACGCGTTGCGTCATCATGAAAAAACCCGCTCTCGGTCGAGAGCGGGTTTTCCATTTGGCCTGCGGCTTCAGCGTCGCCACATCAATACGCCTGCCTCATTGAGTCAGGCTATTCGTTACGCGTGGGTCAGCTTTTCCAATGCCGCCGAGGCAATGAACGCAGAGCGGCTTTTAATACCGTGCGTAGTAACGTATTTGTCGATCTGGCGGATGACATGACCTGGCAGCGTCACATTCACCTTTTTGGTTTTACCCAGGTAGGGAGAGATATCAATATCGATAATCCCCCAGCCATACCCCTCAAACTCTGGATTCTTACGATGCTCCGCAATGCTGCGGGGCATGGGGATATCTTTATTTTCGTTGGCTAATTCTTCCAGCTGGATATGGGCCACTTCCACCGCCATTTCATAGGCGTGTTCGGTCGTGTCAACCGCGGTCACGGCCCCGGGAATATCCGGATATGACGATACCGGTGGCGGTGTGCTCATCACCCCATTCGATAGCAATCGGATATTGCATGGTTTACTTCCTGAACGACCGGGCTACCTGAGTCGCCATCCATGCCGGAGGGCGACCCATGAAGAGCGGTTCATCCCCACGTCTGTGAGGAACGGATTATCTATAACCCTCTTCTTCCAGTCGTTCTCTTTCTTCTGCCATGACTTTGGCTAGTGAATAGGCATCATACGCTATCTGCCCATGGTCGAAATCGATTGCAAGTTCATTGTCGGTATCAGGAATTGCTGCATTGCCAAACCTGCAAAATAGTCGAGCCTATCAACGTTCATATAGCCTCCATTATCTAGTTCCCAAGCAAAAAAAGCCCAACGGCACGATCCGTTGAGCTTTAAACTGGTGAATTAGTAACTTACTAATTCAAACAGCAGCGATTCTTTCAATATGATTTTGCTCTTTATGCTCGGCTTGCCATAGGTCGTAGTTGGTCTGCATGGTCATCCAGTGCTTAGCGTTACCAATACCGCCATGCTCAAGCCTAACCGCAAAATCAGGGGAAATGCTGGCATGCTCATGCAAAACGCGGGATACCGCTGTGCGGGACATACCTAGTTTCTTGGAAAAATCAGTGACATTCAGCCCCAGCGCGGGCACGATCCGGCGGCGTAACAAGCTGCCTGGGTGCGGCGGATTCATCATTGTCATCACGTTATCCTCATCATCATCATGCACAATATTTTTAATCTGTATATTTAGAGGCTGTGCAATCGTGGCTACCGCTCAAGTGGCGAAACCATCCCATTCGGTGGACCTTGATAACCGTATCGTATCGGTTATCAAGGAGCGCCGCCGTCAGTGGTAGTCTAAATAGTCAACAAGGTGTGCATCTTCCCCATCAAACGTAAATATCACTACCCAATTACCGTTTACATGCACTGAAAAAAAGCCCTTCTTATCACCTTTCAAGCCATGGAAATCAAAACCTGGTAAATCCATATCGTTTGGCTTGGTTGCGGCATCCAGTGCTGCCAGTATGTCTCTTAAATCGTCTACATGGTTAGGCTGTACTCCTTGGGGCTCCCCCCGCTCATAAAGCCGTTTCAGGCCTTTGTGCTTGATTTTCTTTATCATCGCATCGCTTTGCCTCCCTTGCCGCCGAGCCTGCATAAATTGTAGCGCGTAACGCCACACGCATCAATAATGAATAGGCATTATGTGTACACCCTTATACCCCTTCTTTTTATATATACGGTTCATCCCCACGCCTGTGGGGAACGGTTCACTAATAGCGCAGTAGAAGCGCCACACGGCGGTTCATCCCCACGCCTGTGGGGAACGGTGGAAGCGGCATTTGAAGAAATGCAGCGGACGCGGTTCATCCCCACGCCTGTGGGGAACGGTACAATAGGCAAATGCTCAATAAAAGCAATCACGGTTCATCCCCACGCCTGTGGGGAACGGCCGCCAGTAACTCTAACGAGCATTTCTAACACCGGTTCATCCCCACGCCTGTGGGGAACGGTCTAATTGTAGATAACTGTTCTGCAAGATAAAAATAGACAGCAGAAAATCTACCAGCGATTCAGGTCAATTTTTGACCAAAAGAATATTATTAAAGAACAGTAAAATCAGAACGTTGCAGGAAGCTATAAAAATCGCACCAAGCAGCGTTTTTTAAGAAGCGTGGCCTCTCTTATAGCATACGCATTCGTCAACGGCGGATTACTCGCGAAGGGCGCTCATCTGGTGTGCTTGCTGGCTGATTCCGTCGCTTTCAGACAAGCGACGCCCGCGACTCTTCCACCATCTTGCCGGCTAATTCCCCTACCGTGCGTACCGCGGTTTCAATTGCAGGCGTCAGGGTAAAGGCATAGTTAAGGCGCAGACACTGGCGAAACTTGCCGGAAGCGGAAAACAGCGAGCCGGGGGCGACGTGCACGTCATGCTGCGCCAGGAGCTCGTTGAGGCGCACGCAGTCCACCGCAGCGGGCAGCTCCACCCACAGCAGAAAGCTGCCTTGCGGGTAGCTGATGCCCGAGCCTTCCGGAAAGTAGCGTTGCACCCAGTCGATCATCACATCGCGCTGGCGCTGATACTGGCGAATGGCCACGCGCAGATGGCGCTCGTAGTGCCCTTTGGTAACGAACTCGGCCACTGCCAGTTGGGGCAGCGTGGCCGACGCTCCGGTGGAGACGTACTTCATGTGCAGCGCCTGATCCCGGTAGCGCCCCGGCGCCATCCACCCGACCCGCAGCCCCGGCCCCAACGTTTTGGAAAAGCCGCTGCACAGCAGTACGCGCCCGTCGTCATCGAACGATTTAATGGTGGGCGGCCGGGGCTGAGTAAACGACAGGTCGCCATAGATATCGTCTTCGATAATCGCTACGTCAAAACGCTGGGCAAGCTGGAACAGCGCGCGTTTGCGCGCCGGCGGCATGGTGTAGCCCAGCGGATTGTTGAAAGTCGGCGTTACCTGAATGGCGCGGATCGGCCACTGCTCCAGCGCAAGCTCGAGCGCTTCCAGGCTGATGCCGGTTTGCGGGTCGGTGGGAATCTCCAGCGCCTTCAGGCCGCTGGCTTTCAATATCTGCATGGTGCCGTAGAAACTCGGCGAATCAACCGCAACCACATCGCCCGGCTGGGTCAGGGTGCGCAGCGCAATGGAAAGTGCTTCCTGACAGCCCGTGGTGATCAAAATATCATCCGGGTGAAGCAAGCAGCCTGATGCCACGGCAAGCTTGGCCACCTGCTGGCGAAGCTCGGGGCTGCCGCTTAGTTTGTCGTAGTTGAAGCCATGCAGATCGACACTTCTGTGCAACCCACCCAGAATTTTGGACAGTGGCCTGAGCGACGCATACTCAAGATTGGGCACACCGCGCCCGAGCAAAAGCCGGTTGTCGTCACGCTGGGTGGCGACGAGTTCCAGCACCTGGTCCCACTGCGACACATCCAGCGGCCGCTGAGCCGGGCGGGATATCGAAGGCAGTACCGACGGCGCCCGGCCAGGTAGCACGAAGTAGCCCGACTTGGGCCGCGACTCGATCAGCGTTGCATCCATTAGCTGACGATACGCCTCTTGCGCGGTCGAGATGCTCACCTCCATTTCAAGGCAGACGGCGCGAATGGAGGGCAGGCGGTCCCCCGGGCGGTAGATGCCGTGCTCGATACGCTCGCGCAATACAGCGCCGACCTCTTCATAGCGCGTCATGGCTTTTCCTCTCTTGACGCCATACAGTTGATGGCTAAAACAAGCATACAGCGGCACAACATAGGCTATCTGTATCCCTGAAATACATAATCCTATATCTGTATCATGAATCACTTACTGAGTAACCTGAAATGGCCAACCATCGGAGAGATCACCATGCCCCGTTTCAGTCTCGCTCAGCTTCGCTACCGGCTGCGCTGTTACCGTGAATGTCGCCGCAGCCGCCGCCAGTTACTGACACTCGATGACCGCTTGCTCAAGGATATCGGCATCAGCCGCGCCCAGGCCCATCAAGAGGGCCGGAGAACCTTCTGGCAACACACAACGTTCAACAAGGAGCGTTCATGAACCGCGCCGAGTACTACCTTCTGGATGTGTTTACCGATACACCGTTTGCAGGCAATCAGCTAGCGGTCTTTCTGGAAGCCGACAGCCTTGAAACCGCGACCATGCAGGCCGTGGCCCGTGAGCTTAATCTGGCGGAAACGGTATTTCTTGGCGCGGCAAGCGCGGCCAACCACTACCCGATGCGCATCTTCACGCCAACGCAGGAGCTCGATTTTGCCGGCCACCCCACCGTAGGCACCGCGCAACTGCTGGCCGAGCTTGGCCTGGTAAACCGCGAGCAGACGCTGATTCTACAACCGCCGGTCGGCGAGCTGCTCGTCAGCTTTTCGGACCGTAAAGCCACTTTCACCACTGCCCGGCCCGCCAGTATCAGCTCAAGTCCACTGGACCAATCCAGCGCCGCGGCCCTACTCGGCCTGCAACGCCATCAGGTCGTCGGCACACCCGTCATTTCTTCCTGTGGGTTGGCTTTTCACTTGGTTGAGCTTGGCGATCTCACGGCTCTGCAAAACATACACATATCTGGGGCCGAGTGGGCCAACACGGTGACGCCCAGCGGTGCCGAGCAGGTATACCTGTATGTGGCCGAGTCATCGGGCGGTGCAGAAACCGTGCTTCGCAGCCGCATGTTCTCAAGAGAGCATGGCCTTTGCGAAGACCCGGCGACCGGGAGCGCGGCGGCGGCGCTGAGCGGTTACCTGGCAACCACAGGTGAAGCCAAGCGCTGGATGATTCATCAGGGAGTGGAAATGGGTCGGCCCAGCGTGATTGAAACCGCCATGGATGGCGAGCGGGTTCAGGTGGGCGGCAACGCCGTGCTGGTGGGTAAGGGGGAGATTTACCTAAGGGATTGATACTCGTTTGCCCACCCGCCAAGCCGCTTTCAGCGGTCGACGAGGCTAAGCTATCTACTTTCAATCCAACCCCGCATGTTCGCGACCTCGGCCATGAAGCACTACCTACCTACCTACCGCGGAGGACACCACTCAATAGAGGATTGATCTGCCCTCGCGCCAGCTCAGCAAACTGCTTGCGCGAGGGTTTGAACCCCACGCCCTCAGGCCAGGCAAGCCAAGCATCCGGCACCATGAAGCCGGGTAGCGCTTCGCGTACCCAGGCACCTAGCGTGCGTTCCGACACGGGTTCATGGTGCCAATCGATAAACGCCACCGGTCGCTCGCCCCACTCACTATGGGGCACCGGCACCACTAATGCCTGAGCGATACCAGGGTGATCGACCAGACGCTGTTCAATAGCTTCCGGCTGGATATTTTCACCACCGGAAATAAAGGCGTTATCGAGCCGCCCTTCCACTACCAGCGCGCCTTGCGGAGTAAAATGACCCTTGTCGCGGGTGGCAAACCAGCCTTCATCGTTGAGGGCCGAATCAACCACGCCGTTATTCAGATAGCCGCTGAACAGGGTGTCACCCCGCACCTGTATCTCTCCTTCATCCACTCTCACCTCGCGACCCGGTAGCGGCGCGCCCACAACGCCAGGTGCTGCCGGGATACCGGTGCAGACCTGGCTGGCCATCTCGGACAGCCCATAGCTGACCTTCGGTGTCAGCCCCAGCGCGGTCATTTTGGCCACCAGCGGCGCAGGAATCGCCGCGCCGCCCAGCAGCAATTCGCGCAGCTGTGTGCGCTGGGGTGTAAAACCCGCTTGCAGCAACCGCCAAAGCTGGGTGGGCACCAGTGACAGATGGGTGATCGACTGCTGCTCAAGACGCGCAGACAACGTATGCGGCGCATCATCGAGAATCACCCGCCCGCCGGCGAGAAAGACGCGAAACGCGATAGCGTAGCCACCGATATGAAATAACGGCAGCGAGAGCAGCCAGCCACTGTCCTGATCGACGGGGATAAACGACGCCGAGCCACGCGCCGACGCCAGGTGATTGCCCACACGATGGAGCACCGCCTTGGGCGTACCGCTGGAGCCGGAGGTAAAGATCGTGTTGCACAGCTGATTGCCATCAAGCACCGGCGACGAGCTCACCTCGGTTTCTGAGAGAAAATCGAGAATGACCGGCACAAGCTCCGAGGGATAAGCATGGTCACTCTCCGGTTGGCAGACGCGATCAGCCTGAAGTCGCTTGGCCAGACCCAACTGCTGGGTTACGGGAAACGCGGGATTGAGCGGACAGAAAATCAGCCCGGCGCGTAGGCAAGCCCAGGCGAGCAGCAAGGAATCAAGCGAGCCTTTGGCGGGAACCACTAGTCGATCCCCGGCCACGAACCCTTGCCGCGCCAGCTGCTGTGCTAACGACGCTACGCGGCGATCGAGCGTGCGATAATCAAGGCATACAGAGCCAGCCTCTATGGCGATTTTCTCAGGGGTCTCTTTAGCCCAAAAGTGTATGGGGCAGGTATCGATCACGCTGAGTGCTCCTGTTGATGGCTATGAGGGTTTATATCGACGAGGCCCGATAGAGGCAGCGCAGTGAGTGTGTCATTACTTCTCCCGAGACATGGGTAACCCGCGCCGTCAGCCAGTGGCCTGTGTCCAGCCCCGGCGGTTCATTGGGCGCCCACTGGCTGGCTAACCGGCCCAGCAGTCCAAGGCCCAGATCGGATTCAAAGCTCGAGGAAATCACCACACGCAGGTTGCCTTCGCTTGCTCGCTGAACGAGTGCTTCGCAGGCATTTAGCGAGCCGATTAACGTAGGCTTGATGACCAGCGCTTTTAGCTGCGGGTGGCAGTGCCACGCGGCTCCGCGGGAAAGCGTTTCATCCAGCGCCACGCCCACCCCCGTGGCTTCCGCGACCGCGATCGTGTCAGCAAAGCTAGCACAAGGCTCTTCCAGGTAGTCAATCTGTTCCAGCGTCAGGCGCTCGCAGAAGCGCTGGGCGTCTGCCCGTGTCCAGCCTCCGTTGGCATCCAGAATCAGTTGGGTGGTGGGGAAGTGCTTGCCAAGCTGTTCGATCAGCGCCAGTTCCTCTGCCATGGCGTAGCGTGCCACCTTGAGCTTGAGTCTTTTCGGCGGCGACGCCTGCCAATGGGAGGCTGAAAGCGACGGCATCAGAGACGCGGGCGTGCCCTGAAGCAGCGGATAGGCTGGCAAAGGGTCAGGAAGATCAGCGGGCCACGCGCGCTGGGCGCAGTCGAACCCGAACTGCACCGACGGTAGCGCCGGGCAGGTGGTGTCGCCGCGCTTTAATGCAGCCAGGCAGGCAAGGCTTTCCGCTTCTGCTTCCGCCAGGGTTTCCATCGAGAAGCCAGGCAGCGGCGCGACCTCGCCCCATTGCCCATTGATGGAAACCAGCAGCCCTTCCCGGTTCTTGAGCCTATGCCCTTTAAACATCAGCGGCTGGCGCAACGGGAGGGAGTAGCGGTAAAGCGACAGCTGCATCAGGGGTTACGCGGATAGCGAGAGAAATCCGGGCGGCGTTTTTCGTTGAACGCGTTACGCCCCTCCTGGCCCTCTTCGGTCATGTAGTAGAGCATGGTGGCGTTACCGGCCAGCTCCTGAAGCCCGGCCTGGCCGTCGCAGTCGGCATTGAGCGAGGCTTTCAGGCAGCGCAGCGCCATAGGGCTGTGCTGGAGCATCTCGCGGCACCAGCGAACACTCTCTTTTTCGAGCTCGGCAAGCGGTACGACGTGGTTGACCAACCCCATGTCGAGGGCCTGGGCGGCGCTATACTGACGGCACAGAAACCAGATTTCCCGGGCCTTTTTCTGACCGACAATACGGGCCAGGTACGAGGCGCCGTAGCCACCATCAAACGAGCCAACCTTGGGGCCGGTCTGGCCAAATACCGCGTTATCGGCGGCAATGGTCAAGTCACACATCAGGTGCAGCACGTGGCCACCGCCGATGGCGTAGCCCGCCACCATGGCGACGACTGGCTTGGGGCAGGTACGAATATCACGCTGGAAATCCAGCACGTTGAGGTGATGGGTACCCTCTTCGTCCTGGTAGCCGCCATAGTCACCGCGAATGCGCTGGTCGCCGCCGGAGCAGAACGCTTTATCACCGGCGCCGGTGAGTAGAATGGCGCCGATAGCGCTGTCGTGGCGGGCGCGGTTGAGTGCCTGGGCCATTTCATTGACCGTTTGCGGGCGAAAGGCGTTGCGCACCTCGGGGCGGTTGATGGTGATACGAGCCACGCCCTCGCTCGAGGTGTGATACAGAATATCCTGGTAGTCTGCGGAGTCGTCCTGCCACGCGATGGGGGCATAGAGTTCTGATTCAGTCAGTCCGTCAATCATGTCAGTCTCTTTTAATCGGTTAAGGCGTTCTGCGTCCCGGTCAGCTCAGCATACCGGCCACCACCAGGCCTAATGCCAGCATACTCAGCAGCGCAGCCGCGCCGTACATCAGTTTCTTGTTGAAGCCGTCGCGGCCCACGCTTATATCGAACAGGCCATGGCGCAGCCGGTGAGCGGCATGAAAGAGCGGCAGGCACACCACTGCGCCGACAAACAAAAAGCCCGGTACGCTGAACAGTAGCGCCGTGGCCCGCTCGTAGCTTAGCGCGTCGGCGGGCAGCAGCCCAAGCGGCAACAAAACGCCAATAAACAGGATGACGGCGGGCAAAAGGACCGCAAAACAGACGCCGCCCGCGCTGAAAAGCCCCCACCAAAGCGGCTCATCGAAGGCTTGTTGGTGGGATGCCGCCTGTGGGCTGCCGGGTTTACTCATGGCTTGCTTGCTCATATTCAGGCCCTCCCCAATAACCAGAAGAACAGCAGCGCGACGACCACCACGCCTGCCCACTGCCCCGCCACGATCATGTTGTCAGGCAGGCTGCGGCCAGCGATGCGCAGCGGCATGACCCGTGGAAACAGCACAAAGAACGTGGCGGCGTGATAAAGGCTGGCGGCAAGCGCCAGAAGGTTCAGCGCCAGCACCACCGGCGAGCCCATGAAGCCCACCCAGCCCTGCCAGCTATCCGCCCCCTGAACGAGCGCCACCATTCCCGCCATCAAACAAAGCAGAAAAAACACCAGCGGCAAAACCGTGGCTTCGCGCAGCATATAAAGTTTGAAAAACCGATGCTTTAGCCACCAGTTGCGTTTCAGTGGCGGCAAGCGTTGCGATGATGTTTTATTCATGCGCCTTCCCCTCGCCGTTCATCTCATCGCCTTTGAACAAGGCGATCAAGGTATGCTTGGCCGCTTCGACCTTGCCCTGGTTCACCGCCGCAGCGGGGTCGACGTGCTTCGGGCACACCTTCGAGCAAAAGCCGACAAAGGTGCAGCTCCACACGCCCTCGTGGCGGTTAAGCTCCGCCATACGCTGCTTTTTGCCGTGGTCGCGGCTGTCCTGGTTGTAACGGTGGGCCAGCGCGATCGCCGCCGGGCCCCGAAACTCCGGGTTGAGCCCGAACTGCGGGCACGCCGAGTAGCAGAGCCCGCAGTTGATGCAGTTGGCGAACTGCTTGTAGCGGGCCAACTGCGCCGGCGACTGGCGATAGGTTTCCGGCGCTTGGGGGTCGAAGGGTTTGACCGGGTCGTCATCGATTAGATAGGGCTTCACCGCCGCCAGGTGCTCGAGAAAGATCTCCATGTCCACGACCAGGTCGCGCTGTACCGGAAAGTGGGCGAGCGGCTCGATACGGATCTCGCCGTCATAATCGCGCAAAAAGGTTTTGCAGCCGAGCTTGGGAATGCCGTTCACCATCACCCCACAGGAGCCGCAGATCGCCATGCGACACGACCAGCGGTAGCTCAGCGTGCTATCCAACTGCTCTTTTATATGGTTGAGGGCGTCCAGTAGCGACGTGCTGTCATCAACCGGCAGCTCAAAGGCCTGCCAGTAGGACTCCGCCGCGTTATCGGGTACGTAGCGCTTAACGCTGATGGTCTTGTTCATACCTTGTCCCCTTTACCGGCGTCCCCATAGGCCCGTTCTGCCGGGGCGGAAAAGCGTACATCGACCTCCTGCCAGTGCAGCCTGGCAGGCGCCTCGCCTTGATAAAATACCTGGCTGTGCTTGAGGTAGTTAACGTCGTCCCGCGTTTGCATCCCTTCGTCCAGACGCTGGTGGGCACCGCGGGATTCACGCCGCTCCAGGGCACCAAGGCACGAGGCTTCGGCGATATCCAGTCCACACCCAAGCTCGAGGCACTCCAAAAGCTCGGTATTGAATATCTTGCTGGCATCGTTGACGCGAATCTCGCGGTAGCGCGCGCGCAGCTTTCGAATTTGTGCCAACGCCTGGGCCATGCTTTCCTCGGTGCGGTAGATACCACAGCCGCTTTCCATGGCCTGCACCATGGCGTGCTTGAGATCCACCCAGTTCTCGCCGCTGCGGTTGCCATCGCAAAGGCGCGCAAGCGTGGCCTGTTGGCGCTCGGCCTGGGCGTGTAGAAGAGCGCTATCGGCCCACTCGGTGTGTGCCGCACGCCGGCTTGCCTGTTCACCGGCCAGGCGGCCAAACACCAGCAGTTCGGTGAGCGAGTTGGAGCCCAGCCGATTGGCGCCATGCAAGCCGACCGAGGCACACTCCCCTGCGGCATAGAGCCCAGTGATCGAGGTTTCGCACTGCGGGTTGGTTTCGATCCCGCCCATGGTGTAGTGAACGGCGGGGCGAATGGGGATGGGTTCCTTCACCGGGTCGACGTTGATATAGGATTTGGCCAGCTCGCAGATGAACGGCAGGCGCTCGAGGATGGTTTTCTCACCCAGGTGGCGAAGGTCGAGATACACCACGTCGCTGTCGCCGAACTTGCCGGTGCGCCCGGCCTGCTGCTCCTGCCAAAACGCCTGGGAAAGCTTGTCCCGCGGGCCCAGCTCCATGTACTTGTTTTCCGGTTGGCCCAGCGGTGTTTCCGGGCCCAGGCCGTAATCCTGCAAGTAACGGTAGCCGTCCTTATTAAGAAGAATCCCGCCTTCGCCGCGGCACGCTTCGGTAATCAGAATGCCGGAACCGGGCAACCCGGTAGGGTGGTACTGCACGAACTCCATATCGCGCAGCGCCACGCCGTGGCGGTAGGCCATCGCCATGCCGTCGCCGGTGACGATGCCCGCATTGGTATTGAAGCGAAACAGGCGCCCGGCGCCGCCGGTGGCCAGAATCACTGCCTTGGCGCGCAGCAGGGTCAGCTCGCCGGTCGCGATTTGCAGCGCAATGACGCCGATGACCGCGCCTTCGTGAACGGCCAGGTCGAGCACGAAATACTCATCAAAGCGCTCGATCTCCGGGTATTTGAGCGAGGTCTGAAAGAGCGTATGCAGCATGTGAAAGCCGGTTTTATCCGCGGCAAACCAGGTGCGGGCGGTTTTCATGCCACCAAAACGGCGCACCTGCACTTGGCCGTCGTCCTTACGACTCCAGGGGCAGCCCCAGCGCTCCATCTGCACCAGCTCCTGGTAGGCATGATGAACGAAATAGTCCACCACGCCCTGCTCGACCAGCCAGTCGCCGCCGGAGACGGTGTCATCGAAGTGTGCCTGGTGAGTGTCGTCGCTGCTGGTAACCGCCGCCGCGCCACCTTCGGCGGCTACGGTATGCGAGCGCATGGGATAGACCTTGGAAAGCATTGCGATGCGCTGCGAGGCGCCCTGCTCTTTGGCAGCCTCGGCCGCGCCTATCGCAGCGCGCAACCCCGCACCGCCGCCCCCTACGATGACAATATCGAAATCCTGCTGGCGCATGGCACCCTCCCGCTGGTCAGGTTAAAAGACTACCGATACAACGCCCTCTTCTGGTTTGAAATTACCATACCCCTGAAAGGCAAAGTATTGATCTCGCACCAATCTAAAGAACTATTGACACACATCAAACAACGGGCAGCGACACACGTATTACAGTCATATCTCCACCCATCGAGACGTTGCGCCGGCGTCTTTCAGGCAGCGCACAAGGAGGCCACTCACCCCCACTTTTTCCTCCCGTGAATGATTTACGGGTAATTTTCTGACCTGACCCGCTATAAGAGAGGGCAACATGACCAGCCGTGCTCAACCCGTGCCGTTATGGAAGTTGTTAGCACCCGTTTTCGTCGCCATCGTCGTTGCCTTGATACCCGCGCCATCGGGACTGGCACCGCATGCGTGGTACTTTTTTGCCATTTTTCTGGGCTGTGTGGTCGGGCTGATACTCGAGCCCCTGCCCGGTGCAGTCATTGGCCTACTCGGGGTGACGCTGGCCGCGCTACTTTCGCAATGGGTACTGTTTTCGCCGGAGCAGATGGCAGTGGAAGGCTTCAATGCGGCCAATCAGGCCTTCGCCTGGGCGGTCTCGGGCTTCACCAACTCGACCGTTTGGCTGATTTTTGGCGCCTTCATGTTTGCCCTTGGCTATGAGAAAACCGGCCTGGGGCGGCGCATCTCGCTTTGGCTGGTGAAATCCATGGGCAAACGCACCCTAACGCTGGGTTACGCGGTCATGATCGCGGATGCGATTCTGGCGCCGTTTACCCCTTCCAACACCGCGCGCAGCGGCGGCACCATCTACCCGGTGATTCGTAACCTGCCGCCGCTTTATGATTCCCACCCCAACGACCCCAGCATGAAGCGCATGGGCAGCTTTTTGATGTGGACGGCCATCGTGTCCACCTGTGTCACAAGCTCCCTGTTTCTGACCGCACTGGCCCCCAACCTGCTGGCCATCGCGCTGACCGAAAGCGCCACCGGCCTGCATATCCACTGGGGGCAGTGGTTCATGGCGGTCGCGCCGGTGGGTATTTTCCTGCTACTCCTGGTGCCCTTGCTGTGCTACTGGCTGTGCGCCCCAGAGGTAAAAGCGGGTAATGAAATTTCCGACTGGGCCGGCCAGGAACTGGCCAAGCTGGGACGCTTGACCCGCCATGAAATCCTTTTGGTCGTCATGGTGGCCACGGCCTTGCTGCTGTGGATCTTCGGCGGCGATATCATTTCGGCGTCCCTGGTGGGCCTGGTGGTCATTTGTGCCATGCTGCTGACCGGCATCATCGACTGGAACGATATTCTCGATAACCGCGCGGCCTGGAATACCTTTGTCTGGTTTGCCACCCTGGTGGCCCTGGCCGGCGGGCTTAGCCAGGTCGGGTTCGTCAACTGGTTCGGTGGCGTGGTCGGCGGGCAGATCAGCGGCTTCAACCCCGTGATGGCCATGGTCGCGCTCACCGTGATTTTCTATCTGCTCCACTACCTGTTTGCCAGCGTCACCGCCCACGTGACGGCTTTACTGCCGGTCATGCTGGCGGCGGCTTCGGGCATCGCGGGGCTGGATATGGAGCTGTTCGTTTTGCTGCTGCTCCCCACGCTCGGTTTCATGGGCATTCTGACTCCTTACGGCACCGGCCCAAGCCCGGTCTACTACGGCAGCGGCTACCTGCCGAGCGGCCTTTGGTGGCGGCTGGGGGCGGTCTTTGGTCTGCTGTTTCTGGTGGTCTGGCTGGCGGTCGGGCTTCCGTGGCTGCTGCTGATCCACTGAGCAAGGGGCCCTTAAAGGAGCGCGCGATACCAGCTTTCCAGCTGCCGCGCGACCTGGCCGGGCTGCTCGGAATGCAGATTGTGCCCCCCTTCGAGGGGGGCATGCGCTATATGGGGCGCCGCCGCTGCCAGGCGTGTCGCCAGGCCGCTGAATTTGGCGTCGTGAAGGCCGGACAGATAGCCGACCGGCAACGAGGTATTCGCCAGCCACGGCCACTGAGAGGGCTGATGCCCCAGCGACGTGGCCCGCAACATGCAAGCTACGGACTTACCAATATTGTGCCCCCGGCGCTTGCACTGCTGGCTGCGCGCCGCGGTGGAGAGATCGGCAAATACGGGCTGCTGGTACCAGTTGGCGAGCACGTTTTGAAGCGGTTCCTGCTCGAAGCGTATTGCCCAGCGTTCATCATGCGCAAGACGCCCCGGCCGCTCGCTTTCGGGTAGCCCGGGGTGGGCACTCTCCAGCCATAGCGCCTGAAGCCCCGGCGGTTGGCGGCTGGCGTGATAAAGCGCCAGCCGCCCGCCCAGAGAATACCCTAGCAAGCAGTAGCGGTCGATGCCCCGGGCGTTCAAGGTATCGCCCAACCAGTGATGAAACGCGTCGAAAGAGCTT
Source organism: Halomonas colorata (assembly GCF_014897985.1). Lineage (GTDB taxonomy): Bacteria > Pseudomonadota > Gammaproteobacteria > Pseudomonadales > Halomonadaceae > Vreelandella > Vreelandella colorata. Next base: position 28,400 of record NZ_JABUZA010000004.1, read on the forward strand.
ACCTGCACGCCGTGGTTCTCGCCGTGGCCGGGCAGGTCCAGTGCCAGCGTCGGGATACCCTTCCCCTCCAACTGGTCACGGACCTTTATCCAGTCGTGCCGGTCGCCTAACAGGCCATGCAGCATTATCAGGATCGGGTTGGAAAAATGGCTGGAAGGATGGTTGGAAGAGTCGCTCACGTCAGGCCTCTCGAATCGCTACGCCCAGGGCCGCCAGCTCATCCGCTACCTGCTGATGAGGCAAGCTGATTTCGATCAGCGTAACGCCGACCTCGAGGGCCTGCTGGTAGGCTGCGGTAAAGGCATCGAGCGAATCCGGCGCGGCGTACGCAAGCCCGAACATCAACGCCGCATGTTCAAAGTTCAGCCCGTGGGGCTGGCGAAAATAGCGCTCCAGCTGCTCGCCTTCTTTGGGCACCGGCAGCATATGAAAAATGCTGCCGCCATCGTTATTGAGAATGACCACCACCAAGGGGTGCGCCGCCTGTTTCAGCAGCGCCAGGCTGTTGAGGTCGTGCAGGGCGCTGGTGTCCCCCAGCACGAGGGTGGTGGGCCCTGGATGGGTACAACTGAGGCCGTAGGCCGTGGCCGTCAGACCATCGATGCCGGAAGCGCCGCGATTGGTGAATACCCGCAGGGGCATTTCGCGGTAGGTGCCCAGCATATTCATCAGCCGCGCCACCAGGCTATTGCCGACCACCAGCTGCCCTTTCGCCTGTTGCGCTAATTGGTGGCACACCCCCAGTTCGGAAAACGCAGCACATCGCGCCTCGACACACTGGCGGGTGCGCCGCTGAAGGCGATCCAGCCGGTGCCAGGGCGGCCGCTCGGCGGGCGTGGGCAACGCTTCAATGAACGCGTCGGGCGGGCTGACCCAGCGGCGCTTGATAACGTAATCGGGGTCGAGCCGGTGCGGCAGCGGATCGACCAGCCAGGTGTCCTGCCAGGGCTTTTGCGCGATAAAGCCGGTCAACCGCTTGGAAATCAGCCGCCCGCCGAACTGCAGCAGCACCTCGGCCTGGGCAAGCTCTTCGTAAAACTGCGGGTCATGAAGGGCCAGGTCGAAATACACCAGGTTCTGCGGATCGAAGCGAATCTGGCTTTGCAGGTCCGCCAATAAAGGCCAGCCCAACTGTTTGGAGAGCTCGACGATTTTCGCTACCTGATGGGGGGCATGCGCGCTTCCCTCGATATTGCCCACGACAATCACGCCCTGCTTTCGAGAAAATACCTCCCACTCGCTATCGCACGCGCTCGTGTGTGAAGGGGTTTCCACCGGCGCCTGCCAATCACTCCAGGGGGCGGGGCCTGCCTGCCAGCGGCCTAGCGGGGCAAGGTAGTGGGTGGCATCGAGTAAGTCGCGGCCTGGGTAGAGCGGTTCGCGATACCGGCAGTTAATGTGGATAGGCCCAGGCGTGCGGCGCTGTCGATCGACACAGTGGTCAATGGTACTCAGCAAAAAAGCCGCTTGCATCTCTGCGGCTGGCGGCGGCAAATCCCGGTGCTCGACCGTGTGGCGGGCGAAAATATCCCGCTGATCGATCGCCTGGTTGCTGCCGTTATCCAATAGCTCGATCGGCCGGTCGGCGGAGAGCACCACCAGCGGCACGCCGGTCAATTTGGCTTCCACGATCGCCGGATAGAGATTGGCGACCGCCGTCCCCGAGGTCGTGATGATCACGACCGGCCGATGGCTGCCCCGGGCCATGCCGAGCGCGAGAAAGCCAAGCCCGCGTTCGTCGAAATGGCAGTGGCAGTTTAGCCCCGCATGTTCGCTGGCCGCCGCCGTCAACGGGGCCGAGCGCGAACCCGGCGCCAGCACGACATCGCGCACTCCCAGGCGATAAAGCTCCTCCAGCATCAGCGCAGCCCAGAGGTGATTGAAGGTGGCGTGATGCGTTGCAAAGCCAGGCATTGAAGCAGGCGCGGTCATGTCTTACCCCATTCCCAAAAGCGTCATGATATCGGCAATTTTACTATCCAGCTCGCGCCACTCCGCGTCTGGTTCAGAACCTTTCACGATCCCCGCACCGGCGTAGAGCCGAATCGAGTCTTTACCGACATGGGCACAGCGAATGGCCACTGCCAGGTCACTGCTGGCGTGGCTGATTCGACCAAAGACACCCGCGTACCAGCCGCGCCGGTGGTGCTCATGCTGGCGGATGAAGGCCAACGCCGCCTGACGGGGTACGCCTCCGACGGCTGGCGTTGGAGGCAAGGTTTCGAGTAGTTGCCGGTCGCTCACTTCAGGGTGTAGCTTGGCGTGAATCAGGCGGCGAATGTGCAGCACCGAGCGCAGCGTGACAATATGTGCCTCGCCCATGTCGATCCGATGCGAAAGCGGTTCAAGCTGGCTCAGCAGCTGTTGATACACGCACCGATTTTCCAGGCCGTTCTTGGTATCTGAAAGCAGCCTGATGGCAAGTTCACCATCTTGCTGGGCTGTGCGCCCGCGAGGCGTCGTCCCAGCCAGTGCCTCGCTAGCCAAGTGAGAACCTTTGCGCCTGTAAAGCCGCTCCGGAGGGCAGCCAATAAACGCTTCATGGGGTGTGAACTGGATACCCAACTGGAAACAGTCAGCAGCCCCTGCCTGCCAGTGTGACAGTAGCGCCCAAGGGCTGGGTATTTCAGAACTGCGTAGGCATGTTTCCCGCGAAAGAACCACCTTGGGGGTTCTACACAATTGGTCTGGCTGGGTCACCCGGCTTACCTGTGCTGCCCACTCTTCCCGAGAAGGACAGTCGTTACGTTCCAGGGAAAGCGGCAAAAGTGGTGAAAGTGGCCTGGGCGGATTTAGCGCATCAAGCGCCGCATGGGCATCAGCCAACTCTTGTTCACGATCGCGGTCATCGAAGCGCAGGTTGAGTGACAGCATTGTCCCTTGCTCACAGCGCTTGAGTTCTATGCGCGGCAGCAAAAAGTAGCAGTGGTTGAAGTTCGCCCACCCCGGCGTAGTAGGGTCAAAGGCCATACCACCGAAATAGTCGGGCTGCTCTCCCGGGTGGGCCGCCAGCGCGTATTGGTCGCTGTGCAACGCCGCTAGCGAGTCCAGCGCTTTGACCACGCCGACCATTGCGTACTCGGGCGCATCAAGCTCGCGAGCTTTCCAGTAAAGGCGCGGGAACACGCTCTGCACATTCAGCCAGCCTATTAAATGCTCTATCTGGCAGGGCGTGCTCAGCCGTATAAATCCCTGCGGCTGCTCAATACAAAGCTCATCCAGCCGTTGCTTGAGTATTACCACGGGGGTTGCCAATTCCGTCATGTCACGCTTACTTCCTCAAAATACCCATTTCACAATGCTGTAAGCATGGTTCAGGCGTGCCGATCGCGTACTATTTTGTTTCTGATATAGGGCAGCACCCAGCGGTCTCCGCCAAAGCGACCGGCATTGGCGCCTGCCACTAGCAAGAAGAAGGTCAGCGCGATCATCCACGGGTTGGCCGAGACGGTGCCCGCCATCAAGAAGGACATGTTCATCACAATGGCGAAAAAAGCCGCATAGGAGGTCAGGACGCCAACAATCAGCCCAAGCCCTACCAGAACCTCGCCGAACGGAATAACGACATTGATAATATCGGCATAAGGCAGCGCGACGTTGTCTAGAAAGGCAACGTAGTTAGGATAAACCATGCTGCCTTCACGCATTACAGGGTTGGCAACCGCATTACTCAAAAAGCCCTGAGCATCAAAGCCGCTGGTCATTTTGCCAATCCCCAGCGTTAGCCAGGTAATACCCAGATAGAGGCGCAATACTAGCCAGACAAAAGCTGCATATTTGTTTGTTCTAAATAAGTCGCTGATCATCCCGTAGGCTCCACATTAGAGGGGGAATGCCAGTAGTGTGGGGGAAAGCACGTCGGCTTTTTTTGACTTAAGTCTACTTTTTAGCACTTAATTATACATAGAGAGATGTTTTGGCCTCTGCTTATTGCATGCTGGTTCTACTAACGGTTTCTTTACCGCTGATGCCAAAAGGAATAGTCAATAAATGCCCCAATCTGTAAAACGCCCTCACTACCACGCCTGGTTACTGGCGGCGCGACCACGCACACTCCCACTGGCCTGCGCGTCCATTTTACTGGGAACTGGACTTGCCTCTTATCAGGATAGTTTTAATGCAGGCGTATTCTTACTGACCCTGTTAACGGCGATCTCACTCCAGATACTCTCCAATTTGGCCAACGATTATGGGGATGCGGTATCGGGAGCAGATGACCAGGAGCGTATTGGTCCCGTTCGAGCGGTGTCGTCGGGCCTGTTAAGCCCTCAAACGATGCGTAGAGGAATGGTAATCACAGCCACGGCTGCTGCGCTTTTAGGACTTTCATTGCTGCTTACTGCCTTCGGAAACCAGTGGGGGCATATTGCCCTCTTCGTACTGCTAGGCGCCGCTGCTTTATTAGCGGCGGTGACCTATACCGTGGGGCTTGGCGGTACGCCTTATGGATATCGGGGGCTAGGTGACATCTCGGTTTTTGTATTTTTTGGGCTGCTTGGCGTGCTGGGGACTTATTACCTGTATACCCAGCAGTTAAGCGGGCTGGCGCTTCTTCCTGCGGCGACCTGCGGACTGCTATCGGCTGCGGTACTGAATGTGAACAACGTCCGCGATATCGAGAACGATGCGCGCAATGGAAAAATCACCCTGGCCGTAAAGCTTGGTCGCGCTAACGCGGTCAACTACCACTGGGCATTACTGGGTATGGCACTGCTGCTTACCTTGATTTATCTGATTGCACTTCCGGTGCCGCTGGTGGGATGGAGCTGCCTGCTGGTCGCCAAGCCGCTCTCTGATGCCGCCAGAACATTAAGCCATAGCCGCGATGGCGAGACTCTCACCGGTATGCTGAAGAAGACCGCCATTTCAACACTGATTTACAGCATGCTGCTATCCATTGGCTTGGCATTTTTTAGTGGCTAACAAGCTTTCTGTTTCAAGGATGATAAATTATGACCATCTCTACTACGCCTTTCTCGGTAAATGAATTTCGCCAAGAATTGTCAGTATCAAACCAGCGCAAAATGCTCACCTGGGCTGGCTGCGAGTTACGTGTGGCCTTCTGGCGCACCGTATCAGGCAAGGAGCGACCTGCGGTAATAAAGATAAACGCGCAACGCTACTACGTCGCCTCCACCAGTGCTGACAATATGCAAACGTGGTTTGCCCGAATACAGCGTGAAAAGAACCTTCAAGAAAGCCCTGGAGACGAAACTTCTGGAGACAGTTCTGGAGACAGTTCTGGAGAAGGTTATGAGAAAAGTTCTAAGAAAAGTTCTGAAGAAAGTTTTGAAGAAAGCAGCGAGCTGGTAATCAAGTCACTGTCGCTTGCCGAGCTTGCCCGCAACGCGCATATCCACCAGTTGGGCATCCACCTGAGCGATGAGCAGGCAGCCATGTATTTTTCAGGCTCTATCATGACACTCTGGGGAGAAACGGCCATTCTAGAGGATAAGAAAGGCCAAGAAATCATCTACCGAGCGGCCGAGGTCTTCACTTTCGAATCGCCTGATGAGCCCGACCCCATCCCCTATGGCGCTGTTCAGTACTGGCACGACGGCGAACTGGAGTACAACCCTGACCGAGATCTGAGTAAGCAACAGTCACTGCATGTGTTCGATGATCAGTGGGACTGGAACAGCCCTCTATTTCCTACCCTACCCGATAAGGTACAGGCACTCAGTAGCCTTTCATCTAACGCGCAAGCCTTTTTCGAGCGTATGAGGGTGCCACCACTGCAAAGCCCAGAGCCTGAGCCAGTACAGCCTCCGGCCCCAGAGCCTTCCTACCAAAACGCTTTTGTCGGCGCGGATAATCTCGCCTCTTTCCACTCACTGCGTGGCATGGTCGATCAGGACATCGTACCGCCTGCCGACGATATCACTCTGACAATCACAAAAGACGCCAAGCATCGTGACAAGCGCACCGACAGCACCGAACGCTGGGGAATAAGGATAAGCTTCACCACGCCCATGGGATTTAATGCCGTTTTCGACCCCGACTGGCTAGATGCTTCTCTCTGCAAAGCCAATACAACACTGCCAGACACTACAGGCGTCCATCATGCCAGCGATGTACTACGCGAGCGTATTGTCAATCATCTTGCCTGGAGCTTCTTTCAGCACGGCCGCGGCTTCGTAAAAACACTGTTCGGTACAGCCTTGAAAGGACTACTACCAAATTGCATTACCAACGGATACGGGGCTTTTCAGCTGGACTACGCGGATAAACGTTTCCCCTGTCTGGCACGCTTTCAGTGCGGTGAACTAGAAGTGGCAGTGCTTTTATTAGGGCAGGATAAAGGCAACTACGTATGCATGCCATTGAAGTTCGAGGAGATCCCGGAGGCGGATTTGCCCACGCTGGTCCCCCGTCGCAGCGAACTGATAAGCATGGAGTCAAAGAGTATAATACTTTCAGAGCACCACCATAGATTGATAATTCCCATGTCGCTTATCGACTTTCCTGACCATTGGTATCGTGGCATTCGAGTCAGCAATCAGCATATCAAATCTCAGTTTATTTTCGGCATGCGCTTCAACACCATGATCGCCGAAATGGAGAACGAACAAACTACCACTGCAAGGTTCCCTCTTAAGTGGATCATAGCAGGCTGTGCGGCAGTGGTTTTGGGCGTAATATTGGGGGTGAGTTTATAGCCCCCCCTTCCTTTGCTAGCCTTTCCATTTATCGCCGCTTGCCCTGCGCTAACGATATTGCCTATGGCTTAAAGCACCATCTCATAGCCTTCAAATTTCGGCGGTCCCAGGTAAATACCTTCTGCGATTTGGCGCCCGCATGGGCTTTGCGGAAGGCTTCTGACTGGGTCCAGGCGCGGAAGGGCTTATTATATCCATGCTGAGCAATGTCATGGCCTGACACTAGAGTTTGCTACCCCACCATGCCATAAGCGCTTAACCGGCGGAGCCCATCAATTTTGCCTAAATAAGTTAGAAACAATAAACTATGTTTTCTTAGGGCTCGGAAGCGCTGGGCGATAAACACTGAACATTGATTTTATCAAAACCCAGTGCCCACGTCTGATTAAGCACGATGAATAAGCACGCGTACTCGCCGCTTCTTATTGTTCATTACTATTTAAAAGCCTGTTGTTTTATAGGGCTTTGAACTGCTATCTAACTCAGGGATGATAACCATGACTACGGATACTTTTACACAATTCTCTTTAACCGAATTTCAGAAAGATCTGTCATCGTCGGATCAGCGCAAGTTACTTCGTTGGGCCGACTGCGAGCTCTATACGGCCTTGGTACGCAATGCGGCAGGCCATGAGGAGCCGGTGGTAATTCAGATAGATGAAAAATCTCGCTACGCCGCTTCAACAAGTGCGGATACCCTGCACAATTTATTGGCTAGCGCCAAGCTTGAAGAAGGTAGTGAAGCAGTGATCAAGCCCCTGCCGTTGGCCGAACTGGCTCGTAATGCGCACCTTTACGGTGTGGGGCTACATATAGTCGACGATGGAGAAGGTGATTATATCGCAGGCCGCACTACACTCGTGCTGGGCATGAAGGCCGTGGTGGAAACACCCGAAAATAAAGAAGTCCTCTATGAAGCGGAGATCTTCTTTTTCAAGCCAACCAATGACGTTCACATGCTGCCGTATGGGTCCGTTCAGTACTGGTACGATGCCAATCCTAAGCATACGTACACGTCGGATGAGAGCCAGGCCGCCTCTATCTACGTATTTGACGATCAACTGGACTGGAGCAACCCTCTTTTCCCTGACCTGCCCGAAGGCGCCATGCCATTGAGCACGTTATCACCCAGTGCTCAGGCTTTTTTCGAGCGCACACGGCTTCCGTTGCTACAGCGCTGGAACGATGCGCCAGCAGAGCCTATAGAACCAGAGCTTCTCTACCACAATAGCCTGATTGGAGAACCCCTTCTCTCTTTCAGCCAGCTACGCGCCATGGTGGATCAAGACATTGTGCCAGCGGCGAATGACATCATCCTTAAGGTTGCCAAAACGGTCCAACTGGAGGGAGAGCCAGCCGATGCCTCTGAACGCTGGGAAGTTAAGGTCAGCTTTACCACGCCCATAGGTATCAAGGCGCTCTTCGATCTGGACTGGGTTCAAGCGTCATTGTGCCAGGCAAATACAGAGCTACCCAATACCATCGGCACCCATAGCGCCAGCGAAGCGCTGCGCGAGCGTATCGTCAATCACCTCGCCTGGGTATTTTTACAACGGGGTCGTAGCTTCGACGTGGCAAGGTTCGGCGAATGCCTAGACGGACTATTCCCCGATCAAGTGATCAACAGTGACAAGGCCTACCAGCCGGACTATACCGACCGCCGTTTTCCCTGTCTGGCCCGCTTTCAGTGCGGCGAATATCCTGTGCCGGTCATGCTGCTGGGGCAGCAAGGCGGCAACTACGTATGTCAGCCACTAAAGGATGTAGACATACCAGAGAAGCACGCCCCTACCTCTATTCCTGGGCGCAGCAGTTTTATCGATATGACGAGACAGACCATGATGCTTTCCAATATTGGGGAAAGATTGGTGCTCCCCACCTCGCTCATCGACTTTCCAGAAGCCTGGTACGAAGGCATTCGCCTCAGCAATCAAAACCTCAAATCCAAATTTGTTTCGAGCATGCGTGTAAACACGTTTTTAAGCGAACTTGAACAAGCAGATGGCGCCACCAGTAGCTCGGCCAAATGGCTCATCGCGGGCTGTGTAGCGGTGGTGATAGGCGTGATAGCGATGATGAACTTGTAATACAGACCAAACAGATAATGCTTGTATTCTGCATCAAGGATGAAAGGTAATGTTAGAAACACTCACCAACCCACTTCCTTTTGATCAATTCAGAAAAGATGTAGAAAGTAATGCAATAGCCAAGATAATAGGTTGGGCGGATCACGAAGTTTATGTGCCGTTTACTCGTTATACGTCAGGTGAGGAGGTAGCACTATTATTTCACGGACGCCTTTTATGTCACGTCAATGCCTCTTATATGGCGGGAGCTGAACAAATATTAAGCTCCACCGAGCCATATACCCATCTTAAAGAAATAGTGATCAAGCCGCTGACGCTTGGAGCGCTATTTTGCACTGCCAATTTTCACAAACTAGGCATCAATATATTCGGTGAAGATCATCGTTTGAACTTAGGCAGTCATGCTATGTGCGTATTGGCCGAGCTTGCTCTTTACGACGATAATGAAAAGGAAGAATCACTTCATTCTGTCACCGCTTTCCCTTTTGAAAATGATGATTGCACAACCCTCCTGCCCAAAGGGGCTGTTCAGCTATGGATGCCTAGCCACCTCTCGGTAACGCTTCCATGGCCCAGCAAGCAGGAGCAAGCTCTACTCATCTTTGATGATCGACTCGACTGGACCAACCCTCGCTTTCCGCCACTGCCGGATAATGCCAAGGGGCTTAGCCAACTCCCCACTATGGCGCAAAAATCGTTTCAACGAATGCAGTTATCGCCCCTACCCATCAAGCGGGACACCCCAAAGGCTTCAGCCGTCCCAGCCGCTATTTACCATAATTCACTGCTGGCTGAGGAAAAAATCAAGAGCTTCAGCCGATTACTGTCAAGGGTAGATAAAGAGATTGTACCCAAAGCGATCAATATCAAGCTGAACGTCACCCATCCTTCAGCGCGAAGTTCCGCACAAGACAGGGCTAACTCCTGGGAACTTCAAGTCAGTTTTATCTCGCCAAGGGGGGGCAATATCATTTTTGCATCAGAGCTGGTCGACACTGCGCTTTGCAAGGCAAATGCCGCGCTACCCAATACCGTCGGTACTCAATGCGCCAACCATCAACTACGTCAACGCATCGTCAAGCATATTGCCTGGATGCTCTTTCAACATGGTCGTGACCTTAATTTCTTGTTCTCTGGGTTCTTTTTAGACCTCCACGGACTCCTTCCATACTCCATAATCAATGGTCGCGGACAATTTCAGCCGGACTACACAGATAACCGTTTCCCTTGCCTTGCACGCTTTTCATTTGGCGAACACCAAGTCCCGGTCATGCTGCTGGGGGCGGATAAGGACAACTATATCTGCATGCCGTTGGCGTCAAAAGCTTTGCCGGAAACAGATGCCCCCCGCCAGATACCTCATCGTAGCGACCTGATCGACAGGTCGACCGGATACGTGGAATTAAAGCGCAGAATCGACAAGCTTTTGATCCCCGAGTCACTTATCGACTTTCCTGATCACTGGTATCACGGGGAGCGAATCAGCAATAAGATGGTTATCGAAGAATTCATCTCACGTATGGAAGAGAAAAAGCTGCACGAAAACACCAACCAGCCAATCAAGGATGAAAGCGGCTCGCCCATGCTGTGGATGATGGGGTGTGTTGGGATCATGGCATTGTTAATTATACTTGACTTGATTCTATAGTCCCCTATTAGCAGCCCTGCATCTCCATGCTTACTTCATCGCTAAGCGCCAGTTTGTTTAAAGTACCTCCGCATAGCCTTCACACTTGGGCAGTCTTAAATATAGCCCTCTGCCCAAGCTGGCATTTCCCTTTTTTGAGTTGCGCCTGAGTGGAATCACAGATTTCACCCCCTTTGCCTCAAGAAGCTTGTTAGGCTTATTTTCTTATGAAGAATGCCGCACGTTGCAACCCAGCATTGCGACGAGCTTTTGCGCAGAATGAGATGGCGCTGCTGGGCGCATATTGAAGGCAGCGCACCTATTGGCTGCGTTCACTGACTAATCGTTGGTGAGCCGTCCCAGATAATGCTGATAGAACAGATTATTAAACACCCCTCCCGGGTCGTAATTGAGTTTGCAGTCTATTAGCTCGGATAGGCGCGTTGAAACTGCGGGATGGTAGGAAATCGTTGATAGACAAGATAGTAGGTCCCGCTGTGCTCGAGCGCGCGGTCTACCAACATACGAGTCCACTGCTCAGCGTGGGTTAAAGCGCTCTCGTTCAGGTCCATGTTGATGTAAAGCACCACTGCTACCTGGTTTTGCGTGGCGTAAGGCAATAGATTCTCAGTATTGGCGTGGACGTAGCGCAGGGTCACACTCAGTAGATTCACCTCATTTTCTTGCACAACATTTTTCAGCGCACGCATGAATGCCGGAAATTCGTCGAGAGGAACGAAGTACTCCTGCAGAATGTCAGTGTCGGTCTCACTGCTGTAATCGAGAAAGCGGATTGGTGGTCGCATGGCGTTGTTGCGTGATATCAATGCGGTGCTGCCGGGCTTATCCAATAGCCCCTTTTGCAGCTCCCAGCGCAGGGTTTTGCCAATATTACTGCCTCTGGACCAATTGAAGAGCAGCCTATCGCGAGCCACATGGGCCTCTTGCTGCAAAGGCTGAGGCAGGTTTTGCGCGCCCGCAGGCCGGTAGTCGATGGCAAAGCATTCCTCTAAGAAGCGCTCCCCTGGTGCGATGGAGCAACGGCCATAGTGCAGCGAGAGGGCGCTGGCATTGGTGCGCAGATGCGCTGCATAGCCTTCAAAATCGACCGGCGTGACGGTTTTTATTAGCATCTGGTCATCTACCAGTTGCAAGGTCGCATCCAGGATGACACCAAGGGTGCCGAAGCCACCGATCGCGGCGCTGAACAGCTCAGGATGAATATCCCGGCTGGCGGTCACGATCTGCCCGTTGGCGAGTGCGATGCGCATACTACGCACAGTGGAGATAATTGGCCCTTGCTGCGTATGGCGGCCGTGGATGTTGGCGCTGATCGAGCCACCGACCGAAAAAATATTGGACGACTGCATGACCGCGACGGCAAGACGCTGGGGATTGATGGCTTCCTGCACCTGCGCCCAGGTCGCCCCTGCTTGAACTGTGATGGTTTTATGCTCGGTATCTATATTCAGTACACGATCATAACCACGCATGTCGAGCATGACCGCATTCGGGTACAGAATGTGACCGCCTTGACTGTGCCCTGCCCCGGCAATCACCACCTGTTTGCCCTCGATGCGCGCATCTTCCAGCGCGCCGATTACGTCTGCTTCGGTACGCACGCTTACCACATGGTCGATCTCGACGCGATCAATGCGGCTGACGTCCTGTTGAGTCGAGGCTAGACTAAGGCTGCAGCGAAGCAGCAGCATGAGTGCCAAGGCGCACAGGCCGAGCCAGCGCGCCAGAGGCACTGCCGCCAGGCAGAGGGTTTGCGCTGTGTTGATTAAGCTGGCTACAGTGCATCAGTGCGGGTCTCTTGGAGTACTACCGAGGTGAAATAGATGAAATTCAGAGGGTCAAGTGTGGCCTTCTCCATTGCCTATTATTCTAATGAAAGGGCGTTCATCAGCTGGGTAGCGGAGAGACTCTTGATCATAGTGATGAGAGGCCAAGACACCGACGTTTTCGGGTAGTCCCAAAGATAAAATCCCTTTACTTTTTGATGATTTGCCATTGTTCCCTATTTCACAATGCGTTTCGTATAATGCCGCCAGCATGCGCGTCTACGAAATGAAGCCGAAGGTGCCATGCAGTAGCGTCGCATGCCTGGCTTTGTTAACAAGACAAAAGATAGGTTTACCTTTGTCACTCTTAGTCACTGCTAGAATTCCTGAAAATTCGGAAGTAGGCTAAAAGGCAGAAGCTTAAAATCACGCCTATCCAAACGGGTCCCTTTGTACACGCATTGATTTCGGTGGCTCCAGTTCTTGAACCTAAAACAATCCCGTTGCATTGAAAAACCGAACTCACTTCAAAGACATAAGCTGGCCCAAACGTAAGAGCCAGCATCATTGGAGTAAATGACAAGATAAACATAATGAATGGGAATGCGAACATTGCAATTATGTATAAAAAGAACGGCATCTTGTCCATGCATTTATCCATCAGGGAACTATCCATAACCCCGGATCTATCGTCTATAAGCATCCCAAGCATGAAGAACAAAAGGTAAAACCCAAGATAAAGGGCACTACCGACAACCAATCCATGAAAAACAAGAATCAAATCTTCCATGATCTGAACACCTTCCCTATTGTTAACGCTTCAAATACCGGCTTGGTGAAGTTGGCGGCTTTTTTGGAAAAAAAGGTAACAGCTTTGCCATGTCCGCGTGCTTTGACTAGTTAAGCATTTTCACGGCTTCTATGATAATACTCATCAATAATTTCAAGCAAATCATCGTAGCTAATTTTCAAGCTATTTGCTGAAATATTTACTGGTGTTCCGCACATTTTTATATTTGCACGATTTGCCATTCTTTTTAAGGCATTTCCATTATTTGCGTATATTTCAGCGTCTTTCACCTGAATGGATATAAACTTTTGCTTTTGGATTTGATATTCACCAATACTAACTATATCATCCCACGGAATCATTCCCGCTGACACACCACTAGAATTATCTAAAACTCCTTCAGAATTAATAATTAAACCTGGCGAATTATCAAACAGTTTCTTAACCCCTATAAGGCCACACAAGCCAAAAAACACAATAGAAACAACACCAACGCCGTAAACCAAAGTTGGGCTATTAAATTTCCTCTGACTTTCAATGGTTTGAATGTCCATGAAAAGAAACCACACACCAAGCAATACAAAAGCTAATGCTCCAAGCGTGAGCAGAATAATTTTTACCTTATTTAGTTCGATTACTCTTTCTTCAGGCATGTGCTCCGATTCTCTTTTAGATGCTTAACGCCTGAGTTGAGGGGCTTTTGTGGAGTACGCGCAGCGTACGGAAAAAAGTCCCTCTCCAACGATTTGTTGGGCCGCAACTTACTCCAAGACCCTTTTGAGGGTTCGAGATTCGGAAACAATCTTGTTCTCCGTTTTGCCGTGAAAGGTCGTATTGCCGATCATAGTATTTCCATCGTTTTGGACTATAAAAACGTAGGTGCCTACATCGAAACCCACACCCTTCTGATCTTCAAATAAAAGTGTTGCTTGATGCCCGTGCATTGAACCGGTGTACGCGAATTTGCGATTCGACGATTCCCCGCCGCGTGTTTGTGAACGAAGGCTTGAACCAGTAAGGCGACGCCCAATTTGTTTAAGCTCAATTTTCCCTACGACCCGAGATACTCCGTTGCGTTCCTCTACGATTTGCCAGACGCCGCTGAGATTAACGCCGCGGTAAAAGACACGCTCCCACAGCACTGGCCATAGAAAGCGCCTGGTGACATACACCAATCCCGCGGCTATCAAACTGGCGGCAACACCAACCCAGAATTCACTCATGATTTTTCACTTGCGGCCCAACGCGGAGCGAAGCGGCGGCCAGTCAGGGGCGTCCGACTTACGCGGCTTGTTAATGCTTTGTCCATCCGTCCAGCCCTCCTCTGGTTAGAACTGTAACCCAAGGGTGGTGCTCCGGATCGAAAGCTACTCCGTAAGCTGGACTCACTATGAACCCGTGCTTTTCAAATGATTGAGGATCATTAGAGAAGATAAAACCTGATAGCGCAGTAAACTGAACACTCACTTGGTCAAACTCTACTCGCTCAGCCTTTATGGTCACCTCACTCAAAAACCCACTTGGCTCAAATCGAAAAATCCGATCCCTATAATCAAATTCCTCCAAGCCTATCCGATTAACTTTGGTGCCCAATGGAGCACCAAGCAGACGGCTCAAATCGTCACGGGTTGCATTTAGGGAAACATCATCAAGCTTGGAAAATGGTTCAATTCTCATAGGCCTTTAACGCTTGCAGCATGCGCGCCCATGGAATGGAGCCGAAGGCGCAATGTAATGGGCGTCGCTGTGCCTGCACTGGTTAAATGCCTCAGACAGAGATCGGCCACTCGGGTTCGTCTTCACCAAATTCCCAAGATTTCAGGTATACCAGCTTCTTTTTTGAGTCGATCTGGTAGGCAACATAAAAGCCCTCCCAAAGCTGGCTCGTTATCCACCAAAGGCCCTGCTTTGAATCAACTGGTTCCCAACCGGGGATAAGAAAAGTAAATTCCTCAGGCTCCCCGACTTTCGCTGTTAATTCATCGATGAAATTTTGAGCTTCTTCCTTGGATGTCATATCTCTCCCCGCATTTAACAGTGATTATATACCCGTCTGCATAACCTCAATGAACGTGCTGGCGCGTTTATTGGGGTTATGCCATCAGCGAAGAAAACAATAAATTTTTGATAAATATCATATTTTCAAATCTTCAGGCAGCCTATCCACTCTTCGCGTGCCCGCTTGTTTTACTCGATTCAATCATACTTTATTCACAAACTTACCTTAGGTCACGCGTAAATTCGATGACAGCCGCCAGCCATAGGTCGTAGGCCTTCGCTCATCCACATTTCGGGCAAGCCCAATACAACACTGCCGCTCATAAGCGGCAGCATCGAATGCGCGATTGGAGCTCAAGGCTCAAAGCACCACTTCATACCCTTCAAACTTCGGCGGGCCAAGGTAGATACCTTCCGGCGATTTTGCACCTGCATGAGCTTTACGAAACGCCTCCGACTGAGTCCAGGCACGGAAGGCGTCTTCTGAATCCCACACGCTATGGGAAATAAACACGGTGTGGTCTTCCTGGCTGGCACCCTGGAGCATCTTGAACTCCTTGAAGCCCGGCACTTCATCCAGATGCGAATCACGGTTGCGCCACACGTCTAAAAAGTCCTCTTCGCGGCCTGGGGCAATCCGGAAACGGTTCATGGCGATATACATGCGCTTACTCCTTTTGAGATGGTGGCGTTGCAGTGCTTGATGGTAACGTCGTCAATCGGGCACGGATAGCCCAAGGTAGCCTAAGGGGGCGTTATGGCAAAGACCGGCATCCAGGTGGTTTGGTTCAAACGCGATTTACGCATACACGATCATGCGCCGCTTTCAAACGCCGCCGCGGCAGGGCCGGTGCTTCCTGTCTTTGCCATCGAACCCGGGCAGTGGCAGGCGCCGGACAGCGCGCTGCGCCACTGGCAGTTTGCCGCCGATTCGCTTTTGGATCTGACCCAAGCGCTTAAAATCCGAGGATTGCCGCTATGCCTGTGGCAAGGCGATATATGTGATTTGTTGGCCGCTCTCAAAACGCACTATGGCGATTTCGCCCTGCACTCCCATGAAGAAACCGGCAACGCCTGGAGCTTTGCCCGTGATCTCAAGGTCAAGGCGTGGTGTAGAGAGCACAATATTCCTTGGCATGAAGCGCGCCAGCATGGCGTGGTGCGCGGATTGAAATCCCGTGTGGCTGACCGCGACGCCTGGGAAGCCCAGTGGGAGGCGCTGATGACCGCGCCGACCTGCCCGGCGCCGCCGAATGCCCGAGTAGCCCAGGGTTGGGAAGCCTTTCATCATATTGAAGTCAGCGAGCTTCATGACCTGACGCTCGGATTTGACACTACGCCCTGCCCTGAGCGCCAGCCCGGCGGCCGATATGCCGGTCGGGCGCTGTGGTACAGCTTTATTACCCAGCGTGGGCGGCGTTATCGGGGCTCTATCTCTAAGCCTTTACTGGCCGAGGAATTCGGCTCGCGGCTTTCGCCGCATCTGGCCTGGGGCACGCTATCCATGCGCGAAGTGGTGCAGTCGCTGCGCCGCCAGCGTAAAAAGCATGGTGTGGACTCTGCCTGGAGTCGCTCGCTGCGTGCTTTTGCCTCGCGGCTTCACTGGCACTGCCACTTCATTCAGAAGCTTGAAAGCGAGCCCGGCATAGAGTCGCGCACGTTGCACCCGGCGCTACGCGGCCTGCGCGAACGCGACCCCGCGCACCCCAACTTGATCGCCTGGAAACAGGGCCAGACCGGCGTTCCGCTGGTGGATGCCTGCATGCGCTGCCTGATTCACACCGGCTGGATCAACTTTCGCATGCGCGCCATGCTGATTTCCCACGCCACCTTTGGCCTCGGGCTGCACTGGCATGAGCCCGCCCTGTATCTGGCGCGCCTGTTCACCGATTTCGAGCACGGCATTCACTATCCTCAAGTGCAGATGCAGGCAGGTGCCACAGGCACCAACGCGCTGCGGGTCTACAACCCCATCAAACAGGCAGAGGACAACGACCCGAGCGGTGAATTTGTCGCTCGCTGGGTGCCGGAGCTGACCGTTCTGCCCATCGAGTGGCGCGCCACGCCTTGGGCGCTACCCCAAAGCCTGCAAAAGCGCTTCGGCTTTCAGCCCGGCGAGCACTATCCCCTGCCCTACGATTTTGAAGCCGAAGCTCGCCACTGGAAAAAGATGCTTTACGAGCTCAGGCGAACGCCCGAGGCTAAAGAAGCCAGCCAGGCCATTGTGGATAAATTGGCCAGCCAGCGCCGCCCCCCAAAACGCCACTCCAAACCGAAAAAACCCGCCAGTCGCCAGCAGCTTTCGCTGTTTGACGAAGGCGGGTCTGAAGATGCCTAACGCGGCGTATTAGCTAAGCGCTTCCAGCGACTGCTCAATAATGCTCAAGCCTTCTTCCAGCACCTCGGAAGATACGGTCAGCGGCACCAGAATACGGATGCTGTTGCCGTAGAAGCCACAGGAAAGCAGGATCAACCCTTTCTCACGCGCTTTCGCGCAAATTTGCTGGGTCATCGCGGTGTCGGGCTTGCCGTTACTATCCAAAAGCTCGAACGCGGCCATGGCGCCCAGTTGGCGGCCGTGTGCCACGGCGGGGAAGCGCTCTTCCCAGACGCCAAAACGTTCCGCCAACAGACGACCCATCTGCGCGCTGCGCTCAAGGATGTTTTCTTCCTCGATCACGTCAATGACCGCCAGCGCCGCAGCACAAGAGAGCGGGTTACCGCTGTAGGTGCCGCCGAGCGAGTTGGGGCCGGAGGCGTCCATCACTTTGGCACTACCCACGACCGCAGACAGCGGCATGCCGTTGGCCAGGCTCTTGGCGGTGGTCAAAATATCCGCCTCGATACCGCTATGTTCCAGCGCAAACAGCTTGCCGGTGCGCGCAAAGCCGGACTGCACTTCATCGGCAATCAACAGAATGCCGTGCTCGTCGCACAGCGCGCGCAGCGCCTGTAGGTATTCGGGTGAAGCAATATAGAAACCGCCTTCGCCTTGTACCGGCTCGATCACGATGGCCGCTGTGCGGTGCGGGGCGATATCGGTCTTGAACAGCGTGCGAATGGCATCGAGTGACGCTTCTTCGCTGATACCGTGCAGTGGGTTCGGGAACGGGGCACGGAACACATCGCCCGGCATCGGGCCGAAATCATTCTTGTAGGGCAACACCTTGCCGGTCATGGCGAGTGTCATCATGGTGCGGCCGTGGAAGGCGCCGTCAAAGGTGATGATGCCGGTGCGGCCAGTGGCGGCGCGGGCGATTTTCACGGCGTTTTCCAGCGCTTCGGCACCGGTGTTGACCAGCATGGCTTTACGCTCGGGGCCGCGCACCGGGGTCAGTTCACACAGCTTCTGACACAGCTGCACATATGGCGCGTAAGAGATCACCGCGGCGCTGGTGTGCATGACCTTGTGCAGCTGCGCTTCAACGGCGGCCACGATTTTCGGGTGGCGATGGCCCAGATTCAAAACGCCGATGCCGCCCGCGAAGTCGATCCAGCGGTTACCGTCGGCATCCCAAAGCTCGGCGTTTTCAGCACGCTCGGCAAAGGCCGTGTTCAGGGTCGCTGCGCCGTTGGCCACATAGCGGTTTTTGAGTTCGTTCAGTTCGTGATTGGTCATGCTCATTCCCCTTATAAGCCGCCGACGCAGACGTATTTCAATTCAGTAAATTCATCGAGACCGTGGTGGGAGCCTTCACGGCCAAGGCCAGACTCCTTCACGCCGCCAAACGGCGCCAGCTCGGTCGAGATCAAGCCTTCATTGACGCCGACCATGCCGTACTCAAGCGCTTCCATGGTGCGCCAGATACGGCGGTAGTCGGTGGCGTAAAAGTAGGCTGCTAAGCCAAACGGCGTATCGTTGGCCATCTGGATGGCCTCTTCATCGCGCGTAAACCGGAACACGGGCGCGACGGGGCCAAACGTTTCTTCATCGGCCACGGCCATGGCGGTCGTCACATCGGCGAGCACCGTGGGTGTAAAGAAGCGCTCACCGGCTGCATGAGGCTCGCCGCCGCACATAAGGCGGGCGCCATTGTGCATGGCGTCGTCCACATGGCGCTGCACCTTGTCGACCGCTGCCTGATTGATCAGCGGACCAATCACGCTGCCGTCTGCCAGACCATCGCCCACTTTGAGGGCTTTCACCCGCTCGGTGAGCTTACTGATGAACGCATCGTAAATGCCGTCCTGGACCAGAAAGCGGTTGGTGCACACGCAGGTTTGCCCGGCGTTGCGGAATTTGGAGGCGATGGCACCGTCCACGGCAGCGTCCACGTCGGCGTCGTCAAACACGATAAACGGCGCGTTGCCGCCCAGCTCCATGGCGGTCTTCTTCACGGTGCTGGCGCATTGGGCGAGTAGGCGCTTACCCACTGGTGTGGAGCCGGTGAACGATACCTTGCGCACCCGCGGGTCGGTGGTGAGCACTTCGCCGACTTCCGCTGGTTTGGAGGCGGTCACCACGTTGATGGTGCCTGCAGGCAGGCCCGCTTCCAGGGCAAGATAAGCCGCGGCCAGTGCGGTTAAGGGCGTCGCTTCAGCGGGCTTAATCACCACGGTGCAGCCGGCGGCGAGCGCCGGGGCGCACTTGCGGGTAATCATCGCCAGCGGGAAGTTCCAGGGCGTTATCGCGGCAACAACGCCGACCGGCTCGCGTAGTACTAACAGGCGCTTGTCGGCGCCGTGGCTGGGCAGGGTTTCACCCGCCATACGCTTGGCTTCTTCAGCGAAAAACTCGATAAACGAGGCGCCGTAAGTGACCTCGCCCTTGGCTTCCGAAAGCGGCTTGCCCTGCTCCAAGGTCATCAGCCGCGCTAAGTCATCGGCATGTTCAGTGATCAATTCAAACCAGCGGCGCAGCAGGGCCGAGCGCTGTTTTACCGGGGTAGCGCGCCAGGCGCTACCTGCTTCATAAGCGGCGGCGACCGCATCACGGGTATCCTCTGCGTTTAATTCAGCAACGCGGGCGATGGTCTCGCCGGTGGCGGGATTGTCCACGGCAAAGGTCTCTGTGCCCTTGCGCCACTCGCCGCCTACCAGGGCGGGGACGGCTTCGTGCAACCACTTTTCAATAAAGCTCATACAATGCTCCTATCAACGTATTTCAACACGCTAACAGGGAACTGCCCTATGGCGAATGCACCACTTTCCCGTTCAACCAGACCACTTTTCTGATTTACTGGTGATCAAAGGATATATACCTGAGACCAGAGAGTGACAATGGATGACCAATTAGCCTTACAGCAACTTTTAAAGCGTTATACGCAGCAGCCAGAAAACTTGAGTAAACAGGCACGAATAGAGCAGGCCTTAAGGCAGGCAGTCACTCAGGAGTGGCCTCATCAAACCCGCCTGCCGTCACATCGGCGGTTGGCAATAAACTTGGATGTTGCTCGGCATACGCTGTCTCTGGCCGTTGCCACGCTTGTAAAGGAAGAATTGCTAACAACATCTCATGGCAGAGGAACTTGGAGTTGTAAACCAGCGGTTTACAATACTCCTGTTCAAACCAAGGCTCGGCTATCGGCTCGTGCTTCGCGGGTGCTTCGTTGGCCCGGCGCCAGCCTGGTTCAAAGTGGCGCCTTTGTGCCAGGCATTCCCGATATCGCCCAGTTTCCCATGCGCAAATGGCGCCAGCTTTATGCTAGCGTCACCGTGCCACAAAACGCCTTGTTGCTCTCCTACTCGACCGGCGGCTACGGGCCGTTAAAGCGTGCGATACGCGATTTTCTGGAGCGCTGGCGCAATATTCGCTGCGATATTGATCAGATTATTATTACCGATGGTACGCACAACGGCATTGAGCTGTGCGCCGTGGCTTTGGCGGATGTGGGAGATACTGCAGTAATGGAATCCCCCTGCTACTGGGGAGCGCGCAACGTATTTACCGCTGCAGGGTTAAATATTGAAATGTTGCCGTGGCAGCCCGGTCAGGGACATAGCCTGCCCGCGGCATCTGCTCCTGTGCAGCTTACTTATTTCACAGGTTCCCATCACTACCCGCTCAGCGTGCCTACCAGCGCTCACGATAAGCAACGTTTGTGTGATGCGTTAGCGCCTGCGTACATCATTGAAGATGATTACGAGTTCAGTCGCGACGACCATACCAATCTGCTGTTTGACCCACAGTCTGAGCGTCACTTTCTGGTGGGCTCTTTTTCCAAAATGATGTTCCCCGGCCTACGGCTAGGCTATTTGGTGGTGCCCCGCCAGCTATCCGAACCTATGAATCGGCTGCGTAGCGAGCTGTTTCGTGAAGGGCGCATGCTGGATCAGGCGGTGCTTGCCCAGTTTATCTTTGACGGTGATCTTGATGCCTGGTGCCGCCGTATTCAGCGTGATTACCTGGGCCGCCAACAGGTAATGCATGACCAGCTGCGTACCTTGCCTCGACTGAAGCGTATTTCACCGCCCAGTAGCGCCATCAGTCTATGTGTGGAATTTGAACCGCCTATTGATGACGTAAAGCTTGCCCAGGCACTGCTTAAGGAGCATTTGATCGTGCGCCCTTTAAGCCCGGTGTGCGCCGCGCATGACCCACGCGTTGGTTTGGTCATGGGGGTGGGTATGCTTTCAGGTGAGACGCTGGCCCGCGAGGCTCAGCGGCTGCGCCGCTGTCTGGAAAACCTGTTACGCTAGCCGCTTATAGCTAGGCGTTTATAAAAAAGCTGATATCAACAATCATAAAAGAGTCAGTGACGACAATATTATCCACAAGGAACTCATCATGCTTCGCCCTGTTGATAGTTTTCCCGCTGCGACTTTATCTTGGTGCATAACATTACGCACCTGGTTACTGATAGGCACCGTTCTACTGCTTTCAGGTTGCGCAACGTTTGCGCCCAACCCTCCGCAGGATCAGAGCAATATCTGCGAGATATTTCGCGAACAGCCCACCTGGTACGACTACTCGCGGGATTCTCAGGAAAAATGGGGCACCTCAATTGCTACTCAGATGGCGTTCATTCAGCAGGAATCTTCCTTTAAAAGCCATGTGCGCCCCGACCGCAAATACTACCTTGGCTTTATTCCCGGCCCTCGCCCGTCTTCAGCCAAGGGCTATGCCCAGGCCCAGGACCCGGTATGGGGAGAGTACCGCGACCAGGCCGGCAGCCTGTTTGCGCGGCGTACCAGCATGAAGCATGCCACCGATTTTATCGGCTGGTATAACCGCCGCTCCCAGCAGCAGGCGGGCATTTCGCTGACCAACCCAGAACACCTCTACTACGCCTATCACGAAGGGGCTGGCGGTTATCGGCGCGGCACTTACCGCAATAAGCCGCATGTATTGCGCGCCGGGCAACAGATTGCTACCCGCACAAGCCGTTACCAGACCCAGCTCAACGCCTGCGAAGCCGAGTTTCAATGCCGCCGTTTTTATCAGGTCTGGCCCTTTTGCCGTAGCTAATTACCGACGTTAAGAAGCCCTAACATGTCACTACTCATCGGTTCAGCGTTTGTCTTTGTTGTCTTTTTAACCTCGATGCTGTCAGGCATCTTCGGCATGGCGGGCGGCCTGGTGCTGCTGTGGTTCCTGCTGATTATTTTTCCTGCGGGCACTGCCATGGCGGTGCATGGCGTGATCCAGCTTACCGCCAACGGTTCACGCGCTTGGCTATCGCGGCGGTTTATCGTCTGGCGGATCGTTGCGTTTATGACGCTGGGCGTGTTGAGTGCGGCGGGCCTACTGCTGCTGTTCAACTACAGCCCCAATGCGGCCACCGTCTCGATCCTGATCGGCCTGATGCCGGTTCTGGTGTGGATGCCCAAGCGCTGGTTTCATCTGGACGCTAATCGCAAAAGCCATGCGCTGTGTTGCGGCATGGCGTCTGGCGGGTTAACCATTGCCGCCGGGGTTTCGGGGCCGCTGATTGATATCTTCTTCGTCCGCTCGCATATGGATCGCCGCCAGGTCGTGGCCACCAAGGCGATGATCCAGGTGGTTGCCCATAGTATTAAAATTCTCTTTTACCTGGGTGCCGCACTTTCGCTTAGCACTGGGGAATGGGGCATGGTACTGCTGGCAGCGCCGTTTGCCATCCTAGGTACCCAAACGGGCACACGCATTCTGCATCGCCTGACCGATGCCAACTTCCGCACATGGACTCGCTGGATTGTCACCGGTATTGGCGTGTTCTATTTTGCCCAAGGGATTTACCTGCTTAGCCGTTAAACATTAAAGATGCTGGGCAATACGCAAAGCTCGCACCTTTGATTGACAGGGCAATTGTCTGGCGCTATCGTTTCGATAGATGAAAATGAGAAACAATCTCTTTATGAAATCATTTAGCCAGTAATAATACGCAGGTAAGCGACATGACCAGTGAACAGCGACAGCTTCGCCAAACCATCGTGTTTTTGCGAACCTCGTTTGAAGCGATTCAACACTCGATCGCAGGCCGTCTGGATGACCCGCTTCCCTGCTGGCTGGATGCGGGAATGCTTTCGATGTTATCGCGCGAGCTGATACGCTGCAGCCAACAGGCCAAACCGCTGTTTGCTGCGCCCACGGTCGAGCAGATATTTTTTGCCTCACAGCAATGCGAGCTGTTGTTAAAGCAGTGTCCGGGCGTGCTGAGTAGCGCCTTGTGCTACCGCCAGCTAGCGGCCATCATGCTGCCGCTCAATACCGCGCTTCAAATGATGGCAGTGCCTCCTAAACGCCGCTGGTTTTGGCAGCGTAGCTAACTAAACCCTTGTTCCATACATTATCCAAACCCCATCTTATTTTAAGGTGGGGTTTTGTTTTTATGCGTGCGGTCTTATGTATCGGAGCATAAAACGGTGGGTGGCACTTACTAGTAAACTGGTCTATTCTTACCTGTATTGTTATCCAATCACGCAAAAGGAGTTGGCTGAATGGCATTTGAAGCGCTTTTTCAACCACTGGAACTGGGCAGCCTGTCTATCCCTAACCGCATTATCATGGCGCCGCTGACGCGTGCCCGCACACCGGACAGCGTGCCGGGCAAGCTGCAGGAAGCCTATTACGGTCAGCGCGCTGGCTCAGGGCTGATTATCAGCGAAGCGACCAATATTTCCCCGACCGCCCGCGGCTATGTTTACACACCGGGCATCTGGACCGACGAACAGGAAGCTGGCTGGCAGCGGGTAGTGAATGCCGTGCACGCCAAGGGCGGGCGCATTGCGCTACAGCTGTGGCACGTTGGGCGCGTTTCGCATGAAATGGTTCAACCCAACGGCGAGCAGCCAGTGGCACCTAGCGCATTGAAAGGCGAAGGCGCCCAGTGCTTTGTTGAGTTTGAAGACGGTACCGCCGGGCAGCACCCCACCAGCACGCCCCGTGCACTGGAAACCGACGAAATTCCCGGCATTGTGGACGACTACCGCAAGGCCGCCGAACGCGCCAAGCGCGCTGGCTTTGACATGGTGGAAGTACACGCGGCCAACGCTTACCTGCTCAACCAATTTCTGGCGACGGGCACCAACCAGCGTACCGATCAATACGGTGGTTCAATCGAAAACCGCGCCCGCTTCCCGCTAGCAGTTATTGATGCGGTCATTGAAGTATACGGTGCGGATCGGGTAGGCATTCGAATGACGCCGTTCATCGAACTGTTCGGCCTGACCGATGATGAGCCGAAAGAGATGGCCTTCTACATGGCAGAACAGCTTTCCAAGCGCGGCCTTGCCTACCTGCACTTGAACGAACCTAACTGGGCGGGTGGCGACATTCAGTTCCCTGATGGCTTTCGTGAGCAAATGCGTGAGCGCTTTACCGGCAGTCTGATCTACTGCGGTAACTACGATGCCGAACACGCCGAAGCGCGTATTAACGATAAAACCACCGATGTGGTGGCATTCGGGCGACCCTATATTGCCAATCCTGACTTGGCCGAGCGCTTTCGTTTAGGGGCTACGCTTAACCAACCCAATCACGACACGTTTTACGGTGGTGACGAGAAAGGCTATACCGACTACCCGTTCATGGATAACGGTTATGACCGTATTGGCTAGGCCCTAAGCGTTAATTGGCTGGAAAGCACTATCTCAAGCACTACTTCGGTAGTGCTTTTTTATGCTTCAACGGCGGAAAAGGCTGGTAGTCTACGAGGTTGCACAACATAGATCAGTTGGTGCCCAGGCAGGCGCTTGCTTTACTCGCGCCATTTTGCGGCTCAACCAGCCATTGTTGCCATGGAATAGCCATCATGAAATAGTCCATGGAGACGGTGGTATCGATGATCGAAAAACAAGGAGAGGCAAGTTTTGGAAAATACATCGCTGGCAACACTACTGGCACTGGGTTCCATGCTATTGGGCTGCGTGGCGTTGGCTCTTTTCGTGTTTATCGTTCGCCCCATTCGGCAGCGCAAAAAGGCGCAAGCCGCCTTGAAAAAACAGTCGCAAGAGAAAGTGGCCGTGAGCGACGTGCCCGAACCAGCGCCCGCGCCCGCCCCTGTCCATGCCAAACCTGCCGCCAAGGTTTCTCAGCACTCTTTATTTATTATTTTTGCGGAACCCGGGCAAGCCACCGAGCAGACGCTTACCCAGTGGCTTAAACAGATCAATGCCGACTACGACCCGTTAAAGAAGATATTTCTGGTCGCCGGGCAACAACCCGCCAATCCCATTACCATTGCCAATGCCTTCTTACCTGGCGAGCTGCCGGATCTATTCAGAGACGAAAGCGCTGACGATGCTATCAAAGGCATCAGCCTGATCGTTAAGCCACCTTTACGCAAACGCCGCAATCAACAGATGATTGCCTATGTGGCGATTGCGAAAGAAGCGGCAGCGCTGTTTAACGCCGATGTGTTGGATACCCAGCATCAAAGCGCTACCGAAGAGACTTACCAGCAGATTATTGGCTAGCCTTACACAACGCCTTGGCTACGCAGGTAGTCGTCATAGCTGCCGCTGAAGTCGACAATGCCTTCTGGCTGCATATCGATAATGCGCGTGGCGAGGCTTGAGACGAACTCACGGTCGTGGCTTACGAACAGCAACGTGCCTGGGTAGTTTTCCAGCGCCAGGTTAAGCGCCTCAATAGACTCCATATCCAGGTGATTGGTCGGTTCATCCATCAGCAGCACGTTAGGGTTGGTCAGGGTTAGCTTGCCAAACAGCATCCGCCCCTGCTCACCACCGGAAATAACCTTGATAGATTTTCCGATATCGTCGCTTGAGAACAGCATGCGCCCCAGCGCACCGCGTACCACCTGCTCGCCGCCTTGCGTCCACTGCCCCATCCACTCGAAGAGCGTCATATCAACGGCAAAGTCATCGGCGTGGTCCTGAGCAAATACGCCAACGTCGGCCGCATCGGTCCACTTCACTTCGCCTTTATCGGGGCGCAGCTCACCTGCCAGGGTTTTCAGCAAGGTTGTCTTGCCGATGCCGTTGGGGCCGATGATTGCGATACGCTCACCGGCTTCGACGGTCATTGAGAACCGGTCGAACAGCGGCGCACCGTCATCGTAGCCTTTGGTAATCGCGTCAACGTTGACCGCATTACGGTGAATCTTCTTGTTCTGATCAAAGCGGATAAACGGGCTTACCCGGCTGGAAGGCTTGATGTCTTCGAGCTTGATTTTATCGATCTGGCGCGCCCGTGAGGTCGCCTGCTTGGCTTTTGAGGCGTTCGCCGAGAAGCGGCTGACAAACTGCTGAAGCTCAGCAATCTGGGCTTTTTTCTTGGCGTTATCCGAGTGCTGACGCTCACGCGCGGCGGTTGCCGCCGTCATGTAGTCATCATAGTTACCCGGGAACAGGGTAATCTCACCGTAATCCAGATCCGCCATATGCGTACATACGCTGTTTAAGAAGTGACGGTCGTGCGAGATGATAATCATGGTGCTGTTACGCGCCGTCAGAATATCTTCCAGCCAGCGGATGGTGTTGATATCCAGGTGGTTGGTAGGCTCGTCGAGCAGTAGCACATCAGGGTCTGAAAACAGCGCCTGGGCTAACAGCACGCGCAGCTTCCAGCCGGGAGCCACTTCACTCATTGGGCCGGTGTGCTGCTCAATGGGAATCCCCAAACCCAGAAGCAGTTCGCCCGCGCGGGCTTCGGCGGTGTAGCCGTCAAGCTCGGCAAAGCGTACTTCAAGGTCGGCCACGGCCATACCGTCTTCTTCGCTCATTTCCGGCAGGCTATAGATACGTTCACGCTCGGCGGCAACCTTCCAAAGCTCGGTGTTACCCATGATCACGGTGTCGATGACCCGCTCGTTTTCATAGGCGAACTGGTCCTGGCGCAGCTTACCCAGCCGCGTGCTGCGATCCAGCATTACCTGACCCGAAGAGGGCTCAAGCTCAC
The DNA here is from genome assembly GCF_014897985.1 of Halomonas colorata. Taxonomy (GTDB): domain Bacteria; phylum Pseudomonadota; class Gammaproteobacteria; order Pseudomonadales; family Halomonadaceae; genus Vreelandella; species Vreelandella colorata. The sequence continues at coordinate 55,631 of NZ_JABUZA010000004.1, forward strand.
CGCCCAGGATCTTCATAAAGGTCGATTTACCGCAACCGTTGGCGCCAATCAGACCGTAGCGATTGCCGTTATTGAATTTGACGGAAACGTTTTCAAACAGGGGCTTGGCCCCAAACTGCATGGTGATATTGGCGGTAGCGATCAAGATGTGGACCCTGGTTGGCGAATTGCGCGTACAAAGGCTCGCGATTCTACGCGCTCTTGGGCGTGGTTACACCTATCGCCTAACGTGACGTATGGGTCAGCGCAGGCAGCTCGAGCAGAAAACGTTCGCCATCAATTGCTTGGCACAACCGGGAATAGAGAATATCCACAACGTCCGGATGCTCACCTACAAGCTTTGTGGTCACTACGCTAAGCGCTGAATGACGCTTTTGTGCCGCGCAACAAATTTCATCGATATCGCCGCCCTCACCCGCGTGGCGGCCAGGCGACAAAAACAGCATGGCCAGAATCACCGGCCCGGCCTGAAACTCATTGGAGTTCAGCAGATTTTCCAAAAGAGGCTCATTGAAGCGGTACTCCTCACCTTCGCGCCGCTCCATTGACGCTGCCGCTACACACACGGCGTCGTCTGCCAAAAGGGCACTCAACTGCCCGGCCAGCCGGTTACGAACAGCGGTCACTTCAGCAATCGGGCTGCCGTGGTCGACAAGAGCAACGCGAGTCGGCTTGCCGTTAAGGTGCTCACGCACGTTGTCAGCCAACAGGTGAGCCAAACGCAGATCGTTGCCACCCCGCTCGTCTACCAGCGGCTGGGCGACGCGTACGCTAACGCGTGGGAACGTTGCCTGCAGTGTCGCCATGCGCTCGGGTAGATAGCCGGTCAAAGCTTTGCTTGGACCAAAAAAGAACGGCACCACGATGATCTCGGTGGCTCCTTGCTCAGCGCTGCGCTCAGCCGCAGGGCCAAGGGTAAGCGCGGGCGTACCATCGAGTTGATCAGCGGGGATCTTATTGGAGTGGAGCAGCGAGGCGGCCTGTACCGTTTCACCTATTTGCTGGCTGAGGGCGGCTGCCACGCGGCGTAAATTTAGCGTTGCCGCCGGACGTAGTGAGCCATTATCGACGAGAAAAATAGCGCGCATGATCGCTCCAGAAGAAGGTGCCAGGGCATGGTACCATGGCGTTTTAAGCCACATTCAGATTACCCATGTTGATCGATACCACGGCCATTAACCAGCAGCGCAACCACTTCGATGAAAACGCCGACATCTGGCTATTTGGCTACGGGTCGCTGATCTGGAAAGCGGATTTTGCGTATCTGGAAAGGCGCAGCGCTTATATTAACGGTTGGGAGCGCCGCTTCTGGCAGGGTTCCCATGACCACCGCGGCACCTTGGAAGCCCCAGGGCGCGTGGTCACATTAACCCCTGTTCCGGGTGCGATTTGCCATGGTATGGCTTACCGCATTACGCCAGAAACCTTGGCCCCGCTGGATCAACGCGAAAAAAATGGCTATTTGCGTGAAGTGACGCCGCTACACTTTACTGACGGGTTTCAGGAGCAAACAACAGGATTGGTGTATCTGGCCACCGAAGATAACCCTGCATTTTTAGGGCCCGACACGCTTGAAGCCATGGCCAGCCAGATTGCCCGCGCCTCCGGCCCTAGCGGCCCCAACCGCGACTACCTGGTCAATCTGGCCCAGGCGCTGCGTCACTTGAAGGTTGAGGATGCGCATATCTTCGCACTAGAGCAGCAGTTAAATAGCCTCTAGGCATTAATGGCTTAACCGTTGAAGGGTTACCAGTAGCGCGGGTAGCGGCGATGGCGAGCCAGGTTATTGACCAGAATGGCGATCACCAGCATTACCACGCAGCCCATGCCGATAGGCAACAACGGATACCACCAGCCCAGCTGATGTACGCTAGCGCCGCCACCTACGGCAATTAGAGCCGCCGCCGCACCTGGCGGGTGCACGGTATGGGTTAGCTGCATTACCAGAATTGAAAGAGATACCGAAAGCGCCATGGAAATCGGCGTCGCCCCAAGCAGCTGATAGCAGCCTACGCCTATGCAGGCCGACAGCACGCTGCCAAACAGCACGTGGCTTGGCTGGGCAAAGGGGCTTTCAGGGGCGGCATAGATGAGTACTGACGTTGCCCCAAACGAGCCCACAATCAGCAGCTGCTGGGAAAGCCAGGCGGAACTTAACCAGCAAATCACGGCCATGCCGACAAATGCGCCAACCCATGACCACACTGCGTCTTCCCATCCTACTAAATTACGCTGGATGCGCTCGCCACGCATTTTGCCAAGATACGTTTTCATCTCGCTCACTTTGCACTAAAGAAGTGCGAAATGATGGCAAATTGCACCAAATAGGCAAATGATAAATCGTCATAGCGTTATGAATCGAACTCACACGTCAAACGTTTGCCCGAATTAACGCTATCAATACAAATACTTAGCACGCTTACTTGTATGCCACTCTGACTATCTTAATTACGTTATCAGCCAAGAAAGTATAAACAGCGCCAGCACAATCCGGAAAATAGCTCCGAATATCGACCCGCGGAGTATGGCTTTCACGCCACCCCACAGCAGACAAAGCCCGATAATCAGTACCAGAATACTGAAGAAGGAGGCATTAATTCCCAGCGAGCGGCTTAACCCATCGACAAACTCTTCCAATGCACCGAAGAAGTTAGTGAAGATAGCCAGTAAAAACTCCACCACGGTACGAATCACATCGCCAATGGTCTCGCCTACCCGGTCAAAAAATCCATTTCCCTGCATGTAAAATCCTCAAGCTCAGCCATCGCGATGTTTTGCATTGTCGGCTAAAACCTTTCAGGGGGCAAAGCAAACGCTCTGTGCTCGCTCTTTCACCGGTTGGCGCCGCATTTTTCTGCGCTGTTTGCGCTTTTGACTAACGCTTCCTCTGGTAAGCTTCCGGCCACATCGTTAAACATTTGCCGTATGGTCATCACCTTATGCTTAACCAGCGCGCCCTGACATATCTGAACGAAGTGATCCGGCGTGGGTCATTGCGTCGTGCCGCGGCACACCTGGACGTTGACCCCTCGGCGCTTAGCCGCCAGATCAAAGCGCTTGAAGAAACCCTGAACACCAAGCTTTGCGAGCGCCACGGCACCGGTATGCGTGCCACCCAGGCGGGACAGTTACTGGTGCAACATTTTCACACCCAGCGCGCTCAGGAAGAGTCGGTATTATCGCAGCTGATGGCGCTTCAAGGACTGGCACGTGGGCATGTCCGGATCGCCGTGGGTGAAGGCTTTATCGCTGATTTAATTGCCAAACCGCTCGGCGATTTTATGTCGATGTTTAGCGGCATTAACGTCGAGATTCGCATGGCTGGCGTGAATGAAGCTATCTCGCTGCTCAAAGACCGTGAGGTGGAGCTTGCGCTACTCTATGCGCCGCCCGTCGACCCTACCCTTGATTGTCATGTCGAGACCTTCCAGCCGCTGGATTTAATTGTGCCTCCTGACCACCCCTTATGCGCACTGCACAGGCCAATCAACTTAAACGATTTACGCCCCTGGCCACTGGGGTTAATGGACAACCCTTTTGGCATGCGTCAAATGGTCAATATGGTAGCTCAGCACGAGCGAATTCATATTGAGGCGCGCCTTTATACCAACTCCGTTGCGGTGCTTAAAAATTTTGTACGCTCAGGCATTGGCGTCACCTTTATGCCTGAGATCACCATCATTGATGAAATTGAACGCCAGGAAATAATCGCGCTGCCCATGAAGTATCCGTTAATGAATAGCGCACGGGCACAAATCGTCAGCCTGCAGGGCCAGGAGCTTACCGTGGCCGCCCACGCCTGCGTTGAACAATTACGCCAAGGGATGCGTTTCTTTTCTGCCGACGCGCCCCGACTGTTGTCTTAAAGACAACGCTTTAGGTATTGCATAGTCAACGCATCAATGCCTAGTCTTCTAATGTAATGATAAAAAGAACCTGAGCAGGTAATTCTCTCAACCTGCCATTTATGATAATAAGCAAGGAGATCTCCATGTTACCGTCCCATTTCATGCCGAAATTACTTACCGGCGCTTGCCTAGTGGGTTCTGCACTGATGGCTGGTAGTGCTTTTGCGGCTACCACCATCAACTTAAGCTACAACGGCCAGCCCGATGCCGAAAAAAACGCGGTTCACGTCTTCGCGACCAACTTGAAAGAGCTGGTTGCCGAGAAGACGGATAACGAAGTCGAACTGCGTCTTTTCCCCAACAGCATGCTGGGCAGTGAAGAAGACCGCATGGAGCAGACCATGAACACGCCGATGCTCAACATCGCGTCGTTCGCGGGTGTTTCCCCGTTGGTTGAAGAGCTGTTCGTTAGCGCCATCCCCTTTCTGTTTGACGATTTCGATGCCGCCCGCACCTTCTTTGATGAAGGTGATTACTGGCAGGAGTTAACTGACACACTTGCCGAGCGTGCCGGTATCGATATGCTCGCAGTGGTTGAAGAAGGCGGCTTTTTGGCCTTCACCAATAACGAGCGCCCGATCAGCCACCCGGATGATTTTAAAGGGCTGCGTTTCCGGGCCATGGACCCAAGCCAGGTAGCGCTTTATGAGTCCTTCGGCGCGTCCGGCACGCCCATCCCGTGGACCGAAACCTACATGGCCCTGCGTACCGGCGTTGCCAATGGGCAGATGAACCCGCCGATGTACATTGCTCTTGCAAGTCTTTACGAAGTGCAAAAGTACCTGACGCTTGCCAACATCCAGTATTCCGACCAGTTCCTGGTAGGCAATAGCGACATGATCGCCAACTGGGATGAAGAGCTTCGCGCTACGTTTATGGAAGCGGTTGCCGAGGCTAACCACAATGCCCGTGAATCCAACGAATCTCAGGTAGAGTCACGCATCGAGTACCTGGAAGCGCAGGGCATGGAAGTCATCCGTCCTTCGCATGATGACCTGGAAGCGTTCCGTACGATTGGTCAGCCCGCTTACCTTGAGTGGCTGACTGAACGTGGCATCGAGCAGCGCTGGATCGACATGGCGCTCGAAGATGCTGGTATGGATGAGCTGAATAACTAACCAGCCACTGACTGACGCGTAATCATCAGGGCCGATTAACGTCGGCCCTTTCCATTCGTGCTTTCGGAAGTACTCTCATGCTGACTTCGCTTCGACACCGGCTGCTGACGATTAGCCGTCCAGTTACGCTTACCCTCGCGGGCGCTTTACTGTCCGTTAATGTACTCGCCATTCTGTATGGCGTCTTGATGCGTTATGTTGTTGGCGGCGCGCCGATCTGGACTGACGAGCTGTCGCGCTTCTTGATTATCGCCACCGTAATGCTGGCGGCGGGTGCCGTGTGGTCAGAAGGGGGGCATATGCGTGTTGGGCTACTGGAGCGCTTGCTGCCAGTGTCTCTGGCCCGCCTGTTAAATATTTATCAGTGGCTGCTTACTTTAATCATCGCCTTGGGCGGCGCCGTCATCAGCTACCGTTATGCGCTCTCAGTGAGCATGTTCACCTCGTCAGGGCTGGGCATCAGCCGTTCGATACCACTCCTTTCGCTTCCTTTAGGCTTTGCCCTGCTTGCCTGGCATGCCGTGCTGTATGGGCCTGCACCGCTTAAAACCGTGGAGGAAACCGCATGATTTTAACCATGCTGGGAGTCTTTCTTGTCCATGTGCTGCTTGGGCTGCCGCTTTTTCTTTCGCTGCTGGTAACAGCCATTGTCGGGTTCATCTTTGTCGACCCCTCGATGATTCCGCGCATGCTTCCACAGCAGTTTTTTGGCGGCATCAACGTGTTCTCCTTGATGGCCATCCCGCTGTTTATTCTGGCGGGTAACTTAATGAATGCCAGCGGCCTTACCGAGCGCCTGATGGGCTTTGCACGCCTGATGGTTGGCCACCTACGCGGCGGTATGGGCCACGTTAACGTGGTTTCGAGCGTGTTCTTTGCCGGGGTCAATGGCTCAGCCGTGGCCGACACCTCAGCGCTTGGCTCGCTATTGGTTCCGGCCATGGAGAAAGAAGGCTATTCGCGGGCGTTTGCCGCTGGTCTGACGGCCGGCAGCTCGCTAATTGGACCGATCATTCCACCCAGTATTTTCATGATCCTGTATGCGTCACTAACCAACACATCAGTTGGCGACCTGTTTCTTGCCGGTATTATTCCCGGTCTGCTGTTGGGTGCTGCCTTTATGGGCATGAACGCCTGGTATGCCTGGCGCCATCGGCTACCTAAAAGCGGACGGCTACCCACACTTAAAGAGCTCACCGTTACGTTCGTCGCTGCCATGCCCGCATTGGTAGCGCCGGTGATTATCGTGGCCGGCATCGTGCTGGGGTTTGTAACGCCCACCGAATCTGGCGCCCTGACGGCGCTTTATGTCGCGCTATGTGGTGTCCTGCTGGGTAACCTGCGTCTGCGCCATTGCTGGCGGGCGATTATCGATACGGCAAGACTGACCTGCGCTATTTTCCTGATTATGGCGGCATCGGCGACCATTAGCTGGTTGCTCTCCTATGCCCAGGTGCCCAGTCAGTTCGTCTCGCTGCTGTCACCTTATGTCGACAGCGCGATTATTATTTTGCTGTTGCTTAGCGCCATCACCTTTTTGACCGGCATGTTTATGGAAGAAGTGTCGGCGCTGATGCTGCTCACGCCTATCTTTGCACCGGTGGCCATGATGGCAGGCATCGACCCCGTGCATCTGGGCGTCATTATCACGCTCAATATCACCATTGCGTTAATTACACCGCCTTTGGGCGCCTGTGTATTTGTGGCCGCGGCCGTGAGCCGGTTAGAGATCGTCTCGCTGTTTAAAACGATCTGGCCCTTTGTACTAACCGCCATTGCCGTACTGTTACTGATTATTTTCTTCCCCGCGCTTGCGCTCTGGCTGCCCTCTACTTTTGGATAAGACAATGCCTGCACCTTCGATTTCTGATAAGGCCTTGTCGCCTATACCTAGCCACCCGGCTCCCCAGTGGGACAAGGTCAGCCGCCTGTCCATTACCGATAACGGCGAGCGCTTGCTTCCCATGAGTCTGGCACCCGCTCCTATTCGGGTGTTCCCGGCTTACGCACGTCTGGGCATCCCTGGTGCTGTGAACGAGTGCTTCGTGCGCGAAGGCGTTTACCGGGCGCTGATGACCGCAGCACGCAGCCTGCCTGACGGCATCGGGCTTATTGTGCTGGATGGCTGGCGCCCGTGGCGGGTCCAGCAATACCTGTTTGAAACCCTGCAGGCGGCGATTCAAAACCGTCAGCCTGAATTATCGGAAAGCGAGCTCTTAGCGCGTACCCGCGAGTTTGTTTCCGTGCCCAGCCAAGATCCCAGCGCCCCAAGCCCTCATCTAACCGGCGGCGCGGTGGATGTCACGCTTTGCGACGCAGATGGCGTCCCACTAGACATGGGCACCCTGTTTGATGAAACGCTGCCCGCCTCTCATACGGATCACTTTGAGAAGCTAGATAGCCTAACTGCTAATCAGCGTAACGCCCGCGACCACCGCCGCCTGCTCTACCACACCATGGCTGAGCAAGGTTTCACCAACCTCCCCAGCGAGTGGTGGCATTACGACTTGGGCGATCAGCTGTGGGGGCACTATTGTGCCAGCAGCAATTCAGGCACCAACAGCGTTTACTACGGCCCGACGGAGCCTGAAACCATCGAAAACCGTTGGCGGCGTCAGCTTGGCTAGCCTGAAAAGCGCAGTATTTGCTCTGCACACCCAATCGCTTACGGTAAGAGCAAATAGCCATCAACTCTTCATTAAGTAAGCCCAAACAGGCTACATTAGAGCTGAGCCTATTTGCCCCCTTGATGAAGGAGTCTTCGCGATGCCTAGCGTTTTAATTACCGGTGCTACCTCTGGCTTTGGTAAAGCCGCCGCCATGCGTTTTGCACAAGCCGGCTGGTCATTGATTCTGACCGGCCGTCGGGAAGAGCGCCTAAAGGCGCTTGAGGAAGAACTTTCTAAGCAGGTGCCGGTACTCACTCTGACCCTGGATGTTCGCGATAGCGATGCTGTCACCAAGGCACTGGGCGAGCTACCCGAAAGCTTTTTACCCCTCACCTGCCTGATCAACAATGCAGGTCTGGCGCTAGCTCCAGAACCGGCACAGAAGGTCGATCTTAAAGACTGGCACACCATGATCGACACCAACATCACGGGCCTGGTTAACGTTACCCACGCCGCACTTCCACTCCTGCTTACTCAGGGTGAAGGCGCCAGCATTCTTAACCTTGGTTCCGTTGCTGGCCAGTGGCCCTACCCCGGCGGCCATGTGTATGGCGCCTCCAAAGCATTCGTTCAGCAATTTAGCTACAACCTGCGCTGTGACCTGCTGGGCACCGGTATTCGTGTGACCGACCTTGCCCCCGGCATGGCAGAAACTGAATTCACGCTGGTACGCACCAAGGGCAACCAGGAGGCGTCTGATGCGCTTTATCGCGGCACCACGCCGCTACAGGCCGAAGATATTGCCGAGCAGCTTTATTACCTCGCCACGCTGCCTGCGCATATCAATATCAACCGTTTGGAAATCATGCCGGTTCGCCAGGCGTGGTCGCCGTTTAACATCAACCGCGACGCCGAATAACGGCTAAGCGCAGGTAAAACGCATAAGCACTTTTTAAACAACTGCCTGAAAGTTTGACGGCTGTGCGGTGATGATCATGGCGATATGCGCTCTATGCCATGTCCTGACCGCGCAGCAGCTTTAATTCCTCAGTACCGAAGCCACTCTACTGCTCTGCAATACGCTTTTCACACTTCATTTGCACCTCACCATTCCAGCTAAAGCCCGTCTGGCTGTGGCTTTCAGCGACCTCTTCGCCCTATGTCTACCCTTCTGCCTCTTGACCCAGATATTTTAAACCTCTATTTGTTATATATAACAAGCCACCTGATACATCTCTCTAGCGCCATCGAGCGTGCGCTGCTAGCGAATTGTCCATCCAGAGGTCGATGTGCATGAATGTGAACATGACGTTTCTTCAAGGGCTACTCTCCAATATCAGCACGCGTACTCGCCTATTAGGCAGCGCTGCTAACGCCACGCAAAGCAGTGATGCGCACCTTCACGCTCTCTCTTCGGCTTGTGAAACGCTGATGCAGCGCGGCGGTGAAGCCTCCCAGATAATGACCGCGCAGCGCGCCTTAACCCACTATCAGCAGCTGGAGCCCGAAGAGCGCCTGGCCTTCTTCTCGCTGCTTGCCAGTGATTACGCTGCCGAGCCAGGGGCCATTCATGCCGCGTACCAGGCTTACTGTGAGACTGAAGATAACGCGGCCCTTGAAAAGCTGTTTAACGCTTGTGAGCCACGTCGCCAGGATTTACTGCGCCGCTTGAACCTTTGCCCGGGCGGTACCTTTGAGCTCGTGAAAATGCGTGCCGACCTGCTCAAGCAGCTACGTCACGCACCCGAGCTTGCCGCGCTGAATAGCGATTTTTCCCATCTGTTTAATTCCTGGTTCAACCGGGGCTTTCTGGTGCTGGAAAGCATCGACTGGAACACGCCCGCCGCCGTGCTGGAAAAGCTGATTCAATACGAAGCCGTGCACGCCATCAGCGACTGGCGTGACCTGCGCCGCCGACTAGACCCGGAAGATCGCCGCTGTTACGCCTTCTTTCACCCGGCAACCGGTGATGAGCCGCTTATCTTTGTGGAAGTGGCGCTATGCAAAGGTATCCCCGACAACGTGCAGCGCATTCTGGAACACGGCGAAGAGGTGCCGCTGGATGAAGCCGATACCGCAGTCTTCTACAGCATCAGCAACTGCCAGGCAGGGCTTAAAGGCGTATCGTTCGGCAATTTCTTAATCAAGCAGGTGGTTCAGGAACTCAGCCGCGAGCTGCCGCAGCTCAAGAACTTCGTCACCCTGTCACCGGTACCGGGCTTTGCTGACTGGCTGGCCGAGCAGCGGACCTCTCAGGCCATCACGCCGTCCGGCCCTCTGGAAGCCTTTCTGGACACCCCTGAAACAAACGAGCTACCGGCGGCCGCACATAAGGAATTCATGCGCCTCGCCGCGCATTATCTGGTCGAGGCCAAGCACCGAAGCGGCCAACCGCTTAATCCTGTCGCGCGCTTCCATTTAGGCAATGGCGCAAGCCTTCACCGGCTTAACTGGCTGGGCGACACCTCCTCCAAAGGGCGCCAACAAGCGCACGGGCTGATGGTCAATTACCTCTACCAGCTGGACCGTATCGAACAGAATCATGAAGCCTACACCCGCGACCACAGCGTGGTATGCGCCAATGATATTCGTCGACTGGCAAGCCAGGCTAGCCAGCATTTCAATACTGAAGCGAGCGTTTAACGGTTAGCGCTCGCAAAATAACAAGGCACCTTTCATGAACCACAACCTTTACCTGCAGTTTTACCCGCACTTTGAACGTCAGCCCAACAAGGTGTTGATGGATACGCTGGAGGGTAAGCGCTACCGGTATGGCGATGTCCTAACGACCAGCCGAAAAATGGCCAGCGTCCTTCTGGAACTAGGCGTTTCGCCGGGCGACAGAGTCGCCGTCCAGGTCGATAAAAGTCCTGAAATCGTCATGCTGTATCTTGCCTGCCTACAGGTCGGCGCAGTGTATCTGCCGCTCAATACGGCCTATACCGACAGCGAAATTGCCTACTTTCTCGAAGATGCGCAACCACAGCTTTACGTGTGCCGCCCGGCAGTACTCAAAGAGGCTCAGGAACGCGCCAGCACCAGTGGCGTTGCCCATGTAGAAAGCCTGGGCACCAAGGCCGACGGCAGCCTGATGGAAAAAGTCGCTAATGCGCCGGAAACCGAACAGGTGTGCGAAGTAGCAGGCGACGATCTGGCGGCAATTCTATATACCTCTGGCACCACCGGGCGCTCCAAGGGCGCCATGCTCAGCCACAAGAACCTGGCCTCCAATAGCCAGTCGCTTAGTGAAGCGTGGCAGTATACCGAGCAGGATCACCTGATCCACGCACTGCCGATTTTCCATACCCACGGCCTGTTTGTGGCGTGCAACATCACGCTGATCAACGGCGCTTCGATGACGTTCCTGCCCAAGCTCGATGTTGATGAGCTGCTGGATCTCATGCCCCACGCCACCGTGCTGATGGGCGTGCCGACCTTCTATACCCGCCTGCTTGCCTCCGAGCGTTTGAACCGCGAGGTGGTTGCCAATATGCGCCTGTTTATTTCAGGCTCGGCACCCTTGTTGGCTGAAACCCACGAAGCATTCGAAGAGCGCACCGGCCATGCCATTCTTGAGCGTTACGGCATGACCGAAACCAATATGAACACCTCCAACCCTTACCACGGTAAGCGCCGCCCGGGCACGGTAGGCATGCCGCTTCCCGGAGTAGAAGTGCGTATCGCTGACCGCGAAAGCGGCAAGGCGCTCGCTCAGGGCGAAACCGGCATGGTTGAGCTACGCGGCCCGAATATTTTCCAGGGTTATTGGCGTATGCCGGAAAAAACTCAGGCCGAATTTCGTGATGACGGCTTCTTCATTACCGGCGACCTGGGGCTTATCGACGAACACGGTTACCTGAACATCGTGGGCCGTGACAAGGACCTGGTGATTTCCGGTGGCTACAACGTCTATCCGAAAGAAGTCGAGCAGTTGATCGATGACTTACCGGGGGTGATGGAATCCGCCGTCATTGGCGTGCCGCATGGTGATCTTGGCGAAGGGGTTGTGGCAGTGGTCGTGCCCAGCGCTTCAGACGCGATTAGCGAAGCGCAGATACTTGCAGCTCTCAAGGATCAGGTAGCCCGTTACAAACAGCCTAAGCGAGTCTTCTTTGCCGAGTCGTTGCCGCGCAACGTGATGGGCAAAATTCAGAAGAATCAGCTGCGCACCACCTACACGGATACATTCACTCAAGAGCGTGCGACGGCTAACGTTTGAGCCTACTTCCCGCGCCGCAGGGGATCGGGCCAAGCCCTGACTGCGGCCATAAAAAGTGCTCCTCACAACAACGATAAGACAGGAATTGTGCCATGGTGATTTACGGTGTTGCCCTTCTGGCAGGGTGTATGTTGGTCGGCCTATGGGCTGGTGATGTGCTGGGCATGCTGCTCGGCGTCAATTCGAACGTAGGGGGTGTTGGCATTGCCATGCTGATGCTGATCTTCCTGGGCGGCTATCTGATGGACAAAAAGAAGATGCCCGCCAGCACGGAAGACGGTATCAAGTTCTGGAACGGCATGTATATTCCGATTGTGGTCGCAATGGCCGCCAGCCAGAATGTCGCCGCCGCGATTGATGGCGGTCTGATTGCGCTACTCGCAAGCCTGGTCGCGGTAGTCGCAAGCTTTGCGTTAATTCCCTTTCTCAACAAGCTTGGCCGTCCCAAGGCCTCCGATACTCAGGAAAGCACTCCGCCACACAAGCCGCGTAAAGTGTTAAGTGCCTCCTCACCATCTCATGCTCGTGCTCGCGCGCGCCATGCCCGCTAACTGGGGGCCACTATTATGATTGAATCGTTAGTCACTCAGCTTGAGAAACAGCACCTGATCGCGGCGTTTGCCTTAGTGGGCGGCGCCATGTACCTCTCCTATCTGATCAGCGACAAACTGACCAAGGGGCGTATTCACGGCTCGGCCATTGCAATTATCGTGGGGCTAGGCTTGGCCTATTTTGGCGGTATTCATACGGGCGGTACGCGAGGTCTTGCCGATATCAGCCTATTTGCCGGGCTAGGCTTAATGGGCGGCGGCATGCTGCGCGATCTGGCGATTATAGCCACGGCTTACGGGGTACGTTTTCAAGAAGTTCGCGAGGCGGGTCTCAGCGGTATTATCGCCCTGTTTCTAGGTGTGTTCGTATCCTTCATTGCCGGGGTGGCGGTAGCCTACGCGTTCGGTTATCGCGACCCCATTTCGCTGACAACCATTGGCGCCGGTACCGTAACCTATATTGTCGGACCCATTGCGGGTGCTTCAATTGGCGCGTCTTCCGAGATCATCGCCCTTTCGATTGCCGCCGGCCTATTCAAATCGATTCTGGTGATGATCCTAACCCCTGTCGCTGCCCGTCATATCGGCCTGGATAACCCACGTTCAGCGATGATTTTCGGCGGTTTGATGGGCACCACCAGCGGCGTGGCGGCTGGCCTTGCCGCCACCGACCCGAAGCTGGTGCCTTATGGTGCCATGACGGCCACGTTCTACACTGGCCTCGGCGCGCTGCTTGCCCCTTCAGTCCTGTATTTTGCTGTTCGCGCTATCTTTTAACGAGCGTTATACCTAACGCGGCACCAATGCCTCTAACGCTTCACGGCGAAGGTGCTGCGTCAAACCTGCCAGCAAGCGCCCGCCGTTGCGCCAGTAATGCCAATAGAGCGGTACATTGATGGCGCGCCCGGGTATCAGCTCCACCAGCTTGCCTTGCGCCAGCGCATCACGCACCTGAAGCTCCGGCACCATTCCCCAGCCCAGTCCGCTTTCCAGCAAACGTACAAAACCTTCCGATGAAGGACACAGGTGATAGGCAAAGCTGCCGATAATACCAAGCGCCGCTAGGTAGCGATGCTGTAGCAAATCATCGGTACCAAACACGATAGCTGGCGCCTGGGGCAAGACGTCTGCATCCACGCCATCAGCAAAGTACTGTTTCATAAAGGCTGGGCTTGCAACCGCCAGATACGGCATGGCGCCTAACGCGACGCTGCTTGCCCCCGCGACAGGGCGCTCGGCCGCACATACACAGCCTGCCACTTCGCCTGCCCGCATACGTTTTAATCCCACCTCCTGATCCTCGACGACCAACTCCAGCAGTACGTTCTGGTGGGTACAAAAACCACTCACCGCCGAGGGCCACCAGGTGGCCAGACTGTCTGCATTAATCGCCAAGCGCAGGCGCTCCGGCACTGCGTCATCCAACGCGGGGACCTGGCGCGTGAGATCACGCTCGAGTAAGCGTACCTGCTGTACATGGTTGAGCAGCCGACGACCGATTTCGGTGGGAGCAGGCGGCGTCGCGCGCACTAACACCGGCTGGCCGATACGCGCCTCCAGCAGCTTGACCCGCTGCGATACCGCCGACTGGGATATCCCCAGCATATTCGCGGCGCGCTCAAAACCGCCCTGTTCTACCACGGCGGCCAGGGCGGCCAGCAATTTATAGTCGAGCAATCAGTTTTCCTTATAGGGCATCAGGAGTATTCATTTTGCTTATAAAAACGATTCTAGCAAACTGGGCCACTACGGGCGGCATAACGCGCCCTAAATAGCGATTAATAAGGAATACACGCAATGTGGCAGAGTTACAGCAACGGCCTGCTGATGGCAATTGGGTTGATCATGGCGATTGGCGCACAGAATGCGTTCGTTTTATCGCAAAGCCTGCGGCGTGAGCACCATATAGCGGTCGCGTTGCTGTGCATTTTATGTGATGCCACGCTAATAACCGCGGGCGTATTTGGCCTGGCAAGTATATTGACGCAAAGCCCGCTACTGCTTGCCATCGCACGCTGGGGCGGCATTGCGTTTTTGCTTTGGTATGGCAGCCAGGCGTTATACCGTGCCTGGCGCCCGCAAGCGCTTCGGGCGACTGACACATCATCCCGCTCGTTAAACGCCGTAATGCTAGCCGCACTGGCGGTCACGCTGCTTAACCCGCATGTCTACCTGGATACCGTATTGCTGATTGGCGCACTCGGCGCCCAGCAGCCAATGCCCGGCGCCTACGCCTTGGGGGCCACTAGCGGCTCATTTATATGGTTCAGCGCACTGGCCTTGGGTGGCGCAAGCCTTGCGCCTTGGCTTGCGCGCCCAGTTACCTGGCGTCTTATTGATATTGGCGTAGCGCTTATGATGTTTAGCGTGGCTGCTCAATTGCTTATCGGTGGGCTGTAGCGCGTATATTATTCAGCCACCTTTACCACCTTAACTTTCATCAACTCTCCTTTTTGAAAACTTTAAAAAATGATGTATTAAAATACTTAATATACAACTCAAAGCTTAACTTACGTAAATTTATCCGGCACAAATTCCCTGCTAGTTTTAAAAGGGCTGTAAACGTTTATTACGGATGATCCTTTTTAATCAAGCAGGAGCGATACGATGGTTATTAAAAACGCCAAGGACCTTTTCATTCATCTTCTTTCCGACACGAACAGTGCTGAAAAGCAGATAACAAAGGCGCTACCCAAATTAGCTCGGGCAGCTGATGACCCCCAACTGGCTGAGGCATTCAAGCACCACCTGGAAGAAACCCAAGGCCAGCTGGAAAGGCTTGAAAAAGTAGCCGACAGCCTGCCAGATATTCGAATCAAGCGCATGAAGTGTCATGCAATGGAAGGCTTGATCGAAGAGGGCCAGGAGCTGATAGATGCCACTGAGAAAGGCCCGGTGCGCGATGCAGGCCTGATCGGCGCGGCTCAGAAAGTCGAACATTATGAAATTGCGACTTACGGCACCCTGTGTGCTCTTGCCGAGCAGCTAGGCTATAGCGAAGCCAAAAATATTCTGGCTGAAACGCTTGAAGAAGAAAAGAACACCGATAATAAGCTAACCCAGTTGGCTAAGACGCTGGTTAACCAAAAAGCGGGATAAAACCCCTTTAATGAAGTAGCCATCAATGGTTGGTCGTATTGGCCGTACGTTATCTAACAAACGGTTAATTATTAATATCCAACCTATATGATATTGCTTCATTGAAAGCCAATTTTAAGTCTTATTAACTTAGGTGAGCTGATAGTTGATAGCTCACCTAAATTTCCTACATAACTTTTAAGGCCATATTGCGCCCCTGAATTCAAACATTAAGCACGATTCAAAGCGCTTTCATTGTCTACGCCTTTCTCTCCCCCTTCCCCTACGCTTGGTCAGGTTCCTTATTCATCTACTTGAGCCGACGCAAATGGCCTGCTATCTTATCGGCAATAATTATCATTAACATAAGGGACAGTATCTCATGCAGTTTGCCGATAGAGGTACAGAATCAGACAATACGCCTGCGCCTCGTGAGGTCGAAAGCCGCGAATTGCTTGGGCCGCAAGGTCAACTGGTGATTCAACATGACAATCGCCGCTACGTATTGCGTATTACCAGAAGCGGAAAACTTATTTTAACGGCGTAACGCTCCATCAGTTCTTACGCCGCTTAACGCCAGCCAGGTAGCCAACGCACCCAGCCAGCTTCAATTACCCTCCTTATTGTTGGAACGGTCTGGCTCATGAAACGTGTTTACTCGCTTTGCCCGCTTTACCTTGCTCTTTGCCCCTTGCTTATCGCCCCTGCGTTAGCGCAATCAACGGCGGATCCAGTGACCGTTACCGGCACGCGGACGCCTACCGACCTTTCTCGCGCACCGTTGATTATCGATATTATCGACCGTGATGATGCCGTTCTGGCTACCGCTGGCCGCATTGAAGATGTACTGAGCCGTCAACCAGGCCTGCATGTGGCCGGGCCAGGACGGCGTAACGGTCAAACGCTGAGCATGCGGGGGTTTGGCCGCCAGGGCGTGCTGGTTCGACTGGATGGCGTTCGCCAGGATATTTCCACTGGCCACGTAGGCAACTTCTTCCTGGACCCAGCGCTGATCCAGGAAGTCCAGATAGCGCGAGGCGCACTATCAAGCCTTTATGGCAGTAACGCCATGGGCGGCGTGGTAAGTTTCACGAGCGTAGAAGCCAAGGACTTGCTTGCCCCCGGCCAAGACAGCGGCGCCCGGCTTTCTGTTGGCGGCGCTACAGCAAATGATGAGCTACGTGGCAGTCTGACAGCCTTTGGGCGTCACGCTGCACCCAGTGGTCAAGTGGATGGCCTGATTTCAATAGGCCGTAGCGAGTCCGGTGATATTCGCCGCGCAGGTGGCGAGGAGGCCGAAGACGATGCCTCGCTCAACAGCCTGCTGGTCAAAGGCGGTTGGGAGCCGAGTAGCGATCAGCGGGTGTTTATCAGCTGGCAGCATTACGATGAGCGTGCCACCCAGCCCGCTAACCCTCAGCAGTTATCACGCGATGCCAGTAACCCGCTGCGCGACCGGAATGTCGAAAGTAACAATCTACAGCTTGGCCACCGCTGGCAGCCCGGTCAAGCGACAGAAATCACCTCACGACTGACGTTTAGCCAGCAGGATATTGATGAGCCCCAAGCCAGCCGCACGCTGGAACGCGTTGGCCTGCAAAGCGATGGCTACCACACCATCAATCACGGCTGGCTCTCCCAAACATTGGTATTTGGTGGCGAACTGGAGCAGGCGCGCCAGCGCCCGGAGGGTAACGCCAACGGCTTTCCAAAAGCCGATATCGACACTCAGGCCGCTTATTTAGACACCACGCTAACCGCTGGCCGCTATCTAGCAGAGGGCGGTGCCGGCCAGTTTGATGTAGGCCTGGGGGCCCGCTATGACCGTTACGACGCCACCGGCCAAGGCGATGCCGATAGCGTGCATGACCAGGTCTCGCCACGTTTTCGCCTGGCCTGGCGCCCCGATGAAGCGCTGATGCTGTTCTCCGGTTACGCCGAAGCCTTCCGCGCGCCGAGCCTTTCTGAGCTATACGCCAACGAGCGCCACTTTGCCGGTTTCTGCGCCGGGCCTTTCTTCTGTACCCCCGACAATTACTGGGTGCCTAACCCTAACCTGTCTCCTGAATCCAGCCATACCTGGGAAAGTGGCGTGGTCTGGCATCAAGGCGATTGGCAGGTGCGCGCCAGCTACTTCGACACCCGCGCCGATGACTTTATCGACACCCAGGTCGACATTATGGCGGGTACCACTCAGGCCGTGAACGTACAGCGCGCCCAACTATGGGGCTATGACGCTCGCGTTGCCTGGCAGCCCGGCGCCTTTCCTCTGCTTACAAGCTTTATAGGACTCTCAGAAGTTTCCGGTAAAGACCGCGACAGCGGCGGCGCGCTAGGCAGTCAGACCCCCATGGAAGTGACCCTCGGCAGTGAAGTGGCGCTCTACAACCATGATGTGCGTATCGGCTGGCAAAGCCGCTTGGCGCGTGATTTTGATAAACAGGGCGATGACGAGCGTCTGCCTGGCTATGGGCTGCACGATGTGCACCTGGCTTGGCGCCTTACCCCCGCCATTGATACCTCGCTACGCCTGGCCAACCTGGGCGATAAAGTGTGGTACCGCCCCGATGGCAGCTTAGGCGATGGGCGCAGCCTGTTCGCTACCCTCAACTGGCAGTGGTAAATCCATTCAGTGAACTCGATATAGGTGCGCTATGACTCAATCCCAACAAATCGCTATTCTGGAAGCCTTTGATGCTGCGCGGGCGGCCCAGCCGCGTCTGCCCGCCATCGACATTGCCGAGCGTCTAGCCATTAGCGAAGGCGAGTTACAGGCGGCTCGCCTGGGCCGTGATGTATGGACACTGCCCTTGCCACCCAGCGAGATCGCAAGCTATCTGCCCACGCTTGGCCGCGTAAAATCGCTGACCCGCTCACGCCTGGCCGTACTTGAGCAAACCGGGGTCTATCCTGAACTGCGTGGCGGATCCCAAACAGGTCTGCTGCTCGACCCTGGCGGTTTGGATCTTCGCTTGCTGTATCCCCACTGGCACTGGGTGTGCTTGATTCGCGATGCCATGCCTTCGCAAGATGGCTCAAAGGAGTGGCGCTGGAGCCTGCAAATATTTAACCAGCACGGCTGCGCCGTGCACAAATGCTTTGCGCTGGAAACACCGCTTCCCAGCGCCTGGAACGCGTTAGCAGCACTCGGCACCCAGGACACTCCGGCGTTCACTCAGAGTGCACCGCGCCTAAAACGCCCGCTTCCCAACGCCCCCGACCTTGCGAGCGAATGGGGAGCGATGCAGGACGTGCATCAATTCTTCGCTCTGCTGCAGCGCCATCGCCTGGAGCGTATTGAGGCCAACCAGCTGATGGAGGGCCACTACACCCGAGCGCTACCGGCTAACATATTGGAAAACGTGCTCCATCAGGCAAGCCAGCACACCTTGCCACTCATGCTGTTTGTCGCCAGCCCCGGCTGCGTACAAATCCGCACGGGCACACTGCCCACACCCCAGCGCGCACGGGGCTGGCTGAATCTGTTTGGCGATAGCTTTACCCTGCACTTGGACGACACTGCCATTGATCAGGTGTGGCAAGTGTCTAAACCCAATCGTGATGGAGGCGTCACCAGTATTGAAGCGTTTGACGCACAAGGCTCATTAGTCCTGCAACTATATGCCGAGCGCCGCGAGGGCAACCCAGAATCCGCCGCCTGGCGGCAGCTATTGAATGAGCTTCATCAGCGTGAGGCCGTGGCATGAAGCAGCATATTCGACTGCTCTCCAGCGTTTTGCTTGCGCTGTTGTTCAGCCTGGAAACGAGCGCCAGCGAACGTTGGGTTGTGCTGGGCGGCGATATTGCTGAAACGCTTTCGGCCTTGAATGCTGACATTAATTTGGTCGCCCGCGACGATACGGTTCTCTATCCTGAGCCCCTGACAGCGCTGCCCTCCGTAGGTTACTTGCGCCAGCTCTCGGCCGAAAGCGTACTGTCGGTTCAGCCTGACCGTATCCTTGCCAATCAGCATGCCGGCCCTAAAGAAGTGCTTGAGCAGCTGGACGCTGTCGGCGTTACGCTGGATGTGGTTAACGCACCCGCTACGCTAGCGGCCATTGCTGAAAAGGTTCGCGCGGTGGGTGGCTACACTGACCGGCCTGAACAAGCCAACGCTTTAGCGCAAACCTTGACTGACAAGCTTGAATACCTAGCCGATTTGCCCCCCTTACCTTCAACTCGGACGATGTTTATTCTCCAGCATAGCGGCTTAACGCCGCGTGCGGCTGGTCGCCAAACCGCGGCGCATACGGCGCTTGAAGCCGTCGGGCTGGAAAACGCCTTCGCAGCAATGGAGGGCTACCACAGCGTTGGCGCCGAGGCGTTGGTGCGCGAGGCGCCTGAGCTGATCATTATGTCGGCGCGCGGTTTAGAGGCTATGGGCGGCCCAACGGCCTTATGGCAATTACCCGGTATGGCACTTACTCCGGCAGGCCAGAAGCAGCGGTTAATCGTTATCGATGATCAGGCACTGTTGGGCTTTGGGCCGCGTGCGCCCGACCTGCTGTTAGCCTTACGCCAGGATGTTGAAGCGATACTTAACGTCTCGCCCACTGCGCTGGCTGCGCCGTAATGGTCAGCTTAACGGCTTATCGTCAGCGCACGATGCGACCGATGGGGCGCGCTCCACGAGTCCTTATCGGTTTAACGCTTGCGCTGTTACTTGCCTTGGCGTGGGGCTCGGCGTCAGGAGCGTTAGGGCTTTCCCCATGGGCACTGCTAAGCGGCAATGCAGATACGCTCAGCACACAGGTTTGGTGGCAGCTGCGCTTACCGCGCTTGCTGCTGGGGGTTGCCGTAGGCGCCATGCTCGCGGGCAGCGGCGCAGCCATGCAGGGGCTATTTCGTAACCCTTTAGCCGACCCAACGCTGCTCGGCCTTGCCAGCGGTGCCGGGCTATTTGTGGCGCTATGGATCGTTGTTTTTCAGGATAGCGCTGCCAACAGCCTTTACGGTCAGTTCGCTGCGGGCTTTTTGGGGGCACTGAGCGTATGTGTGATCGTGTTTGGCTTGGCCAAACGCCAGGGTGGCAGTGCCGCTGTTATGACCCTGCTGCTAGCGGGCCTGGCGATTAACACCCTGGCCGGTGCTGCGGGTGGTGTCCTTGCGTTTATCGCCAGTGATGAACAGCTGCGCCAACTGAGCCTGTGGGGGATGGGCACGCTAACCCATGCCTTATGGCGAACCACCGCTATCGCCCTGGTACTGATTAGCCTGGCACTGTGGATGCTAATGCGCAGCGCCAGCGAACTTGACCTGCTTCAGCTAGGTGAGACCACAGCCCATGCGGCGGGGCTGGATGCCAACCGCCTGAAACGCCGCATTGTCGTGGCCACCTCACTTGGCGTCGGGCTTTGCGTGGCACTCACGGGTGTCATTGGCTTTCTTGGCCTGCTGGTTCCCCACTGTTTACGGCTTTGGCTAGGGCCTGGGCACCGGCTACTCCTGCCTGCCTCAATGCTGGGCGGGGCGCTGCTGTTAGTGGTCGCAGACACCCTGGCACGTACGCTAGGTGCACCTGCCGAGATCCCGGTCGGGCTGCTAACGAGCCTTTTGGGCGGGCCCTACTTTCTGTATCTGCTTATGCGCCGGAGCCCGTCATGCTGACCCTGCATCAAGCGGGGTTCACCTCGATTCCCGCACTAGCGCCTTTCGATGGCGATATCCACCCGGGCGAACTGCTCGCGATTGTAGGGCCTAATGGTGCGGGCAAGAGCACGCTGCTCAGCATGCTGTCAGGCTATCGCCGCTGCGAACAGGGCAGCGTACAGTTGGATGGCCACTTGCTGCATGAATGGGAGGTCAACGCGCTCGCCAACCGCCGTGCGCTAGTCGCTCAGCAGGAACCTGTCGGGTTCGATTGGCGAGTGGAAGAATTGGTGTGTCTGGGGAGCAACCCTGAAAAAGCACTCATCGCCGAACTGCTCAATGACCTGGACCTCGTCCCGCTCGCCAAGCGCAGCGTACTCTCGCTTTCGGGCGGCGAGCGCCAGCGAGTGATGATCGCCCGCGGCGCCTGCCAGTTGCTCTCGCGGCGCTCAAACACAGCAAAGGATGGCGGCCTGCTTCTGCTGGATGAACCTACTAGCGCGCTGGATATTGGCCAGCAGCAGCGGCTAATGCGTCAACTACGCACCTGGGCCACACAGCATCATATGGCCATCGTATGTGTCCTACACGACCTGAACCTAGCCGCTACTTACGCCGACGGGGTGTGGCTACTTCATCAGGGGCAGCGTATAGCCTACGGCAAGCCGCATCACGTGCTAACCCCCGCCCGCATCGCTGATGTGTACGGCGCAGAGTTTCAAGCGACCGCGAACCACGCAGCGTCTCCTCCGCTTCTTGCCCTGGCACGCTAATGCGTCGAGAGAGTTAAGCAGTTTTAAATACGGCGTAGTATGCTTAGCGCATTAACGTATTAGCCTGTCAAAACTGACCTGGCGCATCGCTAATCACGGTTATCCATGAGAAGCTGGATACATGAACGAGAAATCACCCATCGGCTCGCCCCAAAAGCGCCACTCAAAGCAACCCATCACGCTAGTACGTGCCTTATGGGTAGGCCTTGCTGCACTGAGTTTCGGCATTGGCGTCATCGGTATCTTCTTGCCCTTGCTGCCGACCACTGAGTTTATGCTGGGCGCCGTTTACTGCGCCTCTAAAGGATCACCACGTTTTGAAGCGTGGATTCGCTCGCGCCGCTATGTAGGGCCGCTTATCAATAACTGGGAGCGCGAGAGGGCGATCTCCCGGCGCGCCAAATTTATTGCTGTAAGCATGATTAGCGCAAGCGCGCTATTTATCCTACTGCATTTGAGTAACAGCTGGTTACGGTGGAGTATTATCGCGCTCTTGATAGGCGTGGCAATATGGCTAGTCACACGGTCGGAACCTACGCTAAACGACTAACGTACACGTGGAACCGACTGGTGGGCTAAACGATCTATCAATGATCAGATAGCGTCTTAGTTTCTGCCTGAAAAGTGCCTGCACAGCTTCAATAATGCGAGTTGCTCGGCAAATATGTCTGTTCGGTATGTGAGCTGAGACTCTGATGATTAGCCAGCTTAAACCGCTCAACGGCGGTAACCAGCAGCTGCGCCTGGCTCTTGAGGCTAGCAGCCGCCGCGGCAGACTCCTCAACTAGAGCAGCGTTTTGCTGAGTTGTCTGATCGATCTGGTTAATCGCCTCACTTACTTGACCAACTGCGGTACTTTGTTCGTTGCTTGCATCACTGATTTCACTGACGATATCACTGACCCGCTGAATCGACGTGACGATCTCCTGCATGGTGGTGCCAGCCTGGTCAACCAACACTGATCCTTTTTCAACACGCTCAACGCTGACGCCGATCAGTTCCTTGATTTCCTTTGCCGCTCCAGCGCTACGCTGAGCCAAATTGCGAACTTCGCTAGCCACAACCGCAAAACCACGGCCTTGTTCTCCCGCTCGGGCGGCCTCAACTGAAGCGTTCAGTGCCAAAATATTGGTCTGAAATGCAATACTATCAATAACACCAACAATATCATTGATCTGGCGGCTGCTGTCGTTGATATCTCGCATGGTATGTACCACCTTTTCAACCACGTCACCGCCCTGCTTCGCCACGTGACTTGCGCTGACGGCCAACTGACTGGCGGTATGCGCATTGTCCGCATTTTGCGTAGCGCTTGATCCCATCTGCTCTATAGAAGCTGACGTTTCCTCAATTGCCGAAGCTTGCACTTCAGTGCGCTGACTCAAATCGTTATTGCCCAGCGCTATTTGAACACTGGCCGTTGCCACATTCTCTGCATTACTCCGCACTTCTGAAACTACCCCGGCCAGGCTATTGACCATGGTTTTCTGAGCCATCAGGAGCTGGCCAATCTCGTTATTTGAGAATGGCTCGATACTGCCAGACAGATCACCTTCCGCTACAGCTTGCGCCTGGTTGACCGCTTGGCCCAGTGGGCGGGTAATACCTCGTGTAATAACAATAGCGACCCATATTGATATCAGTACAGCTGCCGCTCCTAGCCCAATCGTTTCCATCATGGACGTACGGTACTGAGCATCACCGCGCTCCATACCATGCCTGGCCTCAGTCAGCTGCAGGTCAATGAGTTCGCTGATGACGCTGCTAATAGGATCAATAGATGAATAGAGCTGTCCGTTGTACGCGTTCAACTCACCGCCGACCATACCGGAGTAGGTTTGTAGCGTATTTTCCAAAGCACTCAAGGCACTATTGCGCTTTTGCACCTCAGAAGCCATACTTGCTTCTTCGGGAGTAAGTGACGTCGCCATGTAAGATGCCCACTCGTGATCAATGACCTCACGTGCGTTTTGCACTGCTTGCAATGCCTCCTCAGCGGTAATCAGTCCCGCATTGGCTTTATTGACGGCATCAATCACATTAACCGCGTAAGCATCGGAAATAATCTTGAGCCCCCGTAATGGAACCACGCGATCTTCATAAAGGGATTGCATAGTTTGATTAACGTTTCGAAGGCTAAACGAACTCAACAGACCACTAAGGACCAAAAACAGCACAGCGACCAGGAAGCCCAGCCCAATCTGTTTGCTGATTGATAAATGTCTAAACTGCATTTTTAATGCTCCAGGATGCAACAAGGATTAGCGATTGTCTCAAGCCAGCCCAAAGGGGTTGTCATAGCGTTCCAGGGGAGGCGTCGCCATGATGAGCAGGCTCAACTTTTCGTCGAACTTATCTGAGCGAAGGGAGGGAAAGAAAAACAACTATTTACATACGTAAGCCAAGGCTAAAAGTATGCCTTTCAGCAGCACTTACTGGATCATCACCGGTACCACTCATGTGATACCTGACCCATCAGTTGAATTACGAAAGTTAATAGCGCGTCAGTAATATCGGCATCATAAACGGATACTTTAGGTCAGCTGACGTTTGTTGAAGCGCCGATAGTAACTGGAAGGGCATATTCAATAGAGCATTACCGGGCAGTGAGATGCTTAGCTTACCCATAAAGACGTTACTTACTGGTCCGTTTTTTATACGCTTTTGTCTCATCTTCAATAGCTAGCCAGTTACCGGCTCGCCGTTGGCGTACTTTATCCAGGTTTTGCCTAAATGGTTGCGCAACTCGCGCCCAACGCGTACGCCATCACGAGCCTCCAGCGCCTTTAGAATGGCCTCGTGCTCTTCCATGGCGGTTGCCCATTTCTCATTTTTCTGATTAGAAAGATACCGCACCCTGTATAGCTGCCGGCTAAGCGTGGCGTGCATGTCAATCAGCGTCGTATTACCTGACAAAGCCACAATACGGTTGTGGATATCCTGGTTCAAACGAAAGTAGTTCTGTCGGTCGCGCCTTAGAAAGGCTGCTTTCATTTCATAATGCAGCGCTTGAAACTCAGCAATATCCTCATCACTGGCAATAACGCAGGTGAGTTCGGCTGCCGCCTGTTCAAGCACACTCAAAACATACGCTTTCTCTTTCATATCAGCCGCGCTGACCTCAGCCACCACCGCCCCGCGGTTGGGGGAAATCACCACTAAACCTTCTGTCGCGAGAATCTTGAGCGCCTCGCGTAGCGGCGTGCGCGAGACCTGCAGTTCAACGGCCAGCGTACGCTCGGGTAACCGCTGCCCCGGTTGAAAATGGTCCATTACGATATGTTCGCGTAAGTAATGCGCGACTTTTTCAACAAGCCCGGCGTGATTGATTGGGGCGATATCTTCCATGGAGTTATTCACTTTAATTAGCGACCACCAAGAATGGCATACCAAAAATTTCCTTTCAAATAATAACGCATATAGAAAAATATTAATTAATTAAATAATTTAATTAAATCAACAATTTAATCGGATAAACAAACATGGCAATACTAAAGTACTAGGCCACGTATATTGACCCAAAAAATGGTATACCACTACATTTCAGCATCTGTATACTACGTTTGCGTGACAAAAAAACATCAATACGTTCATGGTCACCGTTCAGAAAGCTCTGACCTAAACAGGAAATACCTTTTACATATGAATTACTTACAACACTTTGATACGACCAAGGTAGTTGAAGCCTGTATCGCGGGTGCTGGTGATTTTGGTCGTGGCGTATTGCGTCAAGCCCGCCAGATGCCAGGACTGTCGGCGCGTATTGCGATCGATATCAATCCTGAAAAGGCGGCTGAAGCCTTGCGCCATGCGGGTATTCCCGACACGCAAATAATGGTATGCCATTCTGAAAGCGATGCCGAAGACGCTTGGCAGAAAGGCTTTTTTATTGCCACGGCTTCTTTCGAAACGGTCGCGGCACTTCCGTTCGATATTCTGGTTGAGTCTACCGGTATTCCTGATGTCGGCGCCCGTTATGCAGAAGCGGCCTTGCTGGCGGGTAAACATGTCGGTATTGCCACCAAGGAAACCGAATCGGTGGTCGGGCCTTACCTGACTCGCTTGGCCGAAGACCAGGGGCGTCTTTTCACGCCGCTGGATGGCGACCAGCCAAGCCTGCTGATTGGCCTTGTCACATGGGCTAGAACGCTGGGGTTTGAGATCATTTCTGCTGGCAAGAGTAGTGAATACGACTTTATCTGGGATGAAGCGCAAGGCACCGTAACCTGTAACGGCACCCAGTACGATGCCACTGAAATGGCCGCACTCTGGAAGCTTGACGATAGCGATGCACGCGCCACAGTCAAATCCCGCGGCGAGGCTCTATCCGCTATTCCGCAGATTTCAGTGCCTGACCTATGTGAGATGGTCAACGTTGCCAACGCAACCGGCCTGCAGCCTGACCTGCCCGAATTTCATGCCATGGTACTGCGAACCACAGAAGTGCCCACACTTCTGGATACCCAGGCAGAGGGCGGTGTTCTAAAAGGTAACCAGCGCCTTGAAGTCTTTAACTGCCTGCGCCGTCCAGACGAGCTGAGCTTTGCTGGCGGTGTGTTTGTAGTGGTGCGCTGTGAAGACCCGCATGTCTGGACACTGCTGCGCGATAAAGGTCACGTACTAAGCCGCAGCGGCAATAGCGCCATGGTTTATCTGCCGCGCCATTTGCTGGGCCTGGAAGCGCCCATTTCTCTGCTCGATGTGGTACTCAACGGCTTAACGTCCGGTGGCGGTCATGCCACCACGCCTAAATTCGATCTGACCGCGCGCGCCACTCAAGCGATCAAAGCGGGCCAACGCCTTGAGATGAAAGGCCACCATCGGCACATCGAAGGGCTGCGTCCAGAGCTTCACCCCGCTGCGGCGCTTTCCGATGGCGCAAAAGTCCCCTTTTATCTGTTACCAGGCGCCGACGTTATTCGCGATATTGCGCCTAATCAACCCATTACCCTAGCCGATGTCACGCTACCATCTTCCCGATTACATGAGCTTCGTCTTAAACAGGATGATCTGTTTTTTACAGCCGACAGCCAGTAACTAGCGGTAGAGCGCCTTTTAAAGTGCCTACTTTCTGTATTGATGGCCCCTAAAAGCAATAACAATCACCATGGAGAAAATTATGATTACTAAACATAGTGTTAAATACGCTGCTCTAGGTCTTGCCATGCTCGGTGCGGCTACCGGCGCAAGTGCAAGCGATGCCGATAACTTCCCCAGCAAGCCGATCCAGTTCTTGGTAGCCGCGGGTGCTGGCGGTGGTACTGATAACTTCGCTCGGGTCGTTCGCCCGATGTTTGAAGAAGCTATTGGCGGCGCGCGCATTACGGTAGTAAATCTGCCCGCCGCGTCCGGCGCTTTAGCCCACCAGCGTACCGCGACAAGCGCGGCTGATGGCCACACTCTGGACTTTGCCTCCACGACGCTTGTGACCTCACTTGCGGCGGGCCAGAACCCAGTGGGTCTGGATCAGTTAACGCCGGTTGCGCGTATGCAGTCTGACGTAATGGCGCTTTTTGTTAATCCGGAGCGTTTTCCTGATTTTGAATCATTCGTGAAATACGCTGAGGAAAATCCTGGCAAAGTCACCGTTGGGGGTACCCATACGGCAAGTCCTGACCACGTGGCTTTCCTGTCGCTGCGTGATGCGTCGGGTCTGGACATGAACTTTATCCCTTATGACAGCACCGGCAATGCCACTGCTAACGTGCTGGGCGGCAATATTGATGCGACCACCACCTCGCTGAGCCCACTATTAAGCTACATCGAAGCCGGCCAGATGATGCCGATTCTGGTTTTCAGCGATGAGCGCCTTGAAGACTACCCGGATGTGCCGACCACGGTTGAAAACGACTGGGATCTGACCGACGGTAACGATCGCGCCATTTTTGTACATGCTGATACGCCAACGCCGATTCTGGAACGTCTGGAAGGCGCCTTCAAGGATGTTTACGACTCCGAGGAGTATCAGAGCTACGCGGAGCGTGTAAACCTTGACTACCGTGCAGGCTGGATGGGTAGCGACGAATACCGCCAGCGGCTTGAGAACAACTATGAGCTTTACTCACGCTTGCTGCAAAACGACTAAACCAGTAGTTACTGGTGAGTGGAGGGGCATGCCCCTCCTGTATCCATTTGAAAGATCGGCCTTATGGGGCCGACCTTTCACTGTCCCCTTCAGGGTTTACCATGCACGCCAGGATCACTCTTTTTGCGCTGGGGGTCGTGTCACTCGCGGTGGTGAGTCTTTATCCCACGCTGCAATTCCCAAGCTCTGCTCAAGTGTCCACGTTTATCGGGCCTCGCGTTTGGCCATTAACACTGCTGATCGCTCTGTTTACGCTGGGCCTTATACTGCTCGCCATCACATGGAGTGACCGCAAGAAGGCATTAGCCACTGAGCATCAGTCCACGTCGGACACCGCGGCTGAAACAGCGCTATCTTCGTCACGTTTCTCCCTTGGACGCACTCGTCACTGGTGGTTTATAGCGGCGGCTATCGCTTACACGCTCTTGATGGACAGCGTCGGTTTTTTAATCGCCAGCCTGATATTTACCTTTATTGGCACACTGCTTCTGGGTGCCCGCTCATGGCTGACCATTGCCATTACGTTAGTTATTGCTGGCGTACTGATGCAGGGCGTTTTCGTTTCGCTGCTCGGTATCCCCATGCCGTAAGGCTGCCCCATAACCGACCCAACCTTCTAGGGAGTCGACTATGCTAGAACATTTTTTGGGCGGGTTAGCCGTGGTGATGCAGCCACTCAACCTGTTGCTCTTAACCTCTGCCGTGTTTATCGGTTTTATTGGCGGCGCACTACCCGGCATCAGCGGCGTTATTCTGGTGGTTATCCTACTGCCGGTTACTTATGGCATGGAGCCGACCACGGCCTTTATGGTGCTGACCGCTATTTATGGCGCCACGGTCTTTTCGGGTCTGATTACCGCTATTCTTTACCGGGCTCCCGGCACGCCTGAAGCGGTAATGACGGCGTTTGACGGCTATCCCATGACGCAACGTGGCGAAGCAGGCAAAGCCTTAGGCATCGGCGTTTTAAGCTCGGCTATCGGCGGGCTTGTAGGCACCGTGGCACTGATTATATTCACGCCCATGCTGGCCAAAATGGCCTTGAAGTTTTCATCTCCCGAGTACTTTGCCTTGGCGGTACTCGGTTTAACCGTGGTAGCTTCATTAGGCGGTCGTCTCATATTTGGCTTGATTGGTGCGGCGCTAGGTTTATTCATTGCCACTATTGGTATTGATCCGCTCACCGGCACCAGCCGCTTTACCTTTGGCAATCTTAATCTGGCCGAAGGCGTGGGTTTGATTCCGGTTATTGTCGGCCTGTTTGCCGTGTCAGAAGTCATGAAACGCACGCTGGACCATGAAAGCCATCAACCGCTGAAAAAGGTGAAGGTAAAGATTTTTGATCTTCCCATTTTGCGCCAGATTGGCATGACCCTGTCACGCTCATCCATTATCGGGGTCGTCATCGGTATCCTGCCGGGTATCGGTGCCAGTACCGCGGCGATGGTGAGCTATAGTGAAACGGTCCGCTGGTCCAAGCATCCTGAGAAATTTGGCAAGGGCGCGCCGGAAGGTATTGCCGCCCCGGAGTCTGCCAATAACGCAGCGGCCATGGGTGCACTGGTGCCGCTTTTTGCGCTGGGTATTCCGGGTAGTGGCACTACGGCCGTTATTCTGGGCGCTTTTATCATGCATGGCCTGCAGCCTGGGCCAATGTTTATGCTGACCAGCAGTGACCTGATCTACGCGGTATTTGCCGGGCTGTTTATCGTCAATTTCATGATTCTGCTTTTCTCAAAGCCGTTCATCGTGCTGTTTACCAAATTGCTGAATGTACCTTATTCCGCGCTTGGCCCCATCATTATCATGTGCTGCATCGTGGGGACTTTTTCGGTGCGCAACTCTATGTTTGATGTATGGTTGATGATGGGCTTTGGCGTGTTGGGTTATCTGCTTGAGAAAATCAACTTTCCATTGGTATCGATTATTTTGGGATTGGTTTTGGGCCCTATCGCAGAAAGCGAGCTGCGCCGGGCACTATCCATGTCACAAGGCGACTTCAGCATCTTTATTGATCGTCCTATCAGCGCCACACTGCTGAGTATTGCTTTCATTCTGCTGGCCGTCACGCTGATTACGCCGCTGATCAAACGCGCACATCGCAAGGCCACTACCTGAAGCCCGTATCCTGGAGAATGCTATGACCATCGTACTGGGCGCTATCGCCGACGATTTTACCGGTGCCACTGACCTTGCCAACAACCTGGTACGCGGCGGTATGCGCTGCGTTCAGGTCATCGGCGTGCCGACCACCCCACCCGACTTAAGCAACGTAGATGCCGTGATAGTGGCGCTCAAGTCGCGCTCCTGTCCGGTTGAAGAAGCTACTAGCGATTCACTAGCAGCTCTTGAATGGCTACGTGAACAAGGTGCACGGCAGATATTTTTTAAATACTGCTCGACCTTTGATTCAACCGACAAGGGCAACATCGGCCCGGTTGCAGATGCGCTACTTGATCGACTCGGCGTCTCGCAAACCGTGATGGTCCCGGCGTTTCCGATTAATGGCCGTACGGTATATCAAGGGCACCTGTTCGTTGGCGACCGCCTGCTTAACGATAGCGGCATGCAGCACCACCCGTTAACGCCCATGACCGATGCGGATCTGGTTCGCGTGCTTTCACGTCAGACCTCTCACGCCGTTGGTTTGGCCAACCGCGCTATGCTAGCCAAAGGCGGCGAGGCTACTCGTCAACACCTTGACGCTTTAGCAGCTGAAAACATACGCCATGTCATTTGCGACAGCGTCGATGACAGCGATCTTGACGTATTAGCGGAGGCAACGGTAACGATGCCTCTGGTAACCGGCGGCTCAGGGCTTGGCCAGGCGTTGCCTGCCCAGTACCGTAAACAGGGTTGGCTTGCCGAAATTGCCGAGCCAGGGCGCCTTCAGCCTGCCTCTGGCAATATGTTGGTATTGTCAGGCAGCTGCTCACGAGCAACGCTTGCTCAGGTCGCTGATTTTCTGGCCCGTCATCCTGGCGCGGGCTTTGCGCTTGACCCCCAGGCCCTGGCCAAGGGCGATAAACAGTGGGAACAGGCGCTGGCCTTCGCGTTCGAGCGCCTTGAACAAGATGCACCTGCTCTGATCTACGCCTCGGCCGATCCTGAAAAGGTCAAGGCCGCTCAGGCGGAACTGGGCGTAGAGCAAGCTGGCCAGCTAGTCGAAGAAGCGTTAAGCCAGCTTGCCGTTACTCTGGTCAATGAAGGCGTTGGCCGACTGGTGGTTGCCGGTGGTGAAACCTCGGGGGCAGTGGTATCTGCCCTGGGCATTTCAGCGCTACGTATTGGCGAGCAGATTGATCCCGGCGTGCCCTGGACACAAGCGACACTAGCTAACCGCGAGGCGCCGCTTTCCCTGGCGCTCAAGTCAGGCAACTTTGGGGGCGTTGATTTCTTCACCCGAGCGTTTGAGGTATTGGCATGAGCACTCACGACCAGAACCACCTGCGCGAACAGATCAGCACGCTGGGGAAATCGCTGTTTGATCGCGGCCTGACCATGGGTTCAAGCGGCAATATCAGCGTGCGCTTGGATGACGGTGGCTGGCTTATGACGCCTACCAACGCCTGCCTTGGGCGCCTGGACCCTGCACGCATCTCACATCTGGATACCCAGGGCCAACTGATCAGTGGTGATAAGCCCACCAAAGAGCAGTTTCTGCATATGGCGATGTACGATGAGCGCCCTCAGTCCGGCGCCATCGTTCACCTGCACTCCACGCATTCGGTGGCGGTTTCCTGCCTGCCGGGTATCAACCCCTGCGACTGCATTCCGCCTCTCACCGCTTATTACGCGATGCGCGTGGGCAAGCTTCCCCTGGTGCCTTACCACATCCCGGGCGACCAGCAGTTGGGCGAAGCGGTACGCGGCCTGGCAGGCAAGCACAGCGCCGTGCTGCTTGCCAACCACGGCCCGGTCGTCGCTGGTAAAAATCTCGAAGCAGCAGTGTATGCCACCGAAGAGCTTGAGGAAACAGCGAAGCTGTTTCTGCTGTTGCGCGGTGAAAACCCACGTGCGCTGACGCCTGAACAGGTTGCTGAATTGGAAGCCCGGTTTCCAAGGGATTAAGCTATTCAGTAAGAGCATTTAAAACATAAGGGCAAAGCTCATTGAGCTTTGCCCTTATCGATTACCACTGACGATAGCTGATACCCATTCAGCCAAGCTATGCGCCTGGCGAATTTGTACCGCATCAGGATTCGTTGCGCGTTTCAAGCAGGCGAATCAACTCCGGCACCGCCATGGTCTGATCCTCCACACCGGCATACAGTGCCGCCACCGCGCCAGCCAAGCCTCTTGTCGTATTAAGTTCATCGGTCATGGTGTGGTAGTAGCCCAGGTCTTTATGCGCGTTCGCCACGCTAAACCGAAACCCCGAAGCATCGCCTGATTCAATAAAGGGGCGTAGCCGTTCCAGCACCACTCCGCCCCCGCCGCCCTTGGTCAAGACCTCCAGAAAAGCGTGGTCATCGATACCCGCCCGCCGGGAAGCCGCAGTCGCCTCGGCCAATACGGCTGAAAAGCCCAACGACACGTAGTTATGCAGTAGCTTAAGGGTATGCCCTGAGCCTACATCTCCTGCGTGGGTGATGACCTCAGCGAAGCTTGCGAGTAGCGGGTGCAACGCTTCAAATAGCGTCTCATGGGCACCGACGATAAGGTTTAAGCGCCCCTCCTCGGCTTCTTTGGGAGTACGCGTCATCGCCGCGTCGACCAGATGGCCACCCGCTTTATCTACCCTGGCGGCGACGTTAGCTGTGGAGCTTGGCAACGAGGTAGAGCAATCCACCACAATGGCGCCCTGAGCGAGTCCCTCCAGCACGCCATTTGGCTCAAACAGCACGGCCTCCACCTGGGGCGACCCCGTTACGCACAGCAATACCACGTCGGCTTTTTCGGCCACTTCCCGGGCGCTTGAGCACGGCACGGCGCCCGCTGACAGCAGGTCGTCCACGGGCTGGTTGCCAGGGTGGTCCAGAAAGGCCAGGGAATACCCCGCGTTAAGAATGTTCTTGGCAATGCCGTGGCCCATTAACCCCACACCTACCATGCCGATGCGGTGCTCTGTACGAACGGATTGATTCATAAATAAGCTCCTAACCTGATTTAATTATGATTTTTTTCTAGCCATGGCGAATGGCGACCGTTTTTATACGGGTATAGCTGCGCAGCCCCTCGAAGCCTTTTTCCCGCCCGAATCCTGAGCGCCCGACACCGCCGAAAGGCAGTTCAATACCGCCGCCCGCACCGTAGTTATTGATAAAAACCTGGCCACTGCGAATGCCTCTTGCCAAGCGTAATTGGCGGCCACCGTCGCGCGTCCAGACGCCGGCACACAGCCCGAAATCGGTTGCATTGGCCAGGCGCAGCGCTTGTGCTTCATCGTCGAATATCTGGACAGCCAGCACGGGGCCAAACAGCTCTTCGCGCAGCACATCATGATCATCGGGAATATCGGTAAGTAGATGCGGAACCACAAAATGCCCGGCCGGGGAGGTGTTTTTAGCGAGCTGCCCTCTTGCCGCAACGTGAATACCGTCTGCTTCAGCCGCGGCTAGCCGTTGATCGAGCTGTGATTTTTGGCGGGCATTGATCAACGGGCCGCAGTCAGCGTCTTCCTCGCCCGATGCACACTGCAGTGTCGAGAAGCGCTCTATCAGACGATCCGTAAACGCTTGCGATATGTCGCGCTGTATCAACAGACGACTTCCCGCCGAGCAGGTTTGCCCGGCATTCTGGATAATCCCACGCACCACCGCTTCGAAAGCCGCATCAAGGTCAGCATCTGCAAAAACAATCTGCGGCGACTTGCCGCCCAGCTCTAACGTGACGGGCACGTGGTGCTTTGCCGCCGCCTGGGTTACCTGGGTGCCGGTCTCAGGCGAGCCGGTGAACGAGAGATGATCAATACCCGAGTGTGCGGCCAGGGCGGCACCAGCTTCACGCCCAAGCCCCGGCACCACATTGAGCACTCCGGCTGGCAAGCCGCTATCTATTGCCAGTTTTGCCAGGCTCAAGACGCTCAAACAGGCATCTTCGGCAGGCTTGAGAACCACGGTATTGCCAACAGCCAAGGCGGCGGCCACGCAGCGGCCAAATATCTGTGACGGGTAATTCCAGGGAATAATCTGGGCGCAAACACCATACGGCTCACGCAGCGTCATGACGGTGTAGCCCTCTTCATAAGGCAGGGTCTCGCCATGTAATTTATCGGCGCCACCGGCGTAAAAGCGAAAGTAGTGGGCGCAGGCTTTAATATCCGCGCGCGCCTGGGTTAAGGGTTTTCCCGTGTCCAGGCACTCTAACGCCGATAGATGCTCATGGTTGGCCTCGATGGCATCAGCAAAGCCAAATAGCCAGGTACTGCGCTGGCGGGCACTCCAGTGAGCCCACTCCCCC
This sequence comes from Halomonas colorata, assembly GCF_014897985.1. Classification (GTDB taxonomy): domain Bacteria; phylum Pseudomonadota; class Gammaproteobacteria; order Pseudomonadales; family Halomonadaceae; genus Vreelandella; species Vreelandella colorata. The sequence continues at coordinate 89,963 of NZ_JABUZA010000004.1, forward strand.
AGCTCACCAGAAAAGGCGCGCCGCGCCGCGGTGACGGCATCATCAATGTGCTCGGGCGTGCAGCGGGCAATGTGCGCAACAACGTCGCCACGGGCGGGCGCCTCTACCGGTAGTGTCGCGCCGGTATCAATCCAGGTATTGCCTATCAGCGCCGCCTGGGGTGGAAATTCGGGAAAATCAATCATCAACAAACTCCTAGCCATACAATAGGTTAACCAGGCCCATGGAGATCCAGGGCATATAGGTAATTGCCATCAGACACGTCAGCACCACCAGCACAAAGCGCACCAGCCAGGGCAGCATCTGATCAATGGAAATCTTCGCCACTGCACAGGCGGCAAACAGGTTTACGCCCAGCGGCGGAGTAATCATTCCCAGGGCCAGATTGACCACCATGATTAGCCCGAAATGCACTGGGTGAACGCCAAACTGCATGGCAATCGGGGTTAGGATCGGGGCCAGTACCAGGATGGCTGCACCGGTCTCAATAAACATTCCCACCACAAGCAACAGGGCGTTAACGGCCAGCAAAAAAGCCCAGGGGCTTTCGAACATGGCGGTGACCCCAGCGGCGACTTGGGCGGGAAGACCGGAGCGGCTGATCAGAAAGCTAAACAGAGCGGCCGCTGAGATAATCAGCATTACCGCAGCGGTAGACACAACACTTTGACGCAGCACGGGCATCAGGTCGGCAAGCTTAAGCTCACGGTAACAAGCGCCGACGACCAAGGCATAAAACACCGCCACTGCCGAGGCCTCAGTAGGGGTAAAAATCCCGCCATAGATGCCGCCGATGACCACCACCGGCATCAGCATCGCCGCCCAGGCGCGCTGGAAGGCCGTCGTGAAGCGGGTACGGTCATTGCGATCTTGAAGACCAAAACCGCGCAGCTTGCAGAAAATATACACAAACACCAGCAGCGCACCGCCGACCAACAACCCTGGGCCAATGCCTGCAATGAACAGCTGACCAATCGAGGTATTGGTACTTACCCCAAATAGAATCAAGGGAATAGAGGGCGGAATCAGCACCCCCAGCTCTGCCGATGAAGCCTGGATGGAGGCGGCCAAGGGTTTGGGGTAACCGTGCTTGACCATTGCTGGAATAAGGATCGCACCGATAGCAAAGGTCGTCGCCACACTGGAACCTGACACTGCCGCAAACATCATGCAGGTCAGCACGCAGGTCATCGCCAACCCGCCCTGAACACCGCCCACGATTGACTTGGCCAGATCAACCAGTCGGCTAGAGATACCACCGGCCGCCATCAGGTTGCCCGCCAAGATGAAAAAAGGAATCGCCATCAGCGGGAAGTTATCCAGCCCTACAAACAGCTGTTGGGGCACCATCATCAAAGGAAAACGCGAGAAAAACTCGATACCAATTATCGATGCCAGCAGAATAGAGATCGCGATCGGCACGCCGGTGGCGAACAAAATCAATAGCGACAGACCAATGGCAAGGTTCATAAGCGAGACTCTTTATGCGTAGTAACGGAAATCGCAGATGAACTCCCGTCGGGCTGGGCAGCGGACGTGGCGATCTCCTCTGGCTCCGCTGCCTCGTCGTGCATCGGCCCCAGGGGCTCAAGACCACAGCTTTGGGCCAGCAGCCGCGCAATAACGGCCAGCATCGCAAAGGCGCTGCCTACGGGAATAGCTGCATATGCCCAGGACATCGAGACCTCGAGTGCGGACAGCGTCTGATTGCTAACCCGCTGGGTCATCTGGATGCCGTAGAACACCAATACAAAGAGCACCAGAAGACAGTACAGGCCGATAAACCATTCAAGCGCCAGCAGGGTGGGCTTGGGCACAAGCTTGTAGATAACCTCTACGGCCATCATAAAGCCGCCGCGGAACGTGGCGGCTGCGGCCATAAACACGCACCAGATCATCGTCGCCCGTGACAGCGTCTCCGACCACGTCGAGGGCGCATTGAAGATAAATCGTGTAAGCACTTGATAGAACCCCAACGACACTGAAACGATCAACATCAAAATAGCGATCGCCAGCGCCAGCCGAGTCAACACATGCTCGACACGCAGAAACCAGGACACCATAAATCACCTCATCCCGTCAGGTTATGGGAAAGTGGCGCCCAAAGGCGCCACGGGATGGGCTCAGCAGCTACTGTTACGAATGCGCTCTAACATCTCATCGCCATACTGCTCAATAAAATCAGCATGCACGGCTTCTACCGCTTCTTGGAACGGTGCTGGATCAATATTATCCGTGACCGTCATACCCTGCTCTTGTAGGAAAGCCACGCCCTCCTCTTCCAAACGTGACACCTCAGCGCGGGTAGCTTCAGTAGCGGCTTGAGCGGCCTCATTAAACCATTCACGCTCCTCCTCGCTCAGCCCATCAATTAGCACCGGTGAGCCGAGCACAATGGCAGGTGAATAAACGTGCCCGGTCAGCGATAGCTGATCCTGCACCTCATAGAGGTTCGCAGCCACAATCACCGTAATGGGGTTTTCTTGGCCATCCACCGTGCCTTGTTGCAAGGCAGTAAACAGCTCCGGCATCGCCATAGGCGTTGGGCTTGCCCCTAACCCTTCAAAGGCCTGCTGGTGAATACGGTTTTCCATAGTACGAATTTTCAGGCCACGTACATCTTCAGGCGTGTCGATAGCTTTTTGACTATTGGTAATGTGGCGAAAGCCATTTTCCGACCAGGACAGGCCGACCAGGTCATGGTCACCCATCTTATCGAGCAGTTCCTGGCCAATCTCGCCATCAAGTACGCAGCGAGCTTGTTCGTAACTGGTGAACAAAAACGGTAGGTCGAGAACATACGTCTCTGGGACAAAGTTACCCAATGGCCCGGAGGAAGTAATCACTATATCGACGGTGCCTATTTGCAGCCCCTCGATCATGGCCCGCTCCCCACCGAGCGAGCCGCTAGGGTGATCCGTTACGGTAAAAGCCCCATCAGAGAGATCTTCGAGGGTTTCTTTAAATGCCCGCGAACCGGCGCCATAGTGAGAGTCACTGGAGATAGCGTAGCCCACACTTACCTCTGTGGCGGCCTGAGCCTGAAATGCCAGGCCCGCCAGGGCAAGCGTCGTAGCGGTGCCGATGGCGGTCGCAAGCGTACGCCGAGCGAAACGAATGGTCATGGTAATACTCCTAATTGTATTTATTGGTAAGAACGATGGGGAGTAGTAGCCCCTTATTGCTCGCCCGCTAGGCAGGCGAAGATCCATTAACGATGCTCTGCTACATAGGCATCGATAATCTGTTTGAAGTCCCGGTCCCCGGCAAAACCCAGTTGGTTCGCTTTAGCCGTTTCAAAGCGCGCGGGCCAGCTTGCCACCAAGGGTTCGATGCGTGGGTCTGGTTCATGCCGTACACGCGCCACCGCTTCATCGCCCGCCACCTCGCGCAATGCCTCAAGCATTTCGGAAACATCGGTCGTGATACCCGGCAAAATAAAAGCGCGAAACTTACCCAACGCTTCTTCCTGCACTTCGGCGCCATGTATCAACGCGTCGATCACCTTATCCGGCGACATCACGAAAAGCGCCTGATCCAACGGTACGGGGCAAATGGCTTCCTCACCGTTTAAGGGCTCGCGCAGAATACTGGACGCAAAGCTCGACGCCGCGGCATTCGGCCGCCCTGGGCGAATCACAATAGTCGGCAAACGCAGTACTCTGCCGTCAATCAGGCCGCGTCGACTGTAGTCGTTGATTAGAAGCTCACACATTGCTTTTTGCGTGCCATAAGACGTCTGCGGTTGCGAAGCCGTCATGTCATCCAGCACATCGGGTAGATCCCCGCCGTAAGCCGCCACGGAGCTTGCCATGACCAGGCGCGTCTTATGCAAACCCCGGGCACGGCAACCTTCCAGCAGAGCACGAGTGGCATCAAAATTGACCGCCATCCCCAGATCCAGATCGGCCTCCGCTGCGGAGCTTACGACCGCAGCCAGGTGGAAGATGACATCGGGCTTTCGATCAAGCGCACTACCCAGGGCATCTGAAGCAGTAATATCTACAGCATCGTTACGGATCGTTATATCAGACGCGTCGGGTACGGCAGCCTGGGTTTGATCGACCAGGGTCAAGTGGGTGACCGGCTGACCGCACAGCTCTTTACGGTTGATCAGACGATGTAAAAGGCGCTGTCCCAGAAAACCGGCGGCGCCCGTGATTAAGATATGCATGATTCAGGTGTCCTCGCTTTAATTGTTGGTTGTTAGCGTTTAAGACCATGTTTGGCTACTCACTCATGTGCGAAGCCCGTAATGTCGCCCCCAGCCCAGACCTTGGCGCGTATCGCCGGCTGGCCTGTATTCGCAGCCAACCCAACCGCTATAGCCCAGCGCTTCAAGTCTGGTAAATAACGCCGGATAGTTGACCTCGCCAACATCGGGCTCGTGCCGTTCCGGCGCTCCCGCCACCTGAATATGGCCGATAGCGCTAAACTGGTGCTCAAGGTGGCGGATGAGATCCCCTTCCATAATCTGGCAATGATAGAGATCAAACTGCAGCTTCAGATTACTCGCCCCCAGCGCTTTCAATACCGCCATGGCTTGCGCCTGTCTTGATAAGAAGTAATGGGGCATATCGCGGGTATTGATAGGCTCGATCAATATGTCCTTGCCCAGTTTGGCGGCCTCAGTAGTGGCGTAGCGCAGGTTACGCAGATAGGTAGCCTGATGATCGGCCTGGGTCGTCGCATCGCTACCTTCAGGCAGCAAGCCCGCCATGGCGTGAACGTGTGGGCAGTTGAGCATCTCGGCATAACGTAGCGCCTCGATGACTGAATCACGAAACTCAGCTTCGCGCCCAGGCAGGCTAGCAAGGCCTCGCTCACCGGCGTCCCAATCCCCCGGCGGCAAGTTGAACAGCACTTGCGTTAAGTGTGTTTCATCAAGTGCCTGGCGCAGCTCTCGAGCGCTATAGGCGTAGGGAAACAGGTATTCGATCCCTTTAAACCCCGCATCAGCCGCCGCCGAAAAACGGTCCATAAAATCGTGCTCGTTAAACAGCATGCTAAGGTTGGCGGCTAATCGAATCATGGTGTATCGATACCTCTTTGTTTTTATCTTTAGCTGTAATGGTCTCGTCAATCGGACAGGAGTGCGATGTCAAGGCTACCCTACCGCATCAGCCTCTTGGCGCCTCCTATGACACGCCGATCATCTGAAGACAGCGCATACCGCCACGTACAAGGTTATTGGCAAGATCCGTTGCCCCGGGTAAAGTCGTCGGCGATAGCTCCAAGGGCTATCGTTTCAAGGGCTATCGTTTCAGGGGCTATCGTTTCAGGGGCTATGCTCTGCTCCATGCTCATTCTAGGTTTCCTGAGCATCGTTAGCCGCTTCAGGCAACGTAATACCTGATAGCCGCTGATAGACTTTGATAACCGCAGAATCATCCTCTCGACCGAAGCCTGCCCCACTGGCCGAGGTAAACTGCTGCAACGCGCTGGCGGCAACCGGCGTTGCCATTGAAAGCTCGCGCCCGGTCTGGTGCACAATATTGAGATCTTTGATAAAGATATCTACGGCCGAAAGCGGCGTGTAGTCACCTTTAAGAATGTGGGGCACGCGATTTTCGAACATCCAGGAATTGCCCGCCGAGTGAGTAATCACCTCAAAGATAACCTCGGGATCAAGCCCCATCCGAATACCCAACGCCATGGCTTCAGCGGCGGTCGCGATATGTACGCCTGCCAACAGCTGATTGACCAGCTTCATACTGGAGCCCACGCCGGGGTCATCGCCCAGGCGATAAACCTTGGCGGCCATGCCATCAAGCACGTCACTTGCGTAGCTAAATGCCTCCGCGGCGCCCGATGCCATCACTGATAGCTCACCGCTTTTGGCTTTTGCAGCACCGCCGCTAATCGGTGCGTCCAGCATCATCAATCCCTCTGCCGCCAAGCGCTCGCCCAGCTGTTTCGCCTGACTGGGCGCCACCGTGGCGCACTGCAAGATCAGGCTGCCTGGCGCTAGATGCTCAACGACGCCCTGCTCACCAAACAGCACCTGCTCAACCTGGCTACCGTTGACGACCACTACCAGCACAATATGACAGTGAGCGAGCTCCATAGGGGTTGCCACACTCTTGCCCCCTGCCGCGACAAAAGCATCGCGTGACCCAGCAGCAATATCACATCCAGTCACGTTAAATCCCTGGTGATGTAAGGTAGTAGCGGTGCCCATCCCCATCGCACCCAAGCCAATAACGCCTACTTGAAGTGATTGCTTATCGTGTTGACTCACCGGTCGACACCTCGCTTTTGTTGTATGAATTGCTGGCGTTGCGATGCCTTACTTTTCCCTTGAATCTGTTCTGATCGTTCACCTTAACAAGGAAAATGGTAGCGCTGTCATGATAGCGCTACCATTACTTCTAGATTACTCTCAGCTTATCGACAAGTTGAACATCAAGGACGTGTGACTAATGTCTAAAGACCTCCCGGCCGCTAACAAGTCACGCCGTCGCTCCGATCAAATCACGCTCAGCCAGGTGGCGCAGGCCGCAGGGGTTTCCCCGATTACGGCATCTCGAGCACTGAACCACCCTGATAAAGTAAGCAACAGTACCCGTCAAAGCGTTTTGGAAAGCGTAGAGCGCCTGGGCTATGTGCCCAACCTGATAGCGGGAAGCCTGGCGTCTTCACGCTCTCGGCTGATTGCCGTCATCGTGCCATCGCTGATCAACAGCGTATTTGTGGAAGTCATCAAAGGCCTGCAGGAAACGCTGGAAGCGCAGGGATATCAGATCCTGCTCGGCAATACTGATTATGATCTGGACCGTGAGTATCAGTTGGTGCGTACGTTTTTAGGCTGGTCATGTTCGGCCCTGGTCACCGCCGGGCTACGCCATAACGATGCATGTCATACGCTCTTAGCCAACTGGGGCCATCCGATCATGGAGGTGATGGAGCTTGGTAACGGCATAGATCTTAACGTTGGGCTGGATCATGTGGCTGCCGGTCGCTGCATGGCCAGCCACCTTGTCGATAGAGGCTACCAGCGAATTGTGTATGTTGGCGCGCGGCTCTCCCATGATTATCGCGCGGGAATGCGCTATGAGGGGCACAAAGCGGTGCTGAAGGCCAAGGGACTGGAGGCCCCCTTGTTAGAAATGGACACGCTGGGCACCCTACAGGCGGGGGCAGAAAGTCTGGCCCAAGTGTTGCAGCACTATCCTGCTACTCAGGCCATCCATTTTGCCAACGACGACCTTGCCGCAGGTGCCCTGCTGGCCGCCCAGCGCCAGGGCCTCCAGGTGCCTGGCGATATCGCCATTGCGGGCTTCAACGGCTTACCGCTAGGTCAACATATCACCCCAAAACTTACTACTATCCTCTCTCCACGCGAAGACATGGGCCGCCTGGCCGCGCAAGAACTCATTCGCAGGTTAAGCGGCAAAAGCGTTTACCGCCGCCAGCACGACGTGAACTTTACGCTTCAGGTGGGCGAGAGTACGTAGGCTGGCCCCTTGCTGGCCTGGGCCGATGTTACCGCTGCAATGATAGGTAGCGATGTGTCATCCGTGTCCGCTCAGCAGCGCGTGGCGTTCAATCCAACCAGCCTATAAACTCAACAGAGCGAGCCGCCGAGAGTTTGCAATTTTATTGCCTTCAACACCTAGTTTCCAAAAAGGACGGACGCTATGCGCGATGACGAAAAATATACCAATAACGAAGAGCTCCTGCTTCACCTTCAAAAGCTTTTAGACATCCCAGAAACAGCAGCTCTACACGAGTTTTTCACTGAACTCGATACGTTAGACATTGCGCGAACACTTGAATCCTTCCCGGCCAAAACACGCGATTTTCTTTGGGAGTTTATTCCGGACGAGGTGATCGGCGAGGTTCTCGCGGAAGTTGACGAAGATATTCGTGCCGACTATATCGAAGATTTATCGGCCAGTGACGTTGAGCAAATTGTTAAAGGCCTGGATGCTCAAGAGGTTGCAGAAGTACTGGACGTTGCTGCTGAGTCCATAAAAACCAGCGTCTACGCCAGTCTGGACCAAGAGATTCGCGCCCAGGTCGAAAATCTTCATGCCTATGAGGATGATGTAGTGGGTCGTTATATGGACCCAGAAACCGTTAACGTAAAACAAGGCGTGTCGTTGGAAGCTGTGCAACGCTATATCCGAATTCATCATTTGCTTGACGATGAGTCGCAGCAGATCATGATCACCGATAAGGATAAGCGGTTACTAGGCACCTTAACCCTCATTGATTTAATCAAGCAGCCGCAGGATGCCGTGGTTGATGATTACATAAATGTTTTTTTTACCCTTAATGACCAAATGAAAGTCAGCGATGCGGCGGCGCTGCTGCGCTCCAAAGAACTTCACTTTGTACCCGTATGCGATAGCGACGGCTTATTGGTCGGACAACTAAACGCCGCCGACGTATTAGAAATCACCCAGGATGATGCCGACATGACGCTTAAGCATATGTCAGGCGTCAGTGATGAAGAGGAAGTCTTTACCCCGATTATGCGCAGTGCCAAAAGCCGAGGCATTTGGCTGGGTATCAATTTATTGACCGCTTTTCTAGCAGCGTTTGTTATCGGGCAATTTGAGGCCGTGCTGGAACAAATTGTGGCCCTGGCCATTTTGATGCCGGTAGTCGCAAGCATGGGAGGTATTGCTGGTAGTCAGACGCTGACCGTTGTTATACGCGGTTTAGCGCTGGGCCAGCTCGCAGGTAACAATAAACGCTGGCTCTACAATAAAGAGCTATGGGTAGGCATGTGTAATGGCCTGGTTTGGGCATTAGTGGTCGGGCTAATTGCCTATGTTTGGTTTAGCGACCCTCTGATCACGCTGGTGATAACCCTGGCAATTTTTATCAACATGAGCCTGGCTAACATCGCAGGCGTACTGGTCCCCCTAGTCTTGAAAAGACTTCAGATTGACCCCGCTTTATCGGGTGCAGTGATCTTGACGACCGTAACCGATGTGGTTGGTTTTCTATCCTTTTTGGGGCTCGCCACGTTGATTATACTGTGAGCGTAGCTTACCAAGAAGGTAGGTGGGATACAGACCTATTCGCCTGCTAGTATTTATCTCGCACATACCTCAACGTGATTGAAAACCCTGCATAATGCAGGGTTTTTCACATTAAATGCTGTACTTTTCCGCGACTGCCAAGGAATTGCCGTGCTCCCTGATTACTCAACTATCGCTTGGCTGTTAATCGTATTTTCCGTTTACTTAACAGGTGTTTCCAAAGGGGGCTTTGCCGGTGGTTTCGGCACACTCTCGGTACCGCTGATGGCACTGGCGATCAGCCCCACCCAGGCGGCTGGCCTTCTGCTGCCATTGCTGCTAGTAATGGATGTGTTTGCGGTAAAGGCGTGGTGGGGCAAGCATGATATGGCCGAAGTATGGCGATTTTTGCCGGGCCTACTGGTTGGCGTAGCGGTGGGCACGCTGCTATTTGACCGTCTGAGCGAACAGGGAATACGCCTGGTGCTTGGGGGGATATCGCTGTTGTTTGCCACCTATATGCTGTTCAAGCCAGTGGCCAAAAAGCCCATTTCCACCCGCTGGGCGCTGCCTGCCGCCAGCGTATGTGGTTTTACCAGCTTTATTGCTCATGCCGGTGCCCCACCGTTGAATCTTTATCTGCTGCCACGCAAGCTCCCCAAAGAGACGTTTATTGCCACTTGCGCCGTCTCATTTGCGGTAGTTAATGCGATCAAACTAGGTCCGTATCTGTGGCTGGGAGAGGTAAACGTCACCAGCGCCTGGGCCTCACTACTGCTGGTACCTATCGCCTGGATCGGCGTACGTAACGGCTTTTGGCTGCAAAGCCGCGTCAATGAAAAGCTGTTTTATCAGCTGGTCATTCTTGCGATGTTTTTGGTGGGAGGCAACTTGGTTTGGCAGGCCATATTTTAATGAGCCGGTACAATACTAGTTATCGTTTTTAGCGTAAAACAAACATGCTCGCCGTTAACCACGGAGTTTCAATCTTCCTTAACGTTAACTATTATCTCGGTATTCTTTGCCTTTACAGAAGACGTTAACGCTTAGGAAGTATATGATATTGGATCAATATTATTACCGCCCGCTACGCTGACAGCGAATGAGGAGACCACATGACGGGCCTATCATCCCCAAGCGATTCGCTTTATATGGCACTCACCAACGAGCTGCCAGCTTTTTTGAGTAAGTCGCTTTTGCAATGTAAAAGCCTGCCTGCTTTACCGTCTGTTGCGCTTCGGGTACTTGATATAGCCCGCTCCTCTCGAGCAACTTTAAATGATTACGCCAAGGCAATTGAGCACGACCCTGCGCTTACTATGCGCCTGGTTGCACTGGCGAACAGCGCCTATTACGCGCGCGCCTCAACTTCCATCCATACCTGTATAGAAGCCATGCAACGCTTGGGTTTAAATGCCACGTTGGCAGTGGTGCTGGGCTTTACCCTGTTTCAATATGCCCAAGGAGGCAATTATCGTAACCGGACGTGGCAGCGGGCTATCACTTCAGCCCTGGTAGCCCGTTATCTAGCTGAGCAGCTATGTCCTGACAAAAGTGGCAGTACATTTACCCTGGCGTTATTACAAGATATTGGCATATTGGCGCTGCAAGCCGCTTACCCTGAGGAAGCGGAAGCGTTATACGCAGATACTGCGCTATCGCATGGTGAAATAACATTGTCAGAGCAGGCATATTTTGGCTGTGACCATACGCTGGTTGGCGCATGGCTGGCAGCCAAGTGGGGGATGCCCGACCATACTGTTATGACCATACGCCAAAGCCATGAAAGCTTTCTATTGAACGACAAAGCGTTACTCTGTATTCGCTTGTCGGGGCCAATTGCTGATGCCTGGTTATCAAGAAGCCCAGCGTCGCAGCTAGCTGCAGTGCTTTATCAGTTAAAGACGGTTAGCTATATCAGTGCATTGAAAATTGATGAAGTGTTGCATAATGTTCAACAGCAAACTGACATACTTGCCAATGCGTTGAATATGACTACGTCCGTTGAGGTCGATAGCATGACCCTGTTGGCGGAAGCTCACCAGTTGCTCTTCCAACATACGCTAATGCTGAGTTCCCAACTAGAAGATCAAAAACAAGCCCTAGCCTCTTTACGCTACCCTGATGAAAATCAAAAAGAGCATAGTCGGTGGGATGCCTCTCTCAAGGGCCAGCGTTCAGGCTTAATCCGCAGGCCGAAAAACAAATAGCCGTATCCCCTTAAGCTTATTCACCAACAGACCGCGCGATCGCGGCCTGTCAGGTTAACTATTCATCGCATAAGGCAGATAAAGCGCTATTGCGGGAAAAACATGCATCAAGGCAATCGCCAGCAGCATCAGTAGGAAAAAAGGCAGCGTTGCGCGTGTGATGGTTAAAATATCCTTGCCGGTCAGGCCCTGAATAACAAACAGGTTAAAGCCCACAGGCGGGGTAATTTGCGACATTTCCACCACAACCACCAGATAAATACCAAACCAGATAAGGTCGAACCCCGCAGCGCTGACCACCGGCATGATAATCGCGGTCACCAGCAAAATAAGTGAAATGCCGTCTAAAAAGCAGCCCATAATCAGCAAGAGCACGGTCAGGGCGATGAGCAGCATGGTGGGTGATAATCCCATTTCACCAATCGCGCGGGCCAACTGCATGGGCACTTGGGTAAAGCCCATCGCGGAGGTAAGAAACGAGGCGCCGGCAATAATAAACGCGATCATGCACGCCGTGCGAATAGCCGCGAATAGTGAGCTTTTAAATATCTGGCTCGTAAAGTGACCGTTCCAGCGGGCAATCGCCATGGATAGTACGACCCCGACCGCCGCGGCTTCGGTGGGTGATGCAAGCCCGCCGTAGATCGAGATGATGATACCGCCAATCAACAGTAGAATTGGCATTAACGCCCATGTGTTACGCAGCTTCTCAGCGAAGCTCATGTCAGACTCATCTTCGCCGGTAAGGCCTTCTCGATTACCTTTAATCAATGCCCAGAGTATGAGGTAGGCCATAAACATCGCCAGAATCATCAGGCCTGGGCCCACGCCCGCCATAAATAGTCGTGAAATCGATTGCTCGGTCACGACACCGTAAACAATCAGCATGATGGAAGGCGGGATCAGCAGGCCTAACGTCGAGGCACTCGCCAACGTACCAATAGCCATATTGCTGTCATAGCCGCGGCGTTCAAGCTCCGGCAGAGTCATTTTACCCACGGTGGCGCAAGTAGCGGCAGATGAGCCACACACCGCTGCAAACATACCGCTACCGATAATATTAGTATGCAGCAAACGCCCAGGTAAGCGGTTGAGCCAGGGCGAAAGCCCGCGAAACATATTATCCGCAAGCCCAGAGCGGAACAGGATCTCGCCCATCCAGATAAACATCGGCAGCGCCGTTAAATCCCAACCATAGCTCGCCCCCCAAAAATCAGACGCAAGAATCGGCCCTGGGTCAAACGAGCTAAAAAATGCCAGCGCTACCCACGCGGTACCGATTAGGGCAAAAGCGATCCACACGCCCCCGCCCAGCAAAAGCAATAACGTAAAAATCGTTGCCAAACTGAGTGTTAACACAAGGTCTTCTCCAACATAACGTGGCCAAGCAGTGCTGGCAGAGAGTTAGTGCATTTCGCTGTCATCGGTGGACATCGCTTCGCGAAAACTAGATGGGTCACGCGTTGCTATCCGCAGTGCAATAATCAGCGCCTCGATAAGAGCCAGGCTAAGCAGTCCTACGCTGATGACCAGGACGCCTTGAGGTATCCATAACGGTATGGATAAAAAACCCGATGAGACATCGTTGTATTGAAGGCTTTCTCTTGCCAACCCAATCAGGCCATAACCGAGTATTAAGCTAATCGCTAAAGCAATCAGCAGACCGGCCACTTCAAACCACACCCGAATGGCGGAAGGCAGCCGTGAAATCAAAAGCGTCACGCGAATATGGGCGTGATGCACAAAGGTATATGCCAAGCCCAGGAAGGTGGCGCCCACCAATAAATAGGCCGCCATCTCGGAAACACCGGTAATACTGATGCCGAGGCGGTTTAGCCCTACCAGTATCAACAGCGCATCGATGGCTCGAAAAGCTACCTGCAGTGCAATGAGGGCACAAATCGCGATCATACACACCGCGGCACCCCAAGCACCTAGACGGTAGAGTCTGTCGAATTTAAACGTCATGTTCGTTATCTCACCGAGCGCGTGGGTAAAAAGAGGCGGCCAATGCCGCCTCCGTAAAGGGCTTATGCCGTTTAGTTGCCTTGCTGCTCCCGGTAACCTTCCAAGGCAGCTTCTGCTTCGTCATCAGCACGGCTCAGCCAATCCTGAAAGAGCTTGTCGCCCGCATCCTGAAGAGCCGCGGCGACTTCTTCATTCGGGGTCGATACGGCGATGCCGTTCTCTTCAAGTGCAGCGAGGCTCGCATCGTTATCGTCACGACTCATCTGCCAGCCGCGCTCTTCAGCGCGTTCAGCCGCTTCCATCAAGGCGTCCTGAGTCGCCTCATCCAGACGATCAAAACTGCGCTGGCTGATAAACACGATGTTTTTCGGAAGCCATAAGTTGGCGTCGGTGTAATAGGACACGTAGTCCCACGCCGTCATGGAATTACCCGTAGAGCTTGACGTGATCATGGCGTCTACACGGCCGGTACTGAACGCAGTGGGGATGTCTGACTCTTCGGTTTCGGTGGGGCTACCGCCGAGGTTATCCACAAACCGTTGGGTATTGATATTAGGCGCCCGCACTCGTAAACCTTCAAACTGCGCAGGGTCTGTCAGCTCATTGGCGGTATAAATTCCCTGCGCTGGCCAAGCAACGGCGTAAAGCGGAATCAAGCCTTCGTAGGCAAATAGCTCCGTAATCATAGGCTTAGTGGCTTGCCATAGCGCGTAAGCATCATCGTAACTGCCAGCCACGCCGGGCAGCGTATCCACCTCAAAAATCGGGTCGTCGTTGGACAGCACCGACATGAAAACTTCACCAGCATCAATCGTGCCACGGCGTACCGACGGCTTGATTTCGCCGTGGGAGACGAGCGAGCCACCGCTATGCACGGTGATGGTCAGTTCGCCATCGGTTGCTTCAGCAACATCTTCAGCAAACTGTTTAGTATTTTTGGTGTGAAAGCTGGCATCACCGTAGGGTGTTGCCATGTTCCATTCAGCCGCTTGGGCAGAAGCTGTCGCTGCCAAGCCATAGGCGGTAGCAAACAGTAGGGGGGTCGCAATGCGCATACGCATGGAATAAGTCCTCTTATTCATATTAGTGGAGTGGTTACGTTGGGAGTGGTTACGGGGGCACCCGGTTGAATCCAGTGCCCAGAAAATAACGCATTGGTCATCTCGACACGGCGTTCCTGCGCGTAGGCACAGGCCGTTTTTTGGGCTAAACGGCCAACGCCTCGACAAAAGCGGGGATGATTGGCACGACGCCATATCACATCATAGTTCATCGCCGGTAGCGGCACCGGTAACGCCAGACGCAAAAGCTCGCCACGCCGCCACTCATCAAGCACCGTGGCTACCGGCAGCGCACCAATGCCCAAGCCTTCCATCGTCATGCGCGCAATGGTCATCAGGGTGCTAACGCTATGAATACGCGGGCTGGTAACGCCCTGCTCGGCCAGATACTGGACCAGCTCTTCGTAGGGTCGAGCCAACTTGCCAAACGAAATAAACGGCAGCTTTTTGCACCAAGTCTCAGCGTTCTCACTGAGCATCTCTGCATGGCGTGGAGATACGAACATGCCCATTTCGTACGGGCTTAACGCTTCGTATTCGATCTGCTTGGACGGTAGGTAGCCATTCATTGCCAGTAAAATATCCAGCTCGTTATTCATCAGCCGCTCGTTGAGCGCCGGCGAGTAATCCACCGTAAGCTCGATGGTTAACCGCGGATAACGTTCGGTGAGTTGACGCATGAACTCAGGGAACCAGCTGTGAGCAATAGTTTCGATAGTGCCTAACCGAAGAGGTGCCGAATAATCCTCTTCACTGTCGAAGAGTTTCATGGCTTCATCGCGCTGGCTGAGCATGCGCTCGGCATGCAGGAAAAATTCACGCCCGCGCATTGTAGGTTGCACCGGGCGGGCGGAGCGCTCAAGCAGCAGCTCGCCTACCGTTGCCTCTAGACGCGAGATACGCTCTGAGACCGATGGTTGGGTCAGATGCAGGCGCACGGCTGCCTTACGAAAAGACCCTAACTTGACGGCCCAAACAAAGGCTTCAAGTTCTTTGAAATCGAGCATAATGTTGCCTAATCCACACATACAATGACCAACAGACACCGACGCTGCTTATCGAAGCGCATCGACTCACAAAGCAGACGTCTGGCCCGCAGAGCGAGCTATCCCTGCAATGTAATTTCAAGTCCAACGCTGACAGTAAACCGCCCCGTTGATGGTGCGTGGCTGGCAAGTGCATGATTCACTCCGGAAAACGCTTTTTTATCGACCTGTTATTGTGAGTAGCTTAGGTCAAACACGCGCTTTTCTTTATTTTATATCGAGAGCTTTTATTTAGTTGATAATAGCATTACTCCCTATCGTCAACTATTTTTCTAAGAAATAACAATACGATAGAAGATGCCGATATTAAGTATCGTGAAAAACGATTGGCAAGTGAAAGAACCTCTCCCCTATATTAGTTTGGTTTGAATAACGCATCCCAAATAACCCTCGTGATAATAATTGGAGTCGTTATGGTCATCCCCCTACTCAACTGCGACATGGGCGAAAGCTTCGGCAACTGGACACTTGGCCTTGATGCTGAGGTCATGCCTTACGTTGACTGTGCCAATATCGCCTGTGGTTACCACGCCTCCGACCCCCACGTTATGCGTCACACCGTGGCATTAGCGGCCCAGCATGGCGTGCGCATTGGTGCCCACCCAGGCTATCCCGACTTGATGGGTTTTGGGCGGCGCACCATGGCCTGCTCGGCGGCTGAAGTCGAAGATATGATTCTTTATCAGGCGGGCGCGCTTGCCGGTATTTGTCGCGCCGAGGGTAGCGAACTTAGCTACATCAAGCCGCACGGCGCCATGTATAACGATATGGCTGCCAACCTTGAGCTGCTGGAAGGCGCAATGCGCGCCGTGCGAGCGTTTGACGCACGCCTTCCGCTGGTGGTGATGGCCACCGCCGATCCCGAGCCACACCGTGAACTAGCCGCTAAAATGGGCATCACGCTCTGGTTTGAGACCTTTGCCGACCGCGCCTATGAGGCCAACGGTCACTTGGCATCGCGCCGCTTGGCGGGTGCAGTTCATCACGACCAGGCGACTATCGTGGCCCAGGCCATTGCGCTGGCCAAGGGCGAAGCCTTGACCGCACGTGATGGCACAGCGCTTCATCTGCCCTGCGATACGCTCTGCGTGCATGGCGACAACCCCGAATCAATTGCGGCCGTACGGGCCATCCGTGATGCCTTCAAAGCGTTGGAGTCCGCGTGAAACTGCGTCTTGAAACCGCTGCCATGGATGCGCTGACAGTACGTCTGTTCGATGCGATCGACGAGCGCAACATGGCCTGGGTCATGGCGGCCGACACCGCCCTGCGTCACGCTTTTGGCGATGCGCTAATCGACCTTGTCCCCTCTTACACGACGTTGTTGATTCATTACGATTGTCGGGCCATGGACTTTGTCGAGGCCACGGCCCTTGCCCGCGAAGCGCTGAAAAACTTGCAGCCCGCTGATACCCAAAACGGCCAGTTGCATGAGATTCCGGTGTGGTACGACGAAAGCGTTGGCCCTGAGCTGCCACAGGTGGCCAAGCGTGCGGGGTTAAGCGTTGAACAGTTGATCGAGCGTCACTGCGGCCACGACTACAGCGTGTTCGCCCTTGGTTTTGCTCCTGGCTATGGGTTTATGGGGCTAGTGGATGAAAGCCTGACTACGCCACGCCTAAAGACACCACGACGTCGCGTAGCCGCCGGAAGCGTAGGCATCGCTGACCGGCAGACGGCCATCTACCCGCTGCTCTCACCCGGTGGCTGGAATATTCTGGGCCGCACGGCGGTTCCCCTATTCGAGTACGCCCGGCGCGGTGAGCCGCTATTTCGCCCCGGTGACAAAGTACGCTTCACGTCCATCTCCAGAGCTGAGTTTGAAGCCGCCGGCGGCGATACCACACCACTGGAGGAGCGCGCATGAGCCAGGGCAGCATGATCGTCAAACAGGCCGGGCCGCTTGCCCTGATTCAGGACGCGGGGCGCTTCGGCGTGGGCCACCTGGGCGTTACCCAGAGTGGCGCTGCCGACTGGATCTCCTATCACTGGGCGAACTGGCTGCTAGGCAATCCGGCCAATAGTGCAGCGCTGGAAATCGTCATGGGCGGCAACCTGACATTAGAAGCCGACAGCGACGTCTGCCTTGCGCTGGCCGGGGCCGATCTCGATGCCCGCATCAACGGCGAGCCTCTCGCCCCTAACGCGTGCTTTACTCTCAAAGCCGGGCAGTGCCTGACGTTTCGCCAGCCGTGCGTCGGGCTACGCGCTTATCTGGCATTTCCCGGCGGGCTGCAGGCCCCCGAGGTACTCGGTAGCCGTGCCTGCACCGCGCGGGAAATGATTGGTGGCCTGCATGAAGACGGCAAGCCACTGCAAACTGGCGATCAACTAAGCTGGCAAGGCGATGCGCTGTCTCCCCGCCAACTGCCTGACAATGCCGGTTTGCCCATGCCACAAAAGCGCTGCCAGCTTCCTCTGGTGCTGGGCTCCCAAGTAGCCCACTTTGCCGGGCGCAGCCTTTATCAGGCGTTCAACCAACCGTGGACGGTCGACCAACGCGCCGACCGTATGGGCATTCGGCTGACCGGCCAAGCGCTTAAAAGCAAATTGGAAGGCGTGGTTTCAGAAGGCATTCCCTTGGGCGCGGTACAAATCCCCCCCGATGGCCAGCCGATCGTCCTGATGAATGACCGCCAGACGATTGGCGGCTACCCCCGCATCGGCGCACTCACCCCCAGTGCCTGCGCGCTGCTTTCCCAGTGCCTACCCGGCACACAAGTCTGGCTGTATCCGGTAAGTGCTACCCAGGCTCAGGTTACTCACCGCCGCCAGCTGGCGGTGTGGGAGTAAATAACAATAGGCACCGAGCAGGTGCCTATTGACCAGTACACTTTTCTAAATCATCCACAATCCGCTCAAACTGGATAACCTACACGGCCGCTTCCTTAGATAAGGGGGCATTAGTCTGAGTCCCCTTCTTACGTTCCAGCACTTCACTAATTGCGCTCAGGAATGCTTCCGCAGAGGCTGTATGCGGCGTGGTCAAAAGACTTACACCAACGAAGAGCACCGTCGCCACCACAATTCCCCAAATGCCGGCAGGCAAACCCAACAGCGAATTACCCGTGGCATACATCACCAGCACGAACACACTGGTACCCAATACGCTTGCCAATGCACCCGCTGCGGTGCCTCGCTTCCAGTAAAAAGCCCCGATAATCGCCGGCACCATTGCTACCAGGCCTGATGAAGCCGCGACAGAGAGCACGGCGATCAAATCCAGCTGCAGTTCGGCGAAGCCCAGTGCCAGCAAGGCAATAACCGGAACGACAATTTTGCCCATTAGCAACTGACGCTTTTCACTCACATTCGGTTTGGCGTTGGCAAAGACATCCCGGGACAGCATTGAGGCAAGGGTTAACATGATCGAATCGATCGTTGAAACGGCAGCGGCCATGATGCCGATCATAACAATGACACCCAACACTGGCGGTACAAAGTCAGAGGCCAAAAGCGTCGGTGTGGCGAGATCGGCACGCGCAAGATCGGGAAACGCCGCCAGTGCCGAGAAACCCCAGAGCACTGACACCAGCGTATAAATAAAGCCAAACACCAAAAATCCAATCAGCATCTGGCGCATAGCGGGCAACGACGCAGGCATGAACAGACGCTGGCTTACCTGCGGGTTGGAAAGGCTAAAAAAGAACCAGGGAATACTTAGCCCCAAAAAGGTAACCAGACTAAAAAGCCCTGGCCCTGGAACGGTCAAGGCAGCGGGATGCTCAGCCTCAAGCGTACCAAACAGACCGCTAAAACCACCCAGCCCTTGAATGACCAAAAAAGCGACCAGCGTTGAGGCGACAATCATCATCAGCGCTTGTAACGAGTCGGTCCACATCACCGAGCGAATACCGGCAATATAGGAAAAGAAAACGGCAATTACCGTCGCCATGACCACCCCAGTGGTGAACGTGATGGCGCCATCCGTCATTCCTTCCAGAAGATAGCCCACTCCGGCCAACTGAACGGCAGAGTAGGGGATCAGAAAGATGCAGCTGGCAATCGCAACGGCCATGGCGACAGGCTTACTGTTATAGCGATGCCCAAGCATTTCACTTGGCGTTACAAAGCCAAATTTTTTGCCGACAGCCCAAAAACGCGGACCGAAAACAGCTACCAGGGAAACGCCTGCAAAATAAATAATTTCAAAGCCCAGCGCGCCGACGCCACCGGCGTAGGTTAGCCCCGCCAGCCCCACCATCATAAAAGCGCTATAGGTGGTTGCGCTGTAGCTAAGCGCCGAGACAAATCCGTTCATCTGCCGGTTACCCAGGAAATATCCCGACATACTGTTCGCAGCCCCCTGCCGCGAGAGAACCGCAATACCGACCGCTATCAGTAGGTAGAGGGCAATGGCCCCCCAGATCATCGCCTCAGTCACGATCGTGTTCCTTAAAATCCCGGGTAATAAAGATATTGAGCGCAATCACCACGAGCCCAGCGCAAGCCCAGAAGAGAAAGCTGCCGTACCAGGCTGCAGTGTTTGTCAGAAGGGTGTAGGGCACTACGCAGCTGAGCAGTACCACTAGCCAAACGGTCATTATCCACTTGCCTCGTTTCACGATTCACCTTGGGTTGTCAAAGCTGGGAGAAGCATGTGCAGTGTCGCTATTAGCGCATGAATAATCATTTGTTTCTGCACGGTATGCACCGGTTAAAAACTAACATTTCATTCAAGTTGGCGCACAAACAGTCGTTATTAAGACGTACGCCAGTAACTAAAGCTGTTTCTGCGCCATAAAAAAAACACGCGCGCATTAGCATTGACCCTGACGGTCATCTTTCTATCTACTGAGGCTCTAAATGAGTAAGTTTTCCCATCTATCATTAACACAAAAATTGCTGAGTGCAGTCGCTCTTCCTTTACTGATTGTTGCCGTCATTCTCGGCGTTATTGTCAATCAGCAGCTCAACCAAGCTATCCCTGACCTGATCGACAATGCCGGTACACGGCAAGTTGAGGCACGCGCCGACGAGATAGGCCGCTGGATCAACGGTTACCGTAACTGGAATGCGGTGCTGGCCAAGGATGAGCGTCTCGCCGAAAACGTTCCTGTCGCCTCACACCTTGATTGGCTCGCCAAACGCTACCCGCCGGGCGGCACCATCGAGTCGCTTTTTTTCTCTAATGCCTCGGGCGACACGATAACCCATGCTGGCGTGCCGCTAGACATCTCGGAACGTTCCTACTTCAAGACACTCATTTCTGAAGGCAGCCAGGATAGCCTGCTTGTCGACCCGGTGATCTCCATGGTCAGCGGACTGCCAACGGCGTTAGTAGTCGATACCGTTTTCGATGAACGCGGCAATCGCGCAGGGCTACTCGGCATCACCGTGTCCATGGCGGCTGTGTCTGATATCACCTCGGCAATCAATGTCGGCGACGGGAGCTACGGCTGGCTTATTGACAGCCAGGGTCAGGTCATTGCCCACCCGGTAGAAGAGTATCGCATGTCGCTGAACTATACCGACGCCGACCGCACTCAGGGGTATCAGGGGTTGGATGCGCTGAGTCAGTCAATTCTCAGCGGCGCCCCCGGTTCCGGTGAAATCACCATGCCCAGTGGCGAACGTACCCGGCTTATGTGGAGTCCTGTGGAAGGTACCTCCTGGGTTGTCGGCGTGACCGTTCCGATGTCCGCTTTTACCGCCGTAACCAACAGCTTGCTGAAATCCCTGCTGCTGGCGGGCGGGTTGCTGCTGATATTGCTTCTCGTGGTAGTTGCCTATGCGGCACGCCGCTCGCTTGCGCCAATCAAGCATACGGCTAGTGCCATGGCCGATATTGCTCAGGGCAAGGGTGATCTGACTCGCCGTCTGGAGGTTAAATCACAAGACGAGATCGGTGATCTGGCGCGCGGTTTCAATGCGTTCGTTGAGCGTATGCAGGGCACCCTTCAGGAAGTGCGCCATAACGCCCAAACGGTACTCGCTGGTGCCAGCGACATGGCGGATGGCACTCATGAGCTTTCCTCACGTACCGATCAGGCTGCGGCCAACATCCAGGAAACCTCCGCCTCTATGGAGGAGATCCACTCAACGGTGGCGCACACGTCGCAAGCGTCTGAGCAGGCCAATGGCCTGGCGATTGAAGCCGCAGGCGCTTCCAAACGCGGCACTGAATCCATGACCCAGATGGAAAGCAAGATGGGCGCGATCAGCGAGTCGTCCAACAAGATCAGCGATATTATCGGCCTGATCGACTCCATCGCCTTCCAAACCAATATCCTGGCGCTTAACGCCTCGGTCGAAGCCGCAAGAGCCGGTGAGCAGGGGCGCGGCTTTGCGGTAGTGGCCAACGAAGTACGTACGCTAGCCAGTCGCTCGGCAACTGCTGCTCAAGATATCCGCGCGCTGATCGATGTGTCGGTTAATCATGCCAAGGAAGGCAACCATATCGTTAAATCTGCCGCCCAGCAGATGCAGGAAATTCATCGCAGCATCACTCAGGTGTCTGACGTGATTGGTGAAATTACCGCTGGCGCCCGCGAGCAAACCGCAGGTATCGAACAGGTCAATACCGCCGTTGCGGAAATGGATACCATGACGCAGCAGAATGCTTCCATGGTTAGCCAGAATGCCTCCCTTGCCGCGCAGATGCGTAACAACGCCGAGCGCCTGGCTCAGTTGATGAGCGAGTTTATTTTGGGCGATTCACAGCCGCTAGCTATCTCCACAAGCGCTACTCCCCCAGCAAGCAGCCCTCGCTTACCGGCCGCCTCCCCTGCGCCTTCAACGCTCAAGCCCAGAAAGGCCGTCGCCGAGCCCGAGTGGGAAGCGTTTTAAACCTTTTCTTCTACCCTAAAAAAGCCCGCATCTTTCGATGCGGGCAAGACTGGGTACATCAATGGTACTTACTGCTCACGCGCCCTTTCTGGGGCGCGTGACGTTACGCTAGATCAAACCGATCAGCGTTCATTACTTTTGTCCAGGCGGCAATAAAGTCGCGGGCAAATTTCTCGACGTGATCATCCTGCGCATAAATTTCGGCATAGGCACGCAGAATCGAGTTGGAGCCGAACACCAGGTCCACACGGGTGGCGGTCCATTTCACCTGACCGGTTTGACGATCACGAATCTCATAATGGTCGCCCGCCGGGTGCCAAGTATTGGCCATATCCACCAGGTTGACGAAGAAGTCGTTGGTCAGTGCGCCTTCGCGCTCGGTGAACACGCTGTGCCTGATGTTTGTGTGATTAGTGCCTACGTGGTTGGTGCCTAATACGCGCATGCCACCTACCAGTACGGTCATTTCCGCTGCGGTCAGGCCGAGCAGCTGGGTACGGTCCAGCAGCATCTCTTCGGGGCTGACCACGTAGGTATCTTTCTGCCAGTTGCGAAAGCCGTCGGCCAGCGGCTCAAGCACCTCGAACGACTCGGCGTCGGTCATCTCATCCGTTGCATCACCGCGGCCGGGGGCAAAGGGCACCGTGGCGCTTAAGCCTGCGGCTTTTATCGCCTGTTCAATGCCTACGTTGCCCGCCAGCACGATGGTATCGGCAAGGCTTGCGCCACTTGCCTGGGCGATGGGCTCAAGCACGGCCAGCACTCGGGCCAAGCGTTCGGGTTCGTTGCCCTCCCACTGGTTTTGCGGTGCCAAGCGGATACGTGCGCCGTTGGCGCCGCCGCGCATGTCAGAGCCACGATAAGTGCGTGCGCTGTCCCAGGCAGTGTTGACCATATCGCTGATACTCAAACCGCTGGCGGCAATACGCGCTTTCAGGGCGTCAACGTCGTAGTCGGCTGGCCCTGCGGGCACCGGGTCCTGCCAGATCAGGTCTTCCTGAGGTACGTCCGGGCCTGCGTAGCGTACTTTCGGGCCCATGTCGCGGTGAGTCAGCTTGAACCAGGCGCGGGCGAAGACATCATCAAAGTACGCCGGGTCCGCCATGAAGCGCTGGCAGATTTCGTTGTAAATTGGGTCGACCTTCATGGCCATATCGGCATCGGTCATGATCGGCATGCAGCGGATGGAAGGGTCTTCCACGTCTACCGGCATATCTTCTTCTTTAATGTCGACAGGTTCCCACTGCGAAGCACCGGCGGGGGATTTTCTCAGCGCCCATTCGTGGCCAAACAGCATCTCGAAGTAGCCCATGTCCCACTGCGTCGGGTTCTTGGTCCAGGCGCCTTCAATACCGCTTACCAGAGTATCACGGCCAATGCCACGCCCCTTGGTTTTCATCCAGCCAAGGCCCTGAAGCTCGGGGCCAGCCGTTTCGGGCTCCGGGCTTAGATCGCCGGGCGTGCCGTTACCGTGGCACTTGCCGATGGTGTGGCCACCAGCAGTCAGGGCAACCGTCTCTTCATCGTTCATCGCCATGCGCTTGAAGGTTTCACGCACCTGGGCGGCGGTCTTGAGCGGGTCGGACTGTCCGTTCACGCCTTCCGGGTTCACGTAGATCAGACCCATCTGCACGGCGGCCAGCGGGTTATGCATGGTATCGGGCTTTGCCACGTCGCCGTAGCGGCTGTCGGAAGGCGCCAGCCACTCTTTTTCAGCGCCCCAGTAGGTGTCCTTTTCAGGGTGCCAGATATCCTCGCGACCGAACGCGAAGCCGAAGGTTTTCAAACCCGCGACTTCATAGGCCATGGTGCCGGAAAGAATCATCAAATCGGCCCAGGAGATTTTGTTGCCGTACTTCTTCTTGATCGGCCACAGCAGGCGGCGGCCTTTATCGGTATTGGCGTTATCCGGCCAGGAGTTGAGCGGCGCAAAGCGCTGATTGCCGGTGCCGCCACCACCGCGTCCGTCGGCCAGGCGATAAGAACCTGCCGCATGCCAGGCAACCCGGGCAAACATGCCTACGTAGCTTCCCCAGTCGGCTGGCCACCACTCCTGGCTTTGGGTAATCAGTTGGCGAAGGTCCGCTTTCAGTGCCTCAACATCCAGTGTTTCGAGCGCTTCGCGATAGTTAAAATCTTCACCCAGCGGGTTCGTCTTGGTATCGTGCTGGTGCAGGATGTCCAGGTTCAGGGCGTTAGGCCACCAGTCGGTGTTGGACTTGCTGGCGGCTGTGTTACCGCCGTGCATTACCGGGCATTTACCACTCATGCGTTCGTTTCCCCTTATTGCTCTTACCCCTGGCGTGACCAGAGGAACACTCAATGACGTCTCTCAACATGACGCTTTCAAAACGCTCAAGCGGACGACTCACTGACATGGGACTGTTTTAAAGCACATTAGCTATAGCTACAATTTGCATTTAGCGACTAACTTGATAGTAATTTTTAATTCACAGGTGAAAAGGCCATTTCCTGGTAACCATGGCAGTGAGCAAGACGCGCCGATTAAACGCAAACAGGGCGCCCTTGGGCGCCCTGCTCGTTGGCTTACACTACGTTGTGGAACGTTAATCGACTAGCGGTAGCAATGCGTTCAGGCTATCGCGAGCATCACCGTAGAACATCCGGCTGTTCTCCTTGAAGAATAGCGGGTTTTCGATGCCTGAGTAGCCGGTACCCTGCCCGCGCTTGCAGATAAATACCTGCTTGGCCTCCCAGACCTTCAATACCGGCATACCGGCAATGGGGCTGTTGGGGTCTTCTTCAGCGGCCGGGTTGACGATATCGTTGGAGCCGATCACGATCACCACGTCGGTGCTGGTGAAATCGTCATTGATTTCATCCATCTCCAATACGATGTCGTAAGGCACCTTGGCTTCTGCCAACAGCACGTTCATGTGCCCCGGCAGGCGCCCCGCCACCGGGTGGATACCAAAGCGTACGTTCTTGCCCGCCGCACGCAGCTTGCGTACCAGATCGCTGACCGCACTCTGCGCTTGCGCCACGGCCATACCGTAACCCGGCACAATCACCACGCTATCGGCATCGTTCAGGGCACTGGCCACACCGCCGGCATCAATCGCCACTTGCTCGCCTTCGATTTCCGCCGCTGGCCCCGTGCTTCCACCAAAGCCACCCAGGATCACGTTAACGAAGTTGCGGTTCATCGCCTTGCACATGATGTAGGAAAGAATGGCCCCGGAGGAGCCCACCAGCGCACCCGTCACGATCAACAGGTCGTTTCCGAGTGTAAAACCGATAGCCGCCGCCGCCCAGCCGGAGTAGCTGTTGAGCATCGAGACCACGACCGGCATATCAGCACCGCCAATCCCCATGATCAGGTGATAGCCGATGAAGAAAGCCAGTGCAGCCAGCACAATCAACGTCCAGAAGCCTGCGCCGTTGAGATAAAGCACCGCCAACAGCAGTGAAAGCACTGCAGCACCAGCATTGAGTAAATGCCCACCAGGCAGCTGGCGCGGTTTGCCGTCGACTTTACCCGCCAGCTTGCCAAAGGCAATCACCGAGCCTGTAAAGGTGACCGCGCCGATAAAGATGCCCAGCACCACCTCAATCTGCAAAAACGTTAGCTCATCCGGCGCCTTGGTGGCCACCAGCGCGGCAAACGCCGAAAACTCTTGCATCACGCCGTCGGCAGCGCGCGCGGCCAGCACCCGGCGGCGCTCCAGATCCGCACTCCAGGCTACAAATACCGCCGCCAAACCCACAAAGCTATGCAGGGCGGCCACCAGCTGGGGCATTTCGGTCATTTCGACCTTGCCCGCCATATAGGTACCGATACCTGCGCCGATAATCATCATCGGGATCAGCCACCAATAGCCGCCAATGCCCGGCCCTAAGGCGGTGAAAAATACCGCGACGGCCATGCCCACAATGCCGTACCACACGGCGCGCTTGGCTTTTTCCTGATTACTAAGCCCGCCCAGCGATAAAATAAACAAAACGCTTGCCGCAATCGCCGCGGCAGATACGAATCCTTGACCTAACATATCGTTTCTCCGCCGCTCAGGATTTTTGGAACATGGCTAGCATCCGGCGTGTCACCAGGAAGCCACCCACAATATTGATTGTTGCGATGAGTACCGAAATAGCCGCCAGTACGCTAACCACCGCGCTGCCTGAGCCAATCTGTAAAATCGCCCCCAAAATAATGATGCCGGAGATCGCATTGGTCACCGCCATCAGCGGCGTATGCAGCGAGTGGCTGACTTTCCAGATCACCTGGAAGCCGATAAAGCACGCCAACACGAAGACAATAAAGTGCTGCATAAAAGACGCGGGCGCGACTTGACCGAGCAGCAGCATCAATGCACCGCCGATCGCCAATATGCCGACCTGGCGCTTGGTCTGGGCCTTGAACGCAGCGGCCTCGGTGGTTTTTTTCTCTTCGGGCGTCGGCTCTTTTTCTTTCTTCTTCGGTTTGGCCGCGGCAATCGCTTTTACTTTGGGCGGGGGCGGCGGAAAGGTCACTTCGTTCTGGTGAGTTACCGTCGCGCCACGAATCACGTCATCGTCCATGTTGTGATTGATTACGCCATCTTTCTCAGGCGTTAAATCGGTCAGCATATGGCGAATATTAGTGGCATACAGCAAAGATGACTGCGTCGCCATGCGCGAGGGGAAGTCGGTATAGCCGACCACAATCACGCCGTTATCGGAGACGACGCGCTCATCGGGCTGGGTTAAATCGCAGTTACCGCCTTTTTCAGCGGCAAGATCGATAATCACCGAGCCGGGCTTCATGGCCGCAACCATATCCTCAAGCCACAGCTTGGGCGCCGGGCGTCCGGGGATCAGGGCGGTAGTGATGACAATGTCCACGTCGGGCGCCTGTTCGCGGAAACAAGCCAGCTGTTTTTCGCGAAACTCAGGGCTTGAAGGCGAGGCATAACCGCCGCTTTCCGAACCATCCTGGCTGTCTTCGCTGTCTGCAAAATCCAGGAACAAGAACTCAGCACCCATCGACTCGATCTGCTCGGAGACTTCGGGGCGTACATCAAAGGCACGCACCACGGCACCCAGGCTGGTGGCGGTACCAATGGCCGCAAGCCCGGCCACGCCTGCGCCAATCACCAGCACTTTAGCCGGCGGCACTTTACCCGCAGCGGTTACCTGCCCGGTAAAGAAGCGGCCAAAGTTATTACCCGCCTCGATCACCGCACGGTAACCAGCGATATTGGCCATGGAAGACAGCGCGTCCATCTTCTGGGCCCGGGAGATACGCGGCACCATGTCCATGGCGATCACGCTGGCGCCCTGTGCTTTGCATTTCTCCAGCAGGGCTTCATTTTGCGCGGGCCAGAAAAACGCAATCAGCGTTTGGCCTTCGCGCAGTCGCGCAGCCTCGCTATCAGAGGGCTCACGGACCTTAATGACCACCTCAGCGTCCTGCCAAAGAGCGTCCGCGCTATCCACCACGGTCACGCCAGCATCACGGTAAGTATCGTCGTTAAAACCCGCTGCTAGTCCTGCGCCTGTTTCGATCAGGCACTCATGGCCCAGCTTTTGGATCTGCTTGGCACTTTCCGGGGTAAGCGCCACACGCGCTTCGCCCCGGCTCGTTTCCTTAGGTGCGCCTATTCTCACACGGGTACTCCCTACTGTTTAAAAAGTGGGCTATTGGCTTTAGTTGTTGGCGGCTGATCTCGGTGCCCCGCCCTCACTCAAACGTTATAGATTCTCACGCAGCCTTGGATAAAAGCTATTCAACCTTTGATGCAGGTAGGTCATGAGCTTTCTCAATACGTCATTACAGGGAAGCACCAGTATGAGCAAAAAGTACCCTGGATAATTATCTCAATGCGACCTAATGGTTAGCTGAACAAGGCGAGCCACTAGTGGGCGCACCATCAAAATACAAATAAAGGCACTGGGCATGGCCACGCGGTAGGCGTGCCACACCTGACTGAAATAATCGTCACTCATCCCCGCATTAACCGCGGTAATAATTAGCGTCATTAAAAACGCCATCACCGTCGACATATATAAAGCAAAGACGACCGGCGTAAAACGAGGATGCAGCTTGCGCGCGGCCAGAATACGCTGTTCGGGGAACTGTCGTTGTGTCATTGAAGCCTACCTGTTCGTTGAAAAGCAGGTAGGCACTTTACAGCGCTCTTAAGGGAGGCAGAAGCCTATCCCTTATGAACAGAGCAATAAGCTAAACTTACGAATTATTTTTAACAACATGGTTTAACTTATGGTTGCCCTGCGCGGTATTGAAAGCTTCGTAAAAGCTGTTGAAGCGGGCTCTATTGCTGGTGGCGCCCGCCTGCTGGGGATTTCCCCCGCCGCTGCCAGTCAAAATATCAGCCGATTAGAAAACCACCTTGGCGTGCGTTTACTCACTCGCACCACGCGCAGCCTGGCGTTAACGGAAAACGGCTCGGCTTATTACGCCAAAGTGCGCGAACTGGTACAGGAGCTGGAGCTTGCCAGCCAAGCGGTCAATGCGCTCAATTCGGCGCCTAAAGGCCGCTTGCGTATTGCTTCCACCGGCGCATTTGCCCGGCATATTCTGGCGCCCATGATTCCGGCATTTAACCGGCGCTATCCGGATCTTACGGTTGAACTCAATATCGCGGACAGAAACGTGGACCATATTGCGGAGTCGGTAGATGCCAGCATTAGAATCCGCCACGCCCTGGAAGATGGGCTGGTTGCGCGCCCGATTGCTCGCGTACCGTCACTGTTTTGCGCAGCCCCCAGCTATCTAGACGCGCCGGCCACCCGCGTACTTTGGAGCAGCTAAAAGAGCATGACTGCCTGGTGTTCCGCTTTCCGCTGGACGGACGTTATCTCGGCTGGGGATTTGTGCGTAACGGAATACGCTTTGATGCACCGGTAAACGCGCGCATGATCAGCGATGACATTGATGCACTCGCGCAGATGGCGGTTGAAGGTGGTGGGATCACTCGATTAGCAGCGTTTATCGCAGAGCCGCTTATTGCGAATGGCAAGCTGGTGGCGCTCTTTACCCAAAAACCGGTGACGTCAGAAACGATTACCTCTGCGCTTGAGGCCGACGCGCAGGTTGAGATCGAACCGTTGGAGTTTTATCTCTGCGTGAGGCATCGTCGGGAATTAACCCCCAAAGTTCGCGCATTTAGCCAGTTCTTGACGGAAACGCTGCCTGAGCGCTGGCGAGCGTAATGCTTGGTAAAATGGCTTTACACATGCTCGTGGCTATTGGGCCATCACGCGTTGCAGCATCCCTTCGGCGTCGCCTTCACTCACGCCAAGCATTAACAAGATCTGACGCTGGGTGGCCATCAATACGTGCTGGCGTTCTTCCTCGCCCGGCAAGCTCTTGGCAATGGCGACGGCGCCCACCAGTGATGCCAAAATAACCCGCGACTTATCGGCAATAACAGTGCGGTCATTGGCAAAGGGCAGCTGTTTAAGCTTGCTCAGCGCGAGCAGGCGCGTTTCGAGCATTTTCTTCATGCTTAAATACGAGGCTTCAAACATGGTGCGGATTTCGGCTTTTTCGCTGCCTATCTCGTTAAACAGCACCGCTTCAGGCCCCGGCTGCTGCTTACGCTCAAGTTCCTGCAGATTCCAGTAGTTGGACACAAGCTCGGTGAGATGCTGCAGGGAGAGCGGCCCTTTGACCAGCCGTGCTGCGCGACTGCCGTCTAGGGTCTTACGCACAGAGGCATCATAGAGCGCTTCTTTAGAGGCAAAATGGGCATAAAAAGCGCCGTGGGTCATTTTAGCCAGCGTCATTACCTGACCAATAGACACTTTGTTGAACCCATACCGACTAAACAGCTCTGTCGCTGAAGACAGAATCCGCTCTCGGGTTTTTGCCTTGTGGCTTTTAGGATAAGGCATGTTTACCTCGTCATGGCACTGCTAGCTAAATGGTGCCGCTAAATATTATCTTGATCATATAATGCGTAATGCTAGCGTTAGCTTATTTAAAGCACTGAGGAGTCGCTATGCATTCACCTATTGTTATCACTGGCATGGGTATGGTCAGCCCCTTAGGGTGCGACGTCAAGACAACATGGCAGCGCCTGATCGAAGGCCGCTCGGGTATTAGCCAGATCACGCGCTTTGATACCGACGCCATTCCGATCAAAATTGCCGGGGCCGTTGCACATTCAACTGATGATCCCGAAGCGGGCCTGCGTCTGGATGATATCGCAGACGTTAAAGAGCGCCGCAAGCTGGATCTGTTCAGCCTTTACGCCATGGCGGCAGCAAAAGAGGCTCTTGAGCAGGCAGGCTGGCAGCCTACGGCTGAAGCTCAACGACGCGCTACGGCAACCATCATCGGCTCAGGCATTGGCGGCTTCCCGACGATCACCGAAGCGCAGCAAACGTTACAGCAGAAAGGTTATCGCCGGGTATCACCCTTTACCGTACCGGCGTTTCTGGCCAATATGGCCGCGGGCAATCTGTCAATTCGCTACGGCTTTCAGGGCCCACTGGGCTGCCCGGTGACGGCGTGTGCGGCGGGCCTTCAGGCGATTGGCGACGGCATGCGCTTAATTCGTAGCGGTGAAGCTGACGTTGCCTTGGTGGGCGGCGCCGAGGCGTGTATCGACCCACTGTCTTTAGCAAGCTTTAACGCGCTTAAAGCGCTTTCCACCGAGCACGAACGGCCAGAAAGCGCGTCGCGCCCCTTTGACGCGACGCGTAACGGCTTTGTGATGGGCGAAGGTGCGGGCCTACTGGTGATTGAAACACTTGAGCATGCACAAGCGCGCGGCGCTACGCCCCTGGCGGTGATCAGCGGCTACGGCACCAGTGCCGACGCCTACCATATTACCGCCGGGCCGGATGATGGTAACGGCGCCGCTGCGGCGATTCATTCAGCGCTTAAAATGGCCGGGATATCTGCCGAGGAAATCGGCTATATCAATGCCCACGCCACCTCGACTCCGGTAGGCGACCGGGCAGAAATTGCGGCCCTACGCCGCGTGTTTGGTAGCACTCTAGCGAACATTCCTATCTCTTCCACCAAGTCGGCAACGGGCCACCTGTTGGGCGCCGCGGGCGGTATCGAGAGTATCTTTTCAGCGCTGGCCGCCACCACCGGCCATCTGCCGCCCACGCTCAACCTGACCCACTGCGATGAAGACATGCAGGATCTGGACTTTATCCCGCTGACAACGCGCACCCAGCCCACTCAGCATGTGCTGTGCAACGGGTTTGGGTTTGGCGGCGTCAATGCAGCGCTGATTATCAGCCAGCTATAGCGTTGGAAGTCGGTTTTCGGCCGCCGTTAGCGTATCCTCAAGGCCTGTTTTAGGCGGCTGACAACCATGAAACGCTACGAACGCTTTGCCGACGAGATTTCCGAGCTGATTCGCAGCGGCGTGCTGGCGCCGGGGGAGCGCGTGCCCTCGGTGCGCCAGGCCAGCCGCCACTACGCTATCAGCCCTTCGACCGTTTTTCAGGCGTACTACCTGCTGGAGAACCAGGGGCTGATCGTGGCGCGGCCGCGCTCGGGCTATTTCGTGCGCGAACAGGCCCCGCGGCTGCTCACCGAGCCCGAGATGAATCCGTGCGTTCAGGAAACCGCGGACATTGCGGTCAGCGAGCTGGTCTTTTCGGTGCTGGGCTCGCTCCAGGATAGCGACACGGTGCCCTTTGGCTCCGCATTTCCAAGCCCTGAACTGTTTCCGCTGCCGCGCCTGGCACGCAGCATGACCAAGGGGCTGCGGGCGCTGCCGGCCGACGCCATCATTGCCGACATGACCGCCGGCGACCCGGACCTGCGCCGCCAGATCGCCCTGCGCTATCGCTTGACCGGCGTGCATCTGCCGCCGCAGGAGCTGGTGATTACCAACGGCGCCATGGAAGCGCTGAACCTGGGTTTTCAGTGCGTCACGTCTCCGGGGGATCTTGTCGCCATCGAGTCGCCCGCCTTCTACGCAAGCCTTCAGGTGCTTGAACGCCTGAAGCTCAAGGCGGTGGAGATTCCCGTGCATCCTCGTGAGGGGATCGACCTGGACGCCCTGGCGGAAAGCCTGGCCCGCTATCCCATCAAGGCCTGCTGGTTCATGAGCCACCTGCAGAACCCGCTAGGTGCGAGCCTGAGCGATGCCAAGAAGCAGGCGCTCTACACCCTGCTCAAGCAGCATCAGGTGCCGTTGATCGAAGATGATGTCTACGCCGAACTCTACTTTGGCACCACGCCGCCCGCGCCGGTGAAGCACTACGATGACGAGGGACTGGTGATTCACTGCGGGTCGTTTTCCAAGTGCCTGGCGCCGGGTTACCGGGTGGGCTGGGTGGCGGGTGGGCGCTACGCGGAGGCCATTTCGCGACTGAAACTGATGACCACCATCTCGCCCTCGGTGCCCGCCCAGGTGGCCATTGCCGACTACCTGCAGCACGGTGGCTATGATCGCCACCTGCGCCGGCTGCGCTACGCCCTGGAAGCTCAGCAGGGGCACATGCTGGATGCAGCGGCCCGCTACTTCCCTGCGGGTACGCGGGCCACGCGCCCGGCGGGTGGCTACTTTCTATGGTTTGAATTTCCCAGGCAGGTCGATTCGCTGCGTCTTTTTCACATGGCCCGCGAGCAGGGCATCAGCATTGCGCCGGGACCCATCTTTTCCGCAACGCAGGGGTATCGCCACTGCGCACGCTTGAGCTACGGCCACCCCTGGACGCCGCGCAGCGAAGAGGCCATGGCGCTGCTCGGCCAGATGCTCGCCTCGTTCTAGCGTTTAAGCAGTTTGGCCTTGCAGGTGGTGGCCTTCCGGGGTCTGGCGCATCAGCTCGCCGATTTGATACAGGTCGTGCCGATACATATCAAACCGTGAAATGCCGTGGGAGGCCGCGATCAGCACAAAGGTCAGCAGCATCAGGATGGCCGGCGAATTCAGCCAGGTAAACGCGGGCGATGTAGCCGGGTAAAGCAGCGTAAAGATACTCATCCCGCCCAGAAACTGCGCCAGCATGCTGTTCACGATCACCAGCGAAATCATCAGCACGCGAATATTGTGCCTGGGCAGGTGGCGAAGGCTCGCTTCGCGGCCTTTTTCGAGCCGCTTGCGGCGGCGTACTAGCGGAATGGCGTAGGTGCTCAACTTCTCCTCGGAAAACGCCCGCAGTACGAGGTGCGGATCAAGGTTCGGGCCAAAGATGCGTGCGACCGCCTGGTTGAAGGCACTGGCGTCACCGCCCGCTTTCGCCCCCTCGGCCTTTTGCGCCAGCTCGTCCAGATGCGCCTTCTCGGCGCCTGAAAGCTTCAGGTCATTGGCGAAGTTGATGTTGTAGTTGACCTCGTAGACCTGATACAGCGCGGCGGTCACGCCCACGAAAATCATCAAATAGATAAAAACAGTTAACATGGTTGGCCTCTTGAGCGTTTTATCATCCTGCACTTGGCCCGGCTGGCAATCGCCAGTCTGGCCGGTACGACTATGCCTTGCCAAGCCTTTCCAGTACAGACTCAGAAAGGCGCAATAAATACATATCAGCTGCGCGCCTGACCTGGGGCAAGCAATGTGGGTTGTCATGTAGACGTGACATGCAGGCGCCACCGTCAGCGGTTTTAGTTACTCAGGATAACCCTGCGCAATAGGAAAGCAGCCCCCGACTGAGCTAACATAGCGCCCCCAAAACGCTGTTCACGCGAAAATAATAACCAGAATCAACCGAATCCCGCTCACAAGGAACCTGCCATGCCCCCTCAAGAATCCAGTACGCTGACGGCGCCGGCCAAATCAGTGTATGCCAAATACCTCGCGGCTCTCGGGCCCGGTTTTCTGTTTGCCGGGGCGGCCATCGGCACCTCGCACGTCGTTCAGTCGACGCGTGCCGGGGCGGAATACGGCATCGGCCTACTGGGGTTTATCCTGCTTGCCGTGCTGCTCAAATATCCGTCGTTCTTCTTCGGCCCGTTCTACGTCAGCGTAACCGGCAAGTCGTTGATCGAAGGGTATCGCCAGACGTTCGGCAAATCCGTGGTAGCGCTGTTCGCGCTGGTGCAGATCCCGGTGACCGCGATCATCATCGCCGCCATTGCGATTACCACCGCAGGCCTTGCCGGCAGTATCGTGCCGCTGAGCCTGAGCCCGCCCACCGTGGCGGTGATATTGATTGCGCTGTGCTGCGCGCTCACCTTTGTCGGCGGCTACAAGCTGCTGGATTGGGTCAACAAGGTGTTTATCGTCATCCTGAGCGTGACCACCGTGTTCGCAGCGCTTGCCGCCGTGCCGCTGGTCGACTGGACGCTCTATCCGGCAACGGCAGTATCGCCACTGTGGAGCACGGCGACCTTCATTACCCTGGTGGCGGTGCTCGGCCTGATGCCGTCGGATATAACGCTCGCGATCATGAACTCGCTGTGGTCCGAGGCGCGCAACAAGAACCAGGGCGTGCGCAGCGATACCGCCGCTGAAAAAATCGATTTCAACATTGGCTATATCGGTGCCGCCGTACTCGCCGCCTGTTTCGTGATCATGGGCGCGGGCGTCATGCACAGCCAGGGCATCACTCCTGCCGATGGCGCCGTGGGTTTTGCCAGCCAGGTCATCAGTTTGTACACCAGCACGTTGGGTGAGTGGAGCGGCGTGGTAGTAGGTATTTCCGCGTTTACCGTGATGCTGACGACGCTCTTGACCGTGCTGGACGGTTTTCCGCGCATGATCACCGCCTCGTACTACACCTTTACCCGGGCGGAAAACGATGGCGAAGAGACGCGCCGCATAGAAGGCAGCCGGGCGTTTCTGGCCTGCATGATCGGCCTTTCGCTGCTGGCCATCGTGATTCTCTACACCCTGATGGGCAGCTTCCGGCTGTTCATGGATTTCGTGATGGTAGTGGCATTTCTGATCAGCCCCATTCTTGCCACGCTCAATCACCTGACGGCCAATGGCTCGACGGTGCCGCTGACGCTGCGCCCCTCCAAGCTGATCAACGCCTGGAGTTGGCTGGCAATTGCCACGTTGGCACTGCTATCGCTGGGCTATATTTACGTGCGTTTTATTTACTGATCGTTAGGCGTTAGGCGTTAGGCGTTAGGCGTTAGGCGTTAGGCGTTAGGCGTTCATATTAATGGCGTGCTGGATAACAGCACGCCATTTTTTTAGGCGCCTTTATTGTCTTTACCCGCGCTTTTATCTCGGCCGCCATTACCTTGGCACTTTAGCCTAAAGGGCCGCCTAGAATGGTCTTTTTGATTCCCTCACGAACGCCCTGGCCATCCTCCTGGCCCAGTTCGGCATACCACGCCTGGGTTAGCGCCGGGGTGTGGCCGTGAATCATTTCCGCACGCTGGCGCGCTCTTGCCACGATCTCCCCAACCCGCTTAACGCGCGCCGTATTGTAATTATCCAGCGCCTGGCGCAGCGCCTCATTCGGCGTTGGCACATCTTCAAGGGCCTTTTGAACTACCTGGGCCAATACCCAGGCATCTTCCATAGCCTGGCAGCCGCCCTGGCCCAAATCGGGCGCCATGCCATGGGCGGCATCACCCAGCAAGGCCACGCGGGTATCGGTCAGAATTTCCAGCGGCTCAATGTCATGAATCTCGACCCGCGCCATGCGCGCCGGGTCAACGTGCTCGATCAGCGCCTGCACGGGGCGGGCCCAACCCGTGAAGTGCTCGCGCAGCTCCTCTTTGTAACGGGCGGGGTCGTTGGGGGTGTCCGCGGGCAGCGGCACATCAAAGAAGCAGTAGAACTCCTCTTGCCCTTCGCTGTTGCCCCCGGTGCCCATGGGCATGAGGGACACGCGCTTGCCTTCGCCCACGTACTGATCCCAGCTGTCCAGCGGGGCGAGCGCATCCGTTGCGGGTACGCGTACGTTCCAGTTCACATAGCCCACGTACTGGCGCTCGACGGCGCGACCCACGATCTTGTTGCGCAGCCGGGAGTGGGTGCCATCCGCCACGACCAGCAGGTCCGCTTCAACCTTGCGGCCGTCGGCAAAGGTGGCTGTCACGCCGCGAGCGTCGCTCGTGTAATCCACGCAGTGCTGGCCAAGCTCGATGTGCTCGGCGCCGACCGCGTCAAACAGCGTTTGCTGCAGGGCGGCGCGGGCGATGGGGCAGGCACGCTGCTTGACGTCTTCATAAAGCGGCACCAGCGAGAAATCGCTCAGCAGATGACCATCATGGCTCAGGTAGCGCATGCGCTGCATATCGCCGCTCAAGCGCTCGATGGCCGTACCCAGGCCTAGTTGGTGCATCACCTTGACGCCGTTGGACCACAGCGAAATAGCCGCCCCCACCGGGCGCATCTCTTCCACCCGCTCCATGACGGTGACGCGGTGGCCCTGCTGCTGGAGTGCCAGCGCAGCGCTCAAACCGCCCATTCCTGCCCCAATGACCAGAACCTTCAGCGACATCGGTAACTCCTTGATGGTGTTTGGCGTTGTTATGAAAAGTAGTTTTTATGAAGACTAGTGGTTATGAAAAGCCGTCGTTATAAAGCAATAGGCATATCTTCAGTGTAAGCCGATTGCCCGACCAAGACGATTCGCGGCCGCCCGGTTTATCAAGCAAGACGAAGGCCACTTTTCGCTCAGGCCTGCCCGTTGAAATCCCAGGCAAAATCGATCAACTGCTGATTGAGCCAGGCGATGGAAGGCTCATTGGCATACAGGGCGTGCTGAATCAGCGTCATGTTGAGCGCGGGAAGCTCTTCGGGCGGCTCTACCAGCCGCACCGGCAGCATGGCGATAAACCGCTCGGCCATCTGTCGCGGCAGGGTCATGATGGCGTCCGTCAGTGCGACCACGCGCGCGGCTGCAATGTAGTTGAGGTTCTTCGAGATCACCCGGCGCGCGAGCCCGTGCTGAATCAGGCAGCTGTCGATATTGCTGGGCCGCAGCCCGCTGATATCGGCAAGCTCCACGTGCAACATCCGGGCAAACTGCTGAATGTCGAGCGCCTCGCCCACGCCTTGATTGTGCGTGGCCGCCAGGCATACCAGCTCTTCGTGCATCCAGGGTGCCTGCAGCACGCCGCCGGGCAGCTCCTCCTGGCTATCCAGCCCTACCACCATATCGATCTGGCGGCTCTCGAGCCCTTCGCTCAACGCCTCCGGGGTAATCAGTTCAATGGAAAAACTGATGCCCGGCGCATAAGTCAAAAGCTGGCTTAAAAAGCCGGGGTACATGACTTCCTCAAAGTAATCAGTGGTGGCCAGGGTAAAGCGACGCGAACTGCTGGCAGGCGCGAATGAAGCCGGCGGGGCCAGCCCCTCCTGCAACATGGCCAGCGCCTGCTGTACCACCGGCAAAAGCGCCAGCGCCCTGGGGGTCGGCTGCATGCCGTTCTCGGTACGCACTAGCAACGGGTCATCCAGCGACTCACGCAGCCGCTTCAGCGCATGGCTCAAGGCTGGCTGGCTCAAGTGCAGCTTTTCGGCGGCCCGCGTAACGTGGCGCTCGCGCATCAGCATCTCGAAAACGCGCAGCAGGTTTAAATCAAAGTGGCGCAACGCGCTCATAAATGTCCGTAGTTAGCCATTATTTATATAGCGAATGATTTAATTCTAAACATTCATTTAATTTATTGCTGGAAATTATTTATGGTCGCTTCCTCATCGCGTGGCTTACGCGATCTTGTGCTCAAGGAGAAGTCCGCCGGTGACCCAGACACCCATCATGCCCAGCCTGTTTGGTGATGTTATTTCGACTTTCATGAACGTGGCCAAGGCCACCGATCCTAAAGCGACCGATGCAGATGTCGTGATCAGCGGCGTGCCCTTTGACCTGGCATGTTCAGGCCGGGCGGGCACTCGCATGGGGCCGAACGCCATTCGCCAGGCCACGGCCAACCTGATCTGGGAAGGCAAACGCTGGCCGTGGGATTTTGCGCTCGAAGAACGTCTTGGCGTGTGCGATGCAGGTAACCTGGACTACGCCTACGGTGAGCCAGAAAGCCTGGTGGATAACCTGGAAAACCATGCCAACCGCTGGCTCAGCGCGGGTAAAAAGATGCTGACCCTGGGCGGCGACCACTATATCAGCCTGCCGCTTCTGCGCGCCCATGCCCGCGAACACGGCCCGCTGGCACTGATTCACTTCGATGCCCACACTGATACCTACGAGCAGGGCACGCGCTTTGATCACGGCACCATTTTCCACCACGCCCTTAAAGAAGGCTTGGTTGTGCCCGAGCATTCGCTGCAGATCGGCATTCGCACAAGCTATGACCGCCACAACCACCCTTATGAAGTGCTGGATGCCGACTGGGTAAACGATAACGGCCCCAAAGCCGTGCTCGAAAAAATCCGCGCCCGCGTGGGCCATCACCCGGCCTACGTCAGCCTGGATATCGACGGCCTCGACCCTGCTTTTGCACCGGGCACCGGCACGCCGGTATGCGGCGGCATGTCCACCGACCTGCTGCTCAAGGTCGTTCGCGGTCTGGTGGGTATGGATCTGGTGGGCATGGATGTTGTCGAGGTTAACCCAGCCTACGATCACGGCGACATTACCTCGCTTGCCGCGGCAACGCTGGGGCTTGAGTTCTTGTATGTGCTGGCGGCGTCCAAGGGCGCTTAATAGTCTTTACGCATCTATGTATTGACTCCGACGCGACTTATGTCGCGTTCGGCACTTTTGAACAACCCCTCACGCCGTTCGACCGGCTTGCGCAACCAAAGCGTTAGCAGTACAACCGCCAACAGCACTTCCGCCAGGTCGCCGCCGTAATACATCAATTGGGCGGCGGCCTGTATTTCCTCAAGCGAATGGTCGGTGCCACGTGGCCAAGCGTAGCCGTACATAAGCTTGCCCAGCAGGCTGTGGGTAGCGATAGACGCAAACAGTACCCCTAGCCGAAAACGCAGGCTCAGCCGATGGGGCGACACATCGGGCTCAGCCAGAATCGTCCAGCAGAAAAGATACCCCGCCACCAGAAAATGCACATGTATCCAATAGTGAAGTGCTTGATTATCTAGCGATGCGCTATACAGCGGCGTGAGATAAAGCACATACATACCGCCGATATTGAGTATAAGCGCGCTGACGGGGTGGGAGACGAAGCGCACGAACCGGCTCTGCAGTAAGGCGGCTACACGCCTGCCACCTGCCTGCGGCAACGTGCGTAATAGTAAAGTGATGGGCGCGGCCAAGACCCAGGCAAGCGGCGCCAACATGCCGATCAACAAATGCAGGCTCATATGGCCCACCAGATCATGGTGCGCCCAGGCCATTAATGGGGGCGCCACCGCGATGGCAAGCAACAGGCTGCCTAAGGTAAAAAAGCTACTCCGCCAACCGCTCCAACCAGCCGCTTTATGACGCTGGGCATAAGCCGCCGCTAGATACGCCAGCGTGATTAAAACAATCAGCGCCAACGGTAGCCAATCAAGCAATCCCCCTTGCGCGGCATGGGTATGGTCGTGAACGTGCATGTCTAGCGATGCCCAAGACGCTTGGCACGGCGATAAAACCCGATACCCACAAGCAAAAGCACTATTGCCGCACCGTTCCACACCACGTCGTAGAGCAGTGGATCGACCCCATAGCGAATCTGATGCAGGCGCAAAATTTTGTGGTTGATCAGGCCATCAAAAAGCTGGAAACCGCCCATACCTAAAAAGAAGCCCGTCTTGGCCCAGGGAATTGTCAGGCGCTTGCGCTGGGAAAGGTCAAGCAGCATGAATACGCCTATCACAATGGCGAGTAGCTCGAAGGCATGCAGTAGCCCATCCGAAATAATCCCAAACGTTGGCGTACCAAAATCAAAGAAATGATGCCATTGAAGCAACTGGTGAAAGACTATTTCATCGACGGCCGCCATTACGCCAGTACCCAACAGCACGGCTGCCCATAGCGAGCGTTTCGTATCAATATTGGAAGAAGGGAAATGATTCGCCATGGCATCCTTGCTCCTAGCAGTCTCCCTCAAGTTAGGCACTACACCCTTTTCTCGCAACCAGGAAGCGGTGAGCCAAGGCTATTTTTAACAATGTTAAGTGCCATCGTTACGCCCTAGAATACCCCGGGTCGGTGTTCTTTCGAGAACCTAACAGAGAATCCGCCGCGCCTGGCCGCGAAACGGAACTGCCCCCGCAACTGTAGGCGGCGAGCGATGCTCGACAATGCCACTGGACACTATGTCTGGGAAGGTGAGCTAGCGACGACCCGTCAGTCAGGAGACCTGCCGACACCCTAACCTTCATCGAGCGGGTCGGCTCAGTTTTTTGCTGTTCCAACGGCCTGCTCATCATGCACGGGAGTGTACATGATGTTGAAATTGACCACGGCGGCTGTCGCCAGCCTTGTGCTGGGAAACGCAGCTTACGCCGCTACCGATTACCCCTTGACGCTTGAAAGCTGCGGCCACGAGATCACGCTGGAAAAGCCCCCTGAACGGGTCGTAAGCATCGGCCAGGCACCCAGCGAAATCCTGTATATGCTGGGCCTTGCCGATAAGCTGGAGGGCACAGCGCTGTGGATCAACCCGGTGCTGGATGAGTTTGCAGACGTTGACGCCACCGTTGAGCGTCTTTCCAACGATGCGCCCAGTTACGAGAGTGTGGTGGCCAAAAAGCCTGATCTGGTCGTCTCGGCCTATGAGTGGATGATTGGCCCGGCAGGCGTGGTTGGCACACCAGAGATGTTTGAGGATTTGGGGATCCCCAGCTGGATCATGCCCACAGACTGCATCGGCAAAAGCAATCAACAAAGCATGGATGGCGCCCGCTCGACGCTCTTCGATACCGAGTTGATTTACGAAAGCATTGACACGCTAGCCCAGCTCTTTGACGTGACCGAACGTAGCGATCAAGTGATTGCTGAGCTAAAGGCGCGCGAAGCTGCGGCCGTAGAGAAAGCCGAAGCGCTGGATCTGCCCGATGATATCACCGGTGTTTTTTGGTACTCCTCCGCCGACATGGCCATCGATCCTTATGTAGCAGGTGTCAACAGTGTGCCCGACTGGCTGATGAACAGGCTGGGGATCACCAACGTCGTGACTGCAGAAGAAGAGTGGCCGACCGTTGGCTGGGAAACCATTGCCAGGAGCAACCCTACCTTTATTGCCGCCGCGCGCATGGACCGGCGCCGCTTCCCGGCCGATGATATTGCCGCCAAGCGTGAGTTTCTGGCATCCGACCCCGTTACCCGCGAGACCGAAGCCGTTCAGCAGGAGCGTATTATCGCGATTGATGCGCACGCACTGGATCCCTCGGTCAGGTCAATCTTTGCCTTGGAAGTGCTCGCTGACCAGCTTGCCGATTTTGATCTAACCCACTGATACAGTGGCTATTCCATACTGCGCCCCGTCTACGGGGCGCTTTGTCTTTTATAAAAGGATTTTGTGATGAAGATACTGCTTCGAATCATGGTTCTGCTTGCCCTTTTCCCATTGGCTGCGCAGGCCGAGACACATATTGTCGAGATGCTCAATCGCAACGACACCGGGCCCATGCCCTACGCACCGGATTACTTGGCGATACAGCCCGGCGATACCGTTCGCTTTGTACCCTCTGCGCCAGGCCATAACGTGGCATCGATCGAGGGCATGATGCCGGAAGGCGGCGAAGCGTTCGTCAGTAATATCGGCAAAGAGGTAGACGTCACTTTCGATGCCGAGGGCATCTGGGGCATCAAATGCTCGCCACACTACACCATGGGCATGGTTATGCTGATTCAGGTCGGCGATACCGCCGCTACGCAAGCAGACCTACCTGAATCATTGCCGCCCGCGGCCCAAACGCGCTTTCTAGAGATACTTGAGCGACATAACGGCTGACCAGTGAATAGCGCCTGGTAAAGCGCGGCGACGTTGCCTCGATAGCGCGTTAAGAACGCAGCCAGGCGTTGATTTCTTGAAGAACAAGTTCAGGGTGCGTCATATGCAGGCAGTGACCATGGCTTGCCAGCAGGCGCAGTGTACTATCCGGCATATGGTCACGCATATAATCACCAACCTTAGGATTGGCCAGCGTATCCTGCTCACTCTGCAGAATAACAGCAGGATGTTTTACCTGAGGCAACAGGTGGCGGTAATCCGAAAAGAACGTCGCTTTAGCGAATATCTTGGCGACTACCGGGTCGGTCGAGCAGAAGCTGCTGGAAAGCTCGCCCACTAATAATTCAGAGCTTTCAGGCCCCATTACCAGGGGCGCCAGATAATTAGCCCAGCCAATATAATTTCGATCCATCAAATCGATCAGTTCTTCCAAGTCCGCATGTTCAAACCCGCCATGATAGTCAGGTGGCATGTTCAAAAAGCAGGGTGAAGGGCAAATCATGATCTGACTGGCAAAGCGTTCAGGCTGGGCAATGCTTGCTAGCAAACCAATCGTACCGCTTACCGAATGCCCGACAAAATGCACCTGTTTTAAATCCAGCGCTTCGCAGATATCGGTGACATCCTGGGCATAGCCTTCAAGCGAGTGGTAGCGCGCCTCACTAAAGGCCGATAGCTGCGACTGGCCTGAGCCCACATAATCAAATAGCACCAACCGATAACGGTCTTTTAATGTAGGAACTAGATAGTGCCACACCTGCTGGTCACAGCCGAACCCATGAGCAAGCATTAGTGTTTTTTCGCCAGCCCCGACAATAGTCACATTGTTACGTGCCATGACCTGCTCTTTAGTTAACACGCCGTTTACTCCTTCGTTTTAAATGAGTGAGTTTTATACTTCGCTTGAAACTCCGTTTGATACCACTCATCAATCCATGCGAAAAAAGCGCGAGCGGGCATTGGCTTGGCTATGTAGTAACCCTGACCACATTCACAGCCAAGTTCCATCAGCAGTTGGCTATGCTCTAGTGTCTCAACCCCTTCTGCGACCAGACCACACTCGAATGCGCGAGCAAAGCCGATGACGCCCTTCAAAATGGCTAAATCACTGCTACTGGTCAGCATATTTTTGACAAAACTACGGTCAATTTTGAGGGTATCTACCGATAGATCCCGGAGATGGCTCAACGAGGAGTAACCGGTTCCGAAGTCATCCAGAGAGATACGAATTCCCATTAACCGGCAGGCATTGAGCACTGAATAAACATGGCTCACATCTTCAATGGTACTGGTTTCAAGTACTTCAATCTCAAACCGCTGTTTAGGCAGGCGGGGGAAGTCCGAAAGAATGACGCTTAAATCGCGCAGAAATTGCGGGTGCTGTAAGTGGTAACCATCAATGTTGACGCTGATCTGCAGGTCCAGCCCCTTCTGTAGCCATATTTGTAGCTGGCAGAGCGCTTTCGTAATCACCCACCGGCCTAGCGCCAAACCGGTAGCGGTATTGCTAAGTACAGGCAGGAAAGTATCCGGCCCTTTCAGGCCTTCTACCGGATGATTCCAGCGTATTAATGCTTCAACGCCAAACACCTCACCTGTGCGCATATTGATTTTAGGCTGGTAATAAAGCTCAAACTGATCGGCCTCCATAGCGCTGCTAATCGCAAGCAGCTCTGAATACTTCTCCTTTTGAACGACTTCATTATCGATATTAAAAAGGCAAACCTGACTCTTTCCGGCAAGTTTTGCTTGATACATTGCCTGATCAGCCTGGCGAATCAGCTGGTCCGGCTGTACTTCTTTCGCCTGCGGATAAAGCGTAACGCCAATACTGGCAGAGAGCTTTAAGTGCATTGAGCCGATGCTGATGGTCTCTGAAAGTTTGCTGATAAGCCGCGTTAGCGACTCTTCTACCAAACCTGCGCTAAAGCGGCCATTTAAAAAAATAACGAACTCATCGCCTCCAAAACGGGCAATTAAATCATCACTTCTAAGATTATTGGCCAGCCGCTCGGCTACGAACTGAAGGACCTTATCACCTACATGATGCCCATAGCGGTCGTTAATTTCCTTAAATCCGTCAAGATCAACAAATGCCAAAGCGAATGCCATAACGCTACGCTTTCGATCTAACATTTTGTGGTCAAGGTATTTAGTCAAGGCCGCCCGATTAGGTAGCCCGGTTAACGGATCCGTGTCGGATAATGTACGCAGTACGGATACTTTCTGCTCAAGCAGTTTTTTGGTTTCCGTTAGCTCTTCAAATAATTGATCTGAACGGCTGGCACTACTGATACTCCAATAAACATTTCCATCAGAACTGCCATCAAAAAAAGCACTTACCGACACTGGCACCTTGCCTTTTGAGGGTGTCACCAGCGTTAGACGGATTTCATCACAGCAGGTTTCCTGAAGCAGCAAGGGAACAATGTATGCTTCATAAATAATCTGTGACGCTTGGCTTAACAAGGTAAACAGGTCAGCGCCCACTAGCCCGCTGACTGAATAACCGTAATACTTTTCAATATAGCGATTGCTGTACAGAATACGCCGCTTATTGTCGGTAACCATGCATCCCACGGGGAAATCATCAAGCGAAAATAGGGTAGATGTGGACATGACTTACCTTGAATAATGACAAAATGACTCACCCTCAACGGTTTTTACACCCTCATATGTTCTCTGATAATCACCTAGGTTTCTATTTTTATAACGTAACGGATTGATACCACTAAACGTAAAATAACAAACCTAAAATACTATTCGTGTGAAATTAACATACTCAACAGGGCCTAGAATCTAAGGTTTCTTCTTACTGTTGCTCAAAAAGCAACAAACTCAACATACAAGCCTCTCCTTTAAGCCCATCAAGTCACTTAGCTTTAGGGCACATAATGACATCAATAACGGCAAGGACAGGCAATGTTTACCGAAAAGCAAGTACAAGATGCGATCACCCTGCGTCACACCCTCCATCAGCACCCTGAGCTTAAATATCAAGAAGCTCAAACCGCAAAGCTCGCCGCAGAGCGGTTACGTGCGCTTGGCTATAAGGTAACAGAGGGTATTGCGACCACAGGTATTCTGGCGGAGCTGGATACCGGCCGCGAAGGCTCGGTGATCGCGTTTCGTGCCG
Source organism: Halomonas colorata (assembly GCF_014897985.1). Lineage (GTDB taxonomy): Bacteria > Pseudomonadota > Gammaproteobacteria > Pseudomonadales > Halomonadaceae > Vreelandella > Vreelandella colorata. Next base: position 134,850 of record NZ_JABUZA010000004.1, read on the forward strand.
ATATGGATGCCCTGCCCATTCACGAAGCCAATACGTTTGGCCACCGTTCACAGCATGAAGGCCTTATGCACGCCTGCGGACACGACGGACATACTGCCACGCTGCTGCTCGCCGCCGAAGCCATCATGGAAAAGCGGGATGAGCTATGCGGGCACCTCAAGCTGATTTTTCAGCCGGCGGAGGAAGGCGGCAACGGTGCGGATGCGATGGTTAAGGCGGGTGTGCTTGAAAACCCCCGGGTGGAGGCCATGTTTGGCTACCACAACCGCCCCGGCTTTCCTGAAGGCCAGCTCTTCGTGAAACCCGGTCCGGCCATGGGTGGCAATGACACGTTCAAGGTGACCATCAATGGTGTCTCCGGCCATGCGGCCATGCCCCATCTGGCCATTGACCCTATTTATGTAGGAGCCTCGCTTGTTCAACAACTACAAGGCTTGGTGGCCCGCCACAAATCGCCCCTTGAATCCGGCGTGATTACCGTAGCTTCCTTTCATGCAGGCGATGCCGCCAACGTCATTCCCGGAAGCGCTGAGCTGATGGTTAACATCAGAAGCGACCGCCCCTCCTCCCGCGAGGCGCTGGCCGGCAAGCTTGAACAGGTAATAAAAGGCGTGTGCGATGCCCATGGTGCCCGCTTCAAGCTTGAGCACATTCATCAGATCCCACCGCTGGCCAATGACCCCGAATGGTCCGAGCGCGTGCTGGAACTCGCTTCCGAGTACGCGGTGAGCAACGATATTCAGAAGCTGGATTACATGCCCACCATGGGAGCCGAGGATTTTGCGTTCTACCTACAAGAAGTGCCCGGCTGCTTCTTCTTCGTCGGTAACGGTGACAGCGCTTATCTTCACAACGAACACTACGACTTTAACGACAACATATTGCCGGTGGCCGGCGGCATGTTTGTGGCTTTAGCAAAAGGGCTGCTATCACGCAGCTAACAACCTTTTACAACCAATAGCTTCTAAAAATAAGGGTTAACACTATGCAGTCCGTACTCGCTTCTATTGAACGCGTGGGTAACAAACTCCCTCATCCGTTCATTCTGTTTACCATTCTCGCCGTGGTGGTCGTGGTTATTTCCGCTCTGCTTGCCGCCTTTGGCGTCTCGGCGGTCAATCCGCAAACCGGCGATACTGTCTACGTTCAAAGCCTGCTTTCCGGCGATGGCGTGGAGTTCATGCTGACCAGCGTAGTCAGTAACTTCGTCAATTTCCCGCCGCTTGGGCTTATTTTGGTGGTGATGTTCGGCATCGGTCTGGCTGATAAGGTCGGCCTGATGTCCACATTGATGCAGGTTAGCGTGGCCAAGGCACCACCGTCACTTTTGACCTTCTGTGTTTTCATGGCAGGTATTTGCGGCAGCATCGCTTCCGATGCCAACTACTTGATCCTGATTCCGCTAGCCGCCATGGTCTATCACTCGGTGGGCCGCCATCCGATTGCTGGTGCCGCCGCCGCCTACGCCGCCGCCGGGGCGGGTTTTGATGCCAGCCTGTTTATTACCGTTGGGGACGCGCTATTTGCCGGTATCACTACCGAAGCGGCGCGCTTGGTTGATCCCGACGCCTATGTTTCTCCGGTGGATAACTACTATTTTGTAGCCTGCTCGGTGTTCGTGCTTGCCATTGCAGGTACGCTGATTATCGATAAGGTGGTTGAACCGCGGCTCACACGCACGCTGCCGATGAGTAAGGACTTCAAGACAGATATCATCAAGCCGGAGTTAACGCCTGCAGAAAAGCGAGGGCTTAAGCGGGTCGGCTTTGCTACCTTGATCTATCTAGCGTTGATCCTGATTGCCGTTCTTCCCGAAGCATCACCGCTACGTAACGAAGAGGGAGGGTTGATCCCATCACCTTTCCTACGCTCGCTGGTGCCACTCATGTTTGGCTATTTCGTGACCATCGGCCTGGTTTATGGCATCACTACCGGTAAGATCAAAACCAGCCGCGATGTGCCTCAACGCATGGCAGAGTCGGCAAGCGATTTAGCACCTACTCTGGTATTGTTCTTCGCGATTGCGCAGTTTATCGCCTACTTCCGCTGGTCAGAGCTTGGCCAGTACATCGCCATAGAAGGTTCGAACATTCTGCAGAGCACCGGCTTTACCGGCCTGCCGTTGGTGGGCGCGTTTATTGCCATGAGTGCTGTGCTTAACGTGTTCATGACCAGCGGCTCAGCCCAGTGGGCGCTGATGGCTCCAGTATTTGTGCCCATGCTCATGATGATCGACTTTGACCCCGCCTTTGTACTCGCCATGTTCCGTATAGGTGACTCCAGCACCAATATCATTTCACCTATGAGTCCGTACTTCTCGGTCGCACTGGTGTATATGCAGCGTTACAAGCCGGATATGGGGTTAGGCACGCTGATAGCCACCATGCTTCCACTCGCGGTTACCTTTCTGCTCGCCTGGTCCACCTTTTTGATGTTCTGGCTGGCCATGGGCTGGCCGATTGGGCCTGGCGTTTACATGATGGCGAACTGATTACTGCATCGTCAGCATCAACTTCCACAGATAGTCGGCAGCGGGCGAAAGCCTTCTGCCGGCTCTTCTTACCAAGTTGCCCTGACTGCTGGCTGCCAGTGGATGCGCTACGGGAATCGCCATAAGCTGTCCTGCTTGTATCTCGTTACTTGCAGCGGCTGCGGTCATGAACGATACGCCGATACCGGCACTCGCCATACGCCGTGAAACAGAATGCAGGTTGCAGCGATAGGCGGGCGTGGCGGGTTGCCCGGCGGCGCTAAATAACGCATTTACAAACTGCTGCGACCCCGATACATCGGGCAGAAAAATCAGTTTGTGCTGCAAAAGCTCTGCTACCGTAACACTCTCCTGCCGGGCCAGCAGATGAAAAGGGGCCACCAAGGCGCATAGCGGGCCGCGCTCAAAAGAGTGCACCACCAGCCGCGGGTCCGAAATTGGTCCATAGGTAATCGCGATATCCACCTCGTCGTTGGCTACCATCTCGTGAGGCTCACGGGGGTAGTAGATACCCGTCTTGATCTCGATCAGCACGTCAGGGTAGTGCTCGGAGACACGCTTCATCACATAGTTGATAAAACTATCCACAAACCCGTCGCCCACTGATACCACGACCTTGCCCGCCTGCAGATTGCGCAGCCGGGAAAGCGTATCCCCAAGCTCCGAGTTGAGCCGCCGCTGGGCAAGAAAGCTATCTACTACCAGTAAGCCCGCCTCGGTTAACATCATATGGCGCCCCTGGCGCTCTAAAAGTGCCATCCCCAGCTCTCGCTCAAGACTGCGCACCTGCCGACTCACCACGGAAGGGTTAATATGCAAATGCTCAGCCGCCGCGCGAATACCGCCGCAGCTGCTTACTTCCAGCAAATAGAAAGCACGTTTATCGAGTATATTCATGGATGGCTCGTAATAGGCTGGAGATACATAAAGCATGCTAACCAACTAGCGCATGCCATTGTATTGCGCTGAATCCGCCAGAGCGAGACCAGCGATGTTAGTACACGACAAAGGAATTTATTACTTGCCCTTTTCCCTTTTTAGCGCACCCGACGTGCTGTGCTGTAAAACCTTACATTCACCTGACCATGCTGGCATGCTTTAACGCCTTCCAAGGAGCCTTACCGCATATGACCAGTGTCGCCATCTTTGTTGATACCCAAAACGTCTACTACACCACGCGGGACGCATATCGAAAAAACTTTGATTACAACACGTTTTGGGCGCAAGCCACCGCTAACCGAGAGGTAACGGGCGCGTTTTGCTATGCCATCGATAAAGGCGACCAGAAACAGCGTGAGTTTCAGAACATACTTAGAGCGATCGGTTTTGAGGTGAAGCTCAAACCGTTCATTCAACGCTCTGACGGTTCCGCCAAGGGTGACTGGGACGTCGGTATCACTCTCGATGCTATCGAGTACGCGGAAAAGGCCGATGTTATCGTTCTGGTCTCGGGCGATGGCGACTTTGACCTACTCGCCCATAAAATCCGCACCGTACATGGCAAGAAAGTGGAAGTGTATGGCGTTCCCCAGCTGACCGCCGCTTCGCTTATTAATGCGGCGAGCGAGTTCATCCCTATCAAGCGCGACCTGCTGCTTGGCTAACGGGCTTCAAGTGCATAAACGCCGTGTTTAACCGTCTTGCCTGCGAATCACGCATTACTCATTTTTCGCGCCAGCATGGGTGGGCAGCGCCATTACAACGCGCAACCCGCCGCCGGTTCGGTTATCAAGCGCCAGCCTGCCGCGATGGGCCATCACGATGCTCCGGGCAATGCTCAGCCCCAGGCCGTACCCGATGCCGCTTGATGGCGCTGAGGCCTCGCCTTGCACGTAAGGCTGCATGACGGCAGGCAGATGCTGGTCATGAATACCGGGGCCGTCATCCTGAATCTCAACCTCGACCCAGCGCTCTGTCAGCCGCAGCGTTAGCTGAGCGCTACCCGCATAGTGCAGGGCATTGTCGATCAGGTTGTGCAGCACCCGTCGAATGCTGGCGGCGTGGCCGGTGATAATCACGGCCGGTGCGCCGTGCCAGCGGACATCGCCTCCCGTATCGACGAACTCATCCACCACTTCATTGATCAATCCGACCAAGTCAAACGCGGCGTGACCATCCGGCGTTGCGCCACTGCTGGCGGAATCCAGAAGCGAGCGAATCAGCTCTTCCATCTGGCCGATATTGGTAACCAGCTTTTCCCGCAGCCGTGCATCATTGATGCCTTCCACCCGAATGCGCATGCGCGTAAGCGGCGTGCGCAAGTCATGGGAAACGGCGGCAAGCAGCTGAGTTCGCTCGCCCATCAGATCAATCAGCTGTTGCTGCATGGCATTGAAGGTCTCAGCGGCCTGGCGCATTTCCTTCGGTCCTTCGACCGGTAAAGGCGGCTGCTCGATGTTCTGACCCAGCGCCGAGGCAGCGCGAACCAGGCGCCGTAACGGGCGAGTGCTGATACGCACCACGATGAGCGCGATAGCCACCAGGGCCAAGGCGCGGAGCAGATAAACGCGCAGAGCATAATCGCCCAGCACGCGCCAGGCAGGCTCAGCGTTCCAACCCTGTTCCTGAACCGCCTGGATGTGCAGCCACTGCCCCGACGCAAGGCGCAGTTGGAAGTCGAAATGCCCAACCACGTGAGAAAGACCAAACAAGCCAGCCCACGTTCTGGCGTGGCCGTTCTCATCCCGGATAGTCACGTCGAGCAGCGACAGCTCTACGGCTTCGCCGACCTCCTGACTGAGCGCGGCCTGCAGCATGCTTTCCACGTTTTGCTGGCCACTGTCCAGCCGTGGCGGTGTGGCAAGTGGCGATACCAGAAGCTCAGGGTGAAAGGTTTCCGACGCCAGGTGGGTCATCGCCTCGCCATTGGCCAGTTTATGCAGCGTTTCCACGGTACGAAACGCCACCAGGCGAGCGGGTACTTCGAGTACCTGACTGTAGCGCACGTCATACCAGATGCTGCTGAACAGCAGTTGAATCGCCAGGCCACCGGCCACCACAATCACGCTCAACTGCCCGAACAACGAACCAGGCCATAATCGGCACCACCATCCCGGCGTACGCGTCATTCTGAACATGCGCGTCATTGAGAAATAGAGGGCTGCTCGAGCAGATACCCCTCGTTGCGCACGGTACGAATAAAACGCGGACGACGAGCATCATCCTCAAGATAATGACGCAAGCGGCTGATGCAGACATCAATGGAGCGGTCGTTAACGTAATACTCCCGCCCAAACGCGCGGCGACTCAGCTCGTCCCGGCTGACGATGCGGTTAGGAATCTCGCTCAAGGTCTTTAGCACCATGAAATCGGAGCGGGCGAGATCGCAGGCGTGGCCGGCGGGTGATTTCAGCCGACGGGTTTGTAGATCCAGACGCCAACCGGCAAAACACAGCACGGCTTCATCGGCCGCAGCTTGCGGCGGGGTGTCCGGCTTGTCTCTGGCATGCGGTTCTCGGCGCATGACGGCGCGGATACGTGCCAGCAGTTCGCGCGGGTCGAAGGGCTTACACAGGTAGTCATCGGCACCAATCTCAAGGCCGATAATACGCTCCGCCGAAGCGCCTCGGGCGCTGATCATGATCACTGGCAGGCTGCTTTGCTGACGCAGGACACGACACAGGCTCAAGCCGTCTTCGCCTGGCAACATCAGATCGAGAATGACCAGATCCACGCTGCCATTCAGTTGGCCCCACATCTCGCGGCCATTGGCCGCGCCGCGCGTGCGGTATCCCATCCCGGCCAGATAGTCGCAGATCAGCTCACGGATTTCATCATCGTCATCCACCACCAGAACGAGGGCAGATTCATCGTGTTGTTCAGCGCTTGACGCCAACGGCGCTACATCACCCATACAATTCATTACATATGCCCCATAGAGCAAAAGTTTCTTAGCCAAAGACGCCAATATAATCGTGGCCTGGGAAATGGTAAATGCCAATCATTATTATTTTAAGGGACATTCATGATGTATCGCGCCTCGCACACCTTCAGGAACTCGCCTGTGTGTTCAAAAACCCCACTCGCCAAGGCAATTGCGGCCGCCTGTGGTAGCTGTCTGTTAAGTACCAGCGCACTGGCCCAGACAGCAGCTGATGAACCTCAACGTATATCCGACGTCCAGATGAGTACTGTGCAGGTCGAGGCGGCCTATCAAGGCGACCCTGCCCGAAGCTATACAGTGTCCGAAACCAGCAGCTCCACCGGTTTGGATCTCTCCCCTCGCGAGACGCCGCAATCCGTTACGAGTGTTACCCGGCAGCAGTTAGACGATCAGCAAGCGGTCAGCCTGGAAGATGCGCTGGAGCTCACTCCCGGTATCGCCGCCAGCAAAGCGGAAGTGGGCGTACGTACGTCCTACCGTGCCAGAGGCTACAACATCAGCAACTGGAAAATCGACGGCTTGCAGTTCCCTGGCGATTCCGGTTTCAGTGGCGGCGGCAACGCTGTGAACCTGGACCTGTACGAGCGTGTGGATATCGTGCGTGGCGCCAATGGCCTGCTGGGCGGCACCGGTGACCCCTCGGCCACCGTCAACCTGATTCGCAAACGCCCAGAGCGGGAGTTTGGCGGCAGTGCCTACGCCTCTTATGGCCGCTGGGACAACGCGCGCGGCGCGGTGGATATCAATACGCCACTTACCGAGGATGGCAGTATCCGCTCGCGCTTCGTGGTGACCCAGGGCGAAGGCGACGGCTTCCGCGACCATGAATCCACCCGCAGCCGGGCGGCACTGGCCAACTTCGAATTTGACGTAAGCGACGCAACTACGCTGGGAGTGGGTTACCAGTACGAATACAACAAGACCTCGGGCGCTGGCTGGGGTGCCAACATACCTATCTGGTTCGCCAGCGGCCGAAAGACGGATCTTTCACGCAGTACCAATCTGGTCCCTGAATGGAGCTACGCAGAGCAAGAGACCAACACTGCCTTCGCCTCGCTGAATCATCGTTTCAACAGCGACTGGAGCCTTGAGGTACAGGCTGCCCAGAGTAATACCGATGCGTTCAGCAACCTCGCCCTGGGCAAGGTGAACCGCGGGCCAGGAGGCACCTACACGGGCTATTGGGAAGAAGATGGCGGCGGTGCCATTCTGAACGGCATGCGCAATGATAACGAGACGCGCCAGCGCTCCGCCCGGATCGACCTGAACGGCGCCTATGGTCTGCTCGGTCGTCGTCACGAGATCGCGCTTGGCTATAGCGACAGCCGCACGCGTTCACGCACCCATGACCACGACTGCATGCTGAGCAGCGCCACCACGTCCGAGTTTGCCGAAGGCTGCATGTACCGCAACAACAACGGCTTGCCGATCACCGATTGGCGCAACGGCGTCGATGCCGACATCCACCTGAGTGGCGCCCGAAACGGCCAGTCCAGCCTCACCGAGACCGACCTGCGCGGCATTTATGCGGCTACGCGTCTAAGCATCACCGAGCCGCTTTCCCTTATTGTAGGTGGCCGTACCAGCTACTATAAAACCGAGAATGAAACGGCTTCAGGTGATACTACCAGCCAGCGTGAAACTGGCGTATTCACACCCTATGCGGGCCTGGTCTATGACCTTACGGACAACCACTCGCTCTACGCCAGCTATACCAACATCTTCACCCCGCAAAGTCGGCAAACCACCAGCGGCGACACGGTCAAACCCATCGCAGGCGACAGCTATGAAGCTGGCGTAAAGGGCGAGTGGTTTAATGGCCGATTGAATGCGTCTGCGGCCTACTTCCGCACCCGCCAGGAGAACAGCGCCGTATTGGATGGCAGCAACCTGACCCCCGACGGCAACCAGGCCTACCGCGCGGGTACCGGCAATGAAACCGATGGCATCGATCTTGAGATCGCGGGTGCTATCACCCCAAACTGGAACGTCTACGGCGGCTATACCTACCTGCACTTCCGGCGCATTGACTCCGACGGTCGCAGCGACCCCTCGCACCTGTTCAAGCTGCATACCACCTACGAGCCCGCCGGCCTGTTGAATCGCTGGACCTTCGGTACCGGCGTTTACGCCCAGAGCAATATCGACGCTATCTCAAGCCCCGCCGGCCAACCCACCGACGGCGTCAGTACCGGCTCCACGCCCGCCAACTGGGCAGGCTACGCCACTGTGAACGCCATGGCCCGCTACGATATTACTGACGCCACCAACGTCACGCTCAACGTCGACAACCTGTTCGACAAACACTACTACCAGCGCTACGGCTTCTACGCCGGCGCCATTTACGGCAACCCACGCAGTGCCACGCTAACGCTACGGACCGAGTTCTAAAAGCGTTCAGCACAAGTAAAAAGGCCGCGCAATTTTTGCGCGGCCTTCTCGTTTAAGGGCTGTCGGTTAGCCCGTTTACTCAACGTGCCTCACTATTCGATAGGCAGTCCGCGACCTGTGCTTTATTCGTCATGGAGCCTGCAAGCCGGCAGAGCAATAAAGCGGCCACGCCACACCGGCCTGCGACACTGATACCGGTAGGTAGCTTTTGTGGTTTATAAAAAAAGGCCCTTTCGGGCCAAATAAAATCGACTGCTATCCGATTTAGAACATAGCTATTTAATTTAAAACAAATCTATCTGTTTTAAAACATAGTGTTATCGTTGGCCGCTTCTTCCGGCACAGACTGGATGACATCCCAGTGCTCGACGATCATTTCATTTTCAACGCGGAAGATATCCACAACGGCTTCACCGCGATCATCATCACCATTGGTAGAGTGAACATGCAGCCAGACCAGGTCGCCATCGGTTGCACTACGCACGATCTCGCTCTGGTAGTCCGGGTTTTCCTGGAAGTAGCCTGCAAAGTAATCCACGAAAGGCGCCTTGCCATCCGGCACGTCCGGATTGTGCTGAATGTAATCTTCCGCCAGCACCAATGAGCTCTGCTCTGTTTCATGCTCGTTGAAGAACTGGTTATAGAACTGGATGACCAGTTCCCGATTTGCTTCCTCAGCCTCAAGATCACGTTCGGCTTGCGCAAACGATGCGGCGGGTAAAGATAGCATCAGCACCGACGTGGCAACGCTCAACGATTTCAGTAACGACATGTCAAAACTCCTGTTTCGGGTAGGTGGCTCAATAGCCAACGGTAAAACGTTGATTCACGTGGCGAGGCTTCTCCAGCTCATCCACTAATGCCACGGCATAATCTTCAAAGGAAATACTTGAGCCCGCGTCATGGGTCAGCAATTCATTCTGGCCAAGCCGAAAGACGCCGGTACGCTCGCCGGGTACGAACTCGGCCGAAGGCGACAGGAATGTCCACTCAAGATCATTAACGCCGCGTAAAAAATCCAGAAACTCACCACCGGCACTCGCTTCGGGCTTGTACGCTTCAGGAAAATCCGGCTGATCAATAACTTTCTCGCCAGGAGCAACTTCAAGACTGCCTGCCCCGCCCACCACCAGATAGCGGGCAACGCCACTATCGCGTACCGCACCCACCAGCTTTTTGACATCGCTGGCGGAGAAAGGCACGGCACTGATCACCGCATCATGTCCCTTGAGCAATGCGCCCAACGCCTGTTGGTCGTTGGCATCGCCTTGCTTTGGTGTAACACCCGGCAATGTGGCGATCTTATCGGTATGGCGAGCAATGGCCGTTACCTGGTGCCCGCGGTGTGATAATTCCGCGAGAATACGTGAACCTGCATCACCCGATGCGCCAATAAGTGCAACTTGTGCCATGAGAAACCTCCTGGAGCTTCTATGTTTTATACGGTCTAAAATGTAGACCTTTAGATAAACTTAAAGTAGTTTCTGTAGCTGCGCAAGAAGTCACATTTAACTGACCCGGTCATACCCATATGCCCACTGCATACCCATCCATGGAGCTTTGATGACTGCACTTACCGCTAGCGAAGAGATCGTTCTTGAACAGCCCTGCCCGATTCGTGATGTGCTTGATCGTATCGGCGACCAGTGGAGCTTGCTGATTCTGGAAGCCTTGGCCCCCGGCACGCTGCGCTTTAATGCCCTGATGCGTGAGATTGGCGATATCTCAAAGCAAATGCTCTCCCGCACCCTTAAACAGCTGGAGCAGGACGGCTTTATCACGCGCACGCTCTACCCAGAAGTCCCACCACGGGTGGAATATACCCTCACCCCGCTGGGGCACTCCTTTCTTGAGCCGATGCAACAGCTGGTGGCGTGGGCCGATACACATCACCGCACTATTGTGGCTGCTCGCCTGCGGTATCAGACCGCCCAGACGAAGCCCTGATACCTGGCATGCAAGAATTAACCGTATTAGGCGATAAAAAAACGCCAGGTACGTTTGAATAACGAGTATCAAGCATGCTCGTGGTGGGCTTTTGATCGATATAAAAGGAACGAGATACGCGGATCACTTAATAGCCCAACGTCTTATCGCTATTGCGCTTTTCTTGTTCCGGTGGCTGGAAATGTTTCCGGCTACACACTCGGCTCATTAGACATCGCAACTCATACACACTAAGGTAGATCTCCCCTAGGGTTCGTGATCAACACACAACGAGCCTGTATTTTGCCCCCTGTGGGCTGCTTGTTTTGCTATAGATAGGCTGGATCACCAGTACTTTTGACGTTTTGTCCTGCGCGGACATTTTCGATAGAAGAGGGAATCCATGTCACGTCACTACTCAGATGAGGGCAAGTGCATGCCGCGACGCCCGCCTCCCAGCACTCCTTTTTTTGGGGAGCGCTAACCACAGTACGTTTACTGTGTCTTGCCGTTATAAAAATAACGTCAACGCGATGCTACGCGCACGTTAATTACCGTTTGCTTTAGCAAAAGGTGATGGACTCCGTCCACGGCTTAAAACCTCTCCCACCTTGCTCGTCGCTGCGTTCAGCATACTGCTTTGCGGTACTGCTTGATCGTGTCCGTTTGACCCAACGAGGACCTGTTTTTGAACAACGAATCACTGTATCAATTCTCATCTCTGACCGTTATTTTACTGCTGCTTGCCTTCTACGGCGGCACTTACCTCATGACTTTCGGCATACGCAAAAAGAACGAAGATGCCGATGCCTTTATGGTATCTAACCATCGAGTGGGCTTTGGCATGGGGGCGGCCAGCATGACCGCTACCTGGATTTGGGCGGCCTCGTTCTACGCCGCCGCAACCTCTGGCTATACCTATGGTGTATCAGGCCCTATCCACTATGGGTTGTGGGGCGCATTAATGATTCTATTTATCTACCCCTTCGGGCGCCGCTTTCGCAAACTGGCACCCAACGCACACACTTTGGGAGAGCTTATTCATGCCCGCCATGGCGCGTCTAGCCAACTAATTCTGGCGCTTTCCAATGTGCTGGGCAGCGTGATTAGCTTGATGGTCAATTTTACCGCCGCTGGGGCATTGGTTTCGGTGCTTTCACCACTCTCTTTCCAGGCCGGGGTCATCATTGCCGGTTTCGGCGTCCTGCTTTACACGCTGTGGTCCGGTTTTCGCGCTTCCGTACTCACCGACTTTGCTCAACTGGTCGCGCTGATGGCCATTGCCATCGTGATCATTCCTGCGGTTTTCTTCGCCATGGGTGGCCCTTCACAGCTTGTTGCAGGGTTGGCAAATCTGACGCCCGAGCAGAACAACTTCTTCTCGCCAGACGCCATTCTTAATCAGGGCGCACCGTTTTTTGTCGCCGTATTGGCCTATGCGATTGGTAACCAGACGATTTCCCAGCGCCTGTTCGCGGTGAATGAAGACCATATCAAGCCCACATTCTTGACGGCCACCCTAGGCTACGGCGCGATTGTAATCGGCTTAGGCATGATCGGCCTGATGGCACTGACACTTGGGATTGAGCCGCTCAATGGCGACATGAACAATCTCATTCCCCAGATGGTATCCAGCTACCTGTCGCCCTTCTTCATTGCCCTGTTCTTTATTCTGGTGATTGGCTCGCTCTCATCGACCGCTGACTCCGATCTTTCGGCGCTTTCCGCCATTATCATGGCCGATGTCTACGGCAAGAACATTGCGCGCGGCAAGGCAGACCCTAAACGCATGCTGTTTATCGGGCGCCTGACCATGATTGTTGCTACGGTCGTTGGCATCGTATTTGCCAGTTTCTCGCTGGATATTCTGGTGATGCTGGTTTTCGTTGGCGCGCTATGGGGGGCTATCGTCTTTCCCGTGATCGCCAGCTGTTTCTGGGACCGCGTCACCAATACCGCCTTTACGGTATCCGTACTGGCCGCCATGCTGCTGTTCTGCATTGCGCGCTTTGAATTAGTCCCTCTCACCGGGCTCGGTGGTTTGTTCTTCGAGCTACTCGCAAGCATTGGAGGAGGCGTCATCATCGGCCTGATGGTATTTGGCTTTCTTGGCCGTACCATTGGTTTTATCGCCGGTGTGCTGGCGATGATAGCGATGCTGATTTTTGCCACAGGCTTCCTGCATGACTACACGGTACTGTTGGCCTCCCTCACCGCTTACGGCACCAGCACACTGGTGTGCGTGGTGCTTAGCCTTGCCAGCCGCAAGCCACGTTTCGACTTTGCCACGATAGGCAGGAAAGTGGGCAACTATGACCACACGCTTGACGAAAAAAGTGCAGACGACCGGCCCCAGACGCCGCCACGTCATACGACTGCCAATGCCTAAATAACTTATTTCAGGAGACTGCTTCCATGACGCTACTATTCACTGTCTATGTGCTGGTGTGGCCTGTGCTGACACTCGCTGTACTGGTCGTTATCTGCCGCGCCGTCATGCGCGACCGGCGTAGCGCACGCGAGGAAAACCGTGAACTCGTTTAAACAGCCACCACGTTTAGAGCCCATGCGCTAACGTTAACGCATGGGCTCTAAACCTTAAGTGATGATACTGATCGATAAGGCTAAAACGACAACGCCCCGCCGGCGTGGGACGGCGGGGCGTGGCAAGACGGCATCGAGGCCTGATGGTTATTGGCCAGCGTTGAACTCATCGATGCCGTAGCTGCGCTCCATTTCACGCTGGTCGCTGTCGAAGCCGCTGATTTCGACCGTACCGTCCTCATCAAGATCGATATCTTCGAAACGGTCGAAGCCGTCGCCGCTGGCCCGGTCGAGCAGACTATTGAGCTGCTCCTGATCAAGCCCCCAGGGCGCAACCTGAGTATCTTTGTTCGACTCGCGGATCACTTCTCCGCTCTCGCCGTTCAGCGTCAATTCATACGCTTGACCCTCGGCGTTCCAGCCTTCAACCTCAAACTCCAATGTGCCGCGCTCTTCGTCTATCTGCAGTTCGCGAAATGACGTGACGCCAGCACTGGCAGCTTGCCCTATCATATCGGAGAAAGCCGCCTGGTCGAGCGCCTCTTGATAGTCGTTACGGTCGGCCATTGCGCCCTGGCTGATTCCTAGCGTGGCGGCGGCGGTGAAGGCGAGTGCGATCGATGTCTTTTTCATGGCAATATCCTTTTTCGATGAAGTGACGCTTCGATGAATGAAACGCCTCAAGGTGAGGCGATGTCATCCAGTGGCACCCACTCTACTCAAGCCCACCTTACCCAAGCATGATACGTTCATTCATATTTCGTTCATGTTTTTTCAACTATGCATTGATGCACAAGGAGCGTGGCAAGTTATGGCTCGCAATCGCACACTGCTCAACAGCGTCTTGTTACTGCTGCCAAGGCTTACCGCCTTTGCCTGGCGGGTACTGAGCCACTTTCTGAAAAATCGCGGTATTCTGCTGGCCGGCGGCGTGGGCTACAACATTTTGCTTTCGGTCGTGCCGCTCTTTGCTCTGCTAGGGGTGATGTTGACGCGCGTGGTCGACGAGCAACACCTGCTAGAGGTGCTGGCGGTGCAGGCGCGCCATCTCGCCCCCGCTCACGCCGAGGTCGTGATGGACGCCGTCCGAGGGCTGCTGGATTCCCGCGACGTGGTCGGCATTCTCAGCTTGCCCATCTTGCTGCTGTTGAGCTCCTTCGCCTTTCGCATGCTCGAAGACGCCATGGCGCTGATCTTTCATACCTCTGAGACACCAAAGCGCCACCTCTGGATATCGATGCTGCTGCCCTATGCCTTCATGCTGGTGCTGGGCGCCGGGCTAATGGCGCTGACCCTGGTCGTCACGCTGGCAAGTTCGCTCAATGCGCTGGCGCTGGCCCTCTTCGCCCAGGAGCTACCGCTGGCAGGGCTCTCAGGGTCGGTGCTCAACCTGATTAGTTTTCTCGGTGTATTCCTGCTCTTCAGCGCCATTTATAAGGTGCTTCCGGTGGTCAGGATCTCCCTGCGCCGAGCAGTCGTCGGCGGCTTCGTGGCGGCGCTACTGTGGGAAGGCGTGCGGCTGCTGCTGGTTTACTACTTTACCCACCTCTCTTTCGTCAACGCCATCTACGGCTCCCTGGCAGCCTTGGTGATCGTGCTGCTCAGCCTGGAAATAGGCGCCATCATTTTATTGCTGGGCGCTCAGGTCATCGCTGAGCTTGAGCGCAATTCGCGGATGGGGCTGGTCTGGTATGTAGATCCTGATCGAGAGCCGATTAGTCGGGTTGATTAAAGGAGCGGCGGATGCTGTTTTCGCGGGCAAAGTACTTGGCGATATCAATGCGGCAAAGCGATATCGGTGATTGACGCAGGCGGGGATAGCGCAAGGCTCAATTTCATGGCGCGCACTTCTTCTGCCGGTGGCTGACCAAACAATCGCTTGAACTCCCTGCTGAACTGGGAAGGGCTTTCATAGCCTACCCGGCTCGCCGCAGCAGCGGCGGTCAACCCATCACGAATCATCATCAGCCGCGCATGGTGCAAGCGCGTCGATTTGATGTACTGGATAGGCGAGGTTTGAGTGACGGATTTGAAGTGCACATGAAACGCCGGAGCGCTCATGCCCACCTCACTGGCGAGCGTGCCTACTTCCAGCGGAGCGGCGAAATGTACATGGATGCGGCGCAGCGCCTTGGCTATCTTCCCGAACTGCCCATAGTGGGATAACGCCGAGCGAACACTTCCGCCCTGTTCGCCGGTCAGCACCCGGTAGCAAATTTCTCTCACGATGGACGGCGCCAGAATGCGTGCATCCGCAGGCGTTGCCAGCGCATCCAGTAAACGTAGCGTTGCACCGGCAAGCGATTGATCAAGCGGCGTGGAAAGCATGCCCCTGGGTGGGATTGGCTGGTAATCACCCGTTGCATCCAGCTGGGTCACAAGCTCTGCAATGACCGCGGCATCAAGGCGGATCGCAATCCCCAGCATCGGCACTTCAGGGCTCGCCTCCGTTTCTGAAATAAACGGTAGAGGTACCGCCAGTACCAGATAGTGATGGGCATCATAAAGATACATTTCACCGCCCAGATAGCCCCGCTTACGCCCCTGGCAGATGATAACGATGCTCGGCTCATATAGAACCGGGGTATTTTTAAGCGTCCGGTTTGAGCGCATCAGGCGCACATCACCCACCAGCGATTGGGTATACCCCTCCTGCGGAGCGAGCTGATATAACCGTTCGATTATCCGGCGCTGCACTACCGCATCGCTACTCGCTACCATGGGCAACCTCGCTAAATGCTCTCACTGTTCGCCATTGTTTATTGCCGCTGACACTGCCAGTACCTTGGGCAACATAAGAGCAATAGTATAGGTTGTTGGGTCGGTTTCCTGCCTCCAGCCCGCCAATTAATAGCTTTAGGCAAGCATGCAAGAGGATCGTCTCTATTGCCGTTCGTGGGCACCCTCTACGCTTTCCCTGTACTTTCCCACAACAGGAAAAACGTATGACCAGCCTATCGAACGTCCCCTCTAAAGTTATTTTATTGACCGGCGCCAGCAGCGGTATTGGTGAAGCCACGGCCCGCGAACTGGCCAAGCAAGGCCATCGCCTGATTATTGGCGCGCGGCGTACCGACCGACTGGAAGCACTGACACACGACCTGCGTGCCAGCGGCGGCACGGTTGATTACCAGGCCTTGGATGTCACTAGCCTTGAAGATATGCAGGCGTTTACAGAGTTTGCGATCACTACCCATGGCCGCATCGATGTCATCATCAATAACGCGGGCATCATGCCGCTTTCCCCACTGTCAGCGCTCAAGGTAGACGAGTGGAACCGCATGATCGATGTGAATATTCGTGGCGTACTAAACGGAATCGCGGCGGTTCTTCCCACCATGCAGGCGCAACAGGCGGGGCAAGTCATCAACATCTCCTCCATCGGCGGGCTGAGTGTCGTGCCCACCGCTGCGGTTTACTGCGCGACTAAATACGCCGTGCGCGCCATTTCCGACGGTCTGCGTCAGGAAACCAACTGCCTGCGCGTAACCTGCGTTTATCCAGGCGTTGTGGAGTCGGAGTTGGCCAACACCATCACCGACAAGGAAGCCGCCGAGGCCATGGAAGCTTATCGCCAGACTGCTCTTAAACCCGAGGCCATCGCCGCCGCCATCGCCCACGCCATCAACCAGCCTGGCGATGTTGATACCAGCGATATTGTGGTGCGGCCTACTGCTAGTCAGTAGTTTTTCAGTGGTGAAACGTGCCTGGGTATTGTTTGGGGTGATAACCAGGCACGCCCTTGGTGAGCGTTAGGGCGCTTTCCGAGGGTGTAGTTACGCAGAAGTACGAGGTGTATCTAGAAAATTAGCATTACGTTGGAGAACGAATATCTAACGGCCACACCTGCTTAAGCCGACTAACCGTATGCGACCACTTAGGCGCGGTAGGCTTGCACACCGTATTTTGATTACCAAACAGCCCCACTTCGCTGAACGCCTGCGCACGCTCGACGGTATAGAGCCAGCGCACCGGCACTAGATATTCTGCGTTGTCTTCCTCGTCATTAAGCGCTTGATACAGGTGTGGGTAATCATCTGGAAGCGCGATATCGAGTAACGTTTTGGGGCCGTTTTCCGTTTCAAACTGGTATTCCGTGGCCCGGCTGCGCTCGCCGATAACTTCTCCAACGCCCACGTAGCCTGTTTTAGGAATATTGACCCAAACACGGTCGCCTTCTGAAAGCATCGCCAGCGTTTTGGAATACCACGTAGCACCGCCTCCGGCGATAAAACCCAAGCGCCGAGCAAGCTCCCAGGGCCGGTCATCGCCAAACGAGGCGTAGAACTCGCCATTCCAAGGTTCTTTATTGACTTTACGTGCTACTGGCTTGGGCGGCTCGTCAGGATCAATCATCCAGGCGCGGCTGAGATAGCGATTGCCGTTATCTTCAAACGCGGAGAAGAACATGGCATTGATGGATAGCTGCGCATGTTCGTTCAAGTAGTTGATAATGCGCTCGCTGCTGGCATCCAACTGTGTGGCGACCACGACCAGTTGATGGCTCTCGTTGAGCGTCACGCTATCCAGCGCAATACCAAACTTGGCCTCAAAGGCTTCGCCTAAAGTGACATGCGGACGTGCGTAGCGCTCGGCAAACTGCTGGTAAATATCAATCAACTGGTAATCGGCGAGCGTCACCACCCAAGAGGCGTAGTCGATAGCTTGAGCAACAACATCACGCGGAGTTTTATCGCGTTTTAGCTCGATCACAATCACCGTACCGTTAGCATCCACGGCAAGAAGGTCGATCAGCTTATCGAAGCCGGTACGCACCTGACGGCCAATCAACAACCAGTCTCGATTCAGAATCGAGACATCCTGCATGACTTGCTCTTCCAGCAGGCTTTCATCCGCTAGCCCCGCCGGACGCAGTTTTTGCGGTAGCGCACCAGGAGTGCTCGCGAGCTTCCAAATTCCTTGCTCAATGGCCATAGTAATTTGCCACCCTACAGGTGTAAAAAATGTTGTATTTCGAAACGTGGGCGCCTAGTATTTACCTCAACACGACCCCGGCCTCTTGGTTGCTTGCAACTTACGCTGGGGTTTTTATTTTTTGCTTACCACCAATCTTTCCAGTCCTGCGTTATCCCCATCCCGCTCAGACCCAACTTCTTTGATGAATTCTGCTCTGGGAATTGATCTAGATGTGCAGCAAGTCGGTTATGCCATTGGGTATTGGGGCAAATAGACTTCACTAGCGTCCGTGTAATGGTCATAAGCAGAAAAGGTTTGAACCGGGTGTCCTCGTTTTCAATGAACGAGTCACACCACGAGATCTCGCCTCGCTTCGGCAACTTTGGCTTAGACGTGATATTACGGTTCCACAACCGACTATGATGAGCGACTAGATTTCGTAGATAGCTTAAGCTAAAGAGCCAACTTGCAAACACCTGCCAGTCATTAACGCCATAGCGGTTGGCAATCACCCTTTGGTCTTTCACATTCAGCATGCTGAAAAGCTGGGAGATCGCACCAAAATCCAGTACCTCTACCGCGACCCATATTGGCAACTCGTCACCGTGATTGTCATGATAGTGCCGAACAAAATCCTCTTTTGAACGGGCCACCAACCCTCTGTACTTGCTCAGCCAAGCATCAAAGCAGGATTTCTGGCTGCCCTTACGAAAGGGGCGATTGGCAAAGCCAGGGTGGAAATGAGCTTTGATATTCTCAACATGAGCGAAGGAACTGTGCTTGCCCAGCAAGTAGGATAAGTCTACCCGCAGAGAGATTTCTATTCGCTCCAAAGCATCGGCCAGGTACAAGCGTAATTTCTTGTCGAAAAGATAAAGGCGCACCGCGTCCACGAAATGTGTGTCTGGGTGGAATGCATCCATCGCCTTCGTGGAGATCTTGCCGGTTTCACTATTCTGTACCAGCTCAAATTGACGGAAGGGGTACCAGTAAGCGCTCAGCCGGTAGTAACCTACTCGCGCCAAGTAATCCAAAGCCGCAGCTTCGTCAGTGATCACCATGTCCCGGGATTTGAGTAGCTCCAGTTGCTCGGAAAAAGACTTCCATGGCCTGCTATAAACCATTAGTTCAGGGCTCCTTTCACGACGACTTGTTATCAGAGCAGAGTGCCAGGCTAGGCAATTGGCCGATAAAGAACATTTTCTAATTCAAACCCTACCTGGTCGTACCCTGTTTATCGCCCAAGGCTTGTAACAGCTTCATTGATGCGCCGATACGGCTAAAGGGTACCAGCGTCAGCACTTTGAGATCTTCGTTAAGTGCAATACCAGCACCGGTGTATGTTTTTTTCACAAGCGATTCAAGTGCTTCGCGCAGGACCTTCATAGCGAGTAAAAATATCGCGTTCGCTGAGGCCTTTCTTATTCATTGCAGGTCCTGCTTATCTGACGGGGTGGATATTGATGGTCCCAAGCTTACGACATCGTTTTCATGGAAGCATCAAAAGCGAAGAAATCTTCGGCACTAACCTTAATTGCAACTAAGCTTTATTTTTAGAGGCCGATTGCATAACAGCAATAGCTTCTACGCAAAGAACATAATAATTAATAGTGGCGAGAAGGAGGTCAAATGGCAGTCAAACATACTCCGACAAACGAAGTACACAAAGGCACCAAGGGCGGTAAAACGGGATGCGGATTCGATACCCGCGAACACGCTTCTCATTGGGTAGCTACGTCAGAGCGTATTACCTGCGCCAAAAATGGCTGTAAGAATTAATAAACGCTAGCCAACAAAAAAGCCCACGACTAAGTCGTGGGCTTTTTTCGTGCAATTCTGGCGCGCCCGGCAGGATTTGAACCTGCGACCCTCGGCTTCGGAGGCCGATACTCTATCCAACTGAGCTACGGGCGCATTGGGTGCGTATCGTACCTGTGCGGGCGGGCTGTGTCCAGCCGCGCGGCGGCTTTACTGCTTGCCCCGATTGACCGTTTTCCCAGGTGTAGGGCATGATTTGTGGGCACTTCGTCTTTTTACACATCGGGAACTCATAAAAATGAAAACATTCACGCTGAACACGCTGGCGTTAGGTATTTCTCTGGCGCTGGCAACCGCTGCCAACGCATCTGATTTTGACGATATGGATCCGGTAACCCTGCGCCTGGCGCATGTGGTTAACGAGCAGGATGGCTTTCATATCGCTTCCACCAAATTTGAAGAGCTGGTCGAAGAGCGCACTGGCGGCAAGGTAAGCATTGAGATTTTCCCCAACGCGACCCTGGGCGATGAGCGCACCTTGCTTGAAGGCATGCAGATCGGCACGGTGGATATGGGCCTGATTACCAACGGCCCGGTGGCCAACTTTGTCGAAGAGATGGCGGTGTTCGAACTGCCGTTCCTGTTCCCTTCTCCTGAAGCGGCCTATGGCGTACTGGATGGTGAAATCGGTCAGGAGCTTTTAGACAAGCTTTCCGACGTTAACCTGAAAGGCCTGGCCTACGCCGAGCGCGGCTTTCGCAACCTGACCAACAGCGAGCGCGCGGTGAATACACCAGACGATATGGATGGGCTGCGTATTCGTGTGATGGAAA
Organism: Halomonas colorata; assembly: GCF_014897985.1. Lineage (GTDB taxonomy): Bacteria > Pseudomonadota > Gammaproteobacteria > Pseudomonadales > Halomonadaceae > Vreelandella > Vreelandella colorata. The sequence goes on from NZ_JABUZA010000004.1 coordinate 155,593, forward strand.
ACCCCGTTTACACCGATACGTTCCGTGAACTGGGCGCCAACGCCATTCCCATGGCCTGGACCGAAGCGCTGACCGCCATGCAGCAGGGCACTATCGACGGCCAGGAGAACCCGGTCAACGTGGTGTACTCGTTCAACCTGGGCGAAACGCAAAACTACATGACGCTTTCGCGCCATACCTATGCCCCGGCCATTTTTGTGATGGGCATGTCCGCCTGGAACAAGCTACCGGAAGAGGCACAGGCCGTGCTGGAAGAAGCTGCTCAGGAAGCTGCCGAGCATGAGCGTCAGGTGAATGCCGACATGGAAGCCGAACAGCTAAGCGCTCTAAAAGAAGCCGGTATGGAAATCAACGAAACGCCTGATCTTGAAGCGTTCCGGGCGCAGGTAGCGCCGGTCTATGAGAAGTATGGAGAGCAGTTTGGCGATTACCTGCCGCGCATCCGCGCAGCCATTGCAGAGTAAATCGACATTCGGTTTTACTTGAGCCGTTGATGCAAAAGGCCACCGCGCGGTCATTGCTGTCCCATAGTTTTTGATCATAAAGGGATTCTCATCTGAGGATCCCTTTTTTGTGGCTCTGGCGATGGCGGATTCATGAGAGCCCAAAGCGGGATTCTTTCGAACAAGCTTACTTGGAGCGTGCGCATAATGCGCTGAACGCTCCAGCCTTTTTGGGCACTGTGACGTGCAAACGAGAGTAACAGATAGCAGATCATGGCAATCCAAATCTGCGTCAGCACAGCATTCTTACTGTTACCTAAAAAGGCCTTTATTTTCAGGTTTTGTTTGAGGGCTTTGAAGAAGAGCTCGACCTGCCAACGATCCTTGTAGATGGCGGCAATCGTTGTCGCTGCCAGCTTGAAGTTGTTCGTGATAAAGCGAAAATGCTTACCACTGTCCGGACAGACGTATCCCACTAAACGAAGTCGCGGCGCGCCCTGTTTTAGCGCGTGCTGACTGCTCAATTCAATCACCTGATCATATTCAACGGGCCCATCAGCACGCACAGGCTTGGATAGCTGCACCTGGTAAACAGCCTTAG
>NZ_JABUZA010000050.1 GCF_014897985.1 Halomonas colorata
CCCAGCCCAGGTGTTTTTAGGAGAATATTCAGGAGCACTAGAAACCGCAGGTGCTGCACTTATTAGTTGAATTCAGGTTCTTCGCGGCCAATATCTTCGCGGTTCGCGGTTACCCACAGAGGCTGAGCTATCGAGCCGCTATGAGTTAAGTCGCAGCGCGGTAAGGGAAGTTGTTGCGCAACTGAAAGCTGAAGGCCTTGTAGCATCCCGCCAAGGTTCTGGACTTTTTGTCGTCGCAAGACCCACTACAGCACTTGATGCACCAAATTTTGTTAACAACTTTAGCGACATGATTGCGCTGTTTGATTTCCGAATGTTAATTGAAACTGAGTCGGCGGCTTTAGCTGCATCAAAACGTAGCGAAAGTGATATTGAGCGTATTGAAGCCAAGAGCCGCAATTTACAAGAAGTCTTTCGAAATGGCGGACAAGGCACTCAGGAGGATTTTGATTTCCATCTACAAATTGCTAAAACATCGGGTAATAAGTTTCTTCTTAGCTCCATATTAGCCCTACAAACTGGGGTGATTTTTTCTGCCAAACTAGGCCAAAAAACATCGGATTTACCCAGGTTTCTTCAGTCCAAACAGGTCACCCAGGAGCACGCTGCGATCATTGAGGCTATTCGTGCGGCTGATGAAACGCAGGCAAGAACGTCCATGCAGCGCCATATCGAAGCTTCACTTTCGCGCATTTTGCATGGCCAGCCGTAAGCGCAATATCTTTGCGCTTGGAAAACCGCGTCATCGACGACCCGGTAACCGGAAAACCGATGATGATACCGTTGGGACGGCATGGGGCATGCAAGCGTAAGCATGCATTTACTGCTGATATGGAGACACAGGCCTGAAGAAGATGTGGATGTGCTTGGCCGTTCTGTACAACCTGGTGCTTAAGGCAACTATCAAGCAATCCTTGGTAGCAGCCTTAACGTCACACCCCTTTATCGAAACTTAATGCCTGTTAAATGGGGGAAAGAGGCTGCTCAATGGCACGCCCAACCTGTAGCACTTTGGCGTCATCAAATGCCTTGCCCATAATCTGGACGCCTACGGGCAGCCCTTGATGATCCTTACCAAATGGCACCGTCAGTGCGGGTAGTCCTGTCACATTGGCGGGTGCGCATAAGCGCACATACGCTTCGGAGACACTCTCTTGGCTGCCGTCTTCCCAATCAAACGTATCCTGCTCCAAGCTTGCTGCTGTCTGGGGCACGGTGGGTGTCAGCAGAACGTCGATCTCTGAAAACAGGGAACACCAGCGCTTAGCGATGAGGCCTCGGGCACGCTGCGCCTTCAGATAAACGCCTGCTGGCAGCAGTTGTCCGGCTTCGAGCAAGGTGCGTACATCATCACCGTATAGCGATGCTGATTGGCGTATGTCCTTGGCGTGTACGGTTGCTGCCTCGGCCACCATCAGGCCCCACTGAGCCGGAATAAGGTAGTCAGCCAGCGGAATATCCACCTCCACCAGCACGGCGCCCTGTTGTTCCAGATGTGCTGCCGCACGCCTAACAGCCGCAGCGACTGGCTCCGCAACGTGGTCAAAATAATAGTTACGTGGGATACCAACACGCAGCCCATGCACACTCGACTGTGCGTTGATATCGAAAGAGGCAGGAGGAGTACGGCTAGCAGGGTCGCGCGCATCAAAGCCCATCACTGCCTGCAATAACAGGCCAACATCCTCTACCGTGCGCGCCATAGGGCCCGCATGATCGAGCGACCAGGCCAGGGGCATAGTGCCGTGGCGAGAAACCAAGCCATACGTCGGCTTGAATCCGACCAGCCCGCAAAGTGCTGCGGGCACCCGAATCGAGCCACCGGTATCGGTCCCCATGGCTGCCCAGGCTCCGCCGTAAGCAACCGCTGCTGCAGCCCCCCCACTAGAGCCCCCCGGCGTACGCTGTGGATCAAGCGGATTGCGCGTTTGTGGTGTGGTCAGGCCGAAAGCGAACTCATGCGTATGTGTCTTGCCCAGGATTATGGCTCCGCCACGCAGCAAGGCATCCGTTACCGCGCTGTTGGCCTCTGCCCGATGACCGTCCCGAACACGGGAGCTGGCAGTGGTGGGGTGGCCAGCAATATCGAACAGGTCTTTCAGTGCGACAGGAATTCCATGCAGCGGCCCACGATAACGGCCATGTTGAATGTCTCGCTCGGCCTTAAGTGCCTGCTGACGGGCGGCTTTTTCCCATACAGATACAAAAGCGTTGATCTCGAGCTCTCGCTCACCAATACGCGCCAAGGCTGCATCCACCAATTCTACTGGCGATAGTTCGCGTGCCGCGATGGCGGCACTGGCTTGGGCCAGTGTCAGGTTTAATGGGTTTAGCATGGTTTGTTCCCCTGGCTAGCATCAAAGGCAAATGAAGGAGTGCATGATTCATCGATAGGTAATTCGTCAAGCCGGGCAATGACCGTGTGTATGTGATGCAGCACATCAGCAATCATTGGCGCACGTTCAGAGTCCAGGGGCAGCCCCAGGCTGGTAGCTAGAGCCAGAGTTTCCTCGGCGGACATAGGAGAGACATTTTGAACAGTCATGCTTGATTTCCTTTCTTTATTGAAGTGCGCGCTTGCATAAGCAGCAGGATAATGGCGAGCAAGGCCAGTGCAGTGATCACCGCACCATAGATATTGACCGCAGCCAGCAAGCCGGCCTTCTGAGCCAGGAAGCCGACAGCCATCGTGGGCACGCTATGAGCCAGATAACTTTCGATATAAAACACGCCCATCAGCGCAGCACGTTCATGGGGCTCGGCCAACGGCAGAACACTGCGCACAGCCCCGAGAAAGCTCGCGCCAAACCCGAACCCCGCAATGACCGACCCGACCAACAGCAAGACAGCGTTTCCCTGGTTAGCCCCGACCAAAATGACGACCAGTCCTGCGACCAAAGCAAGTTCACCAGACAAGAGGGTTGTAAAAGAACGCAACTTGCGAGCCGCCAGAACCGCTGTGGCGCCGGTGAGCGTTAGTGCTGCGACGACAAACCCACCCAGCCATGGCGTGTTTACATGCGTAACGTCAACGACCAGCGATGGCATAAGCGATAGATAAAAACCACCTAGCATCCACACTGCCATGTTCGCAGGGGTGACAGATAACAAAGCCTTGCGCGCTTGCGGCGGCACGGTAAGGCGTGGTTTCAGGCTTGCCCATGCCCCCGGGCGATTCGCCGCCGTCTCCGGCGCCAACCAAATCAAGCCCAGCAACACCAGAAAAATAGCCAGCAGTAACACGTACACCATGTGCAGCGGATCAGGCGCCAATACAACCAACGAGGTACTGCCTAGCGCACCGGCTGCCATGCCAAGCAGCGGTGAGATGCTGTTGATCACAGCTCCCCGCTCCCGACCAACATCGAGTATCGCCGCACCAACTGCCGCAGTAGCCATACCAGTGGCAAAGCCCTGCAGAGCGCGCGCACCAATCAGCCAACTCGGCCCGGCCGCACACAAAAAGCCCACCATAGCGATGATCTGTAGCGACAACGCCAAGGTAATAACCGGGCGTCGGCCAATATGATCTGAAAGCCTCCCCGTCACCAGCAGTGCCAAAAGCAGTGCCAGTGCGTAAGCGGCAAAAACCACCGTCAACAGTGTTGCGCTAAAGCTCCACTGCTGCTGATAAAGCTGATACAGGGGGGTAGGCGCACTCGATGCTGCCAAAAAGGCAATCATTGTCGCGGTGTGCAGGAAAACAGAACGGGAGGAAGACAGATTCCAGTTCGAGGAACGGCGGAGGGGAGCAGAATCGTTGATGGACATGATCTCTCTCAAAAGGCAAAATATTAGCTTTAAAGAGCATAATCTCAATAAATCACTAACGCAAATATTTTGCTTTAGTGATTTATTGCACCGTACCGACGAATAGGCACTGAAGGAGCACATGATCAACAAACCCACCCCCCGTCCAGGTGGCCGCAGCGCTCGTATTCAGGCTGCCGTTCATCAAGCCGTTCGAGAGCTGCAACAAGAGCAAGGCCGGGCCGGGCTTACGGTGCCCGCTATCGCCACACGCGCTGAAGTCACCCCCTCGACGATCTACCGTCGCTGGGGTGATCTTGCCCAGTTACTGGCCGACGTTGCCGTCGAGCAACTACAGCCAGAGCAGCCGCCAGCCGATACGGGAAGTTTGCGTAGCGACTTATTAGCCTGGCTTGTTGAGTACTTTGAGGAAATGTCATCAGCCCCAGGGCGGGCGATGCTCCGCGATGTTCTAGGCACAGAAGGCCATACCAGCGCAGGTAAATGTGATGGCTTCTTGCGTCAGCAGATCGAAGTAATCAACGAACGCGGCCTCGCCAGAGGAGAGCAGCCGATAGATATAGAACTGGTCACCCAAATAGTAGTGGCGCCTCTGATGTACCGCATACTGTTTGCCAACGAAACACCGACTGAGCAGGCCATAGAAGCACTTTTCGAACAATTAGTAAGCTCAACAGATGCTTAATAAAAAAGCCCCGTGTTCTGGATAACACGGGGCTTTTGGCAAGGGGTGCTGTTGGGCTCAAGACGCCTCGACTGCGGCACGCCCTTTAATGATCGAGCGGACAAGCAGCAGATACGCCACCGAACCACAGGCGGCCATGGCCAGAACGACCGCTTCAAGCGTATGCGGCAGCACGGCGGATAGCGCGCTTAATATCCCGGCGATACCAAACTGGGCCGCCCCCAAAAGCGCTGCAGCCGTGCCACCGCTGGTAGGAAAGAACTCCAAAAAGCAGGCTTGAATATTGGGTGAGATTGCCCCTACCGTGCCGATGGTCAGCATCATGGCGGCCAGGAAGGCATACATTGACCAGTCCATGAAGGCAGCCATCACCAGCAATAATATGCCGACCGCCTGGCAGCCCGTTGCCAACTGAAGAATGCGAAACGACGGCAATCTGGAAAGCAGTATCCGATTAATTATATTGAAGATAAGCATGGCGACGATGTTAGCCGCAAACAGCATCGAAAAACTCGAAGGCGACTGCTCGAAGTGTCCCTGATAGATAAAGGAAGCGTAGGTGATGAACATCATCAGGGTAGAAAAAGACGCGGCCTGCCAGGCAATGAACGGCAGTGCTGGCTTGGTAGATAGCACAAGCTTGTAACGCGCCAGCAGGCTCATCTGCGGGCTTTTGGCGCGTGACACCTTACCCTTGCCGGAAAACAGTACTCGCACCAGCAACGGCACCAGCAGCACCGCGTATGCCGCCAAGGCGAAGAAGATATAGTGCCAGGAGCCTAGCGCTAGAATCGCGCTGCCCACACTCGGCGCAATCCCCGGCGCCAGCACCATGATAAAGCCCATCATCGAAAACAGTTTCGCGGCGTCGCGGCCCGCCACCCGGTCGCGCACCAGCGCCGGTACCGACACCAAGGTCAAACCCGCGCCAATCGCCTGAATGGCCCGCCCGCCCAGCAAGGTGTTCAAGGAATCCGCCATGCCGATGGCAATGCTTGAGATCGCAAAAATCGCCAGCCCACTCATCAGCACCCGCTGGCGTCCGAAGCGGTCTGAAAGCGCACCGCCAATTAACTGACCCAACGCCATCGCGAACACGTATACCGATACGCTCAGCGATACCGCCTGCTGAGAAATCCCCAGCGATTCGCCGATGACCGGGAAAGCCGGTAGATACGTATCCATGGAAAACGGGCCCAGCATCATGGTCAATGCCAGGCTCAGCACCACAATGAAGGGCGTTTTAGATTGGGTCATGAGAGCTCGCGATAAATGGCGTAATGATGAACATCCTCAGCGATATGATACCGATTGATGCCATTATCAGCCAATATTCGCCAATTTAATGGCGCTGCAACCGCGCGCTACTCGCTCATTTTCAGCTCTTTGACCACGGCATCAAGATGACGAGAGTTGATTTCAGCAGGTGAGTTGGCGCCAATCAGCGTCATGGTGACGCGCATGTCAGCGGCGATCAGGTCGAGCAGATGAGAAACGCCCTGTTCACCTCTTGCCGCCAGTGCGTAAGCGTAAGCCCGCCCCAGCAGCACGCCTTTCGCGCCGAGCGCCAGCATTCTCACTACATCAAGCCCAGAGCGGATACCGGAGTCTGCCAGTACCGTCAGCTCATCGCCCACGGCTTCGGCAATATGCGGCAACGCCTGGGCGGTGGAAATGGCCCCATCCAGCTGGCGCCCGCCATGGTTGGAAACCACGATGCCATCAGCCCCCATGCGCACCGCGTCTCGCGCATCTTCCTTGTCCAGCAGCCCTTTTATGATCAGCTTGCCCTTCCAGCTATCGCGAATCCATTCAAGCTCGCTCCAGCTAATCGAAGGGTCGAAGTTTTTGGCCAGAAACCCCATGTAGTCGTCCATGTTCATCTGGCGTCCGGTATACGCCTCGATATTACCGAACGACAGCGGCTTGCCCTTGAGTCCCACATCGAACGCCCACTGCGGGTGGGTGATTGCCTGAGCGTACTGGCGCAGCTTGGCATTGGGGCCCGACATACCCGAGCGACGGTCGCGATAACGCGAGCCCGGCAGCGGCATATCCACGGTAAACACCAGTGTTTTCATGCCCGCTTCCCAGGCGCGATCCAGGGCGTTTTTCATAAAGCCGCGATCTTTCAATACGTAAAGCTGCGACCAAAGCTCGCCGTGGGCATTTTTCGCCACTTCCTCAATCGAACACACCGACACCGTGGAAAGCGTGTAGGGAACCCCGGCTTTCTCGGCTGCACGCGCGGCCTGTACCTCACCACGCCGGGCGTACATTCCCGTTGCCCCGATAGGTGCCAACCCCAACGGCATTTTCCAACGGTTGCCAAACAGCTCGGTTTCAAGCGATGGTGTGCCACCACCCTGCAGTACGCGTTGACGCAGAGGAATCGCCTGTAGCGCCTCCACGTTATTGCGCAGCGTGCTTTCGGTCACCGAGCCACCATCAAGGTAATCGAACAGAAAACGAGGGATACGCTGCTTGGCAGCCTGCCGGTAATCAGAAGGGCTTGAAATGATCATGAATTCGCCTTAACTCGACACGGGAAACGGAGAAGTGACCGTACACTTGAAACCTTAATGCTAACCCCAGCTAGCGTACCAAGTAAAGCCGCGTCTAGAGCGATTCGCGCCCCTGAACTTTAGTCTATGAGCGGTTTTGTTCATGCCCAGACTCGTGCTCAGCCATTAGTGCAACTACCCAATCAATGAACACACGCAGCTTGGCGCTTACATGACGGTTGGGCGGAAACGCGATAAACATTGGCATGGGATTAAGGTGCCACTCCTCAAGCAAAGGCACCAGCTCACCCCGTGCGACGTGTTCCCTGGCCATGTAATCAGGTAGCAAAATCGCACCAAGCCCCGCCAAACCTGCCGCTAGCCCCGCATTGCCATCATCGACTGTAATCCTATGGCGTCCCTGGATGCTAACACTCTCTGCTTCGCGGCGAAGGGTATAGAGAGAAGCCAAACCGGCACGCCACTTGAAGCTAACGATGTAATGAGGCGGAGCGGATAACGCTCGCGGATGCGACGGTACCCCCGCCTTTTGTAAATAGCTGGGGGCGGCGTAAACCCCCATCCTCAGCTCCCCTACCCGACGCGCCACCAAAGATAAATCGGTAAGTTCTCCGCCGCGCACCACGCAATCCACGCTTTCATCAATCAAATCCACCATGCGATCGCTTACCCCCATATCGAGCTGAATATCGGGATACTGCGCGTAAAAAGCCGGTAGTGCCGGTATCAAAATCATTCGCGCAAACGGGCTGGGCACATCGACCCTAAGCCGTCCGCGAGGCGAAACCACCGCATTGGAGAGGCTGGTTTCAGCATCATCCATATCGGCTAACAGTTTTATAACGCGCGCGTAGTAGGCCGCGCCATCTGCCGTCGCATTAACTTTGCGTGTGGTGCGGTTGAGAAGTTTTACCCGCAGCCGTGCCTCCAACTGCTGCACCAGCTGGGTCACGCTGGTTTTACTGATATGCAGCGTTTCAGCGGCCTTGGTAAAACTGCCCGTCTCGACGACCCGAGCAAATGCCTGCATTGCATTGAAACGGTCCATTACAGCGATACCGCCTTGTGATTGTTTGGAAAGTGCGAACAGTGTTGATCAGGATTCTCCGTTTATCCAGCTTGAAGGCAGGCCTAGAGTAGGTTCACCCAACGGACAGACCTGCATTGAACGACTGATGGAGAAAATATATGGCAAAGCGTGACGTAGTTTATCCCCAAGGCCGACAGGCTCTTTATGACAAGAATGCCTATTCTGCAGCCGTCCGCTCGGGCGACTTGTTATTTGTATCGGGCCAGGTGGGTAGCCGTGAAGATGGCTCGCCTGAGCCTGACTTCGCCGCACAGGTTCAGCTTGCCTTCGACAACTTGCAGAGCGTGCTGGACGCCGCGGGCGCAAGCTTTGACGATATCGTCGATGTCACAAGCTTCCATACAGACCCTGAAACTCAATTCGCTACCGTGCTGGAAGCCAAGACCCGCGCGTTCCCAGATAAACCCTACCCAAACTGGACGGCGGTCGGCGTAAACTGGCTGGCAGGCTTCGATTTTGAAATCAAAGTGATTGCGAGGCTACCCAAGTAACCCAGAAGGTTCGCTTGTTTTGCAACAGCAGTGGTGAAGCCCGACATTGCAGAAACCCGAAAAACGAACAATGCTTGAACAGTGTTTGTAGTAAAGGAGTTTTGCAATGGCGGACTTCAAGCAGCGCGAGTGGGTGAAATGGAAATGGGCAGACAGCTGGGCCGAAGGCCAAGTGACCCGGAAATTTCAGGAAGAAGTAACCCGCAAACTGCAGGGCAGCGAGGTAACTCGCAAAGGTAGCGAGAAGAACCCCGCGTACTTAATCAAGCAAGAGAACGGCAGCAGAGTCTTAAAACTTCATACTGAGCTTAAGAAGGCATAGGCAAGGAGGCCACAGTGCGCATCCCACAGCCCGAAATACTCCATTTTGACAGCGATGAAACGAGCGGCTATCCCAATTCCCCCCTGCCTGTACTGATTTACCGCGAGGTTCTTGACCTCAGCAGTGCAGATGAGCGGGCCGATGCTTTTGAAAGCATGTTCAAGCAGCACGGCTGGCCGCCAGCGTGGCGTTACTATCTATATGATTTTGACCACTTCCACTCCACCGCCCACGAGGCGCTAGGCATTTTTCAGGGTCAGGCAAGAGCCCGACTGGGCGGTCCCAATGGCCGAGAAACAGTGCTTTATCCAGGCGATGTTCTGGTGCTGCCCGCCGGGGTTGGGCATGCCTGCGTAGAGGCTGACGACGATTTCTGCATGGTCGGCGCCTACCCACCAGGACAAGACCCGGAGAACGAGCGCGGCGACCCGGCCGAGCTTGCAGCGGCACAAGCGCGAGTGGCTTCCGTCACCATTCCAGACACTGCTCCGGTGGGCGGCCCGCTCAAGCCAATGTGGGAACAGTAACCATAGACGCGGCCAATCAAGCCCGCTAGACGACTGGTCTAATTAGGCGTAAGCTAGCGGTATGAACATGACACCAGTCACCGGCGATGTCCGGCAGCACATTCTTAACACCGGCCAGGTCATCATCGGTGGCAAAGGGTTCTCAGCAGTGGGCCTTAACGAGATCCTCAAAGCCGCCGGGGTGCCCAAGGGCTCTTTTTATCACTACTTCAGCTCCAAAGAAGCGTTTGGCGAAGCGCTACTGCAAGGCTACTTCACTGAGTATCTCGCGCAGACGGAAGAACGCCTTACCCAGCCGGGCGCTTCCCATGCTGAACGTTTGCTCAGCTACTGGGCACATTGGCGGGATACCCAACACCACTGCGACCCCAGCGGCAAATGCCTGGCGGTGAAGCTTGCCGCTGAAGTCAGTGATCTTTCAGAACGCATGCGCTGCGTGCTGCAACAGGGCACCGAGCGCATTATTGCCAGGTTAGCGCAGTCGATCGAAGCCGCGGTTGCCGATGGCTCGTTGCCTCAATCTGTCAGCGCTCAAGGCAGTGCCCTGGAACTAGCCACCACCCTCTACCAGCTATGGCTAGGCGCCAGCCTGCGCGCCAAGATTACCCGCGACCGGGTGCCGCTGGATGCCGCCTTCAAAGCCACCTACGCGCTATTAAACCTCGACCCCAACCGCTCTCTCACCCAGGAAAGGTCTCAATCATGAAAATTCTCGTTGTGGTTACCTCGCACGATAAACTTGGCGACACCGGCAACAAGACCGGCTTCTGGCTCGAAGAGCTAGCTGCGCCCTACTATACCTTCATCGACGCAGGCGCCGAGTTAACCCTGGCCTCCCCCGCCGGTGGCCAGCCGCCGCTCGACCCCAGCAGCAATGCACCGGACGCCCAGACCGAGGCTACTAACCGCTTCCAAGCGGACCTTGACGCCCAAGCAGCACTGGCCAACACTCATCAGCTTGCCGATATCGATATCGCCGAGTTCGACGCGGTGTTCTATCCCGGCGGCCACGGCCCGCTGTGGGATCTGGCCGAGAGCGCCACGTCCGTGCGCCTGATCGAAGACGCCATTGCCGCCAACAAGCCGGTCGCCACGGTATGCCACGCCCCCGGCGTGCTTCGCCATGTAAAAGGCAGCGACGGCAAACCGCTGGTTTCGGGCCGCAAAGTCACCGGCTTCAGCAACAGCGAAGAAGACGCCGTGGGTCTGACAAACGTGGTACCGTTTTTAGTCGAAGATATGCTCAAAGAGAGCGGCGGCGAATACAGTAAAGGCGATGACTGGAGCTCTTACGTACTCGTCGATGGCCTACTGATTACCGGGCAAAACCCCGGCTCGTCTGAAGCCACCGCCGAAGCGCTGTTAAAGAAGCTTTCCTGATAATTAACCAAGGAGAATGGAATGCCGGCTTACGTTGTACTGACTCGTGAACGCACTCACGACGCCAAGGAAATGGAGCAATACGCCACCAAGGCCAAAGCCGCCCGCGAAGGCCACGACCCGAAGCCGCTCGCCTTCTACGGTGACTTCGAAGTAATGGAAGGCAGCGACATGGAAGGCGCGGTAATCCTGCGCTTCTCCGACATGGCCGCCGCCCGCGCCTGGTATCAAAGCGACGCCTACCAGGAAGCCCGCAAGCATCGTTTTCAGGGTGCTGATTATCGCGTTTTTATTGTTGATGGGGTTGAGGAGGCTTAAGAGCCTTTCCTGCAGTTACGCATAGACGCACAAAAGGCCGTTCGTAGTTTAACGAACGGCCTTTTTTATCGCGGCTTGATAACAGCAGACCACGTATGTTTTCAGCAGCTCGGCGCCAGCGAACCCATCAAATTCAAAGATGCCCCGTATAATTACCGAACGGTAACTAGCATTAAGTTCTAATCCTTATACGTAGCAATAATTACCGATCGGTAACTTATAAGTTGTTAGGTGCTAAGTTTAGGCTTAGACTTACCGAACGGTAATTAAATCGCAGGTTCTCATGCCTACTAATGATATTTCAGCCCCTCTAACCACTACCATTCGCCAAAGCGAAGACCTCGGTAAACTGGTGCGCCAGCTGCGTAGCGAGCAAGGACTGTTACAGTACGACTTAGCTGGCCTCGCGGGCACGGGCAATCGCTTTATCGTTGACTTGGAGCGAGGCAAGCCGACTCTTCAATTGCAGAAGGTGTTGGATGTACTGGATTTGCTAGGGCTTGAGGTCATCGTGCGACGCAAGGGTGGCGACCGTCATGGCAAGTGACGATACGCTAACAGTTTACCAAGGCGAGAAAGTCGTCGGTTGGCTTTACGATATCCAACCGCTGCGCTTCGAGTATGCTCTAGAATGGCTGGAGTACTCCAAAGCGGTAAGTCTCTCACCCTCGCTGCCGCTCACGCAGCAGGTTCATGCTGGCGATAACGTGCTGGCCTACTTTGAAAACCTGCTACCAGAAGGCGATCTGCGCCATCATTTAGAGCTTCGCCACCACACCACGACCGTTTTCGGTCTGCTGAAAGCTATTGGTGGGGATACGGCTAGCGGCTTCACCTTAATGCCACCGGACGAGTCACCGGCCCAACCACACTATCAGCCTATCAGTTGGGAGAGCGTAGCAGAGCATTTACAACACCGGGAACGTGGCTCTTTGATTTCGCAACAGGGCGAAGAACCACGTATATCTTTGGCCGGTGCTCAAAATAAATTGCTACTGATGGTGCAGCCAGACGGAACCCCCGCCATACCTGAAGGATCGGCACCCTCTAGCCATATTCTCAAGCCAGACATTCAAGGCTTGAAAGGTGTATGGGCCACCGCCCTCAACGAAACCTTCTGTATGCAGTTGGCCGCTGAACTTGGGTTTGACGTCGCCGAGGCGAATTACCAGCCCGAAACCCGCGCCTGCCTTGTGCGCCGATACGATCGCATTCCCGATGCACACGGCAACTTACGGCGCCTGCATCAGCTCGATTTCTGCCAGCTCGCTGGCACACCTTCGCTGATCAAATATGAAAGCGACGGCGGCCCAGGCCTCATTCTCTGTCGTGAACTCCTGCAGGAGGTTGGAACACCAGCCAAGGATCTGCAGCGCCTGATCGGCTGGCTATTCTTCAACTTGCTGATCGGCAACAACGACAGCCACGCCAAGAATCTCGCCATTCTCTACTCTGACGAAGGCCCTCGGTTGGCGCCATTTTACGACTTGATGAGTACGACGCTCTACAGCGGACTCTCGCGACGCTTTGCACTTCGCATCAACGGTGAGGATCGTCCCGGCAACATTGAGCGTTCTCATCTCGAAGCAGTGGCCCGTTCACTACGCTTTCAACCACGTTATTTCCTACGCCAAGGGTTCGAACTCGCTGAACGCATGCCAGCGGCCATCGACAGCACCCTTACCACACTGGGTACCGTAGCTCATAAAGGCTCTGAGCAGACTCTGCTAGAGCGGCTGGAGCAGCGGCTTTTAAGTAATTGTCGAAAGCTTCCGGAGCGATGGTCGGCACAATAATGTCTTTTCCAGGATGCTGACTACCGCGTGTTTATTGTGGATGGGGTTGAGGAGGCTTAAGCCTTTTTGCAATTACGCATAGACGCACAAAGGGCCGTTCGTGGTTTAACGAACGGCCCTTTTGTATTTTAAATATCAACATGCCTAAGCCGAATGGCTCCAAACAGCTCGGTTGCCTCACCTTTGGCGATTAAGGTGTGCTTCAACTCGCCAATAGCTTTCAAGGCTTCTTCCAATCCCAGCGACTGCATATCAGGTTGCTTGATGTTTAATTCAGCTAATTGCTGCTCATCGTAGCCTTGTAACAAACTCCAAGAGCGTGCGTAATCGCTGATCACGCGGGCGACGGCTTCACCTTCTGTGGAGACCAAGCCTTGATTGGTTAAGGTGCGGCTGAGCAAACTCACCGCCTGCTCGAACTCTATTCCTCGCTCGGTTAAGCGTTGCTGGTTGAGTGTATAGCCATAAACCAAGTGGTCTTTTAGTACCAGGGTGGCCCATTTGCGAAACTGCACGCCGCGCTGAGACTTCACACGGTAACCCACTGAGATAACCACGTCTAAATTGTAGTATTCGACCTGATAGATTTTACCATCAGCGGCAGTTGTTGCATTTTTTGCAACAACTGACTCCCTTTCAAGTTCACCCTCTATAAAGACGTTGCGAATGTGGCGAGATATTACAGATTTATCCCTCCCAAATAGGTTAGTCATCTGATCTAAACTTAACCACACGGTTTCCTGCTCCAGCGTTACCTCAATGTGTGTTTGTCCATCTTCGCTGGTGAATATCTGGATTTGTTGGTCATTCATGATCGCTTTCTTTAGGTTTACAAGCTCAATGCATTTCCAAAGCAAGCTCCCTTCAATGCAGCGTATATCTTTTTTTGCTGCAAAAACGTTCATTAGCCTGCTATAAGGCTAATCAAACTTTATCAAAAAACATTCTGCAATGTGCATCAGACGTTTTCAGGCTTTGTACCCATCTGCGTTTTGCGTTTGGCTCAGCCAAACAGTCTTTTGCTAAAGCCTGGGCCGATTCAATGTATGAAAACCATCACCACCAGCACCACTGTCAGTAATAGCAAATACACCCTGGCATGAATACGATCAGGGATGCGCCCGATCCAGATCGACGCTAGGCGGATACCGAGCCATGAGCCCACCGCAAGTACCAGCAAGGCGCGCAGATCCACATAACCTGCATACCCGTTTCCTAACGCTGTGTGATTGGCCGACAGCAACACATATGTCGCGGTGCCACTCACCGCCATGGGCAACGACAACGGGTTGGCCATGGCCGTGGCCGCCGTCATACTGGCCCCTCTGCGTCGCATGAGCGGCACGGTCATCACGCTACCACCCACGCCCAGCAAGGCGGCCACTGTACCAATGCATGTACCCGTCATTGCTGTTACCGCACGCCCTATAGGACGCACATCACTTCCCGTTTGATGCAGAAAACCAGGCCGCAGAACGGCATCCGCAATAGTGATGCACAGATAGCCGATGAAAACCCAGCGGACCCAGTTCCCACTTAACGATACTGCCACTGCCGCGCCGAGCACCGCCCCCATGGCGATATAACCAACTAATGGGCGCACTAGATGCCACTGCACGGTCTGTCGCCGATGATGACGCCATGTTGCCATTGAAGCCGCGAAGATCATCAGTGCAGTCGAGGTGGCCACCGCAATATGCATGGCCGCCAAACCCGTCGCGCTATCCGACCCATGGACGGCAATCAGTAAGGTATACAGCAAGGGAACCACCACAAACCCACCACCGAAACCGAACAGTACGGTGGTGACGCCCGCCAAACCGCCACAAAGAAGTAATATGCTATACACCGCCACTCTCCTAATAAGACTCAATAGCAGAGAGAATATTGCGGCTGGAACTGGCCGACATTCGTCTTTTGGACAATAATCATCGCATTTCGGCCAGAATGACGATTATGCTCAATACTCCTCTAACAGACGTGGATCATGTGGCACGGCCCATGGTGGCCATCGGCACTGACTACAGCCCTGGCACACTCCTTGACTTTCATACCCATCGCCGCGCCCAGTTTCTCTATGGCATGACAGGCGTGATGGAAGTCAATACGGATGACGGCACCTGGATGGTGCCGCCCTATAGCGGTGTCTGGCTGCCTGCGGGCAAGCGCCATCAAGTGCGTATGAATGGGGTGAGCACGCGAAGCCTGTATATCGAGCCCCATGTCGCGCCACGCGCTTCATGCAGCTGTGAGGTACTGGTCGTGACGCCGCTGTTGCATCACCTGCTGCTGGCTTCCGCCCATATACCCGCACTCTATGATGAAAGCGGCCGCGACGGTGCCCTGGCACAATTACTCCTATACGAACTGCAACAGGCTCAGGCCCTGCCGCTGTTTGCTCCCCTGCCCCATGACCCTCAATTAGCCAGTCTGTGCCGAGATTTTCTCGGCCAGCCACATATTCACAGCCTCCCCGAGGACTGGGCCCGGCAGTTGCATCGCAGCCAGCGCACCTTCAATCGCCTATTCCGTCAGCAGACAGGCATGTCCTTTGCCGTATGGCGTCAACAGGCCTGCCTGATGGCTGCTATTCCCAAACTGCTATCCGGCAGTTCCGTTACTCGCACCGCGTTGGAACTCGGCTACGACAGTCCAGCCGCTTTCTCCAGCATGTTTCGTAAGGTGCTTGGCCAATCGCCAACCGCTTTCGTTCAAGCGGCAAATCGCCAGGAGGAAGAGTAACAAGCAGATGGTCCAGGCATTACCAAGCCATTCCGTATTCATCGATTTAAGCCAACAGCCACCCTGAGGATTATCTTCTAATTGAGTGACCTAGAAGCCCTAGGTAGTTGCTCAAACCCTCATCACCGAACACGCATGCTGCTTCCTCCGTCGGACAATTTGTAAAGGCAGCTTTTTCCAGCAGTTCTGCTAGATCCCGCTTTGATGCGGCTCTATCTACTTTATGTGATATCGCGGCATCAGTCATGATGGCTCGCAATACTGCATACAGAAAATAAAAAATTATTCTACATTAGTCTAAAAATGGGCATATTATAGGTTATTTAAGCCTTAAAGCATGTAGCCTGTATGCAGTTATTCTTTTGAGAGAATTAATAGAATGTATACCGAAGAACCCAAGCAGTTGGTGGAATACGCTAGAGAGCGACTGCGTGAAGCGATACTGACTAATCAATTAAAAGCGTCCGATTCGTTTAGCCAAGTGCAGTTGGCGCGTGAGTTCGGCATTAGCCGAACGCCATTGCGGGAAGCAGTACGCCTGCTGGAGCATGAAGGATTAGCCACTGTTAATTTTAATCGTCGCGTCACGGTGTCAGAGTTGACTCCTAAAGATCTCGATTCCCTTTATGCAACACGCATCCTTCTGGAGTCATTAGCGCTACATACCAATATCACCAAAATGGATCAGGCATTTCTTGAAACTTCGCGGCAGCGTCTTCTTGATATGCGAGAGTTCGAAAAGGTTCATGACGTTGAAAATTGGTCAAAAGTACATAGAGAGTTCCATCTTCAGCTGGTGCTGGGCACCGGTGCTCGTATCGATCAACAGATACAGCACTACTTTGACCATTCCGAGCGCTACCGACGCTTATATCTGGGCGACTCAGATCGCAACTGGAATAAAGGCATGTCAGACCACTCAGATCTACAGCATGCGTGCGAAACCGGTGATCGCTTTAATGCCGTCCGAATCCTGACAAAACACTATGAAAGTACAGCCTTCGGTGTGCTTGAAGTGATTGATCCCAATTACTCGCCTGACCTTATGATTGCCGCCAAAACAATGACAAAAGGACTCATTTTCCTTGAATGATTCGATGTTCCATTAACGCCAACACTCACTTCCTTGAAGGAGATAACAACAATGAGAATACTAGATACGATTGAAAAAGTACCCGGTGGCCTAATGGTCATCCCTCTACTTTTGGGAGCATTCGTCAACACGTTTGCCCCTGGGATATTAGAAATTGGTGGCTTTACACAGGCGCTGTTCCGCGATGGCGCTATGGCCGTTATTGGGGTGTTCCTAGTGTGTATGGGGGCTCAACTACCCATTAAGGCCACTGGTGCTGTTGCCGAAAAAGGCGGCGCTATCATGCTGGGCAAGCTCTTTGCTGGCGTGATTATTGGACTTTCGGTAGGTTTTCTGATCCCAGGTGGCATGCTATTGGGGCTGACGCCATTAGCTATTATTGCGGCAATGACAAACTCTAATGGTGGACTGTTTCTTGCGCTTACCACAGAGTTTGGCAACAAGACTGACCGCGGCTCTATCGCTGTTATCGCGATCAATGACGGTCCATTTCTTACATTGGTCGTATTAGGCGCCGCAGGCTTAGCACAAATACCACTACTGGCGGTTGTCGCCGTCATCACTCCTATTTTGATTGGTTTTGTATTGGGAAACCTCGATTTAAAACTGAGAAGTTTCCTTAAGCAGGGAGAGCAACTGCTAATTCCTTTCTTTGCCTTTCCCCTGGGCACCGGGATTGATTTCCGCACACTGATCGAGGCTGGTTCCTCTGGAGTACTGCTAGGTGCTTTAGTGGTAACGATCTCGGGTGGTTGCGCCATGCTGTTTCTATGGGTGGTTCAGGTGCTGCGTCGGCGCCCACCAAAACAACGTAACTTAATCTCGGGCATTGCAGAATCCTCGACGGCTGGCAACGCCGTGGCAACACCTGCCGTCGTGGCGGCGGCCGACCCGGCTTACCAGGCGATCATGGAGGTGGCGACAGCGCAGATTGCTGGGGCCGTTGTGACCACTGCCATACTGACCCCCCTGTTAACGGTTCTGGTTCATCGATGGCAGTTACGTCGGGGAATTGATCCACTGAATGAATACGATGATCCAGAACTCAATGGTACGCCTGCCGTCATCGAACAACAGTCATGAACGTCGGCTTTAAGACTACGAGGTAAGCTTATGGCACTGCAATATTTACTCCCTGCCGAAGGCGATAACGCGGGTATCGCCACGAGACGACTAGAGGCAGGAGAGACTCTAGAGCTTGACGACAACACGGTTACTCTCAAATACCCGGTGCCCCAAGGCCACCGAATTTGTATCAGCCCCATCCTGAAGGGCGAGGCGCTACTGTCTTGGGGCCTCTCATTTGGCACCGCCATCGAGGATATTGCATTCGGTGATTATCTCTGCAATGCCAAGATGCGTGAGGTCTTAAGGGCGCGTCAGCCGGAGGATTACGACGAACAGCTTAAGGTCAATTTCGAGGATAAGGACACTATTGTCGAACGCACACTTCCCGAAGCCCCCAGCTTTGGCAATAACGTTGCTGATATCGTGGATGGTTTGACGTTCCAAGGTTTCTATCGCGGCGAAAGCCGCGGTTGGGGAACACGCAACTATCTGGTGATTATTGGGGCAACTTCACGGTCTCGTAGTGCGGTGCTGGAGGCAGCAGAGCGTCTCCAGGCGAAGTGGCCTGCATACGGTAACTTCGATGGTGTGGTTCCCGTGGTTCACACCGAGGGTGGTGGCCTGGATGTACCTAATAATCGTGACCTGCTGCTGCGTACGCTGGCAGGGTTTGCAACCAATCCAAACAGTGGTGCCGCCATTCTGGTCAACGAGCATGGCTCTTGGTTAACCAATGATGAAATTGCGGAACAGCTCTCTCATCTTGCCTTGCCCGAGGCTGAATATCGGGTTAGCTATCAGATGGCAGATGATGATGGCTTCTTCGACTCTCTTGTCAGTGAGTGCGAGCTGCTGATTCCTCAGGTGGCGTCGTTTGAGCGACAGCCTGCTCCTGTTTCCGGCCTAAAACTGGGGCTGCAGTGTGGGGGCTCTGATGCGTTTTCAGGTGTAACAGCTAATCAAGTATTGGGCAAAGCCGTCCATGAGTTAATCCGGCGAGGAGGAAGTGCCAACCTTGCCGAAACGGATGAGTTGATCGGGGCGGAGCAGTATGTCCTACAAAAAACCGCGAGCAGGAAAACCTTTGAGCGCTTTTTAACGGTTCAACAGCGTTTTAAAGACTATGCCACCGCTCATGGACACACAGCGGAAGGGAATGTGTCAGGCGGTAATATTTATCGAGGCCTGTATAACATTACGCTGAAATCAATTGGTGCAGCGCGCAAAAAGGATCCTCAGACGTATCTCGATTATGTGATTGATTACGCACAACCAATGCGACGCCCAGGTTACTACTTTATGGATAGCCCAGGTAATGACCTGGAGAGTATTGCTGGCCAAGTGGCAGCAGGCGCTAACTTGGTACTGTTCACGACGGGGAACGGCTCCATTACCAATTTTCCCTTTGTGCCCACGCTTAAAATCGTGACCACCCACGAACGCTTTCAGTTGCTTGAATCGGATATGGATTTCGACGCGGGGCAAGTGCTTGAAGGAGAGAGCCTGGAACTCGCCAGTGAACGCCTACGCCAACTACTTCTTGAGACAGCATCGGGGATCCGCTCGAAAGGAGAACATACAGGACAGTACCAAACTCAAATCTGGCGTAATGCCTTCTTCCCCAATGCGACTCAACTGATACCGACCGTTACGGAGTCAGAACAACGATTTAGCGGTGTACCACTGCTGGTTGCTGATCGGGACGATACTCTGGTGCGCACGCGTTCCAAAGGGGCTCCCATGTGCTCATTGGTGCTACCGACCAGCCTTTGCTCTGGGCAAGTCGCCGAACAGATCGCAGCCCATATCAACCAAGGCGGTCATCAACCAACTCGGGAGAAGGCTATCGCCTTACCCCACACAGAGGGGTGCGGCGTATCAGGCGGTCAGTCTGAAGAGATCTTTCGGGATACGATGATTGGCTACGCCACTCATCCGCTCGTCAAGCGTTGCGTCTTCCTTGAGCATGGCTGTGAGAAAACACACAACGACTACTTTCAGTCGGCGCTTAATGATCGTGGCATTGCTCCTGGCCAGTTTGACTGGGCGAGTATTCAGCTTGAAGGGGGCATTTCGGCTGTTAGCCAGCATGTTGAAAAGTCCATCTCTAAGCCGTCCCCATCGACTGAATGGCCGCAATTGCCTCTCCATGTTGGCCTAACGACCAGCCCCGGCATAGGCCATGACGCTTTACAACGGTTGGCGGATCTCACGCATCGGCTCCTCTCGAAAGGGGTGGGCGTGGTGCTGGCGGCGAACGACCCGTTGCTTAAAGAGGCGGCTTTTTGTGACAGGCTAGCTATCTATCATGCTCGGCCCACACTGGCTTATTCTCAGCAGTCGACCCATGCAGGGCTGCAGGTAATGGATTGCAGTACATCGGATTGGCTTGAAATAGCGACTGGCCTGGGAGCAACCGGCTGCCGTTGCTTGATCACAGTGCCCACTAACTACCCATATCAGCCTCACCGGTTCATTCCCACACTTCAACTTTCACCTACGGGGCAGGATAAACACTTCGATGGCTGTCTCGTGACGCCAGAGGAAGAGAGTGCTGAAGTTTTGACTGAACAAATCATCGACACACTGGCTGGTGACTACACTCCCCTGCGTCAGGCGGCGCCTAACGTGGGCTTCCAAATCTCTCGAGGGCGCTTCGGCGTCTCCCTGTAACCATGGTCATTTCACGTGGCCGATAATATCTATTGACGAGGACTTCAATGAAAGTTGCTAATATTCAAGGCAATGCCTGTCTTATTCTTGATCAACACTTAGCGTGTAATATCGCTGATGAAAGTAACGGCCAGTTTGGTCCCACTATGCCGGATCTGTTTACTCAGTGGGAGGCCTTCAGTCAGTGGGCTGCTTCGCATACCCCAAGCATTACGTTTGAGTGGAATGAATCCGAACTTGAGGCCGTCTCGCCCCGGCCTAGTCAGGTCTTTGCGATTGGCCTTAACTATGATGAGCACTCAAAAGAAACGGGCATTGGCATTAACCATGAGTTTCCGCCCGTTTTTCCCAAGTGGGCTAGCAGTATTGCTAACCCTAATGGCACAGTATCTGTACCGGAAGATAGCCATATAGATTGGGAAGTGGAGCTCGTGGCAATTATCGGCCAGCGAGCATCCAACGTGACTCGAGAGAACGCAATGGAGTATGTGGCTGGCTTTGCCGTAGGTCAGGACTTCTCAGACAGACAACTTCAATTTATCGGTGACGCTCCGCAGTTTGGTCTCGCCAAGTCGTGCGCTGGATTTGCCCCCGTGGGGCCATACATTGTAACGCCCAATGAGCTGGCCAATATGGGCGAGGCTGCCATTACCTGCGAGGTAGATGGCGTTGTGAAGCAAGCTGGCACACTCAATCAAATGATCTTTCCAGTGGCGGATATTCTCGCCATTTTAAGTAAGATCGTCACCCTTAACCCCGGCGACCTAGTGTTTACTGGAACGCCTTCCGGTGTGGGGTACGCACGCAAGCCGCAAGAATTTCTGCAACCGGGCAGCTGCATTGTTAGTACGATCGAAGGAATTGGTAGTATCCAGCAGCAAGTGGTGAGCCGTTAGACTCACTGTATTATCTAAATGATGGAACCATGAAGGACAATTCATTTCCAACAATGCAATAAAAAGACTTTAAGTCTGAATAACTAACGGTTACGGCCTATAAGCTAGATCAATAAACTTTATAGGCCGTTACGACTTGTCGAAGTAACGTCGTCCTATTCTCTTTAGCAACTGGGTTTAGAGTCAGATGCGACTTTCGCTTGTTTTATTCCCCAGTCGCTCCCCATAGGCTGAAGAAGCCAACCCACCACGACTCTGCCTCGGCTTTTTCATCATAACCCCCAACGCCACATTTTAATCACCACCTTGGCGTGATACAAACTGGTAAACAAGGTCCTGTTTACGTTATGACAGCATAGGGAAAGCTCGCAGAATAGAGGTCTCGACACCACTTAACTGCCAGCCTGGCATGGCTAATGCTCATGAATGACGAGCTACAACCTATCTTCCGTGCGCTTGTGTAGGACCCTGATGTTGAACGGCTATTCATTGATGGTTCCCACGTCAAGGTGCACTAAGACAGCACAGGGGCTGCTACAGAAAAGGCGGCAAGTCATTGCCAAGCCTCGCCAAAATTCACCTTGCCGTTGTCGCTTATACGCTCCCAACGCTTTCAGGATAACGGGGCGTGAAGTACATCACAGTGCGAAGGTCTCTGCGTTGATAAACGACTCCATCTCCGAGAACGGCCTCTCCCAAACCATCGCATTCAAATGTTCTTCTGACAATCCGAGGGCATACCAAGCTGCTGCCAGATGAGCCGATTACCGAACCTATTCGAATCAATTTATGAGCCGATTACGGGTTATATTCGGCTCATAGGCTAACAGCCGCTAAAATCAGACCACAAAGGGAATTGCACTATAGCGCTAAGCGCTGGAATTAAAGCTCTTTTCGAACGATCTCCGTCCCGGCACTCAAGGCACTGAGCTTGCCTCTGGCCACCGAGCGAGACAGCGGCGCCATGCCACAGTTGGTGCACGGGTAAAGCTTATCGGCATCAACGAATTGAAGTGCCTTTCTAAGTGTTGCGGCGACCTCTTCCGGCGTCTCGATGGTGTTGGTGGCGACGTCGATGGCACCCAGCATCACCTTCTTGCCGCGCAGAAGTTCGACCAGCTCGATGGGCACGTGGGAGTTCTGGCACTCCAACGAAACAATATCGATGTTGGATTTTTGCAGCCGGGGGAAGACTTCTTCATATTGCCTCCACTCCGATCCCAGCGTTTTTTTCCAATCCGTATTGGCTTTAATGCCGTAGCCATAACAGATATGGACAGCCGTTTCGCATTTGAGCCCTTCAATGGCTCTTTCCAAGGCGGCGATTCCCCAATCATTCACCTCGTCGAAGAATACGTTGAACGCAGGTTCGTCGAACTGAATGATATCGACTCCCGCCGCCTCTAGCTCCTTGGCTTCCTGATTGAGCGCTTTAGCGAATTCCCACGCCAGCTTCTCACGACTTTTATAGTGATCGTCATACAGCGTGTCGATCATGGTCATCGGACCCGGTAGCGCCCACTTGATGGGCTTGTCGGTCTGGCGGCGCAGGAACTTGGCGTCCTCGACGAAGACCGGCTTATGGCGGTTGACCGCATCCACGACCGTCGGCACGCTCGCATCGTAGCGGTTACGAATTCTCACGGTTTTGCGCTTTTCAAAATCGACGCCGCTAAGATGCTCGATAAAGGTTGTCACGAAATGTTGACGCGTTTGCTCGCCGTCGCTGACGATATCGATACCGGCCTGCTGCTGTTCCTGCAGCGACACGCGCAGCGCATCTTGTTTACCTTCAATCAACGCCTCGTCTTCAAGTTTCCAGGGCGACCAAAGGGTTTCGGGCTCGGCAAGCCAGGAAGGTTTGGGCAGGCTGCCCGCCGTCGAGGTGGGTAAGCGTTTACTCATGAGTCATCATCCCGTGCATTTGATTAGTTAAAGCGAGCCGTTGGAAGACCACTGCTCAAGCATCGCCTGATAGGGTTTGATGAAATGCTCTTCAGCAAATTTCCCCTGCTCGGCGGCCAACTGGCTACGTTCTTCTCGGTCGTAGACGATTTGGGTCAGCGAATGATCCGGGTTCTTCAGATCGGGCTGATAGACATTGCCCGCTGCCGCATTGGCGTTGTAGATCTCGGGCCGGTAAATCTTCTGAAAAGACTCCATGGTGCTGATGGTGCCGGCAAGCTCAAGATTGGTGTAATCGTTGAGCAGATCCCCGGAAAAATAAAACGCCAGCGGGGCAGCACTGTTGGCAGGCATAAAGTAGCGAACCTCAAGCCCCATCTTCTTGAAGTACTGCTCGGTCAGCGACGACTCGTTCGGCTGATACTCAACGCCCAATACGGGATGCCGATTATCGGTGCGGTGATAAACCTTGTTATCGGAAACGCTCAAGCAGATGACCGGGGGCTTGTCAAAATGCTCTTGGTAAACCGAGGAGTTCACGAAGCTCTTGAACAGGTTGCCGTGCAGCACGCCAAAATCGTCCGGGATGCTGAAGCTCGACTGGTGCTTATTGTGCTCGGTTAGCCGCACGCTGAAATCGTAATCGCGCACGTAGGAGGAAAAGTTGTTACCCACGATGCCTTCAATACGCCGACCCGTTTGCGTATCCACAAAGCGGGGTTTGAGTATCTCGATGATTTGAAACGGCTGGCCCTGGCCGTCAGCACCCACCGCCATATTCACGGAGACGATATCGAGCTCGACGCTGTAACGACGCCCTTCCGGGTTGTCCCAATGCACCAGCGCATTGAAGCGGTTATTGATCATGTCCAGCGTATTACGCAGGTTTTCTCGCCGCCTCTCGCCCCGGGCTAGATTGGCGAAGTTGGTGGTAATACGCGTATTGTCCGACGGACGATAATTCTCATCGAAGCCGATACGCTGGATAGTAAATGCGACGTCGTTATTCATCATCTCGCCTCCAATAGTAAAAATCGAACCGGTTCTTCGCTTCTGCGGAACGGCCCAATATTTAAAAACCGGGCGGCTTTACAGCTTTTAAGCCTGACAGCCTTATTCATGAGAAGCTGGCAGGCTCTATAACGAAGAGTACTGGGGATTTTATACAGGAGCACAAAGATGAATAAAAATGGTCTTATTTCATGGGAAGTTTAGAAAAATTCATAATAGGATGGAAACATAGCTTATTAGTCACTTAAGGCGAATACACAGACTGCCGCCGTGCTAGAGGCAACTGGCGCCAGCCAGTTTTCTGCTAAGGATGAGCCTTTGTTTGCATAAGCGTTACAGTCCAGCGCAGAATCAAGAAATCCGAATAAACGCGAGCCCTGCCAGGAAAAAACACCCTATGTCTCTGCACGTTTGGCTGACGTTTTTCATTGCCTACCTTTTGATTACCCTCTCACCGGGCCCTAATGTGCTCCTGGTCATTCGTAATACGCTTCGGTATGGCGCAACCGGTACGGTAATCGCGCTAAGTGGCAACCTTCTAGCTCAATTGATCACTATCCTGCTGGTGGCCTTGGGGGTGGGTACGTTATTGAGCACGCTACCGGTGGCGTTCACGGTATTGAAAATCGTCGGAGCGGCCTATCTTATCTATCTTGGTGTGGCCCAATGGATGGCTTCTTTCAAGAACAACCCGGCGGCCAGCCCGGTGGTCAGCGATGTGACATCAAGGCGCCCCTCTCTATGGCTGGAAGCGTTTCTAGTCTCTATCAGTAATCCCAAGACCCTACTGTTTCTATCCGCCTTTCTGCCGCAGTTCCTTGATCACACGACAGGCTTGACCCGCCAATTCGCCCTCATGTACCTCACCATCGCGCTGATCGTGATCGGCGTACACTCAAGCTACGCGCTAGCGTTGCGGCGGCTAGGACATCACTTCCAAAGCCAGCGATGGAAAGTGGCGTTCAGTCGTGTCAGTGGCACGCTGTTTATCGGCATGGGTATTCGGCTGGTCGGTAGCCGCGCGTAAGGTATAAGGTCCACGTATCAAGAGTGTTGATTAGCCACTGCACAATAGACAAGGGAGGCCTTTCACCCAAACAGCACCGCATAACGCGTGCTGCGCCCGCCACCACCCAGCTTATATAGGCAACATTTTGCTACCAGCTCGGCCATGTCCCGTGTGGCGGTGGCCTTACTCACCTGTTTTGTCACTTTAACCCGATCCGCTACTCTAGCAGCGCTTCAAGTCTGTCTCGCTGCTCAGCATGCTTGTCCGCATTCTCGTATTTTAGCTTTTCCAGATTGATTAGTTTCCAGCGCACGGCAGGTAAATCAGCCGCCTGAAGGCGGTCAATGGCAGCGAAGTCGGGAGTGCCATCGTGCAGACTCAACAAGAATCTTCTGGTGCTTTCATCAAAGCGGGACTGAATATCCGCAATCAGTCGTTTGCGAGTACCTACAAGCTTTTCAAGACTGAATGAAGTCTTGGTCATGCCCTCGAATTCTCGAGCATAAGGCTGGTCTAGATCGATCAGATTCGGGTTCAGAAGCTCATGTGCGGGGCGCGATGAACTCGCGATATAGATAAGAAAAGTGCGAAATAGGTCGTCTGTCAGGCCTTCATTATCATAGAGCAGCTCCACATCAAAAAGATCGCGCGGATGCTGGCGATCTACGGCTGCATGCAACTTGCCGCCAAACAAGTCTTCAAACGAGACTATCTGCATTTCCGCGTAGCCAAATTCATCCTCAACGGTTTCGGAGACGTAGCGCATTTCAGGGTCGTGAACAACGCCGCGTGTGACAGGTGACGTCTCAAGCTTTACCTCCACACCATCTAAGCGGACAAGAAGCCGGGTAGCACCGCCGCCGCCGCCTTGTATGCGTTGTGTTTTTGCGCCTGCAATACCACGTTCGATGGAAGCCGCAATGCGGCCCATCGCATCATTGATCTCAAGAAGGCTTTCACTTCGGTCTTTAATCGGCAAGTAGGTCAGGTCAATATCGACTGACAGGCGAGGCAAGTCACGATAGAACAGATTAATCGCCGTACCGCCCTTTAGTGCAAACACCTCTTCCTTGGCGACATGGGGAAGAATACGCACAAGCAGCCTGACTTGGGCTTCATAGGTTTCACGGGCCATCGTGGCTCTCCCTTCTTATAAATTCTTCGGGCACCACGATGCGGTACCGGGGGTGTATTTTTCCACCCTTGACCAACGCGCGATCGCCGCTGCCGAGGTTGAACTCTGCTGGGTCGAGGCGCTTGCGCCAAGGGTGGCCGTGGCGATCCGCAAAGACAAAGAACAGGCGCTTAACTTTGATCTTCTTGCAGCTATGCAGCAGTGCCGATATCGTCCTCGGGCGCAGGGTCGTCAGGCTCTCGAACACCATATCGAGATTGTGAAAGCTTTCATGGTCAGGCAATTCATTCATGGCCTCCATAATCGCCCTTTCGGGCGCTGACATCTTCAGTTCCCATTCCCAAGGCAACGTGTCGGTTACGTCCGTATTGATCTTTTTCAGGCCGAGCGCCGGGTCGGAAAATAGCGATGTGCTGCGGGCTTCTATGGGTACATTCAATGACAGTTGGGTCAACCAGTTCGGTATGCTTTCACCGTAAACCCAGACAGGGGCGTTACTACCGAGCCGCAGATAGTGGTCATAGCCCTGTTGGCTTAAGGCGGTGATGCCACCCACATGAACCTCGTAGCCCATCAGGTACTGAAGCGAGAGAAGGCAGTTCTTCCAGTCAAGCGTGTCTGGCACACTCGAACTTGATACTGGGCGGCGAAAGACGCCGCGATGGACACGTTCCAACCAGCCGCCGTTGACATACTTACGGGCAAGAAAACGGCTGACACCGTGGCGTTCGAGCCAAGCAGAGTCGACCATGAACCCTTTAGCCGTAGCCCCAAGAACGCTCTTTAATTTTTCTTCTTTATGTGTACTCATAGTTCACAAAGTAGCATTTAACTAAAGAAGCCGCCACATTCTCTTCGAGATAATTAGATTTTGTGTACTCACAGTACACAAATTATCAATTTTATGAAGAAAAAGTGACGAGACGAGTCACGAGTTTGAAAGAGAGTCTGACACCTTCGCAACGCCTCTCTCGTCGTCGACCGGCAGCCTGGGACATGACACAGGGGCAACTCTGAATAGTGATCTATGTGTCAATCAAGCACTCGTCAATCAATGAAATTGGACGCGCAAAAAGTTATTATCCCGCTACATAGTTTTCTGCTGAAATCATACGCTTCTACATTCTCTCATTGGACACGCTATGCATAACCTTTGGATTCCCGTCGTCGCCATTTTCGTCGTTGCGGGCCTGATATTCGGTGGCCAGGCCTATTCCGAGGCCCAGCGTGATGCCCACATCGCCGAGATGATTTCGGAGCGTCTTGAGAGCCAAGCACCGGCCAAAATCTCCAATCTGGCGACTGTCAACAAGGGCTATGGGGTGTGCGGCGACTATGCGCTTGCAGGCGCCGAATCCGATCGTTTCTACTACAACAGCAACACCAAGCGACTGGCGCTCGGCACCGATGCCCCGCTGTATCAAGACAACTGCAAGCGCGTCGCTTATTGATCCATTGGAACCTGTTCACGACCTGTTAAGCAGTCATGTGATTGCGCCCGGCGCTGCGCGGATTGTCGAGCAAATGAAGTCGCGGCCGCACCTATGCCGAATGTGCCTTCTTGATAGGGATGAAGTGCAGTACACCCACCACCACCGAGCCCACCAAAAAGCCTATCACCGCTGAGCACAACGTATTGAAACTCCAGCCCAGCAAGCCGCCCAAGGCACCGGTGGCCTCGCTAATCCTATGCTCAATATGATGTACCCATTCATAGGGGGCGTTGAACCAACCCGTGCCATCCGCCCCCAGGTTGGCCATCAGGATATGTCCTCCCACCCAGAGCATGGCGATGGTACCCACCACTGCGATGGTCGCTAGCACCTTGGGCATGGCCGTGACCAGACCACGGCCCAGTTTCTGCATGCCCGAACTGTCCCGCTGGGCGAGCTTCAGCCCGAAATCATCCATCCTGACCAACATCGCCACCACGCCATACACCAGAACAGTGATGACAAACGCAACCACCACCAGGCTCACCATCTGCGACCAGAATCCCTGATGGGAAACAGTAGAAAGCGCGATCACCATGATTTCGGCGGACAGAATCAGGTCGGTGCGAACGGCACCACTCACGATCTTTTTCTCGGCTTCAGGCCCCTTCTCTACCGCAGGCTTGTCGTCGTCATGCTTGCCAGAAAGCTTGTGCCAGACCTTCTCAGCGCCCTCAAAGGCTAGGTAGCTGCCGCCCACCATCAGGATGATCGGCAATAGCGCGGGCAAAAAGTGGTTCAACAGCAGCGCTGCCGGTAGGATAAAAATCAGCTTGTTGCGGATCGAACCCAGCGCGATTTTCTTCACAATCGCCAGTTCACGCTCCGCTGCCACACCCTGCAAATATTGCGGTGTTACCGCCGTATCATCCACCACCACCCCGGCCGCCTTCGCCGTCGCACGCCCAGCGGCGGCACTCACATCGTCCAATGATGCGGCGGATAACTTCGCCAATGCGGCAATGTCATCCAATAATCCTATCAAGCCGCCTATGGCCATGGATGTTTACTCCGTGAATAACAGTTGCTGATAGTAAAGCACATAGCGGGTTGGCGAATGGCCTCATTTGCCTCATAGGGCAGCGCAAACAATGCCTCGCCAGTGTTTTTTATCGCCAAAGCATGGGAGTCATTGCGCTAGCCAGTATCAGCAGAAGGTTTAATTTACTCTCACTTTGATCACTCATAGTGACTAAAATACACTTCTTATAAACCTCCACCGCCCACTAATGCATCCGAATGGCCTTATGCTCCTTCTGTCTGATACGCTAATAGGGCCAAAGGCACATTCCGAAGAGCAAACGTATGGGTTTGAAAAAGTCAGACTATTAAGCCGCAACAACTTTCCTTTCTTGTTGTTGCGTCTGCCTGCCTAAACCACTTCCTTAAATGTAGGCCGCCGCCAAATAATCTTATTTTCGCTGAGACTTTATTGTGCTTAATAAGAATCCTCGACTGTGGAATTACAACCTGCCGATAGCACACATGATTGGAAGGACTCGAGCTGCCACCTCAGTTCTAACAAATCTTATTGGGATGATAATACATCTCATACCAACTATATTCGCTACTAATTCTGCTTCTATCCTCTACTCGACCTGGGGAACTTGCATAGTATACGGAGGGTTAATAACATGGATTTTAAACTGACATAACAAAAAAACTATTTGTGAACAAAAAAAGGAAGGAGACATGATCTACGAGCAGCTTATTCCTTAAACCTTATACTCTCATCCACTATATTTAGAGACTGAAAATAGTGTAAGCTACGTATTTAGCCAAGTACCACCTCATCGCAACCACTGTGGCCTAAAACAGACAAGTTTTACCCTAACATTTAAATAACGTGGAATCCGGGCATGTGTAAAGAAGTCCAGCTGAGAAGAATCAAAATAGACTTGAGCGGAATAGTGCAATTCTCAGCTCTTCTAGGTGTGGTTTTACATCTTATCTTTATATATTTTTATTTTCACTTAATTGGGCGTACCGATCTTTTTATTGCCTCCCTGACGGAAAACAATTCTTTTGTATATCTTATAGCGTTCGGGACAATATTTGGCATGGTAGCGTTTGTACTTTTCTCCATCCCATCATTTATATTAATACTCTCTAACCACATGTTTAGAGCCTACATTCCATCTGGAAAAGAAAAAAAGTACAAAAATTTCCTTTTAGTTTCTTCTGGAGGCTCTGAAAAAGTCTCTGCCTTCAGCGATAATACGAACATCGTCAACTGCATAGGGTTCAGTGCTGCCATGGA
>NZ_JABUZA010000051.1 GCF_014897985.1 Halomonas colorata
ATTGAGGACATGACCATCGACCAGTTGCTGGAACTGAACCAGACCATCTGCCAGCGAATTGATGAACTGCAAGAACAGGAAACCCTGCAAGCCTTGAGTCGGTTGCGGGTTGGTCTGAAAGTGACCTTCGAAGGCCGAGAAGGACCGGTGTTGGGGATCGTCACCAAGATCAACCGCAAGAGTGTGATCGTGCTGGGCGAGGAAGGCAGGAAACAGTACAAGGTCTCGCCGGAGTTACTTAGGCCTCTGCGTGACGTGAAGTAGGTCAACTACGTCGTAGGATGAACGCTTACCCTTGCTCAATGATGCGTCCGTCATCTAGCACGATGATCTGATCAGCCATGCTCACCGTAGAGAGTTGGTGGGCGATCACCAATAGCGTACGTTGGCCTCTCAGTCGCACCAGCGCCTGGGTAATGATGGCTTGATTTTCCGCATCCAGTGCGGCAGTCGCTTCATCCACCAGCAGAATGGGCGCATTCTTAATGAGTGCTCGGGCGATGGCGATACGCTGCCGTTCGCCGCCGGAAAGGCGGGCGCCTCCCTCGCCCACTGGTGTGTCCAATCCTTGGGGCAGGCGTTCGACGATCTCGATGACACCGGCCAGACGCACGGCGTCCATCAGGTCGGCATCGCTGGCGTCGGGATGGCCAAAGCGAATATTGTCAGCAATGCTGCCGGCAAACAGGTAGCTCTCCTGGAAGATCTGGCTGACGTGATCCGCCAGCTGGGTACTAGACATATCGCGGACGTCCACGCCGCCGACGAGCACACTACCGTGATCTGCATCGAAAAATCTCGCGACCAGGCGCGCCAGAGTGGTCTTGCCTGAACCTGACTCACCGATCAATGCGGTCATGCTACCGGGCGTGATAGATAGGCTAACCCCGTTGAGCACGTCGGGCTCATGCGGCGCATAGCGAAAGCGGACGGCTCTCAATTCGATGGAGGCATCGCGCGGTGGCTGAGGGACCGTTGGCTCGGTTAGGGGGGCAGCGTCGAAAATCGCCTGGATCTCTTCGAGTTGCCCCCTTGCACTACGCAAAATGTCGCTGTGTTGAGCGATGTCCAGCAGCGGTTCGACGAACCGGCTTACCAGTACCAGCGCAATGATGACGCTTATAATGCTCGCTGCCGTCAGTGATCCTTCCAAAAGCGTATTGATCCACAGGGTTGTGACGATCAGCAGCACGGCAAAGACTGTCTGCACTGCCCAGGCATTGAGCAGCGCCGAAAGTGCCGATAGGCAAGCCAGCCTTGTTCCCGAGCGGTGCTGTTGTTCCATGGCCTGTTCTAAGAAGCGTGTGCTGTGGTTGTTCCCACTAAAGGCGCGTAAGACTGTCTGGGCACTGGCGAACTCGACCATGCGCTGACTGGTATCAGAAAAGTGTTGCTGGAAGGCCCTGTCGGCATGCTGGGCAAGCTTGGCGGTGAGTAATAAAACCCCCAAAAGTAGCGGCAGCGCGACCAGCGCCGCAATGCCCAGCGGTGCATGCAACACCAATAGCGCGGCAAGGAGAACGATAGGCGTGACAAGCCCGCTGATCACCGGTGTAAAGACGTGAGCAGGAAGCTGGGCCACCGCCATCATACCCTGCGTGGTTACATGGCTAAGGCGCGCGGTATTTGTCGCGGTAAACCAGCCAACCGGCAGATGGATCACGTGTTCGCCAAGGCGATGGCGGCCCGACTGCAAGATGGCGACGCCGACACGGACGCCTGCCTGCTCCACGTGCCATCGCACTCCCCAACAGATTAGGATGCCGAAAAGCAGCACTACTAGCCATGTGGTGGCCACACTGAGTTGGCCAATCAGGAGGTAATAGAGAAGAGGGATAAGGGCCAAGATGGTCAGACCGCTTAGCACACCATAGACAGTGACCAGACCGAGATAGCGACGCAAGAGCGCGGTGTCTTCGCCAAGCAGTTGATTGAGCATTTTCAGCACGCTGCCACCTTCGATTCCAGTGAGTTTGTTTTCTCTTCCAGTGCCCAAAGGCGAGCATAAAGGTCATTGCTGGCCAGTAGCTGGTCGTGATTGCCTTGCTCAGCAACCGTGCCGCCATCGAGTACCAGAATATGGTCGGCGTGGATGATCGACTTTAGGTGATGCGAAATAATCACAAGCGTCCGCCCCCGGGTTAAACGCGACAGAGCCTGCTGGATGGCCAGCTCATTGCTGGCGTCAACCGCTGCTGTCGGCTCGTCCAGCACCAATAGAGGCGGATCAAGTAACATGGCGCGGGCAATACTGACGCGCTGTTGCTCGCCACCTGACAGTTGAATATCCTCGCCAACCATCGATCGATAGCCGTTAGGG
Source organism: Halomonas colorata (assembly GCF_014897985.1). Lineage (GTDB taxonomy): Bacteria > Pseudomonadota > Gammaproteobacteria > Pseudomonadales > Halomonadaceae > Vreelandella > Vreelandella colorata. The sequence goes on from NZ_JABUZA010000051.1 coordinate 2,321, forward strand.
AGTGCGGCGATACGTTCGTGAATATTCGCCGCGCGAGCGGCATCCTCGATTTCCTGTTGGCTGGCCGAAGGGCGGCCCAACGCAATGTTGTCTCGAATGCTGGCATGGATCAGACGCACGTCCTGCAGAACAAAACCAATCCGCTGGTAGAGCGTTGACATCTCAAGATGGCGCAGATCCACCCCGCCTAACGTAATGCGCCCATGGGTGGGGTCAAAAAAGCGCAGCATCAGGCGTGCCAGGGTGGATTTGCCTGCCCCCGAAGGGCCAACAATCGCCGTAACGCTGCCAGGTGCAAGAGTAAAGTGCAGGTTCGATAGCCCGTTTTGGGCATTGTTATAGACGTAACTGACATTTTCAAAGCGAACTTCATGATCGTTGGGGAGCTGGCACTCACTGGAGGGGATTGATGGCAATACCGGCGTTTCAAGCAGTGCCATGACGCGTTGGGCGGCGCCAACGGCACTGCCTAAGTCGTGCAGCAAGGTATGCAGCAGCAGTAACGGAGCACAGATACCGGGGGCTACTAGAATGAATGGCAACAGATCGACCGGTTCTGACCAGCCGTTGGCGACGCAAAATATGCCAACCGTGAGCGCCAGTCCCAATATCGTCACCGTTGTCACCATCGCATGAACATGTGCCATAGAAGCGACCAGAGGGCGGGTAAATTGCTCAAATGCATGGGCAAAGCTATCCACTGCTGCTTGGTAGCCACGATAGGCTTGTCCGGTCGTACCGAAGGCCTTGACGACGGGAATGCCGCAGACAAATTCATTAATGGCGTTATTCATGCGCTCAAGCTGGGCAATAAACTCACCCATATTGGCTTTGCTGGCTTGCATGAGTCGGCGCAGGAAAAGAAAGAAACCGGGAAGAGGCAGTAACGTAATAACGGCGATTTTCCAATCCAGCATGATCAGGTAGACCACCGAGATCAGTAAGGCGCCAAACGCGCGTCCTACCGCCGTGTAAAAGTGCGCGGTCAGGCTGTGCAGCGTCGCAATATCGTCTTGCATCGCCTGTTTTACGTCGCCGGATGCGCGGCTGGTAAACCAGCCAAGCGGTGCTTGGGACAAGCGTCGCATAACAGCCAAGCGTAGCTGGTAGGTGAGTTTGTTATCCGCCAGGTGCGCTACCAGCTCGCCGAGAAACATGCACCCCATGCCGACAAAGAGGCTCACGATGCTGGCTGCTACCACCCAGCCAATTTCACGCATGCTGGCGGTTGATAACTCCCAGGCGGCGCCTGGATCAGACACAAGAATCTTGGCGATATGTGCCATACCGGCAAGCGGCACCATCGTTAATATCGTGCCGATGCCCGCCAGCATTGCCGCGGCAAAAAGCCGTGTGCGTATAGGGGCCAACACTTGGCTGATGGGGCTCTTACCTTGGGATCTCGATGTATCGTGCGTGCTCATGAAGCGTTATGACTCGGCCATAGGGGATTATCGAACCTGCATAGCAGTAGTTTGTAACGAGAATTAGTCGCGTTTAAATAGGCTAATAGATAATTAGTTTCATGGCAATAAACTAATTAATATAATTGCATGCCAATCAACTAATTGACCCTAAAGTGAGTGAGTGGCTAGATAAGGAACGTCAGCGATTAAGGATGCAATATGACCACGCAACAGCCAGTTAAAGCACGCGGGCGGCCGCCTACCATCACGCTTGAGCGTATTGCGAATGCGGGTATCGAAATCGGCCTACCCAACATCACCTTTGTCGGGGTGGCCAGCGCGCTAGGCATCAGCCATATGGCGCTTTATAAGCATGTGCCCAATTTAAAGGCGCTGAAATGCTTAGTGGCCGAAGAAATATTTCAACGTTGGAATATTCCACGAGCTTCCAATGATGCGCCCGGGGAATTGAAAGAGTATCTATCCACTTTTGCCGCATCGATAAGCGAGTTTGTCAAAGCTCACCCAGGATTAACGCCCTATGTGATCCGTCGCTTGGCTGCCACTCAGCCCATGATTGAAAAAATTCGTGCACATCAAAACCATATTGCTGAGGTTTATGATATCTCCCAGGAGCAAGCTCGCTGGCTTCTGGCGACCATAGCTTTTCAATGCTTTTCCGTCGCCGATACGATTTATTCGGTAGTGGGGAAAGAGCCTGTCGAGGGGGCGAGCCGCGGCCTGGAGGAGGCCGAAATGGAGGCGGAATTAGAGGAAGGTATGCGAGCGCTTATTACTGGTGCGCTAGTAATACTGAACGAGCGCTCACGTGGATAGGGCCTTTATAAAAGCGTGCGTCTTCGTCGTTGCAAGTGGCGCCCTGGTCTGGCGTTTAGCCTTTCAAAACAATGAAGGCGGCTCCATCGGCGCCTGCCGCGCCCGGCGGCGCTTCAGCATTTGGGTAATCAGCCCGTAGCGCGGCCCGCCCAAAAAGGCCAGTATCAGAAATACGCCGGTCATTACCGCCATCATGCCACCGATGGAGACGTTGAAATGCACCGCGAGGAAATAGCCGGAAATGCTCGAGGCGATCGAGATCAGCGCGCCGAAAATGAACATCATCCACAGGCGGTCAGTCAGCAAATAGGCGGCGGAGGCGGGAACAATGGCAAAGGCGATGAACAGCACCGCCCCCACGGCGTCGAAGGCCGCCACGGCGGTGGAGCTGGTCAGCATCAAAAGTACATAGAACAGGATCGTCGGCATGAAGCCAAAGGTTTTGGCCAGCGCGGGATCGAAGGTGGCGAGCTTCAGCTCTTTATAGAAGAGCCCGATAAACGCGTAGTTGAGCAGCGTCATTACGCTCATCGAGACCAGCGCCTGGGGAATCGGCAGGCCGAAAAGCTCGACGGTATCCAGCCAGACAAACCCGATTTCACCCAACAGCACGGTGTGGGTGTCGATATGCACGTCGTGGGCGTAGATATTGAGTAGTAACACGCCAATGGAGAAGAGTGCTGGGAACACCAGTCCGATGGCGGCGTCCTGCTTCACCCGCTTGGTATTGGCCAGCGCCTCGGTGAGAAATACTGTCAAAAGCCCGGTCAGCGCGGCGCCGATGAGCTGCACCGGCCCGCTCTGCTGCTTGGTCAGTATCCAGACGATCACGATGCCGAACACGATCGAATGGCTGATGGCATCCGACAGCATGCTGTTGCCGCGCAGCACCAAAAACGTGCCCACCGCTGATGAGGCGATACCCACCATGGCGCCGACCAGAATGATGGGAAGCGCGGTACTGTTGAGAAGCTCTGCGATCATGGCGCGACCTCCTCGAACGTGGCGACCACCTGGCGCGCTTTTGCCTGCCCTGTTGTCGTCAGCCCCCAGTCCGCTTCACCTTGTGAGCGGGTCAGGTAGCCTTGGCGTTTTAACAGGGCAAGGGTGAGCCGTGCGCTCAGCGATAAACGCCGTGATGCAGGCCGGGCCGGGTGTTTATATAGCGTGTAGAGAAGCTGGCGTTTTTGAAGCTCGGCTTTCTGGCGGTAGTGTTTCATGATGCCCCATAAAAGCCCGCGCCCTGGCGCCAGCGCCAGCGACAGCAGCACGATGGCCGTGGCGGTTAGTACGATCAGCGGGCCGGTAGCAAGCCCGCGCGACAGCGTGCTGATCGTCGCGCCGGAGACTCCGCTGACGATACCCACGCCCGCCGCGATGGCAAGCATGGTGCCCAGGTGGCGGCTCCACTGGCGCGCGGCCGCCGCCGGGGCAACGATCATCGCCGCCATCAAAATGACGCCGACCATCTGCAAGCCGACCACCACCGCCAGTGCGACCATGGCGGTCAGTGTCGCCTCGATGGCCGTGGCGGGCATGCCAAGCGTTCGGGCGTACTCGGCGTCGAACGTGACCAGCTTGGCCTGCTTCCAGAAGGCGGCGAGCAGCGAAAGCGTTACCAGCGTCACGCCACCCATCACCCACAGATCCGAGCGCAGCGTGGCGGCGGCCTGGCCGAATAAAAAGGCCTCGAGCCCGCCCTGGGCGGCGTTGCTGGTGCCTTGAATGTAGGTGAGCAGCACGATACCAACGGCAAAGAAGAGGCTCAGGCAAACGCCTAGCCCCGCATCGGTTTTCAGGCGGCTTTTGCGGGTGAGCAGCAGCATGATCAGCGCTGCAAGAGAGCCGGTAGCAAGCGAGCCGATCATGATGCCGCCAATATCGCGGCTGCCGGTAATGATGAAGCTCAGGCATATTCCCGGAAGAGCCGCGTGGGAGATGGCGTCGCCCAGCAGGCTTTGACGGCGCAGCACCGCAAAGCAGCCCAAGGGGCCGCTGATCAGGCCCAGAAGCGAGGCGCCGATCACCACGTTTTGAAAGGTATAATCCGATAGAAGTTCGAGCCACTGCATGGGTCAGGTCACTTTTGAGGCGGGAAACGTTAATGACTCGTGGTCACCCAGCAGCGCGATCTGGCCGCCGTAGGCCTGGCGGAGGTTGTCGATCTTGAAAACGTCTTTGGCGTCGCCACTGGCAATCACGCGCACGTTCAGTAGCAATAGCCAGTCGAAGTAGGTACCGACAGTTTGCAGATCGTGGTGGACGACGATAAGCGTCTTTCCCGCATCACGCAGGCGGCGCAGTATATCGATGATCGCCCGTTCGGTGGTGGCATCGACCCCGGCCATGGGTTCGTCCAGAAAGTAAACGTCGGCCTGTTGCACCAGTGCGCGGGCCAGAAACACGCGTTGTTGCTGGCCGCCGGAAAGCTGGCTGATCTGGCGGTGGGCAAGCTCGCTCATGCTGACCATGTCGAGCGCGTCCATCGCCTCTTTACGTTCTCGGCGCCCGGGGCGCTTGAACCAGCCAAGGCGCCCGTAAAGGCCCATGGTCACCACATCGAGCGCGGTGGTGGGAAAGTCCCAATCCACGCTCGAGCGCTGGGGCACGTAGCCCACCCGCTTGCGCTGGGCGGCATAAGGCTTGCCGTGCACCAGCACCTCGCCGGAAAGCGATGGCACCAGCCCTAAAAGGCTTTTGATCAGCGTGCTTTTGCCTGCGCCGTTGGGGCCGACAATTCCCGCCATCACGCCCGCCGGGATATCGAGATTGATATCCCAAAGCACGGGCTGATTATGATAGCTCACGGTCAAATTGTTGATGCTGAGAGCGGGCTCGGCACTTGCAGATGTTACCATCGAGAGTATGCCCTTCTATCCCTGTTGGTCGAGCTGCCACTCGCTTGCCCAGTCATTGAGCTCATCGGGCAGTGGGGAAAGTGTGCCGCCGAGTGCGTTAACGATATGCTGGGTATTGCGGTAGATCATACCCATATAGGTGCCGTCGACGGTACCGTCATCGCCCATGGCGTCGGAATAAAGCTCGCCGCCAACCACAACGTCATGGCCACGCTGCTTGGCCGCGTCGATCACCGCCTGGACGGTGCGCGGATTGATGGTGCTTTCAACGAACACCGCCGGTACGTCGCGCTCTACCACACTCGTCGCCATGTTGCGGATATCGGCAATGCCGGTTTCGGTTTCGGTGCTGATGCCTTGAATACCTTCAACGTCGATATCGTAGGCGCGCCCATAGTAGCTAAACGCATCGTGGGCGGTCACCAGCACGCGCTGACTCTCGGGAATGGTCGCGATACTCTCCTTGACCCACTTGTGGAGCGCCAACAGTTCGGTCTGGTAGCGCTCGGTGTTGGCTTCAATAGTATCCGCGCAGTCGGGGCGCGCTCCAATAAAGGTATCGCTTAGCGTCGGCAGCGTTTGCGCCCAAAGCGAAACATCCATCCACAGGTGCGGATCGATGCCGTAGATATCCTGCGCGGTAATCAGCGATGAAGGGTCGATCGAAGAGGGCGCGACAGCAAGCGTCGGGGTGCGCGAAGAGAAATTTTCCAGCACCGAACCCAGCTGGCCTTCCAGGGCGTAGCCCGAGTAAAGAATCTGTTCGGCGCCGCGCAACAGCGAAACATCGCTGGCGCTGGCCTGGAAAAGATGCGGGTCGATCCCGGGGCCCATCATGGCCTGGACGCTAACGCATTCGCCGCCTACCTCCTGTGCCACATCGGCAATCATGCCAATGGTTGCCACCACGTTGAGGGGCGTTTCATCAGCCGCTGCCAAGGTACTGAAAGGCAGCATTCCCAATAGAATCACAGCATGTTTTGTTGCCATTATTAAGCTCCAGACTCGACATGAGGTAGATAGTAGACGAAGCAGTGTTACTCCGTGTAATCATTTTGCGCTGTGGAAACAAGTATAGCCTCGGCTAAGTTTGTGGCGCAAATAATTTAATGTCAAGCGGATAAACGTGCTGAGGTAGACTGAAATAGGCATGAGTTTATGAGGCAATAAGCGCAAATGCGCTATTAATGTATCGCTTTAGTTGGCCAAGGCATCAACGGGTCTTGCGCTGGCATCGTTCGATACTTGAAGGCATACCGATAGTGGCTATTCTGTGGCGCGTGTGAGTAGCGGGAAAGATAGAGCGAGAGGCGTAAATTGAGATTTAGATAAACCTGAGCTTCTGGCCCCAAGGGGGCCAGAAAGAGGGAGTGATAGAAACTGAGGTGTTACCTTGGCTGGTTAACCAGCCTCCGCTCCTGGAGCGGGCGCACAATCAGCCAATCAAGCAGCAGCATGACGATCAACGACGCGCCTACCAGCGGGAAAATCAATCCGCCTATCGCCAGAATGGCAATCAGACCCCGGAAAACGCGTTTGTCTGCCGGTAGTGGCGGTACGCCCATTGCGCGTGAGGGGCGGCGCTTCCACCACATTACTGCGGCCGATACCGCCAGCAGGATAATCGCCACGCACACGGTCAAAAAGAGCAGTTGGTTGGCCAGACCAAACTGCTGGCCCATATGCACGTTGATACCAAATTCCAACCAGCGACCCAGGGGCCCGTAATCGGAGTAGCTCATGTCGATCAAGCGCTCGCCGCTGTACTGATCAAGATGCACCACGCGCTGTTGGCTAAGGTCATTAGGATAGACTGATCCGGTGTACACGCCGGTCTCTGTGGTGGGCAGGCTGACCGCATAGCCATGATGCAATCCCAGCTCATCGAAGATGGCGACAGCGCCGTCAAGGCCAATGCTCGTTGCCTGGCCTGGTCCCTGTGTGGATTCTGGAATTTGTGCCTGTTCGAGTGACCAGTTTGTCGGGCTTTGCGCGTTTAAACGCGCTTCCGACATGGGCACTTCAACGCGCACACCAGAGGGGTAGCCGAAATTGTTACCGTTAGCCCACTGATTAACCTGCGCGCCCCACACGCCCGACCAAGGCATTCCGGTGATCGCCAGAAAGACGATAAACCCACCGACAAAAATACCCAGCACGGCATGCAGATCACGCCAGAACACGCGGCTTTTTGGCTTGCCGCGCACGCTAATCACGCCGCCTTTGCCTTTACGCCGTGGCCACCAGAGGTAAATGCCGGTGAGCACTAGCAGGGTTGCCCAGCCGCCGGCTATTTCAATCAGTTTGCGCGCTGTAGGTCCAAAGTATTTCAAACTGTGCAGATAGCGAACGGTCCACATCACCGTGCCGCGGTCATCCAGCGCCCCCAGCACATTGGCAGTATACGGATTGACGTAAACGGCTAACCGCTCGCCCGAGGCAGTATTCACTGTGATCTCCGCCGAGCTTTTCGGCGTGGCGGGGTCGGTGAATTTTACGGCAGTGCCAGGGTGAGCCGTAAGGGCTGCGCTTACCAGCGTAGAGGGAGGGAGCGTCGCCTCTTGAACGGCTACGCGCTTCACATCAGCGTGTATGAGTGCATCCAGTTCGTCCTTGAAAAGATAAAGGCCCCCAGTAATTGCCAGGGTGATCATGAACGGCAGAACCAAAAGGCCGGCGTAAAAGTGCCAGCGCCAAACGGCGCGATACAGGTCGAAGGTCTTGCGTTTACCTTCTTGTGGGGGTGACGTGGTCGACATGAAGTCTCTCCAGACCACCAGGCATCTAGCCTGGTGGTTTTAAGCGGTAAGGGTAAACAGGTGCTCTACTGAGCACCTGAATGAATCAGAAGCTGAAGTCGGCCCGTGCCCACACCATGCGGCCAGGCTCATTAATGCCGCGATCCAAATCAGCGGGATAGCCAAAGGCTGCATTACCCGCCAGATTCAAGTGTTCGGTGTAGGTGGTATCGAAAACGTTATCCACCCCCACACTTAGCGTTAGGTGGTTGCTTGCTTGATAGGCACCGTTAAGCGAGAACACCCCGAAGCCTGACGACGATTCCAGATCCTGGCCGACGACATTGCCTTTTTCGAGCGCAATACGGTTTTGTGCCGCAACACCACGCCATAGGCCACCCACAGAGTAGTCATCGTGTGCATAGGTCAGGCCGACCTTGGCTTCCAGCGGTGGGATCTGTGGTAATGCCTCATCGTCGTTGGCATTTCGCCCCCAGGCATAGGCCAGCGAGGCATTGCTTACCCAGTTGTCGGTTAGTTGATAGCTAGCGCCCACTTCGGCACCCGCAATCTGAGCATCAATGTTATCGATCTGAGTACCGCCCATGCCCGCGGTGTTGTAATCAAACAAGATGAAATCGTTAACGTATCCTGCATACCCGGACACCCATGCGCTTAAGCGCTGGTCGTTATACTGCGCGCCTATATCCAACTGGGTGGTTTTTTCGGGTTGAACACCGTCAAAGGCATTCAAACTACCGGCCGGGCCTGCCTGACTAGAGCTCAATTCCCAGTAATCGGGAAAGCGCTCCACATGCCCGACCCCGGCATACCAGGTGACCGGTGCTGAGGCTAAATCCTGCTCATAGCGGATAAAAGCGCTGGGCAGAGTGTCGCGGCGGGTGAGGCCTGTGGTAGCTGTGTCCAGGCTTTCGTCACTGACGCGGTAGCGGTCTACGCGGGCGCCGCCAATAAGACGGTCACGTTCATCGATAAAACGGGTGACTTCGCTGAAGGCGCCAAACTGGGTCTGCTCGTAGTCGGGCTGCCAGTGTTCGCCATCCAGATTGCGATGTACCTGATGCTCGACATCGACACCGGCCGTCCACGTGGTGTTTTCCCACTCCCACGTTGATGCGACGCGCGCGCTGCGGGTGCGACGGTCTAGCCGCATGGCCATGCCGTCACTCATGTCCATACCGCCATCCATATCCATGCCGCTGCCCATGTCCATGCCGCCGCCCATGTCCATGCCACCACCCATGTCCATGCCGCTGCCCATGTCCATGCCACCACCCATGTCCATGCTGCCCGGTGAGCGCAGCGTGAAGTTATCCATAATATGGTCGGCATAGGCATAGTTGGCCTGCATTTCCAGACGTTTCCAGTGTTCACCTAAATTCTCGCGCTGAAAACGGATGCCCACGGTTTCGCGCAGAAATTTGCTGCCATCCATACCTCGCCCGGCATAGCGCGCTTCGCCGTTTCCTCGGCCTGCGGTGACTTCAAGCCAGGTATCGTTGTCGGGTGTCCATCCAAGCGCTATGTCACCGTTCCACTTATCCCATAACGAGGGCACGGCGTTGCCATCGCCATCCTGATAGTCATTAGCTTCGGATTGATTGCCGGTAATGCGCAGGTAGCCGTCTTTATTGCCTAAAGCGGCATCAATGCGGCGATCAAAGCGCCCATAGGTACCCAGCATGACGCTGCCATCCACTCGCACACCGGCTTCATCGAACTCCTCCGGGCCGCGGTCAAAGCGCACCGTTGCCGCTGAAGCGCCGGGGCCCCACAGAACGGACTGCGGCCCTTTGGTGACGGTGAGGCTGTCGTAATTTTCAGGTGAGATATAAGACGTAGGCGCATCCATTCTTGCCGGGCAGGCGCCTAGCATTTGGCTGCCATTGGTCAGCACGCGAAGACGTGAGCCAAACATGCCACGGAACACCGGATCACCGTTGGTGCCACCGTTACGAATGGCAGAGAACCCGGGGATGGTCTGAAGGTAGTCGGCGCCGTCGCTGGCAGGGGCCGGTTGCCGCGGTATACGCGGGTCGGTTTCCACCGTGAGCGGTGAGCTTAGCGGTACAGCGGTCACGACCATCGTGTTTAACGCATGATGATGCTCGTGGTGAGCGGCAGGCGCCTGTGCCCATACGCCTTGAGCAACAACGCTCGATGCGGCAGCGACGCTTAATGTCAGTACGTGTCGTTGAAAACGGTTTTTTAAGCGGGCAGGCGTAACGACGCCATGCCCAATAGTTAGATGCGGCATGATGATCCCTTTTTTTGGTGTAGACAGCCGCCAGCCAGAAGCAAACTTCAGGCTGGAAAGGCTGACGATGTGGCGTTATACGATCCGAAAAAAGGGCGGGGCGCGCGTTAGCGCGTGGGGGTAGTTATCACAGGACTTTATAGCCTGTGTCGGTTGCGTCAGCAGCTGGTCATGCGTAATAAACGCTTGCAAGCTGATCGCAGGGAGAGAGGTATGCGCCGTTGGAAACTGTTGCCAGATGGCACAGTAACCACATTGGTGGAACCAGTTGAATATCGGTTCTACTTCTTCAGCATGGCCCACATGATGATGGTGGCTTGCTTGAGGGGCAGTATGTTGATGATGACCGCCGCCTTGATGGCTAGAGTGATGACTAGCTTCGTGATGCGCGTGATGTTGCCCATCGGACTGATACTGTGAAATCAGCGGCCCAACTAACAGCAGCTGCATCGCCACAAACGCCATACAAAGCGCTATGCGATACCAGTGCTTGTTTGCTGAGCGTTGTAACTGCACGAAGCCATCTACCTTGGTGGGCAACAGCCAAGCTGTTGACGGAGGATGGCTAGATAGTAACGGAAAGTTCCCAAATAAGAAGTGTTGGGTATGTGGTCTTTTGCCACACAAGGGCTGGTTAACTACTTGTTCTTTTGTGGTGCGGTCGGCGCTTCTAATGATCTTTTATGGTGCAAAAAGCCGTGGGTGGAGGTGAGCTATGACGGCTAAAACTCTGCAGCGATAGTAAAAATCTACTTTTCACCATTTTGGCGCATTCCTTGCATTTGAAAGGCTATGACCTATTCAAAAGGATGCGACTCTCTTCCATGACCTTGCGCGAACTCGCCCCACCGCTTGCGGGCTCCGGCCACCGCTTTGACCAGGAACGCCACTGGGCGGCCTCACTGGCGCTGCGTTTTGCCAAGCGCGATGGCGCCACGCGGTTAATCCAGGCACGTCACCAGGGGCCACTTCGGGTCCAGCGGCCGTTTTATCCTGAAGGCAGCCAGGAGGCGTGCCATATCTACGTGCTGCACCCACCCGGCGGATTGGTCAGCGGCGATGCGCTCACCATCAAGGCGCACGTCGAGCAAGGCGCACATGCCCTGCTGACTACCCCGGCGGCGAATAAGCTTTATAAGGCCGATAGCCAAGGCGTGGCCTGGAGCCAGCGCACTGAACTTGAGGTCGCCGATGGCGCAACGCTTGAGTGGCTGCCTCAGGAAACCATTGCCTTTGATGGCTCTAAAGGCGAACAGCGGACGCATATTGATCTTCATGGTAGTGCTCGCTGTTTAGGCTGGGAAGTGATGGCCTTGGGCCGCCCGGCGAGCGAGTTGCCATACTTATCAGGACGCATTGAGCAGTATTTTCGTTTGACGCTGGATGGCAAGCCGCTGTGGCTAGAACGCCAGCCGTTAGACCCGTTACACCCGCGCTTTATGGGGCGCTGGGGGCAGGGCGGCGCTACGGTGCAGGCCACGCTTTGGGCGGTGGGAATGAGTGATGCGCCAGCGGCGATTGAGGAGCTGCGTAATGCCCTGCCGGATAACCCACGCTGGGCGGTAACGGTGCGCCAGGACGTTTTATTGCTGCGCTATCTGGGTGACTCACGAAATGAAGCCTGGGCGCTGTGCGAACAGGCCTGGCAATTGCTGCGCCCGCGCTGGATTGAGCGCGAGGCCCATATTCCACGTATTTGGTTAACTTAATCGATTCTGATGGAGGCGCCCTATGGAATTAACCCCAAGAGATAAAGACAAGCTGCTGCTGTTTTCCGCCGCCCAGCTTGCCGAGCGGCGCAAAGCGCGAGGGTTGAAGCTTAACTATCCCGAAGCGGTCGCGCTGATCAGTTTCGAGATTATCGAAGGTGCTCGGGACGGTCGCAGTGTGGCGGATTTGATGAGCTACGGGCGCGAGATTCTGAGCCGTGATGACGTGATGGAAGGCGTGGCCGAGATGGTCGACGAAGTCCAGGTCGAAGCCACTTTTCCGGATGGTACCAAGCTCGTGACGGTTCACACGCCTATTGTGTGAGGGGTGAGGAGTGAATGGTTAGGGGTAAGCGGTATTACTCCTCACATCTTACTCCTTGCGCCTCACAACAAAACAAGGAGTAAGTAGATGATTCCCGGTGAGTATCAGTTAAAAGAAGATGATATTGAGCTATGCGTGGGGCGTGAGCGCATCACGGTGGACGTGGCGAACACCGGTGACCGGCCGATTCAGTTGGGATCCCACTACCACTTTGCTGAAGCCAATCCCGCATTGGTGTTCGATCGCGCCAAGACGCGGGGCTATCGGCTGGATGTCGCCGCAGGTACCGCGATTCGCTTTGAACCTGGCCAGACCCGTGAAGTCACGCTGATTCCGTTTGTGGGTAAGCGAGAGATCTACGGCTTTCGTGGCGAGGTGATGGGACCGCTGGACGGAGATAAACAATGAAACCGGGTAACAAGATCAGTCGGCAAGCCTATGCTGATATGTACGGCCCCACAGTAGGCGACCGGGTACGCCTGGGCGATACCGAGCTGTGGATTGAGGTCGAAAAAGACGCCACCCACTATGGCGACGAGGTCAAATTCGGCGGCGGCAAGGTGATCCGCGATGGCATGGGTCAGAGCCAACGTAACGATGAAACCGTCATGGACACCGTCATCACTAACGCGCTGATTCTCGATTGGTGGGGCATCGTCAAAGCCGATGTGGGGCTACAGAACGGACGTATTGCTGCGATTGGCAAAGCGGGCAACCCAGACGTGCAGCCCGATGTGGATATCGTGATTGGCCCCGGTACGGAAATTATCTCGGGCGAAGGCAAGATCCTGACCGCGGGCGGCATCGACGCGCATATCCACTTTATCTGCCCCCAGCAGGTAGACGAAGCGCTGATGAGCGGTGTCACTACCATGCTGGGCGGCGGCACCGGCCCGGCCACCGGGTCGAATGCCACCACCTGTACGCCGGGCGCGTGGCACATTGGCAAAATGCTTCAGGCGGTGGATGACCTGCCCATGAATATCGGCCTGCTGGGTAAAGGTAATGCCAGCCTGCCGGAAGCCTTGGAGGCCCAGCTGGAAGCGGGCGCCATGGGCCTCAAGCTTCACGAAGACTGGGGCACAACGCCCGCATCAATTGATACCTGCCTGAGCGTGGCCGAGCGCTATGACGTGCAGATCGCCATTCACACCGATACGCTTAACGAATCGGGCTTTGTGGAAGATACTTTGGCGGCGTTTAAAGAGCGTGGCATTCACACCTACCACACTGAAGGCGCGGGCGGCGGACACGCGCCGGATATCCTCACTGCGTGTTCCAAAGAGTACGTACTGCCGTCATCGACTAACCCCACGCGGCCCTACACGGTGAACACCATTGATGAGCATCTGGATATGCTCATGGTTTGCCACCACCTGGACCCCAACATTCCCGAAGACGTGGCGTTTGCCGACTCACGCATTCGCCGTGAAACCATTGCTGCCGAAGATATCCTGCACGATTTGGGCGTGATCTCAATGATCGCCTCCGACTCTCAAGCCATGGGGCGGGTAGGCGAGGTGGTCTGCCGCACATGGCAAACCGCGCACAAAATGAAAGTACAGCGTGGCTTGCTGCCTGAAGATGAAGCGCTTGGTGCCGATAATCTGCGTGCCAAGCGCTATATCGCCAAGTACACCATCAACCCGGCGATCACCCACGGTATCGCTCACGAGGTGGGCTCTATTGAGGTAGGCAAGCTTGCCGATCTGGTGCTCTGGAAACCGGCTTTCTTCGGCGTTAAGCCGTCGCTGATTTTAAAAGGCGGCATGATCGCGGCAGCACCCATGGGCGACCCTAACGCTTCAATCCCCACGCCCCAGCCGGTTCATTATCGACGCATGTTCGGCGCTTTTGGCCGCGCGGCCAGCCAGACCCGGCTCAATTTTGTCAGCCAGGCGGCGATTGATGCAGGCCTCAAGGAGCGCTTGGGGCTTCAGAGCACGCTTGCCGCGTGCAAGAACGTACGCGGGGTGCGTAAGAAGGATATGAAGCTCAACGATGCCTGCCCCGAGCTGACCGTGGATCCGCAGACTTATGAAGTGCGCTGCGATGGCGAGCTGTTAACCTGCGAGCCCGCCACAGAGCTGCCGTTGGCTCAGCGTTATCATTTGTTCTAGATGCAACCCCGGCAGCGCTGCGCACTGCGTCGCTAGCTGAAGCTACTCCTACAGGGGGCGTGAGCTACTCCTGCGGGAGGTGCATGCACTTTAACCGGTAGGAGCTGAGTTCACTCGGCGATGGCGGCGCAGCCGCCCTTGGTTGGCATGGCGCGGTACATGGTGTTAGCCACCAACCCGGCAGCGCTGCGCACTGCATCGCTAGCTGGAGCTGCTCCTGCAGGGCGTAGGCTGATTGGAAAGGTTCAATGTATTGGGCGATTAAGAGGTTAATGATGCTGAAACTGATAGAACGTTTAGGCCCGGTGGATGAAAGCGCAGCCAGCGATACGCTCACACTTCCCTTTGAACTGCGCATCCGTGGGCGCCTAAAAGCCGAAAGCGACAATGGCCAGGCGCTGGGGCTATTTTTAGACCGTGGCCCCGTACTGCGCAGTGGTGAAGGGTTAAAAGCGGAAAGCGGCGAGGTCATTCGCGTATGCGCCGCCATTGAACCGGTAGTGACCGCACGAGTAAGTGCTGGCTTACCCCTGGCGCGGTTGGCCTACCACTTGGGCAACCGTCATGTGCAGTTGGCGCTGGGCGAAGACGAGCGCGGCGGCTGGGTACGCTTTCCGCCCGATCACGTGCTGGAGGAGCTGGCTGAACTGCTGGGCGCAACGCTTGAACGTCACGCGGCCACGTTTGATCCAGAGCCGGGCGCCTATAACCAGGTGGGTGGACATGGTCATTCACACAGGCACTCGCATGCTCACGACCACGACCACGACCACGACCACGACCACGACCACGACCACGACCACAGCCATCACCATGCCCACTGAATCCGCAGCGTTGGGCAGCCAGCCTGATCTAGCCCTGCTCGGGCTGATGCAGCTAGTCAGCCCGGCACTGCCCATCGGGGCCTTTGCGTTTTCTCAAGGGCTGGAAAGTGCCTTTGAACTTGGCTGGGTTCACGATGAGCAGACGTTGGCCGAGTGGCTTTCCGGCGTGCTGGAAGATGGCCTGACCCGCTGTGAACTACCGGTAATTGTCCGCTTATATACGGCGTTTACGCAGCACGACAGCGCGGCGATTGCCCAGTGGGATGGTTGGCTGAGTGCCACGCGGGAAACCGCCGAGCTTGCCGCTGAAGACAGTCGCTTGGGAGCCTCTCTCAAGCGGCTGTTGGGTAGCCTTGGCCTGCTACCCAGTGAGGGCTTACTACCGTCCTTGTTACCGGTTCAGCCGGGCTATGTCACGCTGTTTGCGTTTACCGCCCATGCGCGAGGCGTAAGCATTCGTCAGGCGCTGATCGGGTTTGCCTGGGCATGGCTTGAAAACCAGCTGGCGGTGGCCTGTAAAGCGCTACCTCTTGGGCATACGGCCGCTCAGCGGATTATCGAACAGCTGCGATCGCCGCTGGTTAGCGCGGTAGATGAAGCATTAACGCTCGACGATCACGACCTTGGCCCCATATTGCCGGGGCTGGCGCTAGCCAGTGCCCTACACGAAACTCAATATTCACGCCTATTTAGAAGTTAGGAGATACTTACCATGACTCACTGTTTACGTATTGGTGTGGGCGGCCCCGTTGGTTCGGGTAAAACGGCGCTACTCAAGCAGCTCTGTCTGGCGCTGCGCGACTATTACGATATCGCGGTGGTGACGAACGATATTTATACCCGCGAAGACGCTGACTTTCTGCTCAAGCACGATGCCCTGGCGGCTGACCGTATTCTGGGCGTAGAAACAGGCGGCTGCCCGCATACGGCCATTCGTGAAGACGCCTCGATGAATTTGGCGGCCATTGATGAGCTACAGGCGCGCCACCCCAAGCTTGAGCTCGTGTTGGTGGAGTCGGGGGGCGATAATCTTTCGGCGACGTTTAGCCCCGAGCTTTCCGATTTAACCCTTTATGTAATCGACGTCTCGGCGGGCGATAAAATCCCCCGTAAAGGCGGACCGGGAATTACTAAATCGGATCTGCTGATTATCAACAAGATTGATATTGCCGAGCAGGTTCACGCGTCGCTTGAGATCATGGAGCGCGACTCAAAAAAAATGCGCGGCGAACGGCCATTCGTGTTTACCAATCTGTATGACGGCGTGGGGCTTGAGGAAATTATCCGGTTCATTCTGGATAAAGGGATGCTGGACGAAAGACGCCCGCAAGCTATTGACGCGACATAAACAAAAAGGCTGCCATGACCAGGCGGTAAAAGGTCATGGCAGCCAAAAAAGGGTGGTTGGCGTCTTGCCAAACGGGCCATCCCTGGCCACCACGCCGTTACAGTGAAGGTTGTAATTCTTTATATCCTTAACCTAGGTTATGAATTTAAATTTATACTGTGTTTTAACGCTGTATTGGTCAAAAGATCAGCGTAAATAATGAGAATGTTGATAAAAGTCAATTTGATAGCAGTCATTTGGCGACTGATGAACAGTAGGAAAAATAACTCAATAAGTAGTTGGCTTACCCAATAAAACGATCCTCAGCGCGCATGCTGAAGATGAGTGAGAAGTGCTCAAACGTAAAATAAAGATGTGCGGATGCAAAAAAGGCTTGCCGCGCGGCAAGCCTTATTACGCTCTAACACGATCACTTTCTAACGCGTGATACTTTGCCGTTCTAAAAGCCGGGTCGCCAGCAGCGTGGCAGCACGCCGCGCCAGGGGGGAAAATTCGACGCCCTCAAGTTCGAGATTGGCAACGAGGCGATGCTTCATGGGCCGCGCCCAGAAAGTTTCCAGGTGGCGGCACGTAGCGGTGGCAGCGGCTTCCTCATCGCGACCACCGCCTAGGTTGGCGGCGATCTGATTAATCATGTGAATCAGGTTCGCATCATTGTTTGTCGACATCGCGTGTCTCCTTAATATTGAGCCATAGCGGCCGCTACAGGGCGGTGGTAGATCAAATGGCGGCCGGGGCGAGCAAAACCCGCCAGCAGGAGGCCCGACGTACGCGCCTGCTCTACCGCCAGGGCCGTTGCGGCAGAAACGGCGACTAGCGCGCCAATCCCTGCACTAGCGCACTTGTGCACCATTTCATAGCTGGCACGGCTGGAAACCAGCACAAAGCCTTCAGCAAACGTCGTTGCATCGCGGGCAAGCGAGCCGATCAGTTTATCTAAGGCGTTATGACGGCCCACATCCTCGCGCACCCGCTGAATGCGTCCATGTAAATCACACCAGGCAGCACCGTGTACGGCGCCTGTCGCCGCCTTTAACGGCTGGTGATCGGCAAGCTCCCCCAGAGCCTGCTGAATGGCCGCGTCATCGAGATGCGGCGCAGTTACGGCGGGAATAGGCCGAATAGCATGCTCCAGCGCTTCGGTGCCGCATAGCCCGCAGCCGGTGCGTCCGGTCAGGCTACGCCGACGCTGCTTAAGTTCTGCCAGCCGCTGGCTGGCGATAGTCAGGTAAACTGCCAGACCCTGGGCCTCCTCACGAAGCTCCAGGTCATAGCATTCGTGGGGATGAGCCAGAATGCCCTCAGTAAGGCTAAACCCCAGGGCCAAATCTTCAAGATCGGTGGGGCTTGCCATCATCACTGCATGGGAAATGTCGTTATAAACCAGTGCCACCGGCACTTCCTGGGCCAGGGTGTCTTCCTGAATATCGGCGAACCAGCCAGTCGCGCTCTTACGCACCTCAACCGGCTGGCGCGCCAGAGCGGCAGCCGGTTGGGATGGCGTGCCGCCTTGGCGGTCTGCGCTCATGGCGCCTCCTGTTGTGCCTTCGCCAGATAACCACGCTGGGCCTGATCAAAGGCGTTAAAACGCTGTTGCCAGGCGGAGGGTTGGCTGACTCTTTCTACCTGTACGGCGGTCACCTTATATTCCGGACAGTTGGTGGCCCAGTCTGAGTTATCGGTAGTGATAACGTTGGCGCCGCTGCCGGGATGATGGAAGGTAGTGTAAACCACGCCCGGCTGCATGCGCTCGCTCAGCCGTGCGCGCAGCACCGTTTGGCCCGAGCGACTGGTAATCCCCAGCCAGTCGCCGTCGCGTACGCCACGTACCTCGGCGTCAGAAGGGTGTAGTTCCAGAACATCTTCGTTGTGCCAGTGCTGGTTGTCGGTGCGTCGGGTTTGGGCACCTACGTTGTATTGGCTGAGTATTCGCCCGGTGGTCAACAGCAGCGGGAAACGACGATTGGTGCGCTCCTCGGTAGCCACGTACTCGGTAATCGCAAAGCGTCCCAGGCCGATGGGGAAGTTGAACTCGTGCATGGTCGGCATTCCCTCTGGATGCTCGGCATTACACGGCCACTGTAGACTGCCGTACTCTTCAAGTTTTTCGTAGCTTACCCCGGTAAAGCTCGGCGTTAGACTCGCGATCTCATCCATAATCTCGGACGGATGGACGTAGTTCATGGGATAGCCCAGCGCATTAGCCAGGTCCTGAGTAATTTCCCAATCCTGCTTGCCAGCCACTGGCGGCATAACCTTGCGCACCCGGTTGATACGCCGCTCGGCATTGGTAAAGGTGCCATTTTTTTCTAGGAAGCTTGAACCTGGCAGCAGCACATGGGCGAACTTGGCCGTCTCGTTCAAGAAGATATCCTGAACGATCAGGCAGTCCAACGAGCGCAGCGCCGCTTCAACGTGCTGAGTGTTGGGGTCAGACTGGGCGATATCCTCGCCCTGCACGTAGAGCGCCTTGAAGGTGCCTTCAATGGCAGCATCGAACATGTTAGGAATGCGCAGCCCCGGCTCATCGTCGAGTTTAACGCCCCATACGGCTTCAAAACGGCCTCGGGCAATTGGGTCGGCCACGTGCTGGTAGCCCGGCAGTTCGTGAGGGAAAGAGCCCATGTCGCACGAACCTTGCACGTTATTCTGGCCACGCAGCGGGTTCACACCCACGCCTTCGCGGCCGATATTACCGGTAGCCATGGCCAGGTTGGCGATCCCCATCACCATAGTGGAGCCCTGGCTGTGCTCGGTTACACCCAGGCCGTAGTAGATAGCGCCGTTGCCGGCGGTGGCGTAGGTACGCGCTGCCTGGCGCACGGCTTCAGCAGGCACTCCGGTAATGGCCTCGCTGGCTTCGGGGGAGTGGCGTGGGTCGGCAATAAACTCGCGCCAGCTCTGGTAGGCCTCAGTGTCGCAACGCTTGGTCACGAACGCTTTGTCCTCAAGCCCTTCAGTGATGACCACGTGGCCCAGCGCGTTGACCAGCGCCACGTTGGTGCCCGGGCGCAGCGGCAGATGCTGGGCCTCGCCCAAGTGCGGGGTTTTGAGCAGGTCGATATAGCGTGGATCGGCGACGATCAGCTTCGCACCTTGGCGCAAGCGTTTGCGCATCAGCGAGCCAAACACTGGGTGGGCGTCGGTGGGATTAGCGCCAATGACGATAATCGCGTCAGACTTCATCACCGAGTCAAAGGTCTGGGTGCCCGCCGATTCGCCCAGCGTGGTCTTCAGGCCATAGCCGGTGGGGGAGTGACAGACCCGTGCGCAGGTATCAGTGTTGTTGTTGCCAAACGCCGCGCGAATTAGCTTCTGTACTAGGTAGGTCTCTTCGTTGGTACAGCGCGACGAGGTAATACCCCCGATGCTCTCGCGGCCATGCTCGGCCTGAATCGCTTTCAAGCGGCTGGCGGCAAAGCCAATGGCCTCTTCCCAACTGGCCTCGCGCCAGGGCTGGTCGATGCTCTCGCGGATCATGGGGGTGGTCAGGCGGTCCGGGTGCGATGCGTAGCCGAACGCAAAGCGCCCCTTCACGCAGGAGTGGCCGTGGTTAGCATCACCTCCCTTGTAGGGCACCATGCGCACCAGCTTATCGCCCTTCATCTGGGCTTCAAACGAGCAGCCCACGCCGCAATAGGCACAGGTGGTAACTACGCTGCGATCAGGTACGCCGTGATCGATCACGCTGTTTTCCATCAGCGTGGCGGTTGGGCAGGCCTGTACGCAGGCGCCGCAGGAAACGCAGTCCGAGTCCATGAATGCCTCGTCTTGCCCTGCCGATACCTTGGAGTCAAACCCACGGCCGTCGATGGTCAGCGCAAAGGTACCCTGTACTTCTTCACAGGCGCGTACGCAGCGCGAGCAAACGATGCACTTGCTGGGATCGAAGCTGAAGTAGGGGTTGGATTCGTCTTTGACGGATTCAAGGTGGTTCTCGCCCTCGAACCCATAGCGCACTTCGCGAAGCCCCACGCTACCCGCCATGTCCTGCAGCTCGCAATCGCCGTTGGTAGGGCAGGTCAAGCAGTCCAGCGGGTGGTCGGAGATGTAAAGCTCCATCACGTTGCGGCGCAGTTTGGCCAGCCGCTCGTTCTGGGTGGTCACCTTCATACCTTCAGCCACGGGCGTCGTACAGGAGGCTGGCATACCGCGGCGTCCCTCTACCTGCACGGCGCACAGCCGACAGGAGCCAAACGGCTCTAGACTGTCGGTGGCGCACAGCTTGGGAATATTGATATCCGCCAATGCCGCGGCGCGCAGCACCGAGGTGCCTTCCGGCACGCTGATGGTAATGCCGTCGATTTCCAGGTTTACCAGTGCGGTGCCAAGCGACTGAACCGGGAAGGGCGTGCCCAGATCTTTATCGTGAGCGGTGTTTCTGGCGTACTGTTTAGGATCAAAGTGTCCGATCATGATCTGTCTCCGTTCGCTGCCCGCTGAAAATCGTCAGGGAAGTATTTGAGCGCGCTTTGCACCGGGAAGGGGGTCATGCCGCCCATGGCGCAGAGCGAGCCATCCACCATCGTTTCGCAGAGGTCATGGAGCAGGGCGAGGTTAGCCTCGCGGTTATGGTCGGTGCGGATGCGGTCAATCACTTCCACACCACGGGTCGAACCGATACGGCAAGGCGTACACTTGCCGCAGGATTCCACCTTACAGAACTCCATCGAGAAGCGCGCCTGTTCGGCCATGTCTACGCTCTCGTCAAACATCACCACGCCGCCGTGGCCCAGCACGGCGCTTTCCGCGGCAAAGGCTTCATAGTCCAGCGGCAAATCCCACTGAGATTCTGGCAGGTAGGCGCCTAAGGGGCCACCCACCTGCACGGCACGCAGCGGTTTGCCGCTTAGCGTGCCGCCGCCGAACTCCTCCATCAGGGTGCGCAGAGTGGTACCAAAAGCCAGTTCCACCAATCCGCCGCGCTGAACGTTGCCCGCTAGCTGAAGTGCTAGCGTACCTCGCGAGCGCCCCATGCCGTGGGTAGCATAGGCCTCGGCGCCTTCAGCAAGAATAAACGGCACGGCGGCCAGCGAAAGCACGTTGTTGACTACCGTCGGGCGGCCAAATAGCCCTTCAATGGCGGGCAATGGCGGCTTGAAGCGTACCAGGCCGCGTTTACCCTCCAGGCTTTCAAGCAAGGAGGTCTCTTCCCCACAGATATACGCGCCGGCACCCAGGCGCACTTCTAGATGAAAGGCGCGGCCGCTGCCCAGCAAGTTATCACCTAGATAACCGGCTTGCTCGGCGCGGGCGATGGCCTCGTCAAGAATCTCCTTGGCGAGTGGGTATTCTGAGCGCAGATAGATATAGCCTTGGGTCGCTTTTACTGCGAGCCCGGCAATTGCCATACCTTCGATCAGCATGTAGGGGTCGCACTCCATTACCAATCGGTCGGCAAAGGTGCCGGAGTCGCCTTCGTCGGCGTTGCAGACGATGTATTTTTGATCGGCTGGCGTGTCGAGCACCGTCTGCCACTTGATGCCGGTAGGGAACGCCGCGCCGCCGCGCCCACGCAGGCCCGAGGCTTTCACTTCCTCGACGATATCTTGTGGCTCGCGCGTAAGCGCAGCTTCAAGGCCGCAAAAACCAGTGTGGGCGCGGTAGTCATCGATCGATAGCGGATCAGTGATGCCGATACGCGCAAAGGTCAGGCGCTGCTGACGGGCGAGGTAGTCGATCTCTTCTGTTGGCCCAAGCGCAAGTGAATGGGTAACGCTACCTTGTAGCAGGCCGCTTTCAAGTAGGGCGGATACATCGTTAGGCGTCACCGGGCCATAGGCGAAGCGGCCGGTCGGTGTTTCCACCTCGACCAGCGGTTCAAGCCAAGAAAGCCCACGCGAGCCATTACGCACCAGGGTGATTGATTCGCCACGGGCGGTGGCTTCTCTTGCCAGCCGGTTAGCGACGGCATCGGCGCCCAGTGCCAGTGCCGTGGTATCACGGGGTACAAAAACGCGAATGCTCATCCCATTACCTCCAGAGGGCGGGTTTGCAGCTCATCCACCAGTGCGTCGAAGGCCTCAGGCGTGACTCGCCCGCGTACGCTGTCGTTAACACGGATGGACGGCCCGCAGGCACAGTTGCCTAAGCAGTACACCGCCTCAAGCGTAATTTCCTGGTCGCTGGTGGTCTGATGGTAATCGACCCCCAAACGCGCCTTGGCATGGCTTTCGAGCTGGCGTGCGCCCACCGCCTGGCACGCTTCTGCGCGGCAGATTTGCACCACGTTACGGCCCGGTGGCGTGGTCCGAAAATGGTGATAGAAGCTGATAACACCGTGCACTTCTGCGCGAGTTTGCTGCAGCGACTCGGCGATAAGAGGGACGGCATCTGGAGGAATAAAGCCAAAGCGGTCCTGGAGGGCATGAAGAATCGGCAACAAAGCGCCTGGTTTGTGATGAAGTGCGTTGATCTCAGTCTGGATCGACTGCAACGACCATTCTTGAGACTTATTCATCATGTCTCTCCTGGTGCTGATTGTTTTTATATATATGCACGCTCATGCTTATTTGGTTTGGCTGTTAAAAAGGCGTGCACCACGGTCTATGCCACGCTAGCATTAAGCTGGCAGCAGAAAAATATGAAAAATTATACCAATTAAGCAAATCACCAAAATTCCCACGAGATGCTTGTGTGAAGAGGCAGGTAATCAGTTGGATTTACAGTTACTTCACCTACTCTGTGGCGGTGTATTGGCGAGGTAAATTAACGCATGCGGCAGCGGATGGGGGTGTCTCATACCGGCACGCATAGAACTTATTGCGCCACAGCGGCTAATTTTTTGGCGGGCCGCTGGTCGAGTTGCAGCGTGGGCGGGGGCGCCGCTTGCGCTACTGGGCGAAAAGCTGCTGTGGGCCGAGCAGCGCGCCATCGCCCGTTGGGGCCACAGTTGGAAAGCCTGGGGTCTGAACTCAATCTCGCCATTCAACAGCAGCAGCAGGGGGCGCTATCGGTTTTGCGTCTACATGCCAGTCTAGGCTTTGCCGTTAAACTACTCCCTAAGCATCTGCAAGAAATACCGCTGGATTTACAGTACTATAGCCCGCAGGAGTCATTGGCAGCGCTCAATCGAGGCAGTTGCGATGTGGCGGGCTTTCACCTGCCGCGTGGTGCTGTGAGCGAGCGCATTCGCGATACGTACCAAGGCCTTTTAAAGCCTTGCGAGCACCGGGTGATTGGCTTTATCGCCAGAACCCAGGGGCTAATGGTCGCGCCGGGCAACCCGCTAGGCATCACCGGCGTAGAATCGCTTATTAATAGGGCCGTACGTTTCGTAAACCACCAGGCATTGTAGGCACGCGTTCGCTGCTGGCCTGCTACCACCGCTCCCTGAAAGAACTTAAGTTACAGGCATTTCTGAATGTGCTGAGCGGCGACGCTTTTCAACAAGCTGTGCAAGGGCTGCCAGGATATAGCCCGAGCCGGTGCGGAGAGGTGATTGAGTGATCAAAGTTAGCCATTGAGACAGTAATAGGAGCATGAGCCGAGTCCGAATTATAAACAAAGAGCCCTATTTGCCAAGGGCAAGAAGGTTGTCACTGAGGTGGTTATATCCGATAAGAGGGCCTATATCTCAATAAGGAAACGAGACGTTATATAGCTAATTCGACATAAACTTAACTGAGCCCGCCTGTTTCAACTAGGATGAGATACGGATTATATCCTTTGTTATACCAGTTCACGATTCTCTTCACGTGCATGAAGGCGCTAGCAAGGCTCCTTGTCATGATTTAAGAAAGCGGCGTACTAACTGATTGCTTGGTGTACAAATCCATGTTCGTAGTCGCTATCGTAGACGCTGCTGGCATATTGATCATAATTGCCTACGCGTTCCCGAGTTCCCTTTCCGTTGCTAAGTCAAAACGAGGCTGCTTGCTAGCGAGACTCATAACGATATATGCCAATGTGCTGGTGCCGTATACAGTGAGTGAAGCCAACAGTACGGTATAGTTCCGTAAAAAAACGGTCGCAAAGATGAACATCGCGGCCAGCCTGCAGGGCATCCCAAAAAGCCAAATGCCATCAAGTCAATAATAACGCCGCCATTGATGTTTGCGAGGTGTATGGTCTCGGGAAGTAGTAGTCTGGATCATGATAGAATCTGCTTGGTTCATCCTGCCATCTTTCGAGTATAAATCCGATCGGTGTTCTGCCTACAAGGAGCGTAGCGCCCGGGCACTGTTGTAGGCCCACAGGTAGTTCTTCAGGTGAGCGGCAAGCTCGTCCAGCGTGGCGTAATAGAAGCTGTGGGTGGTGGCATCCTTGAGGGTTCGATTTATCCGCTCCACCTGACCGTTGGTCCACGGCTGGAAGGGCGGGTCAGGTGATGCTCGATTCCGCATTCACGGCAGACCACATCGAATCGATGATGCTTGTAAGCTTCAGTACCGCGTCGTTTGGCGAACTGCACGCTGTTGTCAGTCAGCACACGTATGTACCCGGTAAGGCAGCAGTTGCACGGTATCTTCAAGGAACGCGGCGGCCTGGTCGCGGTTGGCCGTCTGGTAAAGCCTGGTATGGACGAACTTCGAGGTGCGATCGACGGCCACGAACAGGTAGGCCCGGCCTTCGCCGGGGCGGACTTCACATATATCGAGATGCAGATAGCCGATGGGATATGTCCTGAACGCCTGTCCTTTCGCCCGGGGCTCGGTCTTGCGTGGCAGCTGACTGATGTCGTGGCGCTGGTAAAGACGATGCAGGCTGGAGCGGCTCAGGTGCGGGATAAAACGCTAAAGCGCAAACAGGCAGTCATCCAGCGGCAGGCGGGTGGACCGGCGAAAAGTGACGGTCGCCGCCTCTTCTACCTTCGTTAGGGAGGATGTGCGGGGTGCCTTTGGCCTCATTCTTTCGTCCTCGACAGACGCCCGGCTGCGCCACTTGCGTACGGTTTTGGGGTTAATGCCATAGCGTCGGCTCAACGCCGCGACCTAATTCGTCAATCGCTGTATGTCTTCTCGGATAGCGTGCGTGGTCGTGGCGCGTTAATGAAGTACTTGAGCCATGGGTCCTCCACGGACAAGGGTTCATACCATAAACCATTACACTCCGTGACCCTACACCTAGAAACTCAAAAAACAGGTCGCTTCCTGTCCTGGTAAGCGAAATTAGCTCGAAACGAGCGATGCAAAAAATCAACATGGCCTCCAATTCAGAAGTGGTGAATACCCTCTTGTGAATGACGTTAAATGTTCAATGTGAGGAGGACTGGAAAAAATATAAAAAGCTATTTCTTTTATCAATCTTGATATTTGTACTAGTCATTGGCCGTTTGCGGCATTCGCGATCATAGTCGATTTACCAACGGGTAACCGCAGGTCATGGCTATAGATAATTTAAAGCTATGAAAAATAAAGTAAATCTTGGGCTAACGAGGAATAAAAAATTATGCAACTTCCTTCATTGATCGAAATTCCTAACGGCGAAAAAGTTATTCCGACTTTTTCCGACGTTGAAATGCGCGGGCGCCTAGAGAAGTTGAGAAAATATATGGCAAAGAATAACCTCGATGCCGTGATTTTAACTTCTTACCATAACATTAATTATTATAGTGACTTTGTTTATTGTAAGTTTGGTCGTGACTATGGCTTGGTGATAACCCAAGAAAAATTTACAACTGTCACCGCTAATATCGATGGAGGTCAGCCCTATCGTCGTAATCGGCTGGGCGACAATATCGTCTATACCGATTGGCAAAAGGATAATTTCTTTAAAGCTATCAAGCAGCTTTGTGAGGGTAAGCAGCGTATCGGAGTGGAGTATGATCACCTGACTCTGCAGAATCAGCGGAAACTGAAAGATGCACTGGGCAACGTGGAGTTCACCGATATCGGCGTGCCTACCATGCAAATGCGAATGATCAAGTCTGCAGAAGAAATCGCACTGATCCGCCAAGGCGCTCGAGTGGCCGACGTAGGTGGCGTGGCGGTGCGCAACGCTATCGTTGCTGGTGTGCCGGAATACGAAGTGACTCTAGCGGGCCAACAAGCAATGGTGCGAGAAATTGCCAAGACTTACCCTAATAGCGAGCTGATGGATACGTGGGTATGGTTTCAGTCCGGCATCAATACCGATGGCGCTCACAACCCAGTGACCAGCCGCAAGGTGCAATCCGGCGATATTCTGAGCCTGAACACTTTCTCGATGATCTCTGGCTATTACACGGCGCTCGAACGTACCCTGTTCTGCGATTACGCTTCCGACGAGCATCTACGGTTATGGGAAGTGAATTGCGAGGTACATCGCCGCGGTCAGGAGCTAATCAAGCCGGGCGCCCGCTGCAGTGATATTGCCCACGAGCTCAATGAGATCTTCGCCCGGCATGACCTACTCAAGTTCCGCACTTTCGGTTACGGCCACTCCTTCGGCACGTTAAGCCACTATTATGGGCGTGAGGCGGGCCTCGAGTTACGCGAAGATATCGATACGGTGCTTGAGCCGGGCATGGTGGTTTCCATGGAACCTATGATCATGGTGCCGGAAGGTCAGGCGGGTGCTGGCGGCTATCGCGAACACGATATCCTGGTAGTGAAAGAGAGCGGCGCGGACAATATTACCGGCTTCCCCTATGGCCCAGAGCACAACATCATCAAATAAGTTGATCGGTAAGAAAGGGGGAGTTTGAATTCCCCCTTCTTTCATCCTGGATTCATGATTCAATTTTTTCTAAATTTTCTATACCTGAACGTAGAAACTCTACAACTCTTTGCGCAGCAGCACTTATTTCAGTTTGTTTATAGTATAAGCCAATGCAAACAGTGCCGAGCTGAGGAAGCATAGAGGTTGTCGAGGTGGCTCTTAATCTGCTCGGAACCATGGAGCCTGCCATCACGGTAATGCCAAGTCCTGCTTCGACTGCGGATAAAAGCCCCAATAAGCTTGTGCTGGTGTAAGCGGTTTTGTAAGGGATTTTATGAGTAGTCAGTAAGTTTTCGGTTATGCCGCGGTAGACACAACCTTGAGGGTAAGTAATTAATGAAATTCCTTCTTTTTCAGTAATTTGATAGTCATGTGCCATTACCCAGTTTAATTGCTCGATACGATAATCTTTTTTGTCTCTCTTATTTTCTTGGTTTGAATTCTCCATTATGAGTATTATGTCATAAAAATTTTGTTGGTATCTTTGTCTTATAACTGAATCGCCCCGGGTTTCGTAGACACCTCTAGGCCTTATACTAAAGGTACCTAGGAGGATCCATGAGCCGTCCCCGT
>NZ_JABUZA010000052.1 GCF_014897985.1 Halomonas colorata
CGGACCGGTAGTTCAGTTGGTTAGAATGCCGGCCTGTCACGCCGGAGGTCGCGAGTTCGAGTCTCGTCCGGTCCGCCACGATAACTTGCAGATTGGTTGATTAAAGATCAACACCCTGGGTGGTTAGCTCAGTTGGGAGAGCACCAGCCTTACAAGCTGGGGGTCACTGGTTCGAACCCAGTACCACCCACCATCGAAAGATGGCCTGGAAACGTAAAGCAGTACCAAAGTAACATCAGCATGATGCAACAGCGGACCGGTAGTTCAGTTGGTTAGAATGCCGGCCTGTCACGCCGGAGGTCGCGAGTTCGAGTCTCGTCCGGTCCGCCATTAAGCACTAGCGTTTATTTTACGCACTGAAATTTTAAGTGTACGGGTATAATTATTTTCGGTTTTATACCGACGAATTCTAAAAACCCCGGATCTTTGATCCGGGGTTTTTTCGTATGTGCGCTAGTTTTTAAGCCAGTTAGGCAACCGCGCTAATGCCTGCTTTGGCAATCTGCACGTCCTGGTCGGGTTTTACGCCAGAAATGCCCACTGCGCCGATTACCTGACCGTCAACGATGATGGGTACGCCACCGGATAGCAGGCCTGAGAAGGGGGCGGACACAAACGCTGTACGGCCGCCGTTAATCATCTCTTCGAACACTTGGGTTTCTTTACGGCCCAGGGCGGCATTGCGTGCCTTGTGCGTGGCGATTTCGGCGCTAAAGGGCGCCGCGCCGTCCAGGCGGCTAAGGGCGAGCAGATGGCCGCCGTCATCGGTGATTGCAATTGTGACCGGCCAGCTGTTGCTGTTAGCTTCTTTCTGGGCGGCCTCAAGAATTTTCGTGATATCCGCTTGAACAAGTACGGCTTTAGTTTGCATATCAGGTCCTTTTTTTATCAACAGGATGGTAATTGCTGCGCCGGTTGGTGGGCGCAGCAGGAAGATCAGTGAGTCATCAGTGCCGCGTCCACGACCTCAACCCAGTGGCGCACTGGCGTACGACTCGCCCCCGCTAAGTGCGTTTGGCAGCCAATATTAGCGGTTACTATAAGCTCTGGATTGCCCGCTTCCAACGCCGCCAGCTTATTATCGCGCAATTGGGTGGCAAGCTCTGGCTGGGTGATGGAGTAAGTACCTGCGGACCCGCAGCAGAGGTGCGCATCCTGCACGGGTGTCAGCGAAAAACCCAGCTTGATCAATACGCCTTCTACCGCGCCGTTAAGCTTCTGGGCGTGCTGCAGTGTGCACGGGCAATGGAAGGCCAAGCGTTGGGTCTCTTTAACCTGTAGTGCTTCTAAGGGCTCCTCACGCAGAATCTCGACGATATCTTTTGCCAGCGCGCTGATCTTCTTGGCCTTTTCAGCGTAGTGCGGGTCATCTTTGAGCATATAGCCATACTCTTTGATAAACGCTCCGCAGCCGCTAGCGGTTTGTACAATCGCCTCGGCGCCCTGTTCGATATGCGGCCACCAGGCATCGATGTTGGCGCGCATGCGGGCGCGGCCGTCATCTTGGGCGTTAAGGTGAAAATCAATCGCCCCGCAACAGCCGGCCTCCGCCACTGGCGTCAGGCTAATACCCAGGCGATCCAGCAGGCGTGCTGTCGCGGCGTTGGTATTGGGTGACAGTCCAGGTTGTACACAGCCTTCTAAAATCAGCATTTTGCGAGTATGCAGTTTACTATCAGGCCGCTTGCCCGCATTGACCGGCGCTGCAGGCATCTTGTTGCGCAGCTTGCTCGGCACCAATGGTTTGAACGTGAGTCCCAGTTTTAACAGCGTTTGAAAACGCTTGGGTTCCACCATCATTTTGCGCAACGCATAGCGCTGGGCGCGGTCGGCCGGCGGGCGCGGTACACGGCGCTCAATTTCCGCGCGGCCGATATTCAAAAGCTTGTGGTACTCGACCCCAGACGGACAGGTGGTTTCACAGTTCTGGCAGGTCAGACAGCGGTCCAGATGCAGCCGGGTTTCTGCGGTGACCTGGTCATCTTCGTCACGGCTTTCCAGCAGCTCCTTCATCAGGTAGATGCGCCCGCGAGGGCCGTCACGCTCATCACCCAGCAACTGGTAGGTGGGGCAGGTGGCGTTACAGAAGCCGCAGTGGACGCAGGTGCGCAAAATACGCTCCGCTTCCTGAATATGCGGCTTTTGACGATCTGCATCGGTAAAATGCGTTTGCATATCAGCTCTCCTGATTAAAACGCCGCGTAAAGACGACCGGGGTTGAAAATGCCGTGAACATCCAGCTCCGCTTTTAAATTGCGGTGATATTTTTCAACCACGCTGTTTAACGGGGTAAACGGCTCTGCCGCTCCACCCTGCGTTTGCGGCGTATAGCAGGTGGCGTGCCCACCGGCGGCCTGGCACGCGTTGCGTAGTATTGCTGCATCAAGCGTGGTTTTTACCCAACGCTGGCTGCCACCCCAGTCGTAGAAGATATCGGCTTCGGGAATATCCAGCGCAAGCGGCGCGGTATGCGTGGGTAGCGACAGTCGCCAAAGCGCCTTACCATCCTCAAGATGAAAAAATCCATGGGTTTGATTGGCAAGCGAACGCCAGAAACTGGCTTCCAGTGGTTCGCCGCCCAAGCGCTCCTGGGTCGCTTTTACCGAGCTGTTGCCGCCTTCCAGGCGAATATAAAGCTCGCCTGCATGCCAGGCGGCCGCGGTGATGGGTAATGGCAAACGACCCAGTTCCGCCAGTTTATTCAAAGCATCTTCTAGGCCCATGGGTAGACGCAAGCAGTGGTTTGCTGTCGGAATCGGCAACACTTTAAACGAAATATCCGCAAGCACGCCAAGCGTTCCCTGGGCGCCAGCCATTAAGCGGGAAAGGTCGTAGCCCGCCACGTTTTTCATGACTTCGCCGCCAAAGCGCAGCAGCTTGCCTTCCTGAGTAATTACTCGCGTGCCAAGCACAAAGTCACGCGCTGCACCCGCCCAGGGGCGGCGAGGCCCGGAAAGGCCGGTCGCCACCGCGCCGCCGATGGTGCTGTTCTCACCGAAACTTGGCGGTTCAAAGGCAAGCATCTGATGGTGTTCGGCCAGGGCTTTCTGCAGCGCGCTTAATCGCGTACCGGCGCGTACTGTTACCACAAGCTCAACCGGGTCGTAAGACACAATGCCGCTGTGTTCGGCTATGCAAAGCGGCTGGCCTTCTACCGGGCGGCCATAAAATGCGCGGGTATCGCCGCCCACAAGGCGTAGCGGCGTGCGTTTTTCATAAGCCGTACGCACCTGCTCACACAGGCGCTCAGAAATATCGCGGTCGGCGGCGTGAATCGCTAAATCAGTCATGGTCTTTCCTGGTGTTTGCCTTGTTCGATTTATCATCAAAAGCGCGGTAGCTCTGGATGCGGCAATTCATTGTTATGGACATGCATAGCGCCAAATTCAGCACAGCGGGCCAGTGTGGGGATGTTTTTTCCTGGGTTAAGCAGTCGCTTGGGATCAAACGCGGCTTTTAGCGCATGGAAAATGCTGATCTCATCCGCCTGGAACTGACTGCACATCTGGTTGATCTTTTCGCGCCCTACGCCATGCTCGCCGGTAATCGAACCACCAGCGGCCACGCACAGCTCCAGAATCTTGCCGCCTACCTCTTCGGCCAGTGCCAGCTCACCCTCTTTATTGGCATCGAACAAAATCAGGGGGTGCATATTGCCATCACCGGCGTGAAAGACGTTGGCTACCGCCAGGCCGCTCTGTTCAGAAAGCGCCGCGATGCCCTTGAGCACGCGGGGAAGTTCGCAGCGGGGAATCGTACCGTCCATGCAGTAGTAATCAGGCGACATGCGACCAACCGCCGGAAAGGCATTTTTGCGCCCGGCCCAGAACTTGGCGCGCTCCAGCTCATCACGGGCCTGCTGAATCTGCGTGGCACCGGCTTTTTCGAGCACTCGGCGTACCGTCTCGCAGTCGTCATCTACGTCCGCTTCAACGCCATCAAGCTCGCACAGTAAAATCGCCTCGGCGTCCAGCGGGTAGCCCGCTTTGACAAAATCTTCAGCGGCCTTGATGGCAAGCTTATCCATCATTTCCAGGCCGCCTGGGATAATGCCCGCCGCAATAATATCGCCCACCGCGCGGCCGGCTTTTTCAACGTCGTCAAAGCTTGCCATCAAGACTTTGGCGGTCTCCGGTTTGGGCAGCAGCTTGACGGTAATTTCGGTGACCACACCCAGCATGCCTTCTGAGCCGTTCATCAGTGCGAGCAGATCAAAACCCGGCGCATCCAGCGATTCGGCGCCCAGCGTCATGCGCTCACCTTCAATGGTCAGCACATCAACGCGCAGTACGTTGTGTACGGTCAGACCGTATTTAAGGCAGTGTACGCCGCCGGCGTTTTCCGCCACGTTGCCGCCAATCGAGCAGGCAATTTGCGATGACGGGTCGGGGGCGTAGTAAAGCCCGTAAGGCGCGGCCGCCTCGGAAATGGCCAGATTGCGCACCCCAGGCTGCACGCGGGCCATGCGTGCATCAGGGTCAACGCTCAGTATCTTGTTAAACCGCGACATCACAAGCAGTACGCCCTGCTCAAGCGGCAGCGCGCCGCCGGAAAGGCCGGTTCCCGCACCTCGCGTCACCACTGGTACGTCTAATGCGTGGCAGCGTTTTAACAGGGCTTCGACCTGGTCAAGGTTTTCGGGCAGCGCTACCAGCATGGGCAATACCCGGTAAGCGGCCAAGCCATCGCACTCGAAGGGGCGCAGATCTTCTTCACGGTGGAGCAGGGTCAGGGTCGGCACTGCCTGCTGTATATCGGTTAAAACCTCGGTTTTATCACGGCGGGCAAGCTCGCCATCAAGACGCTCATCAAAGAGGATATTCATCACAACATCCCAGGTTTTTTATCGTTTAAGGTAACCGCACGGTCAATCAAGCATGGGTCAATCTGAGCTGTTTTTGTATGCCTGTCCAGAGTGTGGTGCAATGGTCAGACCAGTAATTGGTCGATAATCATGCAATGTTGAGCTTGATAGTTACGGTACGATGAGGTTTATCTTATGGATCATCTAGGTGGGCTTTTGAAAGGAACGAGCATGGGCTTTTCCAGTGAAGACATGTCCATGGGCAGGCGTACGCCTGAAAACGTAGCGGCCCGGCTGGAGCGTTTGATTCTGGAGGGTGTTTTTCGCCCTGGACAGCTGTTGCCGTCAGAAAGGCGGCTGTGCGAGCGGCTCAAGGTGTCACGCGCCTCGCTACGTGAAGGCCTACGGATTTTGCGTAGTAGAGGGATGATCGAAACGCGCCAGGGCCACGGTTCAACCGTGGCGTCGCTTCTGCCCATGCAGGATAAAAGCCCGCTGATGCACCTGTTTCATGACCATCCGCGCACGCTGTTTGATTTACTCGAAGTGCGCGCTCTGCTGGAAGGCGAGTCGGCGTTTTTGGCCGCCAGGCGAGGCACGTCCATGGATCGCGTGCTGATTACTAGACGCTACCGGGAAATGGCGGATTATGCCGAGCATTCAGATCCTATCGATGTGGAGCGTCTGGCGCGGCTGGACCACGCGTTTCATTTGGCAGTTTCCCAGGCGTCCCACAACCCCGTGCTGGTGCATACGCTACAAAGCCTGACCGATCTGCTGCTGAGCTCGGTGTTTGCTTCCGTCAAGCACCTTTATCATCGCGAGGGCCCGCGCGAGATGATCAACCGCCAGCATGCAAAGCTTCACGATGCCGTGGTATCCGGCGATGCCGAGCAGGCACGCCAGGTCGCGCTTGAGCATCTCACCAGCATTACCGAGCTTTTGCGTGAGCTGGAGGCAGAAAGCGAGCGCCTGGAGCGCTCCGCGATGCGTATGGAACCCTGGTAGCACGTTTATGCGTTAACAACGCTATGCCCTTCATCAGGCGCTTCATCTTCGATCACCCCAGCTAACGTCGCCACTTCAAGCTTATTGCACAGGTGGTCGCGCAGAATCTGGCCGAGCAGCTGGCTATCGCGCTTTTCCAGCGCATTGATCATGTTTTCATGATCCTTGACCGCCTGATCCCAAAACGCCTGGGTCATCTTTTTCGAGTAGCGCACGCGTTTTACGCGCTGACTAAGATTGCTGTACATCTCCTGAAGCACTTCGTTTTTAGAGGCGGCCAAAATACCTTCATGGATCTGCCGATTAAGCTCAAAATAGGCTTTTAAATCATGCTGATGATAGTGTTCGAGCATGTTGTTGTGCAGCTTGCGAATGGCGGTAATTTCCTTGTCGGTGATATGCTGGCAGGCCAGTTCGCCGGATAAACCTTCCAGCGCCGCCATAAGATCGTAAGTGTCCTTGACCTTCTTGAAGGTTAGGCGAACCACCCGGGCGCCGCGGTTGGGCAGCAGCTCAATCAGGCCTTCGGTCGCCAGCACCTTGAGTGCTTCTCTCAGGGGAGTGCGCGAAACGCCAAATTTTTCACACAGCTGTTTTTCTGATATCCGCTCGCCAGGCGACAGCTCGCCATGCTCGATAAGATCGCCAATACGGTCGGCGACTTCGCGATATAAATTGCGCTGCAGTATCTTCGTCATTGTTCTCTTCCTTCTCGGTCATCCACCTGGCGATCCTACCAAGCTTTGTACAGTACTTTTGCATGGTGCTAATAAAATTTAGCTGTCTTCCCGCTTGGTATAGTGGCGAGTCTACCTATGATCTGCAAAAGTAATTATGAATTCAATATTAACCAGGGTATAAAAAAAATGTTGGTGAAGCGTATTCGACCTCTCCTGATATTAGGAGAAATTAGCATTTAACAAGGATAACAAGGAGCTATCAATGGTAGGTAACGTATATCTTGCAAGCGTGCAGTTAACCCGAGCCCAGGCCCGAGCAATGGCGGAAGGGGCGATTACCCAAGCCCGGGAAGCTGACCTTACGCCATTGACCATCGTGGTGCTGGATGGTGGCGGCCACGTCGTGGTGGCTGAGCGTGAAGATGGATGCGCGCCGTTGCGCTACGCCGTGGCGCAAGGCAAAGCCTATGCCGCGCTAGGCATTGGTGTTGCCAGCGGCGTGACAGGGGAGCGCAATCAAGAGCGACCGGCCTTTCTAGCCAGCGTAGCGGCCGCTTCTCAAGGTCGGTTTACCCCTGTGGCCGGTGGTGTACTCATTCTTGATGATAAGGACTGCGTGATTGGTGCCGTAGGCATCAGTGGGGCATCGTCAAGCGAAGATCAGCAGGCCGCCATTGCCGGTATTGAGGCCGCAGGGTTCAAGTGGGGGCTTGAGCCTACGCTTGATTAACGTATTCCTTTGTAGGGTTATCAACAAAAGCGCCTCAACGCAGGCGCTTTTTTTATGGCTGACAGTTTTTACGCTTATCGCCTACAGATGATTGCTTGTAAATCAAACGGCTGTGAAGCACGACTTTCGATCAATACGAAAGTTTAATACCTAATTTTGAATTTTGAATTCAAATTGAATGAGTGCACAGGAGCGGTGTACGCGTCGCAGGGATGCGACAACTGAATGAGCGTGCAAGGTTCATCGGGCCACAAGCCCCGGTGGCAACGATCCAACAACAATAAGTTTCTCTTGGAGTGCTCTATGAAATTTTTCAAAACAACAATTTTGACCGTTGCCGTGGCGATTGGCTTACAGGCCTCTGCGGCGAATGCCAATACGGAAGTGCGGCTGGGCCATGTGGGTGGCCCTGGTTCGCTGTTTGAAATTACTGCTAATCGCTTCGCCGAGCTTGCCAATGAACGCTTGGACGGCGTGGCTGAAGTGAATGTGTACGGTAATAGCCAGTTGGGAAGCGACGAGTCGATGATGCGCCGCTTGCGGTTGGGGTCTTTGGACCTGTCGATTCCCTCGACGGTAATGAGCTCTGAATCCGATCAGTTTGCGTTATTTGAAATGCCCTACCTGATCAAAGACCGTGAACACATGAAGCGGGTTCGCGATGAAGTCGTCCGTGGGCCGCTTTATGAAGCAGCTGAAGCGCGCGGTTTTAAAATTATCGGGGTATGGGAAAACGGTTTTCGTCAGATCACCAACAACGTAAGACCTATTGTCGTGCCGGAGGACCTGGAAGGCATCAAGCTGCGTACGCCAAGCGGCGTATGGCGTATTGAGATGTTCAGAAGCTACGGTGCCGCTCCTTCGCCAATGTCGCTTTCTGAAGTGTTCGTGGCGCTGCAAACCGGCGCAATGGATGGTCAGGAAACCCCCCTGATTCAAACCTATTCTTCGCGTTTTCAGGAAGTTCAGGACTATCTCTCCTTATCCAATCACGTCTATACGCCCGCTTATCTGACCGCGGGTGCCAGCTGGAATCGCCTGCCTGAAGAAGTGCGCACAGTGCTCGAGGAAGTCGCCTTGGAAATGGAAGACTTCGCTCTTGAAGAGGGTTTGCGCCTGGATGAAGAGACGTTGGTAAAAATGCGTGATGAAGGCATGGAAGTGAATGAAGTCGACTTCGACGCCTTTGTTGAAGCCTCTCAGGCCATTTATGACAAGTTTGCCAACGATGTCGACGGTGGTCAGGAACTTATCGATACGGTAGCTGGGCTACGCGACTAAGCCAGTTAACCGTCTCTTAGAGGCGCAATGCCTGCGTACAGGGGCGCCTCAACGTTCTGGAGGTTTTAATGAGTGCTTATACCAAGTTCAAGAACGCCTATTTCTCGTTTCTTGAGGGGATTGTGGTGGTCTTGGTTATTGCCCTGGCAGGCGTTGTCACTATCGGATTCGTTACGCGCTATCTCGGCTTCCCATTGAGCTGGTACGACGAGCTGGCTGCCGTGCTGCTGGCATGGGTGACGTACTACGGAACGGCACTGGCAGCCGCCAAGGGGGCGCATATTACCTGCCCAAGCGTATTGAATATGTGCCCGCCGTCGATCCGCGTGCCGATTGCCTTACTGGCTGAGGCCATCACCATCGGCTTTTTCATATTTCTTGGTCTGGCAAGCTACCAGGTAATGCTGATTCTTGAAGGCGTCAATATGGTCAGCCTGCCGTCCATCTCCATGCAGCTTACCCAATCGGCCATTCCCGTAGCTTCTGTACTATTCATTATCGCTGAACTGCTGCGCTTACCTGACGTGCTGAAAAGCGCTCGCGGCAAAGGGTTTATCGATCACGAACTGGAAGAAGCTGGTATCGATGCCGAAGAAGTCGAAGCCGTCAGCACTCAACAGCGAGGGTAAGTAGCCAGCATGACCATACTGTATATCTTCATCGCATTGATCGTGCTGATTCTGATCAATGTGCCGGTGGCCGTTGCCCTGGCGTTAGTCGGCACCATTGCCACCTTTATGACCTACGGCAGCATGGCGATGCCGACGGTCGGCATGACTATGTTCGAGGGGGCCACGAACTTTCCCCTGATCGCCATTCCGCTGTTTATCCTGGCCGGTGCGATCATGAATGCATCGAGTATCTCGCGGCGTTTGATCGATTTGGCCATGGCCATGGCCATGGTCGGGTTTATCAAGGGCGGGCTTTCCATGGTGACTATTGGAGCTTCGGTATTTTTCGCTGAAATCTCGGGGTCATCGGTGGCGGGGGTGTCGGCGATCGGCAGTATCCTGATTCCGGCCATGCGTAAAAAGGGCTACTCGAAAGAGTTTGCCGCCTCCATCTCTTCATCCGCGGCGAGCCTTGCGATCATTTTGCCGCCGTCGATTCCCATGATCCTGTACGCGGTGATGTCCGGTGAGTCCGTGGTACAGATGTTTGTGGCGGGTATTTTTCCTGGGCTTTTAGGCGCCATGGGGCTAGCCGCCATGTGTTACTACCTTGCCCGAAAATACAACTTTCCTTCTGAAGGGCGTTTCCGGGTATCTGTACTCTGGAAAGCCCTGAAGGAAGCGGTTTGGGCGCTGCTGATTCCCGTCATTATCCTGGGCGGAATTTTTGGTGGCTTTGTGACGGCAACCGAAGGCGCGGCCCTTGCTGTGTGCGTGGCGATCTTTATCAGTGCGGTGGTGTATCGCGAGTTTACGATCAAAAACTTTATCGACTCGTGCAAAAGTGCTGGTGTGCAAACGGCGGTAGTAATGCTGCTGGTGGCGGCTTCTGCGGTGGTGGGCAGCTATCTCACCGAGACCCGCGTGCCCCAGGAAATTGCCATGCAGATCAGCGATCTGACGGATAACAAATACGTCATTCTGGCCCTTTTGAACGTCATCTTCCTGATTTTGGGAATTTTCCTGCACTCGGCCGCGGCGATTATTCTGGTCGTGCCTATCGTGCTGCCGCTTGTCCTGGAAGTGGGTATCGATCCGCTGCACTTTGGCTTGATTGTCACGCTGAACCTGGCGATTGGACAGCAGACGCCGCCCGTGGCCAGCGTACTAATTGCCGCATGCTCGATTGCCAAATCGGATATCTGGGCGACGTCCAAAACCAACCTGTGGTTTATCGCGGTGCTGTTCACGATTTTGATGATCAACACCTATATCCCCGCGTTTGCACTGGCGCTGGTTAACTTTATCTACGGCTAAGGGAGTCATTTATGAAAGATTCACATGATTCACCGCTAACCGACAGCGTGCATTTTGAAATTCGCGACGGTGTTGCCTGGATCGGTTTTAACCGCCCGCAAAGCCGCAATGCAATGACCTGGGAGATGTACAACGCCCTGGAACACTACTGCGATGTTCTGGCGGGTGATGACGAGGTTCACGCCGTGGTGCTTCACGGGGTAGGCGGCGAGGCGTTTGTTGCGGGCACGGATATTACCCAGTTTGCCAACTTTTCAAAGCCTGACGATGCCATCGGCTATGAACGCCGGATCGATCAGGTGGTGGGCAAGCTCGAGCGCTTCCCCAAGCCGACCCTGGCGTTGATTGAAGGGGCCTGCGTGGGTGGCGGTGCCGCGCTTGCCCTGGTATGCGACTTCCGCTACGCCACCTCGACCATGAAGTTCGGGGTGCCCATCGCCAAGACTTTGGGCAATACGCTGTCGATCAATAACGTATCACGCCTGATCGACATGGTCGGCGTGGCTCGCACCAAGGAAGTGCTGATGATGGCGCGGCTATTTGGCGCTGAAGAAGCGCACGCCACCGGGCTTGTGAACCACGTCTTTGCCGCCGAGACCATTTACGCTGACGTCGCCAAGCTCGCAGCAGACTTTGCCAAGCGGGCGCCGCTTACCCTGCAGGCCAGCAAAGCATTGATCAACCGTGCGCTTGAGCAGCGAAGGCTTGAAGCGGATGCCAGCGATGACTGGGTAACGACCTGCTATATGAGCCGCGACTTTGCCGCTGCCGTGGGTAAGTTCGTCAATAAAACGTCGTTTGAGTGGACGGGCCGCTAAACAAGAAGGAGGAAGGCATATGCTTCCCTTACAAAATATAAAAGTGCTGGACGTCTCCCAAATCATGGCAGGGCCTTACTGCACCATGGTGCTGGCCGATATGGGCGCTGAGGTCATCAAGGTTGAAAAGCTCAACGGCGGTGATGATAGCCGCCAGATGGGACCTTATGTGAATGGGGAATCCACCTGCTTTTCGCAGATCAATCGCAATAAAAAAAGCATTTCACTCAATCTCAAGGACGAACGGGCAAGGCAGATATTCTACCGCCTGGCGGGTGATGCCGATGTAATCGTCGAGAACTACCGGCCAGGCGTTACTAAATCGCTGGCGATCGATTACGACACCATCAAAGCCATCAACCCCGGTATCGTTTACTGCTCGATTTCAGGTTATGGCCAGACCGGCCCCTACAGCCATAAAGGTGGGTTCGATCTAGTAGCCCAGGGCATGACCGGACTGATGTCGATGACCGGCGAGGAGGGAAGGCGTCCGCTGAAAACCGGGATTGCGGTTTACGATATCGGGGCGGGCATCACCGCGGTCTACTCAATACTCGCGGCGCATATTCATAAGATGACCACCGGTGAAGGCCAGCATATTGATATTGCGATTACCGAGTGTGGCTTGCCTTGGTTTACCTGGGAAGCGGCGGCGTACTTTTCTGAGGGCACGGTGCCGGGCCCGACTGGATGGCGCCACCGGGTATCGGCACCTTATCAGGCGGTAAAAGCGCGCGACGGGTATTTGATGCTGGGCTGCGCCAACCAGCGTACCTGGGAGCGGTTTTGCCGCGACGTATTGAAGCGTGAAGCCTTGATGGAAGACCCGCGCTTTATCACCAACCACGACCGTGGCCAGCACGTTGATGAGCTGGAAGCGCTGCTCGAAGAGTTGATGGCCGAGGCAAGCGTGGATGAGTGGTTAACGCTTTGCGATAGCGCTGGCGTGCCTGCCGGGCCTATCAATAATTTCGCCGATGCCATGGCCGATGAGCACTATCTGGCCCGCGGCATGGTGGAAGAGATGGAACACCCGGTAATGGGCAAAATGAAAACCATCGGCTTTCCCAGCAAGTTCTCCCTGACGCCTTCGACAATACGCAGCGCAGCACCGCTGTTTGCGCAGCATACCGATGAGGTGCTTGAGGGAATGGGCTTTGCTGATGACGAACTAAGCTACCTGCGGGCTGAGGGCTGCATCAGGTAGGTTTTTTTAAAACCCATAAATGCATTCATTATCCATTTTTTCAGGCTTTAACCGGCAACAATAACAAGAGGCACACACCATGCTGAAACTCGACTTTCACCCATCCGGCCGTCATTTTCTGCAGATCCCAGGCCCATCACCGGTGCCAGACCGCATATTGCGCGCAATGAGTCTACCCACCATTGACCACCGTGGGCCTGAATTTGGCGCCTTGGGGCTGGAGCTACTGTCCAAGGTTAAAAAGGTCTTTAAAACAGAGCACCCGGTGATTATCTATCCGGCCTCGGGTACCGGCGCCTGGGAAGCAGCACTCGCTAACACCATGTCGCCGGGCGATCAGGTGTTGATGTTCGAGACCGGCCACTTTGCCACGCTATGGCAGAAAATGGCGCTGCGCCTGAGTCTTGTGCCTGAGTTTATCGGCCTGCCGGGTTATGAGGGCTGGCGTCAAGGCGTTCAGGCCGACATGATCCAGGAACGCCTCACCAATGACCCCGAACACGCCATTAAAGCGGTGTGTGTAGTGCATAACGAAACCTCAACCGGGGTAACCAGCGATATCGCAGCCGTGCGCCGCGCTATCGATGCCGCCGGGCACCCGGCGCTTCTTATCGTGGATACCATTTCCGGACTTGCCAGCGCCGACTATTGCCACGATGAGTGGGGCGTGGATGTCACCGTATCCGGCTCACAAAAGGGGCTGATGCTGCCGCCGGGGATTAGCTTTAACGCGCTTTCACCCAAGGCGATTGAAGTTAGCCGGGAGGCCAAGCTTCCCAGAAGTTTCTGGGCTTGGGATGAAATTCTGGAAGCCAACCAGAAGGGCTACTGGCCGTATACGCCCAGTACTAACCTGCTGTATGGCCTCAATGAAGCGCTGGATATGCTGCTGGATGAAGGCATTGACCACGTGCTGGCGCGCCATCAGCGCTGGGCCGCTGGCGTGCGTACGGCGGTCGAGGCCTGGGG
This sequence comes from Halomonas colorata, assembly GCF_014897985.1. Lineage (GTDB taxonomy): Bacteria > Pseudomonadota > Gammaproteobacteria > Pseudomonadales > Halomonadaceae > Vreelandella > Vreelandella colorata. The sequence goes on from NZ_JABUZA010000052.1 coordinate 13,426, forward strand.
GCTGGAAATTCAGTGTCAGGATCCGGCGCTTTATTCCCCTGTACTCACGGGTGTCGTGATGCCTGAAGGAGTCGATGCCGATGAGATTCGCAAGATTATCTACGAGCGCTTTGATTTGTCGCTAGGCATGGGGCTGGGCAAGGCCAAAGGCAAGATGTTCCGCATCGGCCACCTGGGCGACTGCAATGATCTTACCCTGATTGCCACGCTGGGCGGCTGTGAAGCCGGGATGAAGCTTGCGGACGTTAACTTACAGGGCAGTGGCGTCACGGCTGCTCTGGACTACTTTGCCAACAATCCGCTTAGCACAGGCACTTCAGAGCGTTAATGATGGGGAGAGTCACATGACATCACTGACGAAACAGCCCCCATTGCGCGACGCCAGAATTAAACCCGTCGGGGAGCTGGCGGCGCGCTTAAGCCGGGAAATGGCAGGCGACGTGTTGTTTGATCAGGCAACCCGGGGGCGCTATGCCACCGACGCCTCGATCTATCAGGTTACTCCGGTGGGCGTGGTGATCCCCCGCCACCAGGAGGATCTCAAGATTGCTCTGGATATCGCCCGTGATGCCCGTGTGCCGGTGCTGGCGCGCGGTGCAGGCACTAGCCAGTGTGGCCAGACGGTCGGCGAGGCGCTGGTTATCGACACCACGCGCTGGCTTAACCAGATCATCGAGTTCGACGCTGAAGCGCAGACGGTGGTGGTGGAGCCCGGCATGGTGCTTGATCACCTCAACGCCTGGCTAAAGCCTTACGGGCTCTGGTACCCGGTGGATGTTTCGACCAGCGCCCAGTGCACCATCGGCGGCATGGCCGGCAATAACTCCTGCGGATCGCGCTCGATCTATTACGGCAATATGGTGCATAACGTAATGGGCATCGACGCGATACTCGCCGATGGCTTTGAAGCACGGTTTAGCTTTGTAGATAGCCTGGCCGAGGGCTCTCGGGAGCAGCAGCTCGCCCAAAAGGTCAAGGCGATTGCCGAGCGCGTCAGCCCGGAGATTCGCGAGCATTTTCCTAAAGTGCTGCGCCGTGTCGGGGGTTATAACCTGGATCTGTTCGACTGCCAGAACCCCATCCCTTATGACCCCGAGGGCCGATTAAATTTAGCTCACCTGCTGATTGGCTCGGAAGGCACGCTTGGGGTAAGTAGCCGCATCAAGCTGCGGCTTTCCCCGCTACCCAGCCAAAAGGTGCTGGGCGTGGTGAATTTTCCCACCTTCTATCAGGCGATGGATTTAACCCAGCATATCGTCAAGCTCGGCCCCATGGCGGTCGAGCTGGTCGATAAAACCATGATTGAGCTTGCCCTTGAAAACCCCGCGTTTCGTCCGGTGATAGAGAAAGCTCTAATCGGCAAGCCCGAAGCCATCTTGCTGGTGGAGTTTGCCGGTCACGATCACGCCGAGCAACTGGCGGCGCTGAGCGCGCTTAACGAGTTAATGGGTGATTTGGGGCTGCCGGGTAGCGTGGTGAATATGCCCGAAGCAAAGGAGCAGAAAGCGCTTTGGGATGTGCGCAAGGCGGGGCTCAATATCATGATGAGCATGAAGGGCGACGGCAAGCCGGTCTCGTTTATTGAAGACTGCGCCGTGCCTCTTGAACATCTGGCCGAGTACACGGACAAGCTTACCGAGGTGTTCAACCGCTACGGCACCGAAGGGACCTGGTATGCCCATGCCGGCGTGGGTACGTTGCACGTACGGCCGATTCTGGACATGCGCCGCGATGGCGCTGAAAAAATGCGCGAGATCGCCGAACTGGCTTCCTCGCTGGTGCGTGAATACAAAGGCGCTTACTCCGGTGAACACGGCGACGGCATCTGTCGTGGCGAATGGGTCGCCTGGCAGTTTGGCGATACGCTTAACAATGCCTTTCGCGAGATCAAGGCGCTGTTTGACCCGCAGAACCTGTTCAACCCCGGCAAGATCGTCGATACCCCGAAAATGGATGACGAGCGCTATTTCCGGTTCCCCAGAACGTATCAGACGATTCCGATTACGCCGGTGTTTGATTGGTCAGCCTGGAACGTAAAGCGCGACCCGTTAACCGGCGAGCAGACGCCGCCCGGTACCGCAGGCGATCCTACCCATGGACTCGCCATGGCGGTCGAAATGTGCAACAACAACGGCCACTGTCGCAAGTTTGATGCAGGCACCATGTGCCCAAGCTTTCGAGCGACCAAAGACGAGCAGCATTTAACGCGGGGGCGGGCCAATACGCTGCGCTTGGTGCTTTCGGGCCAGCTCGGCGAGGAGGGGCTTGCCAGCGACGCTGTTAAAGAAGCGCTCGACCTGTGTGTTTCCTGCAAGGGCTGTAAACGCGAATGCCCGACCGGCGTGGATATGGCCAAGTTCAAGATTGAAGCGCGTACCGCGCGCGCCAAAGCGAAAGGCCTGTCGCTGCGTGATCGCATGGTCGGTGAGATGCCGCGCTATGCGCCGTGGGCGAGCCGCTTTTCAGGCTTAATGAACTATGTGGAGCGCACCCCGTTTCTGGCCAACCGAGTCAAAAAGACGCTCAATTTTGCCCCGGAGCGAGCACTGCCTGCCTTCAAAGGTAACTTCCTGGCAGGCAACCACAAAGCGGCAAGTCACGAAGTCGCTGAGCGCGAGGTACTGCTGTTTGTCGATACCTTCAATAATTATATGGAAGGCGACAACGCCAAAGCCGCTAAGCGCGTACTGGAAGCCGCCGGGTATCGGGTACACCTCAACGTCACTAAGGGCCAGCGGCCGCTGTGCTGTGGGCGTACTTATCTATCCTCCGGCCAGTTCGAGAAAGCCAAGGCAGAAGCCAGGCGAACGCTTGATCACTTGATGCCGTTTATCGATCGCGGCGTGGCGGTCGTGGGGCTTGAACCATCGTGTCTTTTCAGCATGCGCGATGAGTTCCTGCAGTATGGGTTTGGTGAACAAGCCCGAGCGCTCGCCGACTCGGCGTATTTATTTGAAGAGTTTCTGGTGACTGCCCATGAGGCCGGTGAGCTGCCGCTGGCACTCAAACATTCAGGTTATAAGCAGGCCCTGCTGCATGGCCATTGTCATCAAAAGGCCTTTGATGCGCTGCGCCCGGTCGAACAGGTGCTACGCTGGGTGCCGGGGCTTGAGGTCAAAACCATCGAGTCTTCCTGCTGCGGTATGGCGGGGAGCTTTGGCTATGAAGCCGAGCATTACCAGGCCTCGCTTAAAATGGCTGAGCTTTCGCTTCTGCCGGCCATTCGTGAAGCTGAAGAAGACGCTGTTCTGGTTGCCGACGGTACCAGCTGCCGCCACCAGATTAAGGATGGCAGTGGCCGAGAAGCTATTCATGTTGCCCGACTGCTGGAACAGGCGTTAGCCTAACCAAGAAGGCGATTAATAATAATGATCAGGAGGTTAATGTGGCTATTTACCAATATGGTGAGCACCGCCCAGCGATACACGAAGACGTGTATGTCGCGGACACGGCGGATGTGATCGGGCAGGTGACCTTAAGCGCGCGTTCAAGCGTGTGGTATCAGGCCGTGCTACGCGGTGACAGCGATCACCTGGAAATAGGGGAAGAGAGCAATATTCAGGATGGCGCAGTACTGCATGCTGACCCCGGCTACCCACTTAAAGTAGGTAAAGGTGTAACGGTCGGCCACCAAGCAATGCTACACGGCTGTACCGTGGGCGATGGCTGCCTGATCGGTATTCAGGCTGTCGTGCTCAATGGCGCGGTAATTGGTGAAAATAGCCTGGTAGGTGCAGGCGCGTTTATTAAAGAAGGCGCCACTTTTCCCCCCAACTCCCTGATTGTTGGCTCGCCCGCTCGGGTAGTGCGGGAACTCTCGGCGGATGCCGTAGAAGGTTTAAAGCTAAACGCACAAAGCTACGTTATCAAAGGCCAGCAGCATGCCAAGGAGTTAAAGCGAATCGATTAGCCGTATGTCATAAACAGGCGCTCAATAAAAACCCCAGACAGTGTCTGGGGTTTTTTATGCCAATAGCTTGTTAGGCCTACATCAGCGTATCGGTAATTCCAATCACGTAAAAAGCGATTAACGCGATAATACCGGTAAACACCAGGTAGTAGATGGTCGGGATAATCGTTTTACGAATCGTCGCGCCTTCGCGGCCAAGTAAGCCTACGGTTGCCGAGGCTGCGACCACGTTATGAATCGCGATCATATTACCCGCTGCCGCACCGACGGCCTGAAGCGCAACCATCATGGCTGTAGATAGCCCCAGGGTTTGAGCAACGTTAAACTGGAACTCTGCCAGCATCAGGTTGGAAACCGTGTTGGAGCCTGCAATAAAGGCGCCCATGGCACCCACGGCCGGGGCAAAGAACGGGTAGATGTCGCCAACGCCGCTGGCCACGGCCTGGGCCATCATTACCGGCATGGAAACCAAATCAGCCCCGTTAACGCCGGAGTTAATCAGGATACGCACCATCGGAACCGTGAACACCAGCACGAAACCGGCGCCGAAAATCGTCTTGGTGGATTCCGACACTGCCGCGCTGATCTTCTGGGGATTCATGCGGTGCAGGAAATAAGTTATTAATACCACCGCGATAATGATGCCGCCCGGCAGATACAGGGGTTGAACACCACCGCTGACACCGGCTTCGCCAAGAATATTATTCCAGCTCAGGTTGATCGAGGTAAGTGCCACACGCAGTGGTTCAATGGTCCGCGAGGCGACCAGGAACAACGCCAGCAGTACGTAAGGAATCCAGCCCTTAAGGGTCGACATCGGGGCCTTTCCAGCCACATCGTCCAGCTTGATCTGCAGGTTACCAATCCACTCATCCGGCCAGGAAGTAGACTCAGGGAAGTCCCAGGTATCTTTGGGCAGCAAGAAGCCTTTACGCGCCGCGGGGACGACGATCGCCAGGCCGACCATGGCACCAATCATGGAGGGGAATTCAGGTCCCAAGAGCACGCCTACCAGCATGTACGGTACAACGAAGCAGATACCGGTAAAGATGGCGAACGGCGTAATCGAAAGGCCCTCCTTCCAGGAACGGTTCGCCCCGAAAAAACGCACCATCATGATTACGAGTATCAAGGGCATCAGGATACCCACGATGCCGTGAGTAATAGCGACTTCGCTGGTGATCAGTCGGAAAAATTCGTTCCAGGTCGAGCCATTGGCTTCAAGCTGAGCCGTAATGCCGGCGCGATCCAAGCCGCTGCCTACCCCAACCACGACGGGCGTGCCCACAGCACCAAACGAAACGGGCGTTGACTGGATCATCATACCCACGACAACCGCTGCCAGCGCTGGGAAGCCAAGAGCAACCATCAAGGGAGCCGCTACTGCGGCGGGGGTGCCAAAACCAGAAGCCCCTTCAATAAAGCAGCCAAATAGCCATGCAACAATCAGCGCTTGAACCCGGCGGTCAGGGCTAATCCCTGAAAAACCGTTGCGGATAGCCGTAATGCCGCCCGAGTGCTTAAGGGTATTAAGCAGCAAGATAGCCCCGAAAATAATCCATAGAAGCCCTGCTGTTTGGATAAGCCCTTGAATAGTAGAAGCAACTACACGGGTAAACGACATCTCCCAAACGGTCAGACCAATGATTGCCGCAGTTAAGAAAACGATAGGCATGGCTATTTTTGCAGGTACTTTAAACCCAACAAGCAAAATACCTGCTAGCAGTAGTGGCAGGAAAGCCAAGAGAGCAAGTGTTGTTTCATTCATAGGAGAAAATCGCCCCTGTTATTTATTAGGTATGTACCGTCGTCATCTAACGTTTTAGGCGTTAAACGCGAGTAGGGTGAAAGATACGACCCGGTTCAGGAAATAACACTATTGGAAAATTGGTCTGACCAGATTGGCGGCGATTTAAGCACCCAATAAATATATGGTGTTTTTAATTAAGGTTTTGTTTTAATTGTTTTTTATAAGTATTTTTAAGCAGCATTTAAGGCGCCGTTCATTAGACTAAAAGACAGGGCTTAAAAGCTCCTCTTGTATAGCCCGTGCATTAAGCTCAAAGTCTATTAATCAGCTTTGCTGTAGCCCATCTGACCATTAACGGTAAGGATAAAAAGATGACAAGAACGCTTTATGACCTATGTGGGCGTGATGAACGATTACGTTTTTCCCCTTACTGCTGGCGCGTGCGGATGGCGCTGGCCCATAAAAAGCTTGAATTCGATACCATTGCCTGGCGGTTTGAGGACAAAGAGGCACTGGCCTTCGCTGACTACGATAAAGTCCCGGTGCTATGTGATAACGAGCAGATAATTACCGATAGCTTTGAGATCATGCGCTATCTGGATAAAGCCTACCCAGAGTCGCCTGTACTGGGCGAGGGTGTCGACTACCAGCGCGCGCTATTTTTTAAATACTTTGTCGAGCGTAGCGTAACGCCAGGGCTTTTCCGCATTGTTGCGCTGGATCTATTAGATGCTATTCATCCCGATGACCGTGACTATTTCCGTAAAACCCGTGAAGCCCGGTTTGGCATGCCCCTGGCAGAGGTCCATAACCCCGAACAGGGCAGGCAGCAGCTAACTCAGGCGTTGGCACCCGTGCGGGACCAGCTGCGCAGCAGTCCTTTTATCGATGGAGAAGCGCCGAGTGGTGCTGATTATCTGTTGTTTGGCAGCATGATGTGGGCACATACCGTATCGCTTGAGCCACTTGCCGAGCCAAACGACCCGGTGGATGAGTGGTTTAAGCGTATGTTGACGGTTCACGGCGGCGTAGCAGGCAACGCCTTAACCATTCGTGATTTAAGTTAAAAATAAATTAAGATTCTGATTTTTAATATTTTTTTTATGAGAATTTCTGACGATAGGCAAGCCGTTTAATAAAATCATGTTGCGCTGCACAAAAAGCGCTGCTAGCTTGGGGGTAGCGCTGGCCAATGCCAACGCATCAGCATCGCCTCCACCACGAACGGGCGGCGACCTGCTAGCCAACTCGAGGAGATGTCGTGATGATGAAAACTGCAGAGAACACCAATCAACAGTTTGAGTCTGCTTTTGTATCGCCCATGCGTTCTTACACGCTGGCAGCGCTCGATTATTACGAAAAGTTAATGGGTGCCCAAATTGACGCTGCTCGCGCCTACTCGGACATGACCATTTCTCAAGCTCGCACCTGGCTTGATGTTAAAGATGCCGACAGCTTCAAAAAAGCCCTGGAAAGTCAGCAGCGTGCTGCCGGTGATTTCATGGAACGTGTAAAAGGAGATTCTGAAAAAGTATCTTCTATCGGTCAGGATTTTATGCAGGAAAGCCAAAAAATGGCTGAAGAAAATACCCAGAAGGCGGTCGATAATACTCAAAAGGCGGCTGACAATGCTCAGAAAGCCGCGGGTACCAATAAGCAGTAAGCCTTTTTAAGCTGCTAACCCCCTGGCAGCGAAAAACGCTGCGCCCTTTCGGCGCGGCGTTTTTTTATGGGCGCAAGCCACGTGGACGAATTATTCGCCTAAGGCCCGGGCGGTTAACCGAAAGCAGGCAATGCGGACGATTTGCTCAATGGCCGTTGCGCGCTCGGTTAACACATCATTATGCAAGCGCTCTTCAAACGCCGCCAAAATGGCATGTCGGTCAAGACCCTTTACGGCGATAACAAACGGAAAGCCGAACTTGTTTTTGTAAGCTTCATTTAGCGCTTCAAAACGAGAAAACTCCTCTTTAGAACACTTATCTAGTCCAGCGCCTGCCTGTTCGCGAGTAGAGTCCTGGGTCAGCGCCCCCGCAAGCGCTGCTTTCCCGGCAAGATCCGGGTGGGCCTGAATAATGGCCACCTGCTGCTCAGCGGGGGCATTTTGCAACATTTTGCCCATCAGTATCGCAAGCGCCCCTGGAGAATCATGCTCTTCTCGCAGCCCTTGCTGCCAAGCCGCTTCGGCAACCCAGGGCGAGTGCTCATATATATCGCCGTAGTGAGCAACAAAAGCGCTTAGCGATTGCTCGCTAGGGCGGGGGTGCAACATTAATATGGTTTCAGAAGACATGACGATTCCTTAAGCGTGCTCTGATGCTAATCATGTATACAATATAAACACCACGAAGGTAATCTAGATCGATGACTTTGTTCGAGTCGCGATCACTCACCAGTAACAAGGAGTTGTTATGGGCCGTTTAACTACCCACGTGTTGGATACTGCAAAAGGTCAGCCGGGCAGCGGAATCACCATTGAGATATTTCGCCTGGCCGCAGGGCATCGCGAGCATGTGGGCGAAGCGGTGACTAACATGGATGGCCGCTGTGACGTGCCGCTTTTGGAAGGCGAGGCATTTACGCCCGGTGAGTACGAGCTGGTGTTTCATGCTGGAGACTATTTACGTGTCCAGGGCGTTGAAGACGATGAGCCGCGCTTTTTAGACGTTATCCCCTTGCGCTTTGGCGTAGCCGACTCAAGCCAGCATTACCATGTGCCGCTTCTGTTATCCCCCTATGGTTATTCCACTTACCGTGGCAGTTGATAGCCATCTCACCATTTGCCGATATCTCATAAAACAACGCTAAGCACGGTATGATGGTGTCCTAAAAGACGCCAGAAGGTAGGGGACAGGAGAGCTACATGAGTGATGCGCAGGCGACCGCGAAGCGAGTCGCTCCAGAAAAAGAGGCTGATGAGCGCCACGAGGCTATTTATCGCGCAGTAAGCGATGCGATTGTTGAGCAGCGCTTAAAGCCCGGCGCTCGGCTACGTGAAGATGCGCTTGCCGAGGTCTTTAGTATTAGTCGTACCGGCATTCGCAAAATATTGCAGCGCCTTGCGCTAGAGCAGTTGGTAACCCTGACGCCGCGTCGTGGGGCTAGCGTGACACGGCCTACGGCGGAAGAAGCCAAAGATGTTTTCGATGCCCGCCAGCTTATCGAATGCGGACTAATGCCCGATGTGGCAAGGCGGATTGGTGAGAAAGAAGCCGCTGAGTTGCGTGACATGGCCCGCCAAGAACGCCAGGCGCTGCGCAGCGGTCAGCAAAGCAGCGCCATCCGCCTATCAGCAGACTTTCATGTGCGTCTAGCTCAGCTATCAGGCAACGCAACGCTCGCTGAGTTTGTCGAACGACTCTGCTCGCGTTCTTCACTTATTCTCGCAGTATACGGTCATCGTGGTCATTTAGGCTGCGAATCTCATGACCACGATGACCTGATCGGATATCTGGAAACCGGTAACGGTGAACGTGCCAAGGCCTTTATGAGCCGCCATTTGAAGGCTATTGAAGCGTCACTTTCAATGGTCGAAGAAGAAGAGAACGTCCCTGATCTGCAGCAAATATTCGGTGGGTGAAGACTGGCCCAATTACCCGAGGCGCATGAAAGGCTTACATCAAGCTCCAGAACGCTTCGACCAGCGGATTTTTCAGGTTCTTCTTCAAGATAAACAGGCCGATATCATAGGGCGCCAGTTCTGGCGTCACGTCGAGCACTCGAATGCGGTCCATCAACGGACTGTTGTCGAGAACGATTTTAGGCACCACGCCAATGCCTAAGCCCAGGCTCACCATGCTGACAATGGCCTCATTACCGGTGACCTGGGCATAAATACGCGGTGAGATGTCGAGCTTGCGAAACCACTCATCCACCCGCGCTCTTGAGACACCGCTTTCCGATAGGATCATGGGAATGTTCGCCCACTCGGCCGGCGTGATCGGCGTGCCGGCTGGCGCATTCGGCACCTGCTGCTCTAAAGGGGCGATAAACAGCAAAGGTGATGTGGCGATGGGCTTGAAAGCTAGGCCGCGCGGTAGATGGGCAGGCTTTGCGGCGATGCTGAGGTCTTCCTTGCCATCCAGCACGTGGGCGATGGCGTGTTCCGGATCGCCGGTGCGCAGCTTGATCTCGATGGCCGGGTAGGCGATACGAAAGCGGCGCAGCAGCTCATGCAAAAAGCTGTAGCTTGCCGTCACCGAGCCATACAGACTGATTTCACCGCTTAACTGACCTGGGTTGTCGGTCAGCTCGTGGCGAATCAGGTTCCATTGGCTACTGGCCTCGCGGGCATACTCAAGAAACTTCTGGCCTTCCCGAGTCAACATCACGGTCCGGTTGTCGCGGTTAAACAGCGCCACGCCTAGCTCGTCTTCCATATGGCGGATGTTGCGCGACAGCGCAGAAATACTGACGTAGCACTCTTCGCTGGCCCGGCCGAAGTGCAGCGTTTCCGCTAGTGCGAGGAATTGTTTCAAGAGTTTGAAGTTCATGAGTGCCATCATAATGATGTTTTGTGAAAAAAGGGACATGCTGTTGCAAATATATCAATTTAAGAAAGAGTCGTTTTTGGGTAGATTGGTCCTACTCACACGGCGCTGACTTTTGCATCGAGCGGGCGTGTCACTTTTTTCCGGGCGGTGTTGCGACATCGACCGCGCAGAATCAACTATCAGGATGTTAATCATGGCTAACTATTTCAATACCTTGCCGTTACGCGAACAGCTTGCTCAGCTTGCAAAATGTCGTTTCATGTACAGCTCTGAATTTGCTGATGGGGTCGACGCGCTGAAAGGCAAAAAAATGGTCGTGATCGGCTGTGGCGCGCAAGGTCTCAACCAGGGCTTGAACCTGCGTGACAGCGGCTTGGACGTTTCCTACGCGCTACGTCCTGAAGCCATTGCGCAAAAGCGTCAATCCTGGAAAAACGCCTCTGAAAATGGTTTCGTGGTAGGTACCTATGAAGAGCTGATCCCGACGGCGGATGTCGTGTTGAATCTGACGCCGGATAAGCAGCACACAGCGGTAGTGAACGCCGTTATGCCGCTGATGAAAGAAGGCGCTTGCCTGTCCTACTCTCACGGTTTCAACATCGTGGAAGAGGGCATGAAGGTTCGTGATGACCTGACCGTCATCATGGTAGCGCCCAAGTGCCCGGGTTCTGAGGTTCGCGCCGAATACGTGCGTGGTTTCGGCGTTCCCACCTTGATCGCCGTACACGAAGCCAACGACCCCAAAGGCGAAGGGCTTGCCCTGGCGAAAGCTTACGCTGTGGGCACCGGCGGCCACAAGGCTGGCGTATTGATGTCTTCCTTCATCGCGGAAGTTAAGTCCGACCTGATGGGCGAACAGACGATTCTTTGTGGCATGCTGCAAACCGGTTCTATTCTCTGCTTCGACAAGATGATCGAAGAGGGTATCGAGCCGGGTTACGCCTCCAAGCTGATCCAGTACGGCTGGGAAAACATCACCGAGGCGCTTAAGTACGGTGGCGTGACCAACATGCTGGACCGTCTTTCCAACCCGGCCAAGATCAAGGCGTTCGACCTGGCCGAAGAGTTGAAAGACATCATGCGTCCGCTCTACAACAAGCACCAGGACGACATCATGAGTGGCCACTTCTCGCACACCATGATGGAAGACTGGGCCAACGACGACGCCAACCTGCACAAATGGCGTGAAGAAACCGCGGAAACCAACTTCGAGAAGACGCCTGCTGGCGACGTTGAAATTTCCGAGCAGGAGTACTTCGATAACGGCATTCTGATGGTGGCTATGGTGAAGGCGGGCGTTGAGCTTGCGTTCGAAACCATGACCGCGGCGGGCATTATCGCCGAGTCTGCCTACTACGAATCGCTGCACGAAACGCCGCTGATCGCCAACACCATCGCGCGCAAGAAACTCTACGAGATGAACGCGACGATTTCCGATACCGCGGAATACGGCTGCTACCTGTACAACCACGCCTGCGTGCCGCTCTTGGCGGACTTCATGAAGGACATCAAGTCCGATGTCATCGGTAAAGGCTTGAATGTGGGCGACAACGGCGTGGACAACGCGCGGCTGATCGAAGTCAACGATGCGCTTCGCGCACACCCCGTGGAAGCCGTCGGCGCTGTGCTGCGTGGCCACATGGCCGATATGAAGAAGATCGTTTAATTCACGGATTGAGCGTTAGCTAGTCTCAGGAAAGCCGAGCTATCCCACACGATACGCTCGGCTTTTTCGTCTCTCCTTTTTCAACCTGCAAGGAGCACGTGCATGGTGCCCTCGACCCGTCTGGCGAGTATTCAGTTAAACAGTGCGACGATCAGTTTCGAGGATCGCTTCACCCTGAGCGAGATTGACTGGACCATCGAACCCGACCAGCACTGGGTGATCACCGGCGCTAACGGCTCCGGCAAGTCGGCGCTGGCGGCGGCGCTGGCAGGTATAGGTAAGCTTGAAGCGGGCACCGTCGAAGGGCTACCCGAGCGCGTCGGGCTGGTCTCTTTCGAAGCGCAGGCTGAGCTTATCGCCGCCGAGCTTAAAAAGGACGATGCCGATATCATGGATGTGATATCGCTCGGCACGCCGGTCAGGGAAATGATTTTTGAGTACTGCCGGGACGCCGAGCTTGCCAATGATCTGGTCGAAAAATTCGGGATCACTAAACTGCTTGATCGTGCTTTTCGCAAGCTTTCCACGGGCGAAACCCGCAAGGTCATGCTGATTCGCGCACTGGCCAACCAGCCGGACCTGCTGATTCTGGACGAGCCGTTCGATGGCCTGGACGTCGACACGCTCGCCATGCTTCAGGCGCACCTCGCCGCTATCGTCGACCACGTCCCCATGGTACTGGTGCTCAACCGCTTCGACGAAATGCCGGATTTCATTACCCACGTGGCTTACCTGGATAAGGATCGTCCTGACCCGGTCAAGGGCAGTAAAAAGCGCAGAGAAGGAGGCCGCCTAGCGTTCACGGTAGACCGACAGGACGAAGCCGCCTTCAACGAGCTTTACCAGCTGCTGCATTTGAAGACCACTGACCTGCGCGTGCCCGAAGCCGACCCTGCAAGCCGGCTGCCCGTGCTCGACCCGAGCCAGCCGCTGGTGAAGCTTACCCAGGCGACGATCCGCTACGGCGATACCCTGATTGTCGATAGGCTCGACTGGACGATCGAGCGCGGCCAGCACTGGCAGCTGAGCGGCCCGAACGGCAGTGGCAAGACCTGCGTGCTGTCCCTGATCACGGGAGATCATCCGCAGTGCTACACCAACGATATTTTCGTGTTTGGATTTCAGCGCGGTAATGGCGAAAGTATCTGGCAGATCAAGCAGTTCATCGGCTACGTCTCCACGGCCCTGCAGTGGGAGTATCGCGTCAGCACCAGTTGCAGAAACGTGATCATTTCGGGCTTCTTCGACAGTATCGGCGTGTACACCAAGTCCACCGACCATCAGAAGAAGATTGCCGATCAGTGGCTCGCGCTACTGGGTATGCAGGCGCGCGCCGACCAGCCGTTCAACAAGCTCTCCTACGGCGACCAGCGGCTCTTGCTGATCGCCCGCGCCATGGTCAAGCACCCGCCGCTTCTGATACTCGACGAGCCGTGCCTGGGCCTTGACGACATGAACCGCCAGCTCGTGCTCGCGCTGATCGAGAAAATCTGTGAAGGTAACGAAACCACGGTGCTCTACGTCAATCACCACACCGAAGACCGGATAAAGGAGATAGACAACCATTTGACGCTTGATAAAAACCACTAGACTACGGCTTTTTCGTAGCCGCTTGTGCACTAAAAAAGCGCCATCGGCACTCAGCCGGTGGCGCTTTCAAATCGTCTGAACGGTCAGTTAAAGCTCCCTTATCTCAACTTGCCTTCTGCTCGGTAAAGGTGGGCGCTGCCTTAAACTGTCGTATCAAGCCAAAGTAAAACGCGCCTCCTAGTCCTGCGCCAATTAGCCAACCGTAGCCATCCAGGCTTGAGAGGGCGGGTACTAATACCGTAGAAAGCGAGAACAGTGCAGCGGCGCCAAAGGCGATCAGGGCGCGGCTATTCCAGCCGTTCACATAGTAATACGCGCTGCTGGGGGCTGAGGAAAAGAGCTCCTGCATATTTAAGTGCTGACGCTTAATCAGATAGTAATCCACCACAATAATGCCGTAGAACGGTGCAACGATAGCGCCCAGGGCGTTCACAAAGCCGGGTACGCCAATCTGACTAATCACCGAGACCCACAGCGCACCCACAAAGAAGGCGATAACGGCAGTAATTAGGCCGCCTGTCTTAAAGCTGATTTTGCTGGGAAATAGATTCGCCAGATCATAAGCGGGCGGAATAAAGTTAGCGACTAGATTAATCCCCACGGTAGCGGCAAAGAAGGTAAGAGCGGCGATAATGGTCAGCGGTAGCGAATCCACGCGCTCAACAATATCGGCGGGGTTAGTTAGCGCCTCGCCAAACAGTACCAGGGTACCTGCGGTGATAATGAGAGCGATAAATGAGAAAAACGCCACGTTAAGCGGCAGCCCAAGCAGGTTGCCCAGCTTCATTTGGCGTTCGGTTTTTACAAAGCGTGTGAAGTCGCCAAAGTTGATAACCACTGCCGCAAAGTAGGCCACCATGGTGCCTACAATGGCAAGAAATGCCCCCACGGTGCTAACGTCTTGCTCACCGCTGCCGCTAAAGATAGTACCAATCGCGGGTAACAGTTCATCTCCCGCCTGGTACCAAACAATACCCATCAGCACTAGCATTACCACGTAAACCAACGGACCTGCTAAGTTCAAAAAATGCTTAATACGGTCAATACCTTGCAGAAAAATCGCAATTTGAAAAAGCCATACGATTACAAAGGATATCCACGCAACACCTGAAAGACCCAGAAAGGTCGCGCCGCTGCCCGCACCGATAAAAGCAGTGATTAGCAGGGCGACTGCCGTCGATGCGAAATAGGTCTGCACGCCGTACCAAAAAATACCCACAATCGCGCGTAGCATGGCGGGTAGGTTGGCGCCGCGTACGCCCATGCTGGCACGCACCATGACCGGAAAGGGAATGCCGTACTTTACGCTTGGTTTGCCCGTTAGATTTACCAAAAACATTACGATTACGCCGGCAAGAATAATCGCTGTCATCACTGCCCAGCCGTTCAAGCCATAGGTGAGGAACAACGATGCCGCCAGGGTGTAGCCAAACAGGCTCTGAATATCGTTGGACCACACATTAAAGATTTCAAACGCGCCCCAGTTACGCTGCTGTGGTTTTAAAGGGGCCAGGTCTTCGTTATAAAGCGTTGGGTCGATCTGCTTTATATCGAGGTCGCTGTTAGACGGTTGCTCATGCATGACAGACTCTCTTTGCATTAGTCGCTAGCACGGCTACACGTGTGTAGCCGTTGCTTGGAAGAAGTTATTGTGTAAAACGCTGGCAAGGAGCCCAGTGCTTCATTAACAGGTAATAGGTCACCCCGGCTGGAATTAAGCTTGCATACCATGAAACCGTTGAGAACGAGAGCGCTGCGACGATACCTACCGCCGTAGCGATAAGCGCCGCTTTGTTAACCCCTTGATAAGGACCGGTAGGATCGTAGAGTTTGCTTATATCCAGAGTGCGGCGGCGGATGATGTAGTAATCGACCACTAAAATGGCAAAGATGGGGCCAAGAAATGCCGAGTAGGTTTGCACAAACATCTGCAAACCAGCCGCCGATCCGGGCTGAACCAACTTCCAGGGGAAGGTGGCAAAGGCGAGTAAACCCACGATCACGGTGGCAATCGGAAATTTAATCTTGAACACGTCCATGAGCACGTAAGTGGGCGGCACCACATTATTAAGTACGTTGGTGGTAACCTGAGCAAAGGCAATAAACAGCAGGGTGATCATTAAAAGCGGGGTGTTATCGACCGCGTTGGCAAACACCTGAATGGGGTCTGCCGTGCCGGTCGCCTCTGATACCATATAGCCAATCAGGCCCATAAACAGCGTGCAGGGTAGAATCGACATCGCATAAATAGTGGTAAGCAGACCTTTTCCGGTGCCTTTTTTGTGCTCGCGAGAGTAGTCGCTAACGTTAAGCATCATGGTGCTATAGATGCCTAAAAACAGCATGGTGGCACTCCAGAACGGCATGCCCCATGAGCCTTCCATGGTGAAGAGGCTGGTAGATAGCTCATCGCCATAGCGCTGCACCGTGGCGTAGAACATGTACATCAGCGAGCCCAAGATAAACGCGCTGCCGATATTCTCCAGCCACTTAATACCCTGAAAGCCCATGACGGAAAGGCCAATTTGCAGGAACTGGAAGGTAATAAAGTAAAACACCAGATTATCAAAGCCGAACAGGGTGGCCGACACCATGTTGAGTGCCCCCGCACCAATCCAACTTTGAAAGCCGTACCACACCACGGCAGGTAGTGCGCGAACCAGGCCGGGGATGCGAGTTCCGGTAAACCCAAAGGCGCTGCGCGCTTGCACCATAAACGGAATGCCGTACTTGTAGCCCGCTGCGCCGTTGATCGCGAGCGCAATGCCAATCACAAAACAGCCAATCGCAATGGCAAGTGTTGCCTGCAACAGGTTTAACGTACCCACCACGCTTGACCCCATGGCGAAGGTGCCAATGGATACGCAGCCGCCAAACCACGCTAGAAAATAGGAACCTCGTCCCATAATCCGGGTGTGTTGTGGAGCCAGGCTCTCAGCCCCTAAACTTTTCGTGCCTAACGCTGCGTTCGCAGCGGATGGTTCCTCTGACGCTAGAGCAGATGTTGAAATGCTCATGATGTCGTCCTCGCAAGATTGTAAGCGCGCCACTAACCACATCTAGTCAAGCATTTCTCAGGTAGGTAAGGTTTCTTTCCAGTGCCAGGGCAACAGTGCACTGAGATCGTCTTCGTTCAGCGTCG
>NZ_JABUZA010000053.1 GCF_014897985.1 Halomonas colorata
TCCATGGCAGCACTGAACCCTATGCAGTTGACGATGTTCGTATTATCGCTGAAGGCAGAGACTTTTTCAGAGCCTCCTTAATAACAATAGAGCTACGCCATGACCTCATCAATCGCTTATCACGACCACTGGGTGTCATTGTCTCACGGACACCTGTTTGCACGCAGCTGGGAACCCTCGGCGCTGAGTTCTGATACACCGATTATTTTATTACACGACTCTCTCGGCTGTACCGCCTTATGGCGTAGCTTTCCAGCAGCGCTATGCGAAAAGACCCGACACCGCGTTATTGCCTATGACCGGCTGGGGTTTGGTCAATCGAGCGCCTGTCTTGAGCCGCCACCGTTGAGCTTTATTGACGATGAACCCGGCACTGATTTTGCCGCTTTATGTGCAGCGCTTGCGATAGACCGCTTTATTGTATTAGGCCATAGCGTGGGCGGCTGCATGGCCATTCACTGTGCTGGCGCTTATGCGTCACGGTGTCTGGGGCTGATTACGATTGCTGCTCAATCGGCTAACGAGGCGCGTACACGTTCTGGTATCGAACAGGCAAAAGCCGCTTTTAAAGCGCCAGAACAGTTTTCAAAGCTGGAAAAATATCACGGTCATAAAGCCCGCTGGGTGTTAGATGCCTGGGTTAATACGTGGCTGCATCCTGACTTCATCAACTGGTCATTGGTACCCGCGCTTGAACGCGTGCATTGCCCCACATTGGTATTGCACGGCGAGAAAGATGAATATGGCTCGCACCGCCAGCCGGAACGTATTGCCCGGTATATCCAAGGCCCGGCGCACTGCGAAATACTTAAAAACCTTCACCACACCCCTCACCGCGAAGATGAAGCGCAGGTGATCAGGCTTATCGACTCGTTTATCGAAGAGCTTTCCCGTTAAGGAGATTGGATGCGTCTGCGTATTTTATCCGACCTGCACTTGGAGCACTTTGCGGACAGCCGCCCGTTATCCGATGTAAAGGCCGATGTTGTGATGTTAGCGGGGGATATTCATCATAAAGCTGAAGGCTTAATCTGGGCACGGGCGCAGTTTCCCACGCTGCCAATTCTGTTTGTGCCGGGGAACCATGAGTTCTATGGCACCTGTATGCCGCTGATGCGCGAAGAGCTTAAGAAAGAGGCCAAGCGGCTTGATATCGAACTGCTGGATAACCGCGCCGTCACGCTCAACGGCGTACGCTTTTATGGCACGACCCTCTGGACCGATTTTGCGCTTTACGCCAGTGATCCGACGAAAAATCCAGCCCATACCGAGTCCAAAGCGCTGCGCTACATGCCCGATTTCAGAATCATCCAAACGTCACCGGGCACGACGTTGACACCCCAAGCGAGTCAGCAGCTGCACACTGAAGCCCTCGCTTGGCTTGAAGGCGAACTGTCCAAGCCGTTTGATGGTCCCAGGGTAGTGATCAGCCATCATGCGCCGCTTCACCACTGCATTCCTGATCAATATTTAGGTGATGCGCTATCCCCAGCCTTTGCCTCTCATCTGCCGCAGTTGATGGGCAAAATGGATCTATGGATACACGGTCACGTTCATGAACCGGTGGATCTTATATATGCCGGTACGCGCGTACTGGCTAACCCTGGCGGATATCCGGATGAGTTTAATTCACCGCTTTTTAAGCCGGATTTAATCATCAATATTTGATGCCTACCGATATTAAGTTGGTTCCGGCAAAATTGCTTAGGGGCTATTGTTCTCCATGAAGGTGCACCCTCTAGGGCAAAATCTTGTTTTTATTGCTTAAAAAAATTACTGGGTTTTTAAAAGATATTTTAGACGCTAGCACTTTGGTCGAAGCTTAAAGCTTTTTACTTGCAGGTGTTGCGCGTGTTGATTATTTTCTAGTTTGTATGATGTATGACAAATAACTAGTTTACTACGATTTTACCTATTGCCATGTAATTAAACATGGATGAGAAAGCATGAGGACGTTTCTGTGAAATTTTCCAAACAAGAAGTAATACAAGCAGTTGGAGATGGACTACTGTCATTTCCCATTACCGATTTTGATCAGAACGGAAAATTTGACGAAAAAAGCTACCGCGAGCGCTTAGCGTGGTTTATCAGCCACGACATTTCTGCCGTGTTTGTAGCTGGTGGTACGGGCGAATTTTTCAATTTGACGCTTGAAGAGTATCGCCAGATTGTTCGTGTAGCGGTGGAAGTAGTCGATGGTAAGCTGCCGGTAATCGCAAGCGCTGGGTTAAGTGTTGAAGCGGGCAAGGCCTTTGCTGATGCCGCCTCTGAAGCCGGTGCCGATGGTATTTTGTTGATGCCCCCGTACCTGACAGAGTGTCCGCAGGATGGATTAGTCGAGTATGCGCGGCAAATTTGTGATGCCACTGATATCAACGTCATTTACTACAACCGAGGGAACGGGGTTCTGAATGCCGAGTCGGTGCAAGCACTCGCGGATGCCTGCTCGAACCTTATCGGTTTGAAAGATGGTAAAGGCGATATTCAGGCACTCAACAAAATCATTAAAACGGTCGGTGATCGCTTAGTGTATGTGGGCGGTGTGCCTACGGCAGAGATTTTCGCAGAAGCGTACCTGTCAATTGGCGTTAATACCTATTCATCTGCGGTATTCAACTTTGTACCCGATATGGCGGTTACGTTTTATAAAGCGCTCCGCAACGGTGATAAAGACGTCGTTAAACGAATCACGAACGATTTCTTTATTCCATTTATTGATCTGCGTGATCAAAAAGCCGGTTACGCGGTTAGCTTGATTAAAGAAGGCGCGGATATTATCGGCCGCCCGGCTGGAAGCGTTCGTGCGCCTTTAACCATGCCCACCCAAGAGCAACGCCAGCAGTTAGAGCGCCTGGTTGGTGTAGCGCGTTCTTTCTAAAAGCTGAAAAAAACCACAAGTAATAATAAGAGGTTTTAAGTGATGAAAACAAAAACTATCCGTCGCCAAGCGCTGTTTGCCCTAACGGGTGTCTCGCTATTAGCCGCTGCTGTTTCTGCCCAAGCCGATAACTGGCGGGGCTGGAATATTCACCCTGACGGTTACCCCAATACGGTAGCGCTTGAAGCCTTTGCCGAGGCAGTTAAAGAGCAAACAGAAGGGCGCGTTACCCCCCGTGTTTACAACAATGCCGTGCTGGGTGATCAGTCTGATGCGATTGAGCAAACCCGCAATGGTGCGTTGGATTTCGCTAATTTCAATATGGGGCCCATGGGACCCATTGTTAAGGAAACGAATGTTTTCTCGCTACCTTTCCTATTTACCGATGTAGACCATATGCACACGGTAATGGATGGCGAGATTGGTCAGCGCTTTGCTGATGCATTGGAAGATAAAGGTCTGGTAGTGCTCTCCTGGTTCGATTCAGGCGCCAGAAGCATTTACAACACCAAGCATCCGATCAACACCCCAGAAGATGTTCAGGGCTTAAAGATCCGGGTCATGAATAACGATCTTTACGTCGAGATGATGGAGGCGCTTGGCGGCAATGCGACGCCAATGGCGTATGGCGAGGTTTACCAGAGTTTAACCACCGGTGTTCTGGATGGTGCTGAAAACAACTACCCCTCCTTTGAATCCAGCAACCACTACGAAGCGGCGGAATACTACTCCTTAACCGAGCATTTGATTATTCCCGAGTGCCTGTGTGTTGCCAAAGCCAGTTGGGACAAGTTATCCGAAGAAGACCAGGAAATCGTTCGTGAAGAAGCGATGAATGCTTCCACCATGCAACGTGAGCTGTGGGTCGAAAGCTCTGAAGAGAGCCGTCAGATTATCTTGGATAACGGCGTGGAAATTAATGAAGTAGAAGATAAAGCGGCTTTCCAAACATTGATGGAGCCGATGTATGAAAACTTTATCGCTAATAACCCGGGCACGGGTGAGCTGATCGAGGAAATCAGAGCCGCTCAATAATTTTCTTATGACTTCCTTTCGGCGGCTTGATGCCGCCGAAAGATTAAAAGGAAATGTGTCGTGAGTATAGAACTTGAAACACCCAGCAGTAGAAAAAGCACGACAAAAGAAGGCTCTGTAGACCGCGTGTTGGATGGCATGGCTGAGCTATGCGTGCTTGTGGCGGGCATCATGCTGGTCGTTCTTATTGCTACTTTCGGTTGGCTAGTCTTTGGACGTTATGTGCTTAACAACACGCCAACCTGGGTAGAGCAAACCTCCCTGATATTAGTGGTATATATCACCTGTTTGGGCGCCGCTGCCGGCGTCAGATACCACAGCCATCTGAATATCGACTTTGTTCGAGAGAGCTTTCCTCCTTTTCTGCGCGGATTAATGCACCACATCTCGGATCTTTTCATTCTTGTATTTGGTGGTTTTATGGTGGCTCAGGGCTGGAAGCTGGTCATGACAAACATGGAAAGGGCTATTCCAATGATTGGTCTCTCTGAAAGCTGGCGTGCAGCCCCACTGGTAATTTGTGGCGTGCTGATCATGCTGTTTGCAGGGGCGGATATAGTGCAACGATTACTGTCTCGAAACGCTGGGAGGGCATAAGTCATGGGGCTGATGATACTGTTTGGAATTTTTTTTCTCGGCCTTGTCGCAGGTGCACCGGTCGCTTTTGCCGTTGGGCTGGCCGCTGTCGCTGCGTTTATGTATGAAGGGCTACCGCTGTTTGTCGCCTTTCAACGTATCTTATCCGGCATTTCCGTTTTTTCGCTACTGGCGATTCCGTTTTTCATTTTCGCCGGTGAGCTGATGCTTCACGGCGGCATTTCAACCCGGCTTGTTCGCCTGGCCTCCGCTATGGTGGGGAGGATGCGCGGCGGTCTGGGGATGGTCAATATAAGCTCTTCGATGCTGTTTGGCGGCATCTCGGGTTCAGCGGTAGCCGATACGTCTGCCTTGGGCTCGATTCTTATCCCGGTGATGAAAGAGAAGGGCTACGACGCTGACTATGCCGTCAACGTTACGGTGACCTCGTCGGTCGCCGGCGTGGTCATTCCGCCCAGCCATAACATGATTCTCTATGCCGTAGCGGCGGGCGGCGGTATTTCCGTTACCCAGCTTTTTATTGCCGGTATCGTGCCTGGCATCCTGATGTGCTTAAGCCTGGCCGTGGCCGCTTATATCGTGGCCGTTAAGCGTGGCTATAAAGGTGAGGCATTTCCCGGCTGGCAAGCCCTGTTTCTTAGCCTGATCGCCTCGCTGCCTGGCTTGATGACCGCTGTCATTATTGTCGGCGGCGTTCTTTCGGGCATCTTGACGGTAACGGAGTCCGGGGCTTTTGGCGCCATCTACGCCATTATCGTGACCGGGCTTGTCTACCGTGAACTTAAGTGGTCGTCCTTCAAGGCTGCCGTTATTCAGTCGGTTAAAACCACATCGCTGGTCATGATTCTGGTGGGCTGCGCATCGGCTTTCTCTTATATGCTGGCGCTCTATAACGTGCCTGAAATGCTGACCACCGGGTTAATGACGATTTCAGACAAGCCTGTGGTTATCTTTTTGATGCTTAACCTGATTCTACTGGTATTGGGCATGATCATGGATATGGCGGCGTTAATCCTGATCTGCACGCCCATCTTCCTGCCGGTAGCCATGCAGTTTGGCATGGATCCTATCCAATTCGGCATCATTTTAATGATGAACCTGGGGCTGGGTTTATGTACCCCGCCGGTAGGCGCGTGCCTGTTTGTGGGCTGCGTGATCGGGAAAATTAAAATTGAGCATGCAGTTCGCACCATCTGGCCCTTCTTCCTGGCGCTGTTTGTAGCGCTAATGCTGGTGACTTACATCCCGGCAGTTTCATTAACGCTACCTGGCCTTTTTAGATAACGCCATGACAGGAAAATCAGCCATGAGAATAGAAGCGGTCAAGACTTATATTCTGGATCATAAGCTTGAAACAGCGTTTGAAAGTGCTTCGATGTCATTCACGCGCCGCCAGCACTGCTTAGTCGAAATCATTTGTGAAGACGGCACCATTGGGTGGGGCGAGTGCTTGGGGCCTGCCAAGCCCAATGCGGCCATTGTCCAGGTATACGCCCAGGCGCTGATTGGCGAAGACCCGCTGCAAACAGAGAAAGTATGGCTTAACCTTTATAATCGGCTGCGTGATCAGGGCCAGCGTGGCTTAACCATGACTGCTCTGAGCGGTATCGATATTGCGCTTTGGGACATCAAGGGCAAGCACTTCGGCGTACCTGTTTCCACGCTGCTTGGTGGGAGGTTCCGTGAATCTGTGCGCGCCTATGCCACCGGCTCGTTTTGCCGCGAGGGTGTTGAGCGTGTCAGCGACGTAGCGGCGGAAGTAGCGCGCTATCGTCACGAAGGCTTTCATGCCGTAAAGATCAAGATCGGCTTTGATGTTGAAGAAGATCTGAAAGTGATTGAGGCCGTGCGTGAAGCAATCGGGCCGGATGTGCGCCTTATGATTGATGCCAATCACGGCTACGATTATCTGGAAGCCATCGAGGTAGGCCAGCGTGCGGCGGCGTTTGGTATCGACTGGTTTGAAGAGCCGGTACTCCCTGAGCAGATTGAGACTTACCAAGCGGTAAGAGCGAGCCAGCCCATTCCCGTGGCAAGTGGCGAGAACTGGCACGGCCGCTACGCCATGCAGGAGCCGCTTGCACGCAGGGCTATCGATATCATCCAGCCGGATATCTGTGGCGTCGGCGGCTTTAGCGAAATGCGCCGAATTGCAGATATGGCCGCCATGCACGGCGTGCGCTTAGTGCCTCACGTATGGGGAACCGCAGTATGCCTGGCGGCGAGCCTTCAGTTTATGGCTGCACTGCCGCCCAATCCGCCACGGCGCTCGCCACTTGAACCCATCATGGAGTTTGACCGCACTGAAAATCCATTTCGTCAGGCCGTGGTTAAAACGCCCCTAGAGCATCACCAGGGGGTTATGAACATTCCCGATGGCCCTGGCTTGGGGATTGAAATCAACCGCGATGCGCTGATTACCTATGCTTTGAAGGAGTTTTGAGTATGTCCATCCCAGCCAACACGCGTCCACTGGAAGGGGGCGCGCCGCGTTTGAAAGTGCCGGCTGGCGCGACCGACTGCCATATGCATTTGTATCTGCCGGGCTACACCGCACAGCCTGGCGGCCCCGATGTTAAAGAACTGGCGACGGTTGAAAATTATCAAGTAGTACAGCGCAGGCTCTCGCTTGAGCGCGTGGTTGTTACCCAGTCCAATGCTTATCAATTTGATAACAGGGCCGTGCTTGAAGGCGTTACCCAAATCGGGCAGGCAAATGCACGTGCGATTGTTGCCGTCAGGCCTGATGCTACGGAGGCAGATATTGATGCCTTTCATTCTCAAGGTGCCCGGGGCGCCCGTATCATGCAGCTTCCCGGTGGTGCCGTGGGGATGGATCAATTGAGCGACGTTGAAGCGCGCATTCGGCCACTTGGTTGGCACTTGATGGTGCAGTTCAACGGCCGAATGATCAACGACTATATGGCCACTCTCAAGGCCATCCAAACCGACTATATCATTGACCACATTGGCAAATTCATGGATCCCGTAGCGGCTGATGATGAACGCGTAGACCGTATTGTCGAGTTGCTCGACCGGGGCAACGCGTGGATAAAAATATGCGGGGCGTATGAGACCAGTCTAACCGGCGGTCCGGGGTATAACGATGTAGGGCCTGTTGCCAAACGGCTTATTGAGCATGCGCCCGAGCGCGTGCTATGGGGCTCAAATTGGCCGCATGTGGGGGTGCCCCGGGAACGCTATCCTGATGACGCCGAGCAGCTTGATGTACTTTTGGATTGGGCCTCTGACAGCGTCCAGCAAAAAATTCTGGTTGATAACCCGGCCAAGCTTTACGGCTTTTAGATTTCAATTTTGATGGATATCACCTTCGCTCAATGCCAACAAGGCAAACAACAGACTAAGCAGGAGATAGCATGTTTAATCGTATTCTAGTGACTGGGGCGGCTGGCGGATTGGGGAAAAGTTTGCGTCCGCATCTTGCCGGGTTTGCCAAGCATGTCCGCCTTTCGGATATTGCACCTCTGGACAATGCTCAGCCAGGTGAGGAACTGATCCAGGCGGATCTCAGCGATCAACAGGCTGTAGCCGAGCTGGTACGAGGATGCGATGGCATCATTCATCTGGGCGGGATGTCGGTTGAAAGTCCCTGGAATGATATATTGAATGCCAATATTATTGGTACTTACAATCTTTTTGAAGCCGCACGGCTTAATGGTAAACCGCGTATCGTGTTTGCTAGTTCCAACCATGCGATAGGCTTTTATAAGCGCCATCAGCGAATAGATAATCAGGTTCCTCAGCGGCCGGATTCGCTTTACGGCGTCTCAAAATGCTTTGGCGAAAATCTGGCCAGTCTCTATCACGATAAGTTTGGTGTCGAGACACTTAGCGTGCGCATTGGCTCCTGTTTTGACAAGCCCGTTGATACTCGCATGATGGCCACTTGGCTGAGCCTGAATGACTTCATTAGCCTGTTAAAACGTGCCTTTACAACCCCTCGGCTGGAGCATACCGTGGTTTATGGGGCATCTGACAATGCTGAACAGTGGTGGGATAATACTCATGCCGGTTTCCTTGGCTGGGTTCCAAAAGATAGCTCTGAACCCTGGCGGGAAGAGACGGAACAGCGCGATCGTAATCTTGACTGCGATGATGTTGCCGTGCGTTATCACGGTGGCAAATTTGCTGCTATTGGTCATCCAGACGATAGCCAATAGCACATAGAGCGCTGGTTGTACGTTATGGTGCAACTGGATATATACATGGAAAGGATAACAGGCATGGCCAAGCAAACGCCTACTATGGCGTCGTTTCAGGTTAACCGGATCGCTCAGCAGGGCAGTTTATCTGTTCACGTAGCGAACCAGTTGGAGACGCTGATTACCCAGGGGAAAGTGGCGGTTGGCGATAAGCTGCCTACCGAAAATAGCCTGTGTGAATCTTTTGGCGTTAGCCGCACGGTCATTCGCGAAGCTATCACTCATCTCAAGTCTCTGGGATTGGTTGAAACACGCCGTGGTGTCGGCACGTCGGTCTTGCGTTCCTCTAAAGTGGAGGCGCTTCCAGCCGAGCGTATCAATCCCACTACGGTGGAAGACATTCTCTATCTTCTGGAGCTTCGCTTAACGCTTGAGCCCGCCGCGGCGGAACTTGCTGCCTTACGCTACGATGCTGAAGACCAGAAGCGGCTGGAAGCGCAACACCAAGCGTTTGCCAACGCGTACGCCACTCAGTCGCAAGCTCGAGAAGAGGATTACCTGTTCCATTTTGCTATTGCTACGGCGACTAAAAATCCTTTCTTCAAATCGTTCTACGAACAGTGGAGCCAAAGCGTTATCCCTCGCGCCAAACTGCTGAGTAACGATATCAATCCGCTCTCATCCCAACGCTACCTGGAGCGGGTACAGGAAGAGCATGCGCATATCCTTAACGCTATCCTTGCTCGTGACGGCAGCGCCGCACGAGAAATGATGCACCAGCATCTTAGCCGTGCGCGTGATACCTACGCGCAGTACCGCGATCAGGCGTAGCGAGCTATGGGCATCTTCGGGTGTTTACTGCAGCAGAGCGTCGTCATGGGATGGGATGCGCAACATTGATTCAATGATGAACAGACTCCTAAGCAGGTAAGCAATTACCTGCTTTTTTAACGCCTCTATCTAATAAAAATGAAGAGAGTTGATGATGAGCGAAGAGATTACCCTATCGCTTAAGGATGCTGAATCCTTGAGCCTGAACGTACTTCAGCATAATGGTTATAACCAGGCCCATGCAGAAGCCATTACGCGCAATGTGCTGACGGTTCAGCGCGATGAATGCCATTCCCATGGTTTATATCGCCTGATCGGCTGTGTTCAAACGGCGCTCAATGGCGGCGTTGATACGCATGCCGTACCGGAAGTAATTGATCAAGCGCCCAGCGTGGTTAAGGTCAATGCCCGCCAGGGTAACTCCTTGTTAGCGTTTGAAATGGGTAAAGAACAGCTTGTAGAAAAAGCCAGGCAAACAGGGCTAGCCGCGCTGGCGATCAATAACGCCTTTCACTTTTCAGCCCTATGGCCTGAGGTCGAGGCCCTTTCAAGTGAAGGGCTCATTGGCATTGCCATGACCCCCAGCCACGCTTTTGTAGCGCCAGCGGGTGGCACGAAGCCTTTGTTGGGCACCAACCCTATCGCGTTTTCCTGGCCACGTCCGGGTAGCGCGCCGTATACGTTTGATTTTGCGACCAGTGTGGTGGCGCGCGGTGAGATTGAACTGTATAAGCGCGCAGGCAAACAGATTCCCACAGGCTGGGCAATTGATGCTCAAGGTGAAGCGACGACCAGCCCTGTAGATGCGCTGGCGGGGGCGATGCTCACGTTTGGCGGGTATAAGGGTTCGGCGCTGTCTACCATGATTGAGCTATTGGCCGGGCCGCTAATTGGTGATGTGTTGGGCCATGAAACCCAGCCCGCCAACGAACAGAAAACCGGTAAGCCGTTTCATGGTGAGCTGATTATCGCCATATCGCCGGACGTTTTCTTGGGCCAGGATGCTGCTCGTCATCTTCAGCATGCTGAAGTGCTGTTTGAAAACATTTTAGGCCAGGGCGCTCGGCTACCCTCACAGCGCCGTTTTGAGGCCCGAGAAAATAGCCTGCGTGATGGTATCACCCTACCCAAAGCGCTTTATAATGAGCTTATCGCACTGACCCATTGATTCATCGAGAGTAAATAGCACTGTCGTTATACGATAGCGCTTTTATGATCTGCTTTATATTGTCAGAAACAGACACTTCATGAGGATCAACGCTCGTATGGATACACCGCATGTTTGAAGTTGCCGCCATCATCATGCCTATCTTTTTATTGATTGCTGTTGGCTATTTTTCCATGCGGATCCGTATTCTCAACCGCGAGCAAATGCAGGGAGTGGGCCGATTTGTGCTGTATATCGCCCTCCCTGCACTGTTAATCCGCGCCATTACCCAGAACCCTCTGGAAGAAGTTTTCAATATCAACTACCTGCTGGCCTACGGGCTAGGCTCGCTGGGTGTTTTCGGATTGGCGCTTGGGTACACCGTCATGCTGAAAAAACAGCCGCTGACCACCGGAAGTATCAGCGCGCTGGGGATGTCGATGTCCAATAGCGCGTTTAGTGGCTACCCGGTCGCGGTGATGATTATCGGCCCGCCTGCGGCTAATTTTTTAGCTTTGAATATGATCATCGAGAACCTGCTGATCATTCCGCTAGCGCTTATCCTAGCCGAAACGGGTCAGCAGGCCGGTCGCGGCGTTATGAAATCACTCCAGAAAACGCTCAAGCAACTGGTTAAAAATCCCATCCTCATTGGCCTGTTTATCGGAGTTCTGATCGCCGTTACCGATACACATCTGCCTACTTCGGTTATCCAGGCGGTTGATATGTTGGCAAAAGCGGCGGGCCCTGCCGCGCTATTTGCGATTGGCGGCGCGCTCTATGGCCTGCAAATTCGCGGCGTAGTGGGGGAGGTGAGCCAGATCGTTACGGGTAAGCTCATCATTCATCCACTGGGTGTCTTGATCTGCATGTGGCTGATTGCGGGCAATGACGCTTTACTGATTGCCGGTGGCTTACTGTTTGCAGGCGCTCCCATGGCAAGTGTCTATCCGTTGCTAGGCCAACGTTATGGTATGGGCAACGTAGCGGCAGGCGCCTTGATGGCGGGCACGCTCATGTTCTTTATCACCATTAGCATTATCGTTGGCTTGATGACCTATTTCGGCGTGTTGGCTTAACGGCTATTAGCTTCAATAAACGCTTTGGCTCTAGGGTCCTGCATATAGGAAACGTTGAGACGCAACCAGGGGGTTGTCGCATTGTCGGGTAGGAATAGATGGCTCGGCGAAAGCATGATTTCGTAGCGCTGTGCAGCTGCCTTAAGCGTTTCATCATCCGTGGGTGGCTTGGCCCAGACAAACATACCGCCCGCCGGTTCGGTAAACACTTCCCACCCTGATTTTCTTAGTAGCGTTAATGCTAGTGCCATCTGATTGGAAAGCCGGGTTCTTAATCGTTCAGTGAGTTTTCGATAACTGCCGTTTTGCAGCAGCATAACCAGTACCTGTTCTGAAAACAGTGATGCAGAAATGCTGGTCAGCATTTTGATATCTACCAGGCGTTGTACTAGATCCGGGGGAGTAGCGATAAAACCCACGCGAAGTGACGAGGAAAGAGTTTTTGAAAAGCTGGCTAAATAGATAACACGTTTAAGCCCGTCAAG
Source organism: Halomonas colorata (assembly GCF_014897985.1). Classification (GTDB taxonomy): domain Bacteria; phylum Pseudomonadota; class Gammaproteobacteria; order Pseudomonadales; family Halomonadaceae; genus Vreelandella; species Vreelandella colorata. The sequence continues at coordinate 12,216 of NZ_JABUZA010000053.1, forward strand.
GGCTGCTAACCGTGTGGTTGGAGTATGCTGAAAATCAGCATAAATATCGTCTTCAATGATCCTGAAATCATACTGCTCGGCAAGCTGTAAAACGCGGTGCGCTACGGCGGGAGTCAATGTGCTGCCGGTAGGATTGTGGAAAACGCTATTAATGTAGAAAAGTTTGGGTTGGTGGTGGGCTAACAAACCTTCCAGGCGCTCGATATCGGGCCCATCGGCTAAGCGGGGGACCCCAATCACGCGAATGCGCTGCAAATGCAGTAGCCCAAACAGGTTGTAATAACCGGGTGATTCCACAAATACAACATCGCCGGGCTCAAGCAGCAAACGTACTAACAGATCTAGAGAATGGCTACCGCTGTTGGTTGTCACGATCTGTTGGGCATCTGCGGTAATCGCAAGCGGGCGCAGGCGCTCTTGTAGCAGACGGCGTAAGGTTAAAAGCCCGTGCGGCGTACTGTATTCAAAAATTCCTGAGCGGCTGTGACGGGTAACTTGGCGGATAGCGTAGGTAAGATCGTCGCTCTCGCGCCAAGTGTTGGGCAACCACCCACAGCCGAGCTTGAGGGTGTTCTCTTCTGCGCCGAAAAGCCCCCATAGTCCATTGGTGACTTCCTGTAGCGGGCTAGAAGCGCGCTGTTGGTTGGTCTGTACGGCGACGCTATCCGCAACATAGAAGCCTGAGCCGGGTTTTGAGCGAATTAAACCTGACGACACTAGTCGTTCGTAGGCATCGATGACCGCATTACGGCTGATGTTATGTGTCGCTGCCAAGCGGCGTATTGAAGGTAAACGAAGACCGCCGCCTGCGCCGTTGTGTTGAATCCACTGGCGAAGGCTTTCTTCCAGCTGTTGAGCCATGGGGGTGGCAGCGTGTCGGTCAACCTGTAGTTTCATAAGCGCCCTTGTTGCCCTCAACTGTTCTTCAAAATGGCAGAACAGTGCCTGGGTAATAATGGCTGAGTGTACCTTATCCCGGTTCTTTAAGAGTGCGAACGTAACGGCTCACATGAAAACTGAGGCAGGTACAAAGTGACGAGACGATCGAACGCCCTCAAGCTGGCTTTTGCGCTGTGCATGATTACCACGGCGGTCAATTTACAAGCACCGCTTTATGAAGCATTAGCGGCTCGTGATGGCTTGGGCGTTGGCGCAACAACACTCGCTTTTGCCTGTTATGTAGCGGGTATTATGCCGGTATTGTTGGGGCTTAATGGTTTGTCTGAGCGGGTAGGCTGCAAGCCGTTGATTATTGCTGCACTGCTCTTATGCCTTGTGGCTACTTCCCTAACATTGATCGTGCCAGGTTTAGTGACCCTGGGAGCGGCTCGGTTTTTACTCGGAATAGGCACCGCCCTGACGTCAGCGGTTGCGCCAACCTACATGCACCGGCTGCTCACTGGCGGGGATAGCAGCATGGCAACCAAGTACGTGACAACCAGTACTGCGATGGGATTTGGCCTGGGGGCGGCGGTTACCAGCTTGTTTATCTTCCATACACCCAGCATAACGCCACCCAGCTTATGGTTGTATTTGGGTGCTGGCGTCGTCGCATTAGTGGCCGTTAGTACACTGAAAAACACGGCCCCAAACCCTAACAAGTGCGCGATGCTGCGACTACCCAGCTACCCACCCGGTACGCTCGGCTATGGGTTGGCCATTTTGCTTGCCTGGGCAACGGTGGGGCTGGTGATTGCTATTTTGCCTTCTGCATTACATGCGCACGGTTTAACGGCCTGGAGCGGCTTTGCTACGTTCGGTATTTGTAGCTGTGGGGTGTTATTTCAACCTTGGGCAAGAGCGCTGCGGCCAGCTCATTCCACAGTGCTGGGTCTTGTCATCTTACCGATCGCCTACACAGTGATCGCCTGGGGAGCGGTTCAGGGAATGCTTGTGGCTGTGTTGGTCGGAACGGTTGCCGCTAGTAGCGCCTGTTACGGGTTTATCTATCTAGGTGGCTTGAAGGGAGTGCTGGAAATAGCCAAAGCGGCGTCCACCCAGGTAAGCGCAGGCTATTTTTTGATGGCCTACATAGGATTTAGTCTGCCGGTAATTACCACCGGCGCTTTAATTGATGCCGTAGGCCATGTGGCCGCTTTAACCATCTTTGGGCTAGCGCTATCAATGGGCGCCATCACTACCATTGGCCTGCTGCTAATCAGTCAGGCTAGGTATTCGCAGCATCCGTCAGGCATTAGCTTTTAAGGCGTCCTATCAATCAGCAATCCACAGGAAGGCGCGGCCCAGTGTGTATTGGCGGTAAACACCACATCGCACACCACCGGCGAATAGCAGCGGCGTATCTCATCATCAATACGTTCACGTAGAGCGTCTTGTGCCTTTAACGAGGCGCCGGTGCCTTCTTCGGGCAGAACAATGTGTACCATGACATAAAGCAAGCGGCCGGGCCGCACCATGCGAACACGAACCTCCTGGGTATGCGCGCCTGCCAGCGCCGTGGAGATGGCTTGTCGCACGGGAGCGGCAATGGTTTCATCAGGTGTTTTATTGAGCAGCTCTTTGAGCGCCTGGGACGCCATACGCACGGGTACGCCCAAGCAAAGCAACACCACTGCCATGACCAGAACGGAATCGACATACGCCACCACGTTGTTCCAGTTCAGCCACTCAAACACCATAACCATACAAAACGCTGCGAGTACTGCGGCGGAAATGATGCTATTGACTACCCAATTGAGTTTGTCAGCCGCAATTAGCGGACTATGGGTATAGCGCTGGCTACGATGCATAACCCACGCGGTCACCGAGCAGGCAAGCGTCGCAAACAGCGCGTAGATAACGGCAAGGCCTGCAGCAATTTCCCGACCACCTGTCAGTAAAGCGGCAATGGCGTCCACCAAGGCAAAGACGGATACCCCTAGAATCAGTAGCCCTTTGCATAGGTTAACCAGCGACTCGAAGTAACTGTAACCAAACGGGTAGGATTCGCTATCAGGGCGGCTGGCTAGTTTACTTACCTTGATCGTCACCAACGCTACGCTAAAGTAGATAAGGTTAAATAACCCATCGAGCAAAATAGCCTGGGAATTAGAGGCTAGCGTGGCGGTAATGCCGGCACAGCCGATTAAGAGTGCCATAAAGGCGGAAAATGCCAGCGTGCGTGCTTCTGTCTTCATGAATGTATTGGCTCCAACGCCATTCGTAGAACCCGCAAGCATAGCAATATTGATAGCTTATTCACTAACGATAGCGGCGCCCACAAGGACGAACGGCGATGACTCCACAAAGAGATGTACGTATTCGCCATACCAAGGATTTAACCTTCAGCCTGTTAACCCCGGAAGATGCCTTTGAACTGTTGGCGTTTGAGACCGCAGAGCGGGCGTGGTTTGAGCAGCATATCGAAGCGCGCAGGAAGCAGTTTTATACCCCGCATGGTGTGTCACAGCATATTGTTGAGTGTCTGGCACTCAATGCTCATGGGCGTATGAGCCCTCAGCTTATTCGCCATAAAGGCGTCATTATCGGGCTCGCCAATCTGCGTGATATTGATCAGGGCAGTGCTCAGGTCGGCTATCGCCTTGCTGAAAACGCCTGCGGGCAGGGAATCGCCCAAAAAGCGCTTCATCACCTGATGAAAGAGGCCCGCTGTATTTATGGTCTGGACACGCTGACAGCGACCGTTTCGGTTGAAAACAAGGCATCTCAGCGCGTGCTCGAAAAAGCCAAGTTCACATTAGTTGAAAAACTGTCGGCTTATTCTCACGTAGCCGATCAGCACCTGGAGTGCTTGGTGTATCAATGTGCGCTAAGGGAAAAGATTGAATGCCCGTAAGTTCAAGCTGTTCCCATACGGGCTGATCGTCTTTTGGTAAGTGGTAATAACGTGTACTAACCTTTAAACGCATTAATGGACAAACATTACGCCAACGGGAGGGTTTAACAATGCCTATGCTGAGCGTCGGCACGGAGCAGGGTACGCCGGTAGAGCTTTATTACGAAGTATACGGAGCAGGTAAGCCCGTGGTACTTATCCACGGCTGGCCATTGAGCGGCCGTTCCTGGGAAAAGCAGGTGCCCGCCCTGGTAGAAGCAGGCTACAAGGTTATTACTTACGACCGCCGTGGGTTTGGCTGGTCCACCCAGGCAGATGGCGGGTACGACTACGATACGCTGGCCGCCGACCTGAAAAAGCTGATTGATACGCTTGATCTTAACGATGCCACACTGGTGGGCTTTTCCATGGGCGGTGGAGAAGTGGCCCGCTATATTGGAAGCTACGGCACTGGCCGCGTGACGAAAGGCGTATTTGCCGCTGCCGTTCCGCCTTACCTGTATAAGGCAGATGATAACCCGGATGGTGGGTTGGATGACGCGACCATTAACGGGTTTTTGGACGGTGTTCGCGGTGACCGGATCGCATTTCTGGAAGACTTCACCAAGGATTTTTTCTCAACCTCTGATAACAGTGACTTAATCAGCGAGCCAAATCGACTCTATCATCGCGATATCGCCGCCTTTGCCTCGCCACTAGCCACCTATGAATGCGTCAAAGCGTTTAGCTATACCGACTTTCGCAAAGACCTGCCCAAAATCGACGTGCCTACGCTGATACTCCATGGCGACGGCGATCAAATTGTACCGTTTGAGGTCAGCGGCAAACGCGCCGCCGAGCTTTTACCTGAGGCGAAAACGCATATTATTAAGGGTGGCCCACATGCGATTAACGCAACTCATGCTGATGAGTTTAATAAAGTGCTGATCGATTTTATCAAGAGCTGATTAAACGATTATCTTGCCGTTAGCGCCGCCCCCGGGGCGGCGTTTTTAATGGCGGAGCATTAAAGCGCTAACACCAGGAGTTAACGATGAGTGACGCATCAGCGTTAAGAAAAGTAATGGCACCTACTGGCGTACTGCGCGCCACCATCAATGTCGGTAATCCTGTTATGGCAGGGCTTGATGTCGAGCACCAGCCGTTTGGTGTGTCGGTTGATCTGGCAACATTGATTGCACATAGACTGGAGGTCGAGCTTGAACTTCAGGTGGTTGCCTCTGCGGGTGAGGCCGTTGACGTTGTCAGCCGAGAGGAAGCCGATATGGGCTTTTTTGCGCTCGACCCCAGGCGCGGCGAGAGCATCGAATTTACCGCACCCTATGTATTCATTGAGGGGTGTTACCTGGTCCGTGAAGACTCTCCGATCACGGCGCAGGAAGAGGTAGATCGCCTCGGGCAGCGTATCGTGGTGGGTAAAGGCAGCGCTTATGATCTGTACCTAAGCCGCACCATTGAACAGGCCGAGCTGGTCAGAGCCCCCACGTCGCCCAAGGTGGTGGCGTTCTTTAGAGAGCATCAGTTGGATATCGCCGCAGGCGTTAAGCAGCAGCTGGAAGCCGGTATCGAAGAGTTTGGTGGCATGCGGTTACTGCCCGGCCACTTCATGACCATTCAGCAGGCCATGGGCGTTCCTAAAGGCCGCTCGCCCGAAGCGGCTGCATTTCTTTCCGCGTTTATTGAAGAAGTCAAAGCGCAAGGTGAGGTAGCCCGTTTGCTGGAGAAGCACGGTGTTCAAGGAGTCTCGGTCGCGCCCAGCGCTTAATGGACTGACGCCAGGCCGCTTGAGTAAGCGGCTTGGCGGATTGATGTTCTTCATCGTTGTTTCTTGGTATCAACCCTCAATCCACACATCAGCTTCTTTAAAGCTCACCTTCCAGGTAGCTAGCGTGACGCTGTCGTCTTCCACGCACTGGCCATCTTCCAAACGAAAGTGCTGCTTGTAAATGGGGGAAGCCACCACGGCGGCGCCCTTTATATCGCCCACAATGCCGTGGGCAATCACATTGGCGTTGGAAAACGGGTCGTGGTGATCAATCGCGTAAAGCTCACGCTCAAAGCCCGGCAAGTAAAATAGCGCGACTTGCGTCGGCCCCTGTGGTGTTTCAAGCCACGCAGCAACCCCGGAAAACGCGACTAGGTCGGTTTTGCTGCACAGTTTATGGCCGGTCGGTGCCTGTCTGCTTTGTGTAACCGTTGCTTGCTTCACTGCGGTAGCGGTCATGGAGTAGCCCTTTAAAGTGATGTTGGTTAGGCAGGCCGTAGCTGGCCGCGCTCACTGGTCATGATGATCGATGGGTCGGGGCGGCTATCGTTGACGTAGCTTCTAAAGCGCTTGAGCTTATCCGGGTCACTGATGGCGCCTGCCCATTCGCACTGATAGTTATCCACCACGGTTTGCATCTGGCGCTCCAGTTCATCACCCATGCCCAAGCTGTCGTTGAGAATCACCTCTTTCAGATACTCCAGCCCGCCTTCCAGGTTTTCCCGCCATACCGAGGTACGCTGCAAGCGATCCGCCGTGCGCACGTAGAACATCAGAAAACGGTCGATGGTGCGGTAGAGGGCTTCGTCGTCAAGATCGGTGGCAAACAGCTCGGCATGGCGTGGGCGCATGCCGCCGTTGCCGCACACGTAGAGGTTCCAGCCGTTTTCGGTGGCGATAATGCCGATATCCTTGCTTTGCGCTTCGGCGCATTCGCGGGTACAGCCTGATACGCCAAATTTGATCTTGTGCGGTGCACGAAGGCCCTTGTAGCGGTTCTCAAGTTTGATCGCCATGCCCACGCTGTCCTGCACGCCGTAGCGACACCAAGTGCTGCCCACGCAGGATTTCACCGTACGCAGCGACTTGCCGTAGGCGTGGCCGGTTTCAAAGCCAGCTTCGATCAGCTCGCCCCAGATATCAGGCAGGTCTTCCAGGCGTGCGCCGAACAGATCAATCCGCTGGCCGCCGGTGATCTTGCTATAAAGGCCGTACTTTTGCGCTACCTGACCCAGCACCACCAGTTTATCCGGTGTAATTTCCCCGCCTGCAATGCGCGGCACGACCGAATAGGTGCCGTTTTTCTGCATATTGGCCATGAAAGTGTCGTTGGTATCCTGAAGCGGGATATGCGCAGCGTCGGTAATCGGCTCGTTAAAGCAGGAGGCGAGAATGGAACCGACCGCAGGCTTGCAGATATCGCAGCCCAAGTGGTGGGTGCTAGGCGCGCCGTGCTTTTCGATCAACTCGCTGAAGGTCTTGATGCCCTCCACGCGCACGATGTCGTAAAGCTCTTGGCGGGTGTGCTGAAAGTGCTCGCAAATCGACTTGTCCACCTCAACGCCGCGTGCGGCCAGCTCATGATCCACCACGCTTTTCAAAAGCGACGCGCAGCCACCGCAGCCGGTGCTGGCGCGGGTGTCACCTTTCACGGATGCCAAGTCGCTGGCGCCTGCGTCAATGGCCGCGCAAATGCTGGCCTTGGTGACGTTATGGCACGAGCAGATCATTGCCGTTTCCGGCAGCGCGTCCGGGCCAAGTGCCGGGGCGGCGCCGCTTTGCGGCAAAATCAATGAGGCGGGCTCTTTGGGCAGCTCGATACCGTTGGCGTAATACTGAAGCAAGGTGTCGTAGACGCTGTTATCGCCCACCAGCATGGCGCCCAAGAGCTTCTTGCCGTCGCTTGAGACCACCATCTTGCGGTAAATCTGGGTAAGTGGGTCAAGGTAGCGAAACATCCGTGCGCCGGGGTTTTGAGTGCCGTGGGCATCGCCAATCGAGCCGACGTCCACACCCAGAAGTTTAAGCTTGGTGCTCATATCGGCACCGGTAAAAGAAGCATCGCCACCGGTGAGCGTCGAAAGCGCTGTCTTTGCCATCTGATAGCCAGGCGCCACCAGGCCAAAAATGCTCTGATTCCACAGCGCCACTTCGCCAATGGCTAAAATCGCCGGGTCGCTGGTTTGGCACTGATCGTTGATCACTACGCCGCCGCGCTCGCCGATCTCCAGGCCGCACTCCCGGGCCAGTTGATCACGCGGGCGAATACCCGCCGAGAACACGATCAGGTCGGTTTCCAGTATTTTGTCATCCTGAAACACCATGCGATGGCGGCTGGCTGCACCATCTTCAATGCGCTGAGTGGCCCGCTCGGTGAGTACCTGAACACCCAAGGCTTCGATTTTTTCGCGCAGCAGCTCGCCGCCCTCGCTATCCACCTGCATGGGCATCAGGCGTGGGGCGAACTCAATCACCGCGGTTTCCAGATTCAATCCGCGCAGTGCGTTGGCCGCTTCCAGACCCAACAGACCGCCGCCCACTACAACGCCGGTGGCCGCACTTTGCGCCGCCTCGCGGATGGCGTCCAGGTCGTCCAGCGTGCGATACACCAGGCAGCCTTCGCGATCGTTACCGGGAATGGGCGGCACGAAAGGGTAAGAGCCGGTGGCCAGTACCAGATGATCATAGGCGTAATGGCCGTGCTCGGTGGCTAGCGTTTTTGCCGCGCGATCGATGGAGATCACCGCTTCGCTGCTGTTGAATGTCACGCCATGGCTTGCGTAGTAGTCGGCATCACACAGGGCCAGCGCTTCGGCGTCGCGGCCCTTGAAGTATTCAGAAAGGTGCACGCGATCATAAGCACGATGGCGCTCTTCGCCAAACACGGTGACGTTCATCTGTGACAGGGCACCGTTTTCAACCAGCTGCTCGACCAGGTGGTGGCCGACCATACCGTTACCAATAATAATCACGTTGCGTTTAGAGGTGATGGACATGGCTAAGCTGCCTCCAGCGTCGATGAGGGAGTGGGTGGGGTATCAAGAAGCAGGGCGTTGGCATCGGCTTCACCAAACAACAACGCCTGGCGGCAGGCGCCCAGATCGGTTTTGGCTAGCGCCTGGGCGAAATACCAGGGGCCGGAATGGGTATCGCCATACAGCACGGCGCCTTCAAGCCTTCCGTTGCGCAGTAACAGGCGGCGGTAGTCGCCGTTTTCCGGGTCGCTGTAATGCAGTACTTCATGTTCTGGCGCGGCCTCCGTGGGGCCAAACGCGTAGAGGGCCAGGCCGCTGATTTTAAGCTTGGTAGCGGTTGGCGCCTCACGATAGCGGACGCTGCCATCGCCACACAGCGTGTTGGCTAACACATCTACCTGGCGCCAGATCGGCTCGACCAGGCCGTAGGTGTGCTGCTCGAACTGGCAACACTCGCCCAATGCATGAATATGCGGGTCGGAGGTAGTGAGCGTGTCATCAACCATGATGGCGCGCTGTGTAGCCAAGCCTGCCTGATGGCCAAGTTCTGCGTTAGGTGTAACGCCGGTTGCCACGATGACGCTTTGGGCAGGCAGGCGCTGGCCATCCTCCAGTACAACGGCGGCCAGGCTTCCCGCGCCGTCGTCTTCAAAATGGCTGATGCGTGCATTGGTTAAGATGGTCAAGCCACGTTGGGTAAGCGTCGTTTCTAGAAGCCCAGCGGCCATGCTATCCAGCTGACGATTCATTAACCGCTTACTTCGCTGTAGAACGCTGACGCTGGCACCCCGCTTGCGAAGCCCTTCAGCGGCCTCGAGCCCCAACAGCCCGCCGCCGACCACGACGCATTCCCCGCCCTGCAAGGCAAACTTTGCGAGCGTGTCGGCATCTTGCAGGGTACGAAACCCATGCACGCCGTTAAGGCCAATGCCGGGTACCTCGGGCAGCGTCGGGCGTGAGCCGGTGGCAATCACCAGGCGGTCATAAGTTAGCGTGCGGCAGGGAGTGACAACGCGCTGTTCTGCACGGTTGATCTCCAGCACGCATTCATTTAAGTGCAGGGTGATACCTTGCTTGGCGTACCACTGCGCATCCCGCAAGGTGAGGGCGCTAGGCGGCATTTCATCGGCGAGCAGTGGCGATAGCAGTATCCGGTTATAAGCGGGAGATGCTTCTGCACCAATCACCGTTATTTGCTGGGGTCGGTGAGGCAATTTAACGACCGCCTCTAGCAGACGCTGGCTCGCCATGCCGTTGCCGATAATGACCAAGTGATCATCAGACGAGCACCGAGAGATAGCGATCATGGGTTGCTCCTTACTGTTTCGCGCTTGGCTGCCAATACCTGTCTACAAAGACCTGGCTACAAATATCTGGCAGCGATAAATGCTGTCGTGGCGCAGCGCTGAAGAAAAAACAATAAAAAAGCCCCTGAGTTAGCGTCCCGGGCAAGTGGATTGCCAGGAAAACCGTATCAGGGGCTTCGTTGCCCGGTAGCTGAGGCCAAACCCGTTCGTGGGTTAAGCACAGAGCAGCCACCGTTGGCTGCCAGCTAGACTTGAATTTATCTAATCAGTACAGGGCAATTAATCAGCCAAACATCGCTCGTTATTTATTTTTATATTACTTATCAATAGGTTGATTTAAATAAATAGGTTGAAGAAAGCGCCTTTTCAGCCGCTTAAGCTCAGCCTGCGCACGCTCTTGGTGCGCTAAGCGGTAAAGATGCACCGAGAGTAGTCAGCGTTTGAAAATAAACTGTCTACACGGTCGGTCGAAAGATATTCTATTGTTTATTAACCTGCTGTTTAAGCTGGTATTTTTATTTTAATAGGCTGGTTGGCGCAGGCCTTGCTATTACCTTGGTAACAAGCAACAAAGCACAGACGGGTTTATCGGCACAATAAAATGCAGCCATCGAGTTTGACGGGCAAATAACAACGCTAACGCCATCAGACGACAGGCCATTAATAAATGTGTCCAATCCCAGCAGTGCGACATTCGGCACCGGTGCAGGTGTCCCTGAGACAACGGCGTCCAGGCAGGCTTCTTATGAGGCTCGCTTGGGCGCTTTTTGCTTTTTAAGCGGGAGGAAATCAGTATGTCCCAGGCCACACGCTCGGCTTGTAAAGCAAACACGACGTGCCCTTATTGCGGTGTCGGCTGCGGCGTAACCGCCACTGTGGCAGGCGGCACAATCAGCGCGGTTGAAGGCGACCGCGACCATCCCGCCAATTTTGGCCGGCTGTGTGTGAAAGGCTCGGCACTGCACGAAACCCTTGGCCACCATGACCGGCTCACCACGCCCTGGGTCGATGGCCAGGCCGTTGACTGGAATGTGGCATTAACCACCTTGGCAGAGCGGTTGCAAACGACTCGCGCAACTTACGGCGCAGAGTCCGTGGGTGCTTACCTTTCAGGTCAGCTATTAACCGAAGATTACTATGTGGCCAATAAGCTGTTTAAAGGCTTTTTAGGCACGCCGCACCTGGATACCAACTCGCGACTCTGCATGGCTTCTGCCGTGGCGGCGTATAAACGCTCGTTGGGCGCAGACGCCGTTCCCTGCAACTATGAAGATATTGAAGAGGCCGAACTGGTGGTGCTGGTGGGCTCGAATCTGGCCTGGAACCACCCGGTGCTTTACCAGCGCTTGAAGGTCGCCAAAACGCGCAATCCGCTGATGCGGGTGGTGGTCATCGACCCGCGCGTGACCGACAGCTGCGAAATTGCCGACCTGTACCTGGGCATCGCACCCGGCAGCGATGCGGTGCTGTTCAATGGCCTGCTGGCCTGGATGGCTGAGAATAACAAGCTGGATCAGCTCTATCTGGATCGTCATACACAAGGTTTCGACGAAGCGCTGCTGGCTGCGAGCCACTGCGACATTGATGACGTGGCGGCGATATGTGATATCGACCCTGAGCGGCTGGAGACCTTTTACTACTGGTTTGCCAGCCAACTCCATGTCGTGACGCTCTACTCCCAGGGCGTCAATCAATCCACCAGCGGTACTGATAAGTGCAATGCGATCATCAACTGCCACCTGGCTGGCGGCAAAATCGGCTTGCCGGGAGCAGGGCCTTTCTCGATTACCGGCCAGCCCAATGCCATGGGCGGGCGCGAAGTGGGCGGGCTTGCCAACCAGCTGGCCGCGCATATGGATTACCACACCCCCGGCGCCCTCGGCCGGGTCACCCGCTTTTGGGCGACGGAAATGTTAATGCCCGAACTGCCCCTGGCGCCTGGCTATAAGGCGATTGAGCTTTTTGACGCGGTTGAGCGGGGCGAAATAAAGGCGCTGTGGATAATGGCCACCAACCCGGCGGTCAGCTTGCCGGATGCCGCCCGCGTGCGGCGTGCGCTTGAAAAGTGCCCGCTGGTGATTGTGTCTGAATGCGCCAGCCATACCGATCTACTGGCCTACGCCGATATCATTCTGCCTGCGACTGGGTGGTCGGAAAAAGACGGCACGGTGACCAACTCCGAGCGGCGTATTTCACGCCAGCGTGGCTTGCTACCCGCGCCAGGCCAAGCGCGTCACGACTGGTGGATTATGTGCGAAGTTGCCAAGCGGTTGGGCTTTAAGGAGGCGTTTGACTATAGCCATCCCCATGAAATTTTTGACGAGCACGCGCGCCTTTCCGGCTTCGAGAATGAGGGGGAGAGCAAACGGCTCTTCGATATTTCCGGTTTGGCGGGGCTTGGGCGAGAGGCCTACGATGCGCTGGCGCCGATTCAGTGGCCGGTTACCTTTTCAGCGCCTCACGGAACGGCGCGGTTGTTTGAAGACGGTGAATTCGCCACGCCTGATGGGCGCGCCAGTTTCATCGCCATAACGCCTCGCCTGCCGGGGCAACGCTTGAGTGACGCCTATCCGCTGCGCCTGAATACCGGGCGTATTCGCGACCAGTGGCACACCATGACACGCACGGCACGTGCGCCCCGGCTGATGAATCATCGCCACGAGCCATTTATCGAACTCCACCCAAGCGATGCCGCGCGCTATGGCATTGGCGATCAGCAGCTGGCAGTATTGTCCGCCGCCAGCGGCGAGTATCGGGGGCGAGTGCGTATCTCAAACGCCCAGCGGCGTGGCGAGGTGTTTATTCCCATGCACTGGAGCGATGCGTTCAGTAAATCGGCGCGTAGCGGCGCCATGCTGGAGGCCATCACCGATCCCGTTTCAGGCCAGCCGGAAGCCAAGCACGGCGCGGTGGCACTGGCGCCGCTGAACACGGCTTGGGAGGCAACGCTGTTGATTGCCCAGCCATTAGGGGATAATAGTCAGGAAGTGCCCGCGTGGTGCAAAAGCGATTACTGGGCGCGCGTACCCATGCAGGGCTGTCAGCGCTGGCAGCTGGCTGATGCAAATCCGGTACATGACTGGCTGGCGCTACTCGCCACGTGGCTACCCGATGAGGCTAGTTTGTGGTGTGAAGACAGCGGTAAGGGTCGCCTGCGCGCTGCGGCTATTGTGCAAGGCAAGCTGCACTGGTGGTTAATGGTTGGCCCGCCGCGCGAATTGCCGGGGCTTGCCTGGCTTGAAGCACGTTTTAACGAAACAGCCATAAGTGATAAGCACCGGCGCCGGCTGCTGGCGGGGTGTGATGATGGCGCAGCGGATACCGGCCCTGTGGTATGCAGCTGCCACCAAGTGGGCCAAACGGCGATTGTTAATGCCATTCGTACCGGTGATAGCAGCGTGGAAGCCTTGGGTGCACGGCTTGCCTGCGGAACCCAGTGCGGTAGTTGTTTGCCTGAATTGAAGTCCCTGATTGAAGAGGAGCGTTCACATGCGCGTGCTAAGCAAGCGTCTACTACACAAGTGGCCTGAGGCTTTGATGTGCTTTACGCAGCGTGTGCTGTCGCCATTTCAGCGCTCCACGCGCAGCGCACCAAGCGTGCCTTCGCTTAAACTACGCGGCGATTGCACGGCCGGGCATGTGTATCTGGTCGGCGCGGGCAGTGGGGATATGGAGCTGTTAACGCTGAAAGCCGCGCGGCTGTTAATGCAGGCTGATGCTATCGTGTATGACCGTTTGGTAGGCGACGATGTGCTGGGGCTGGTTCCGCTTTCCGCCGAGCGCTACTACGTCGGCAAGGCCAGCGGCCATCACAGCATGCCGCAGGCGGAAATTGGCGCCTTGATGGTCAAACTGGCGACCGCCGGCAAATCGGTGGTGCGCTTGAAAGGCGGCGACCCCGGTATATTTGCGCGTATGGGCGAAGAGCTTGCCGCCCTGGCGGATGCCAATGTGCCCGCGCACATTGTGCCCGGCATTACTGCGGCGTCTGCCGCTGCCGCAAGCCTGGGGATTCCGCTCACCGACCGCGGCCACTCTCAGCAGTTGCGCTTTATTACCGCCCAGCTCTGCCGTGAGGGTGGCGCGCCCGACTGGCAAACCCTGGCCCGCCGTGATGAAACCCTGGTGTTTTATATGGGGCTTTCCAAGGTAGAGGCCATTTGTGCAGGGCTACGCCAGGCCGGGCTGCCCGATGAGTGGCCGATCATGCTGGTAGCCAATGCCAGCCTGCCCGAACAGCAGGCGCTGGTGGGTACGCTTAAAGACATGCCCCAACGCCTGGCGGACCATCCGCTGCCGTCACCTTGCGTGATTCTGGTAGGCAGCGTGGTCAGTATGGTGGCGAGCAGCCCCGCGAATGCGCTTGCCTCAGCGGGCATCATCGAAGCGGTCGACCCGGCGTAACGTCGGGAACAGGCGCATCCACAGGCCGACCACCGCCAGCGTGCCCACGCCGCCAATCACCGCGGCGGGCACCACGCCAAACCCGGCCGCCATACTGCCCGCGCGGAACTCGCCCAATTCATTGCTTGAGCCAATAAACAGCATATTGACCGCATTCACCCGGCCGCGCATTTCATCCGGCGTGGCTAGCTGAATCACGGTGGTGCGTACATAAACGCTGATCATGTCGGCCGCACCCGCCACCAGCATGGCAATCATCGATACCCAGAACAGGGTCGAGAACGCGAATACCAGATTCGCCAGACCAAACACGGCCACGGCGGCAAACATCACATGCCCCGCGCGACGCTTGATGCCGCGAACGCCAAGATAAAGCCCCATCAATAGCGCGCCCACCGCAATCGCGCTGCGCAATGCACCCAAGCCTTCCGGGCCCACGTGCAGGACTTCCTGAGCGTAAATGGGCAGCAGTGCCACGACGCCGCCCAGCAGCACGGCAAACAGATCCAAGGATATGGCGCCCAGAATAATCGGCTGATAGCGGATATAGCGAATGCCGGCAGAAAAGCGCTTCCAGGCGGTACTTTCTAGAACCTTGGCTTTCTCGACATAGCGCACCGGTACCAGCACCAGTAAGGCCAGCGCGACGATAAAGCACCCCAAGCACACGGCATAAGCCAGGCTGCCGCCGCCCACACTGTAAAGCACGCCGCCCAGCAAGGGCCCGCTAATCACCGCGACTTTCATGATCGAGCTATTCAGCGCAATGGCCTGAGCAAGCTGAGCGCGGGGCACAATATTGGGCAACATACTTTGCAGCGTCGGGCCGGTAAACGCCCGAGCACAGCCAAACAGAGCCAGCACGGCATAAAATTCAATAACGCTACCGTGATTGGCCTGGGCCAATAAAAGCAGCAGCGCGCTACAAATGCCCTGTACCGCCCAGCTGAGTTGCAGAATGCGCTTGCGCGGAAAGCGGTCGACCACATCGCCTGCGGGCAGCAGTAAAATCACCATAGGCAGAAACTGCGCAAGCCCCACGTAGGCCAGCGACATGGCGTCTCGGGTAATGTCATATACCTGCCAGGCCACCACAATGGCCTGAATCTGCATGGCAAACACTGCCGCTAATCGAGAAAGAAGAAAGCTTAGAAAGCCCGGTTGGCGATGAATGGGAAGCAGCGGGACATCGGTAGCGGCAAGCGTGTCGTTATCGGGGGGCATGGGCGGTATCTTGGTTATTAAAAGAATGTTAGCAAGCGAATTTTCATAATTCTATCGCTTATAGCGCCAAACATGGATCAAAAAGCCCGTACATTACGCTTGGCTAATGGCAAACCGGTTAAGGGCTTTTTTCAACCAGTGGTTGAAGTCACGCGGTGGCTGCCCCATGTTAATTAACACGCTATCAATAGAAAAGGATGTTAATGATGCAAAAAGTTATGCCTAACCCGGGTTTCGGTACTTTTCGCCTGGAAGGCGATACGCTTAAAGAGAGTATCCATGCGGCGCTTGAAGCGGGCTACCGTCATATCGACACTGCCCAGTTTTACGGTAATGAGAAGGGTGTTGGCGAAGCGATTCGTGACAGCAGCGTGCCGCGTGGCGACATCTTTCTGACCACCAAGGTGTGGCACGACAATCTGGCGCCGCAGCGCCTGAAAGAGAGCGTCGATGAAAGCCTAGAAAAGCTCGGCACCGATTACGTTGACCTGCTGCTGATCCACTGGCCATCGCCGGATAACGAAGTGCCGATGAAAGAGTATCTGGCCGCTCTCAAGGAAGTGAAAGCGGTGGGCAAGGCGCGCCATATTGGTGTATCCAACTTCACCATTGAACAGCTTGATAAAGCGGTGGAGATTTTGGGTAAAGGCGAAATCCTCACCAACCAGATTGAAGTGCATCCTTTCCTGCAAAACCGCAAGCTGGTTGAGCGCTGCGAGCATCACGGTATTCAGGTAACGGCCTTTATGCCGCTGGCGGTGGGCAAGGTAATGGACGATGCCACCCTCAAGCAGATCGCTGATGCGCATGGCGTAACGCCTGCGCAAATTGCCCTGGCCTGGGTTAATCAGCGCAACATGATCACGATTCCCTCATCCACCAAGGCACGTAACATTCAAAGCAATATTGCCGCGTTTGATCTTGTATTAAGCGACAGCGAAATGGCCGATATTGCCAAGCTTGATCGCAAGGAGCGCATCGCCAACCCTGACTTTGCACCTAAATGGGATGAGTGATTTTAAATGAGTGCCTGGGAACATTAGGCAGCTCATAATGTCCTAGCGGTGCCTGTTTCAGCAGGCACCGCTTTTATATGAAAGTTGTATAACTCCGCTTTACAGGAAGATTCCATGAAGCAAAAGATTCGCGACAACGCGCTCAAAGCCCAGCTACGCACGCCCATGTTCAAGATGCAGCAGCAAACGCCCAAAAGAGGTAAAGGCAGCTACTCCCGTAAAGGGCGCAAGGCCCAGCGGGGGTATCGCCAAGCCGCTTGATCAGGCGTTTTGGCAATGCTTTTGAAACCATATTAACGTCTTAATCTTTGTACAAAAACTGCTTACACTCGACTATACAGCGTTAAAAATCAGCTCAAGCGTAAGTCCGAACTCGGCTTCCCATCAAAATACTCATTTATGCGCGTAAAATCGCTTGAGAGCCCAGTCCGTTTCCGCTAATTTTTGCCTTGCCTTGCCTTGCCTTGCCTTGCCTTGCCTTGCCTTGCCTTGCCTTGCCTTGCCTTGCCTTGCCTTGCCTT
>NZ_JABUZA010000054.1 GCF_014897985.1 Halomonas colorata
TCTTGCCGAGTTTGATGCCACGGCAGCCTCGACACTCATCGCCAGCCAGGGTGGCTATCGCCAGCTGTATATCGAGCGAGTACTGCAAGCCGATGAAGGCTGTGACTTTGACTTTTTGGTGGGCTGTCGGGGCTCGGAAGTGCCGCGCCATTCTCACTAGCCATATTAGCTTTATCCGTCGCCGGGTATGCCTAGCGTTAGGTGGGTGTTTGGCGCACTCACCTGACTGGTATTTGCCAAGCCCATATCATGTATCGCTGGTGGCTGAGAAAGCTAATTAACTGCATAGCAATCTCATTTGGCATAGACAACGGGGCCCATGTGTCAGAGATAGCCAATTAATCGCTAATAATAATTTAAATATCAAGTAGTTGGCACGCTGTGCTTGTTTTTAAGCTTTTGACTTTAAATGCATTTATTCTTTTATACACAAACCTGGTATGCCCGCTGCAATACCTAATGTAAGAACGCAGCATCAGGAAGATGTTTGGTTCTTGGCTAGATGTTTCTTATTTAAATTTACCAAGTAACAGAAAGCGTATTACTTAGGAGGCACGACATGAAAATGGAAGCTCTGAAAAAACTAGGTATTTTAGGCGTATCTTTTGGTCTGATGGCGAGCCCGCTTGCTTTCGCCGGCATGGAAGAAGACACGGCACCGCAAGAGCCGACCCCGCAGGAAGAAACCATGCAGGACGATCAAAGCACTTACCAAACGTACGAGACTGAGCAAGACCAAGGTGCTACGACCGAATATGAAGAGGAAGAGCAAGAATTCACTTACGAAGAAGAGGAAGAGGAGCAGGAATACGAAACCACTGATTCAGACGATGATTCGCAGTGGTAACACTCCCCTAAAGGATTAACTCTTGTTCTGGCTCACGGATGAGCCACAGGATGCCCCGCCAATTGCGGGGCATCTTTGCGTTTAAAGCATCGCTTAGAGGCAATCAATTTATAGGCTATTGTTGAACGAGATTAATTATCTAATCCCTAATCCGTAACGACAACAAGGACGCCTTTATCGTGGTGAACTGGAAGGAAGCGCCGCAGCTACCCAAAGCCGAAGGGCGTATCGAGGCTATTGATCTGGCCCGTGGTATCGCCATTGGTCTGATGATTGTGAGTCATGCGATAAGCGGGTTGGTGGGCATTCGCAATGTGCCCGACTGGGGTATGGTGCCGATCCATTTTTTAACTAAATTTTCCTCATCGCTGTTTATTTTAGTGTTCGGTATCGCGCTGGCGGTGGCTTTTCTTTCCCATACGCAAACGGACGATTGGCCCAAGCGGCGCCTGAAGCTATGGCTTCGTGCGTTGGAAGTCTGGTTCTGGTACAAGGCGCTTGTCATTATCGAAATGCTGCCCTTCAGTGCCCCCGCCGATATTGTCGATACGCTGCTTTACGGCCGCTTTGCTATTTGGGTAGAAATTCTCGGGTTCTATGCCATCGCGCTACTTTGGGTACCGTTAATCCTGCCGCTCTGGGCGCGTGCGCCTCTCTGGAGCCGTATTGCCACTATTGTTGGCTTGGCCGGGCTTGCCGCTTGGTTGCAAGGGTTTACCTTTGGCGGAAATGACATTTTGAAAGCCTTCCTGGTGGATCATCAAGACCATTATGCCTGGGGGCAGATTAGTCGAGCGCCACTAATTTTTATCGGATTATTGATCGGCGAGGCGTTACTGCGCTGTTACTTTACCGCCGAGCTGCGTCGCCGTCTGGTACTTACGTTGCTGGGTGTGGGTGCGTTAATGGTGGTGGCATTTTACGGCTTCGCTTTTGCCGAAGGCGATGCCTATGCGGCGATGATGGCCGTTGCCAATAATGCTGGCAAACATCCGCCTGGCCTGCAGTTCACGCTGTTTAGCTTAGGCGGCGCGCTTGTCTTACTCGCGTTGGCGCTGGCTGGCGGCGCGATCGCTGCTAAGGCACTTTTGCCTTTAACCGTGGTCGGTAGCGATGCGTTAAAAGCCTTCATCTTTCATATTGTGATGATTTTTCTGGTGCTGCGCTTTCTGCTGCAAAGCGAAGGCATATATACCTATCCACAGGCACTGGGTATTGGTGGCGTGTTAATACTCGGCGCAGCCGCCTGGATTTGGCTAACCCGCTGGATGGCCGCCCACCGCTAAAAGAGGTAACGATTTGCGACGGATTCAACGCTGGCTGCTAGGTATTGCATTTTTGATTGCGCTGCCCGTCTACGCCGATGGGTACGAAACTAACTGGTACTACGAGGTTGACAAACAGAGCACGTGGCAAGGCGATTTAGATGCCCGAATAGCTGCTATTGAAGAGGTGTTTGGCGGGGCACTCGGGGTTTATGTACAAGATCTGACGACCGGCGAGGCGTATTCATGGCAGGCCGACCGGCCCTGGTATCTGGCCTCGCTGGTCAAAGTACCTATCGCCGCGCAAGTGCTTGCCGAGCGCCAGGCGGGCACGCTGTCTTTTGATGAGCGCTTAACGCTTTCGCGCAGTGACTTTGTGGATGGCGCCGGCCCGGTGATCTGGCATGACCCCGGCACGCCGATTTCGGTTCGCTACCTGCTGGAGCACATGATTACCGTCAGCGATAACACGGCGTCCGATATGTTGATTGAGCGTGTCGGGCTTGCTGAGGTTAATGCGCGTGCCAGGACCATGATTGCCGCCAGTGGGGGAAATCCTGAGGACATTGGCCCTATTACCAAGCTAGTGGGCGTTCGTCAGGGCGTATACGGGCAGTTTCATCCGGACGCCAACACCTTAACCGGTATGGACTTTATCGCACTGCGTCAGCACCGGTTAAGTCAGCGAGGTATCGCGCTGGCGCGGCTTTTAGGCGTTAATCAAGCGGCGTTACTGCAGCCTGATTATGACCATGCTTTTGATGCCTATGAAGCCACCGGTAAAAACGTCGGCACGCTGCGCGCTTATGGCGACCTGCTGGCCAGCTTGTATAACGGGGCAGAGAGCGATTTAGACGCCGGTCAGCGTCAGGCGTTGCTGGAGATCATGCAGCGTACCCGCTCAGGTGACAAGCGTTTGACGGCAGGCATGGGCGATGCGATCAGTTTTGCGCATAAAACCGGCACCCAGCATCGGCGCAGTTGTGATGCAGGCGTTGCCACGCGGGCAGATGAAAGCGCCCGCACTGGCCCTTGGGTCATCGTTACCTGTAGCCGCGGCCCGCTGGCCCTGAGTGACCATGAGCACGCGCTGGCGCAGGTGGGTGACGCACTACGCTACAGTGGTGCGCTGGGTGCGCCTTGATAGCTCAGGTACCCACAACCCATGCGTGGGCGTGATAAACTAGCCGCCCACTATGATTGATTAAATTAAGGAGCTTGTTATGGCACGTGCCAGCGCCCGTCACATTTTGGTGAACAGTGAAGAGCAGTGTTTAGCGCTTAAGCAGGAAATTGAAAACGGCCGCGATTTTGCGGAAGTGGCCAAGCAGCATTCAAGCTGTCCTTCTGGTCGTCAAGGCGGCGATTTAGGTAGCTTTGGCCCCGGCCAAATGGTGCCTGAGTTCGACAAGGTCGTTTTCAGTGGTGAGCTGGGTCAGGTACACGGTCCGGTAAAAACGCAGTTTGGTTACCACCTGCTCGAAATCACTGACCGCAGCTAATCCGCCAGTGTTTCTATAGCCGTGCAACGCCATCAGGCGTGCACGGCTTATTTTTCGCATTAACGTAATGCGTGATATCGCGTAAAAACTGCCTCAGACGTCGCGGCTTTTACGCTGTGGTGGGAGGAGTACGCCTTGAACGACCCGATTATTTCGATTAATGACCTGAATAAAACCTACGAAGGCGGCTTTCAGGCACTTACGCGTGTGGATTTATCTATTCAACGCGGCGAGATTTTTGCCCTGCTTGGCCCCAACGGGGCAGGCAAAACCACGCTGATCAGCGTGGTGTGTGGCCTGGTGAATCCCACCGAAGGCCAGGTAGTTATTGATGGCTTTGACAGCGTGACTCACTACCGTCAGGCGCGCGAGCGTATTGGCCTGGTCCCTCAGGAACTAACCAACGAAGCCTTTGAAACGGTATGGAATACGGTCAGCTTTAGCCGCGGCCTGTTTGGCAAAGCGCCTGACCCTGCACATATCGAAAAGGTGCTTAAATCACTGGCACTATGGGATAAGCGCGATAACCGCTTAATGACGCTTTCCGGCGGCATGAAGCGCCGGGTGCTGATTGCCAAGGCGCTCTCCCACGAGCCGCGCATCCTGTTTCTGGATGAGCCCACCGCCGGGGTGGATGTAGAGCTTCGCCGGGATATGTGGGAAGTGGTGCGCGGGCTGCGTGAAAGCGGGGTGACGATCATTCTCACCACCCACTACATTGAAGAAGCCGAAGAGATGGCCGATCGCATCGGGGTGATTAATCGCGGAGAAATCGTACTGGTGGAAGAGAAGGCTGCCCTGATGCAGAAACTGGGCAGCAAGCAGCTAACCCTGCACCTACAGACACCGCTTAGTGAGTTGCCCAGTACGCTGCAGCAAGACGCGCTAAGCCTTACCGCCAATGGGTACGAACTGGTTTACACCTACGACGGCCGCCAGGACGAAGAGGGGCACGGCATCTCGGCGCTGCTGGCAACGCTTGCCCGGGAAGGCATTACGTTTAAAGACCTGCATACGCGGCAGAGCTCGCTTGAAGATATTTTTGTCGATTTAGTTAAGGAGCGTGCATGAACCTTCATCCTGTTCGCGCCATTTATATGGCGGAAATGGCGCGCACGCGGCGCACCCTGCTGCAAAGTATCGTGTCGCCGGTCATCTCGACCTCGCTCTACTTTGTAGTGTTCGGTGCGGCCATCGGCTCGCGTATCAGTGAGATTGGCGGCGTCAGTTACGGCGCCTTTATCGTGCCAGGGCTGATCATGCTGATGCTGCTGACCCAAAGCGTGTCCAACGCCTCGTTCGGCATCTTTTTTCCCAAATTCTCAGGCAGCATCTACGAGATTTTATCGGCGCCAATTTCGTATCTGGAAATTGTCATTGGCTATGTGGGTGCTGCGGCGTCAAAGTCGATTCTGCTGGGGCTGATTATCCTGGGCACATCGAGCTTTTTTGTGCCGCTTGAGATCGCTCATCCTTTCTGGATGCTGACGTTTTTGGTGTTAACCGCCGTCACCTTTAGCCTGCTTGGCTTCATTATCGGTATCTGGGCGGATGGCTTTGACAAGCTGCAGCTTGTGCCGCTGCTGATTATTACGCCGCTGACCTTTCTGGGTGGCAGCTTTTACTCGATTGATATGCTGCCCCCCTTCTGGCAGACCGTGACGCTGGCTAATCCGGTGGTTTATCTGGTGAGCGGTTTTCGCTGGAGTTTCTACGGTATTAGCGATGTCAGCGTGGCGGCAAGCGTCGCCATGATTACGCTGTTTTTAATCGCAAGCCTTGGCGCTATTGCCTGGATATTCCGCACCGGTTATCGCCTTAAGCCATAACCCACGCCGCCGTATTTCTGTTTATTGTCTGGAGCTGATGCCACCTTATGCCGCTACTGCAAAGTATTGTTCACCGCTTGGACCCGTCACTGGATGGCGAACGCCTAACCTTAACGGCGGCGCCTGCCCCCGCTGAAAGCGATGACCCGGTAATGGCAAGCCTGGTAAACGGGCTTAACGACACCTATAACACCAAAGCCAAAGGCTGGGGCCGCTTTGCTGAACAAGGCGAACAGGCAGGGCCGCTGGTTGCCTGGTTGCGCGACTACATGACCGGCGAGCAGGACTTCACGCAGCTTTCAACAGCCATTGCAGAGCGTCTGGCGCGCGAGCTGCAGGAGCAGCTCTCGGTAAGTGGCTATTTACTGCTCGCGCATTTACGTCAGGGCGACACGGAAACCCTGTTTATAGCGTTAGTCCACCAGCGCGAAGGCATCGGCATTAACGAGGCACATCAAGCGGTGCCTGCAGCGCAGCTAAATACCAGCCAACTGACCTTGGCCGCTCGGGTCAATTTAACCCAGTGGCAAAGCGATGCGCCCAATGCCCAGTACGTATCGTTTTTAAAAGACCGCGGCGGCAAAAAGCTCGCCGAAGGCATGGTGGCTTTGCTGGGCATGGAGGAGGGCATCGACGCCCCGGCGGAAACCCGAACGCTGTTAAAAGCCTTCAGCGATTACGTTGAAAAAGAAGACTTCGACGAAGACGCCAGCCGCGACAAAACCGATACCCTGGTGGATTACGCCAATGAGCAGCTACGCCGCGGCGAACCCATGACCCTGGAAGCGCTCTCTGAGCTCGTGGACGAGCAGCAGCCCAAAGCATTTTTTGAGCATATCCGTAATGCCGACTACGGGCTTGCCGCAGAGATCCCGCCGGATAAGCGCACGATTAGTCAGTTTCGGCGTTTTACCGGGCGCGCAGGCGGTGTGTCCATCAGCTTTGACTCGCATCTGCTGGGTTCCAGCATCGAGTATGACGAGGGCCAGGATCGGCTGATTATCAAGCAGGTGCCTAAGCAGCTCAAAGAGCAGCTTGCCAAGCGGAAATCGTGAGTGGTGAGCTGTGAATGGTGAGTGGTGAGTGGAGAGGGCGGTGGTTGGGCACTTTGCTTGTTGTTTGACGTCGAATGTTGAGATACACGTATTATCAGGAGAGCGCCCTATGCTGGATGCCATTACCCACTTCTTTCAACGTGCCCTGGCCGAACCCGAGCGGCGCGACAACCAGACCTTAACCCTTGAGCTCGCCACCGCAGCGTTGCTGTGTGAAGTAATGCGCGCTGACTACAACGCCAGCGATGCCGAGCGTGCAGCGTTACAGCAAATGCTGACGACCCGCTACCGGCTAGGCGAGCACGAAGTCGCCGAACTCATGGCGCTTGCCGAAGCCGAGGTAGAAGAGGCGGTCGATCATTACCAGTTCGTCAGCCTGGTAAGAGAGCACTATGGCTATGCGCAGCGCTGTGAGCTGGTCGCATTGATGTGGCAGTTAGCGTGGGCTGATGGTCGCGTAGACCCCCTTGAAGAGCACCGTATTCGGCGTTTGGCGGATCTGCTTCACGTCAGCCACAGCGATTTTATTCATGCCAAACTGCAGGTAGAGGAGCGCCGCAACGCGCATGAGTGAATCGACAGAAGCTACCAACCTAACCGAACTTATTCAGACGATGGAGCAGATGGAGCGTGAAGCGCCGCGTGTAAGCGTCGATGATATTGTTGACGCCGTCGGGCGTCGCTCCTTTGGGCCGCTGCTGCTGATTGCCGGGCTTATCACCCTCGCGCCGGTCATTGGTGATATTCCCGGTATGCCGACGTTAATGGCCGCGCTGGTCTTGCTGGTTTCCACTCAGCTATTGGCAGGTAGAAAAACGTTTTGGTTACCTAAATGGCTTTTAAATCGATCGGTATCCCGCAAAGGCTTTGATAAAGCCATTCATGCCCTAAAAAAGCCCGCTCAGTGGGTCGATAATCTGTTGGGCATGCGTTTAAAGTGGATGACCGGTTACGCAGGCATACGCGCCACTGCGCTTGCCTGCCTGCCTGCTGGTGGCTGTGGCCATGCCACCGATGGAATTTATTCCCTTCTCCGCGAATGGCGCAGGCCTTGCGCTAACGCTGTTTGGCCTGGGGCTTGTCGCCCGCGACGGCTTAGTACTTTCGTTAGGCTTTCTGATCACGACCGCCACGTTTGTGGCAATACTCATGTATCTGTTTTAGAGCCTTTTAAAACGTCGCGAGCGAACGCTAATGCTCTCCAAGCTGTATTAACGCTCACCAAGAAGCCCCACCACCAACTGATTGAGCAACTGCTGAAACTGGCCCCCAGGCGATGGGGGCGTCGGGTCTGAGGTGATCACTACCGTCATCTGCCTATCCGGGATGACATAAAGCGCCTGGCCGCCATAACCTCGGCCGTAATACACTGCTTCACCTGCCAGCTGAGTAATAAACCATCCAAAACCATAGCCGTCGCCTGTCCACTGTGAGACGCCACGCGCCGTCCATGAGTCTTCCACCCAGCCTTCGGGCAATATGCGCTCGCCATCGACCATGCCATCGTTACGGTAAAGCTCGCCGACCTCTATCAACGCGCGTGGCGAAAGCTGCATGTCGTTGCCGCCAAAATAAATGCCCTGAGGGTCGCGTGGCCAGGGCGGGATTGAGATATTAAGTGGATCTCCCAGCAGCCGCTTTGCAAGCGCATGTGTGGTTTCACCGCTTGCATAGGTAAGCGCAGCCGAAAGCAGGTGGCTGGTGCCGGTGGAATACAGCATCCGCCCGCCGGGCTCATCGACGAATGGGCGGCTCAGCGCGTCGTTAATCCAGTTGGCGCTTGCCACCCAGGCACTGTAGTTGCCGCCTGAGGTGCGCTCTAGCCCCGCCTGCTGGGCCAATAGATGTTCAACCGTAATATCGCTAACACGTGGATCTAGGCCTGAAGGCAGGCGGTCACCGAATAGCGCCACCATGGGCTGTTCGACGGATTCAATAATGCCTTCTTCAATGGCCGCGCCGGTAACGGCCGCCAGCACGGTTTTAGAAAGCGACTTGATATTGGCTGGCTGCGCAGTGCCGGGGCCACCTTGGTGATATTCATGGATAATCTCGCCATCATAGGCAACTACCACGCTGTGTATGCGGCTTAATTGGCTGGTTTGCTGATCTAGTGTCTGCAGTGCATGCGCTGAAGGTTCATCAGCGGCTGCATTAGCGGTGGGTAACAAGGAAATAACAGCTAACGAAACAAGCAAACCGGGCACGCGCATCACAACACCTTCGGTATAAGTGGCAAAGATTCGAGGTCTATAAGTAATAGAGGTTCCACCGCAGATAGCTACTAGACGAAAGAGTGCCTTCTGGATCTAAAGTGGAGTGCTTAATTATTAAAGGCCATATTTGACATTCTATAGTTCATTTAAGTGTATAATGGTTTATAAATAGACCATTATTCATAGGTTATCTATGGCACTCACTCACTCCTTGCTTGCTCCTGGCGAACTGTCTCAGCAGGTTGGTGCCAACGCACGAGAAGCGCGACTGGCAAAAAACCTTTCTCGTAAAACCTTGGCGCAGATGACGGGTGTTTCAGAGTCCACCATCAAACGATTCGAATCCAGCGGGCAAATAACCCTCGATAGCCTAGTCCTCATTGCCACGGCGCTGGGCACCACACGCCAAATTGCCGAGCTATTCAAGCATGAGCACCCGATATCACTTGAAAAGATCAAGCAGGCAGGGCGTGCCCGGGGGCGAAAATGAAGCGTATCAATACCGTAGAGGTGCTGTTTGCAGGTAACCCTGTGGGGGAACTCGTCGCTAGCCGACAGGGCATCTATTTTGCCTATTGCCCGCAGTGGATAGCGGAAAGCTCAATTTAAAGCTAGCGAAAAGTGTATTAAATTTGAGCGCCAAAAAGCTCCAAGAGCAAGTAAAGGAATCCGCGCTTATCCGCGTAGTTCCTAGGAGGCAGGACGATGAGTAAAATTTTGGAGAGCGTTCTTCAGGATGCCAAGGTCCTACATCGTGCGGGTGGAATTACTAACATTACCATGCGTGAATTTGAGTCTTTGTGTGTTCCTGAGGTTAAGGTACTAGACGCGAAAGAAATTTCTGGTCTGCGTAAGAAATTAAAAGTCAGCCAGCAAGTCATGGCTGAGTGTGTGAACGTCTCCGTGGAGTCTGTTCGCAAGTGGGAAAGTGGAGATAGGACGCCTTCTGGTTCGTCACTACGCTTGCTCAATGTTCTCCGTAGCAAAGGTCTTGAAGTCCTTCGGTAAGCTTATCCGAATGGTCATCCCTTTACCGTGAGTTAGAAATCGATGCCAAGCAGCAGAAAATGATCCAGCAAGCATTCGACGAGAACCGCAAACGCCTTTAACGTGAGCACTGCAGCCACATACGCTCAGCCGCCTTCTGAAGGAAAATGCAGGAATATTACGCAAAGAGGCAGAAAGCCTGCTAGGCTGAAGGCGTTACTTCGAAGTAAGCAACCCTTTGATTTCACCCAAAACGCAAACTAGCAAGGAGCGCCGACATGCGTAATATCATTTATATCGTAGGTCTGATTGTTGTTGTACTGTTCATCCTTTCGATGCTCGGCCTGCGTTAATCGCGCCAATAAAAAGCCCACAGGCAAAACCTGTGGGCTTTTTTGTGCGTGTCTGTTTGTGTTTACGCGAGTACCTTTTTTCACCGCGCTTTAAGCGCAGTCAGCCGCCCCTTGGCCGAACATATCGAACATCAGCTCACGGCCCATGGCCGTCAAAACAAAGCGGCCATATCCATTAAGGGTGGCAGCGCCGCTGGTTTCCAAAATCTCCTGGCAGGCTGCCCACTCAGTTGCCTGCGCGCGCAAGGCGCTAAGTTCACGCTCGGTCAGGCCGCGTTGCGAGAGCGTAATGCTCTCAAGCACATACCCATGGTCATAAAGCATTTCTGCTACCGCTGAAAGGCAGTGGCGAAGGCTACGCTGAGCGTTGGTAGCAGGCGTGTGGCTGGAGTCGTAAACGTACTGTGCATGCATGATGCGATGTCCTGCGAACGGCGCGAGTGAATATGTTGCGGTGCATTGTAAAGCAGGTGGGGTGTTAGACCAAGGTCTAATTTTTAACAATTATCTTTAATTTTTATTGTTTTTAACATAGTGGTAATAATACTTAAATACGCTAAGTTACTTAGTTATGGGTAAGTTGTTAGCCATCTAATGATGTTTTAAGATTCTGATAGTAGACACTATTTTTTTAATTACACACAGTGGCTGCATAGAAATAATTGTGGATGAACATAGCTGGATTATAGGCAGTTTACCTTTAGTTACCTTCCGCTACTTAATTTACCACCGATAGAGCTTAAGTATCGGGTTTAATAGTCGAGAATAAACAACAAGCATAATTAATGTATTCCTCAATGAAGGTCAGCGGTATTTATATGCAAAGCAGGCAAATGATGCTGTAAAGAGCTGCTACGAGGGTTGAAACTGTTAAGGATATATTCGTATGGAAAAATCTCCTGAGCAAACGATTGCCTGCTACCAGTTGCAGTTCGGTCAGTTGGAAAGCATGGTGGCGCAGATGAACCAAGTCAGCAGCTACCTTATTCAGCAGTTTGATGCGCTCTATGTCCAGCTAGGTCGAGGTTAGCGATGAGAGGCGGTAACGTAATTGTTCATTAGTCTCTTTGCATTTAATGCCTGCCGCTCTTGGTAGACATTGTCTTGATCAGAGTCAGTAGTTAAAACATAAAATAGCGTTAAAGTTATCAGCATTTCGGCCGATAAAGCTGTTAATGACGTATGCGTGCCAACAGAACATGGCACCTTTTAAACGGTTTAGTCTTTTGACTGAGGAGCAGCCAGTATGGCATCAATTACCTCCCTTGGCGTTGGATCAGGGTTAGATCTCACCGGCCTGCTGGATGAGCTTCAAAAAGCCGAGCGCGGTAAACTGGAGCCGATTACACAGCAGAAAGCCGATCAGAAAGCCAAGATTTCCGCTTACGGTCAGCTACAAACCTCGCTTAACGCTTTTAACGATGCGGTTGCCAAGATCAATGACCCAAAGCTTTACCAGAGCCTTTCCGCCAATGTGCGTGGCGATGATATTAAAGCCACTACTTCAGCGAGCGCATTACCCGGTAGCTATCGAGTAGAAGTTAGTCAGCTAGCGACATCGGGTTCGCTGGCCTCTACTCGCGTTGACGAGAAAGATCAACCGCTCGATTTGCAAGGCGCTACTTCAATCAGGCTAAATTTTGCGGGCAGTGATTCGGTCGATATTGAGATTGGCGCCGACAGCTCGCTAAATGCTATCCGCGATGCGATTAACGCCAATAAAGATGCGGGTGTGAATGCCACGATTATCAATGATGGCGAAGGCTACCGCCTAGCACTCAGTTCCAAGGCGACAGGTAAAGACGCTTCTATTGAGAGCTTTAATTTTGTAGATGCGAGCAAAGTAGGTGATGAGAACGGTGGCGTTGTCCCTGGCCCGTTCGGTGAAGCGGAAGAGGCGGGTGCCAAGCGTCAAGGGATGGACGCCTCTTTAACGGTGAACGGCATCACGATTACCAGCGCTAAAAACCAGGTGGAAGGCGCTATTCAAGGGGTAACTCTTAACCTGAACGAGCTAAGCATTGCTGAAGGTGAAAAAGCCACCAGCACGGTTAATATTGAGCGCGATACCCTGAAGCAGCGCGAAGCAATCAACGGCTTCGTCAAAGCGTTTAACGATTTAAAAGACACGACAGCCACACTCACTAGCTTTAATGCTGAAAGCGGAGCCGCAGGCGAATTGCTAGGTGATCGAACAATTCGCACCATAGAGTCCCGCCTGCGTAGCGTGCTCACCGGCGGTGTTGAAGGTGGCGAGTTTTCTACGCTAAGCCAGTTGGGCATTACCTTACAGAATGACGGCAAGTTAAAGGTCGATGACGCTAAATTAGACGGCTTGGTCGCTAATAACCCGCAAGCGTTGAGTGCGTTTTTTGCCGGTGATAAAAAAGACGGTGGCTTGGCGGGTAAACTGGCTAGTTCCATTGATCAGATGGTAAGCAGTAACGGCGTATTAAAAGGTGCCATTACGGGCGCTGAGAACAACGTCAAAAGTCTTGATGACCGCTATGCGCGCATGGAGAAAAGCATTGACGCAACGATTTCTCGCTACCGAACTCAGTTCGGCCAGCTCGACGTTATGGTGTCGCAGATGAACAGCATGAGCTCATACCTCACCCAGCAGTTTGACGCGCTGGATGCCCAGCTAGGCCGAAAGAAGTAATCCCGATCCTTGTAGGAGCGAAAGAAGCAGCCCACAGCGCTACCAGAGTAAGGGCGGCTAACGCCGCCATCGCCGAATAAGTTCAGCTCCCACAAAACCAGTTGAGCCAGCTCACCGTGAGAGGCCAACCGTAGTGCGGCGTAACGAGCGAAGCGAGGCACCCGCAATGCAGTGCGCAGCGCTGCCGGGGCTGAGGCAGGTGGCGCGGCCATCGCAGAACAAATTCAGCTCCCACAACCTGCCTGCCCAAGCCGCAAAAGTGATAGCCCTCGCGCGGCCATGCTAACATCCTGGTACTGCGCAGGAGTGCCCATGGCGAATCACTACGACACCGGTTATAAAGAGCTTTTTAGCTACCCAGAGTTTGTCCAGCAACTGCTGGAAGGCTTTGCCCCGCCGGAAATTTCCGAACTGATGGATTTCAGCACGTTAAAACTTCACAGCGGCAATTACATTACGCCCCTGTTTGAAGAAAAGTTTGAAGACCTGGTCTGGTCGGTGCAGGTGAACTGGCAAGGGGCGACCCAAGAGGTTTACCTTTACCTGCTGCTTGAGTTTCAATCCCGGGTAGACCGCACAATGCCCATCCGGCTGATGCATTATGTCGCCTGCTTCTATGACCACCTGTTAAAAGCGAAAGCTACTACGCCCGGCAAGGGCTTGCCGCCCGTGTTCCCTGTCGTGTTATACAACGGCAACCCCCGCTGGACAGCCCCGCAAGATATTTACGACATGGTGCAGCCAGAACCGCCCGCTTTCCTGAAACCGTATCAACCGCATTTGCGCTATTATG
This sequence comes from Halomonas colorata, assembly GCF_014897985.1. GTDB lineage: Bacteria > Pseudomonadota > Gammaproteobacteria > Pseudomonadales > Halomonadaceae > Vreelandella > Vreelandella colorata. The sequence goes on from NZ_JABUZA010000054.1 coordinate 13,510, forward strand.
TAATTGACGAAGGCGCCTATAGCAATCAGGAACTGGCACAGCGTCATAGCCCTCTAAGCGGTATATTCGGCATTGAGAATGCGGCCACGAGCTGGGAAAGCTTGCAGCAAGCGGTTGACCGCATTGTCGCGATCATCCAGGCAGACCCGCATAAACCGCGCATCGACCCAATCATTACGCGCTGGGTAAAACGCCACCTGCAACGGCTTGGCGCAGGCGTTAACCTGGAAGCGCTCACAAGCTTAGTGGAGGACAAAAACATGTTGGCAGAAAACCTGGAAAACCTGGTGAAAAAAGAGCGTCTGGAAGGCCGTCAGGAAGGTCGACTGGAAGGCCGCCAAGAAGGGCATCAGCAGGGAACTCTGGAAGCTAAACGCAATTCGGCGCGTAAGCTTATCGCGCTCACTGAAATGACGGATCAATTGATTGCCGAGATTGAGGAACTGCCCATTGAAGATGTTGAGAGGCTACGTGCTGAAACGCGGCATTAACGAAAGCATCCTCTCTGTTCAGTGCGAAGTCTTGTGGAAATCCTTTAAGCAGCATATTTGGCAGCGAGAACGTGGCTGCGCGCTGGGTGAAGCGCCACCTGCAGCGGCTTGGCGGGGTAAGGGCAGCTAGCGCCGCCATCACCGAGCGAACTCAGCTCCCACAAAATCGACCATATCGATGTGTCGGAAAGTGGTACGCCTGTGTAGGCAACTCACTCATCCGGGCTGGTTTTGTGGGAGCTCGCTTCAGCGGGCGAAGCAGTGCGCAGCGCTGCCGAAGTTAAGGGCGGCTGGCGCCGCCTTCGCCGAATAAATTCAGCTCCCACAAAGTTCTGGGCCTGGCATATGGCATTTGTAAATATTTCTAATCCCCTTGTTACCAATAATTACATTATTTTTTACTAACTCCCCTAAAGGTTTCCCCTGCGGCGCCGTTAATAAGTATAACGGCGCACAATACGTCGAACAGCGGGCCAGATGGCCAGTCTTATAGAAAGGGGAATACCACCATGTCAGTGATCAATACCAATATTACCTCCATGATTGGCCAGTCTAACCTGTCCAAATCACAGTCTTCACTGCAAACCTCTATGGAGCGTCTGTCTTCTGGTCTGCGTATCAACAGCGCGAAAGACGACGCTGCTGGTCAGGCTATTGCCAACCGCATGAGCAGCCAAATTACTGGTTTGGCTCAAGCACAGCGTAACGCCAACGATGGTATCTCCGTTGCACAAACGGCGGAGGGTGCTCTGAACCAGGTAAACGACAACCTTCAGCGTGTTCGTGAGCTAACCGTACAGGCGCAAAACGGTACTAACTCCGCAGACGACTTAAGCTCTATCCAGGACGAAATTAATCAGCGCCTTTCTGAGATTGACCGTATCTCCGAAGAAACCGATTTTAACGGTACCAAAGTGTTGGGTGGCAATCAGAACCTCTCTATCCAAGTGGGTGCTAATGATGGTGAAACCATCTCGATCAGCCTGGAAAAAATCAATGCTAACACATTGAATCTGGGTTCTTTCAATGTTACTGGACCGGTTGATCAAACCACTGCTAACGGTGGTAGCGGTGAGGATGTATACGGTGAGACTGCTGAAGGTGTTGTAGCAGCCAATGCTAACGATTTTGAAGCGGCTTATGGCGAGTCGACTAAGATTACAAGCACTGAAGTAACTGATTTTGGCGATGATTTGGCGAAGAACCTAGGTGTAGCTGCTAGCAATGTCACGGTTGATTCTGCTAACGCTTTCGCAGACGATGCGGGTAACTGGTACTCTAAAGTAACTGTTACAGCTGCTGATGCTAACGTAGCGCAAGCGCTAAATCAGCAAGGCTTGACAGATAACGATGGCAAGGCTTTCGAAGCTTCCTCTTCAGCAGTTTACTACGTAGCAATTGATCCCCAGGATGCTACTGGTGTTGATGGTACTGGTTCGCTTGCAACTTTTGCTCCGGATGGTAAAGAGCTGGGCGCTAAAGACCTTTTAAGCAACGCGGGTACTGTTAATCCTTTGGATAAATTGGATAAAGCGCTGAAACAGGTCGATACCCTACGTTCTGACTTGGGTGCGGTGCAAAACCGTTTTGACTCTGCTATTACCAACTTGAATACTAATGAGACGAATCTATCGGCTGCTCGTTCGCGTATCGAAGATGCGGATTACGCAGTTGAAGTGGCCAATATGACTCGCGCACAGATCCTTCAGCAGGCAGGTACGTCGGTTCTGGCACAGGCTAACCAGATCCCGCAGAACGTTCTTTCTCTGCTGGGCTAAGCTGAAGCCTGAATACGATAGAACGCCTGTTTTATCACTAAGTATTACAATGAACCGGCACCTTCGTGGTGCCGGTTTTTTTAGCTTTTTCCAAGCCGATTATTAAACAACAGAGGTGTTTATGCCTTCACACGATGTCAGCCTAAATCTGCACACAAAGGTAGTGGCGCATAAAGATATTGAAGTTAAAGTACGCTCTGATGGTAGCGCGCTTGGTACCTTGCTTATCAGTAAGGGTAATCTGGAATGGTTGCCTGCTAATAATTCGGTCAATAAGTATCGGCTATCTTGGGAGGCATTCTCGGAGGTAATGGCGGAAGAGGGACGGCAAGTTAGAAAATGACGCGATATGGCGGGTAAATGGATGCTTTTCAGTGCTTTGTCTGCCCTTTTTTTTGCTAGCATGCTAGCATTTACCCGCCGAGGATAGGTCATGTCGCGTGCACACCAGCGCTTCACAAAACAACAGCCCCAGCAAAAAGAGCTGCGCGCCATCGATGCGCTAATTAATCAAGGGCGATACTTGGACGCTGAAGAGAAAGCGCGCGTGCTGATGGAACGCTATCCGCGTAGTGGTGATGTGCTAGGCATGCTGGGCTTGTCACTTGTTAGCCAAACTAAATATGATACAGCGTTACCTATACTGCAAAAGGCCAATTCACTTCTACCAGACGCCCCCGCTATTCTCGCTGCGCTGGGCGTATGCTTGCTGGTAACTGGTCAGCCCGAGGCGGCACGGCCGCTGCTAGAGCGAGCATTAGCTTTACAGCCTAACCGCTTGGCAGCACGTACTAACTTGGGAGACGTTTATATCGCCTTGGGCGAAGTGGAAAAAGGGCGCCAATGCTTTCTGGAAAACTTGCGCCGAGACCCGCTTAATGTCGGTGCTCATTATAGCCTGTCTAATTTTATTACCTACCAGCCAACGGATGAGATCTTTACATGCCTTCCTTCTCTACTGGAAGGTGAAGCTATTTCTTTAAAAAATAAAGCGACCATTGCATTTACTTTAGGCAAAGCCTACTGGGATATTGGTGATGCCGAGCGCGCTTTTGAGTATTACCGAAAAGGCAACGAACTACGTAAAAGCCTCAAAGAAGCATCCAATCTGCATGAGGCGAGCGGCATCAAAACAATTCAGCATTTTTCCTCAAAACACTTTGCTAGCTTGCAGGCAGGCGGGCTGCCAGAAGTGCCTCAGTTAGTTATTAGTGGGTTGTCACGTTCTGGAAAAAGCCTAGTAGAGTCGCTTTTAGGCGGAGCCAAAGGTTTAGTAAGAAACGGTGAAAGCCACCAGCTGCGCTTATATGTTGAAAACATACTGGCTCCTTACAGCGGAAGTGTAGGGGAGTATCTAGCGTCCTTAACCCCGGAGAAATGTCGTGCTGATGCTCAGGGTTATCTGAACTTCATTGGCTATGATGGCAGTACGAAAATTACTACACGGCCGGCAGATATTTGGGCGTTAGGGCTAATAGGATTGTGGTTTCCCAAAGCGCCAATCATATTTTGTCAACGTGACCTGATGGATGTTGGCTTAACGGCTTACTTTAATCACTACACGCAAGCTAACGATCATACTAACGATCTTTATAGCCTAGGTGAACATATTGCTTTTTATGAGCAAGCTATGCAGCACTGGGCAATGGTGCTTCCTAATCCCATTTATTGGGTTAGCTATGAGGAATTAACCCATCAACCTGATATTGTCTCAGAGCGATTGCTAAGTGCGTTGAGTACGTCGGAAAATGCTAGCTATATAGAACAAGCTGAAAGACATGCAGGGCTGGTTGAGCATTTAAGCCCAGTGCGCTCGCTGGATGTTCCGATGCCTATCCGCAAGGACTTTAACGGTGTATCGAAACCCTTCATACATCATTTAGAGCCACTACGTGATGGGTACCAAGCCGCTATGCAAGCCCATGGTTTACCTTGTGAGCCAGTGGAGCATTTTGATTGGCATCTGCAAGGGCGGCTTGTGGTTGTGGATAATGCCGCTCGCCTACCACGAGAGGATAATTTCCGTGAGTTGATGGCATCAAATGCGTTTGGGGTCATCGCTTTTGACCCGGTAAGTCGAGTGGCAGCAGATGAGGTGGCTGGGGTTGAAGAGTTTCAGCATGTACCTCATGCCCTGTTGGGTGATGGTCAGCCCGCAACACTTTACGCTACGCTAGATGCTGAGTTTAGTGCTCCCCTCGCACCGCTGCCTGCCGAGCAATTGCCAAAGAGCGTACGTAGTGGTGCTTCCGTACTCACGCGTCTGCCTATCAATACATTACGACTCAATGATATAGAGGGTTTGGCTAGCCTTGATTGGCTTATTCTTGATGAGTTGTCTGATGCTATGGCCGTGTTGGAAAACGGGGGGGAAGCATTAGCGGATGCATTGCTGCTGCAAATTGGTGTGGTATTTCAGCCGACACATCACCGTCAACCCAATCTTGCTGAAATCAGTCACTGGGCTAGTCGTCATGGGTTTAGTTTTTATCGGCTGAATAATCCTCAGCACCGTAGCTTGATGCCTGCTCGGGATGATATTGAACGCCCTCAGACTACCCAGCTGGCTACTGCCGATGCGCTATTTATACCTTCGCCAGATCGGTTGTCCACATTAGAATTTAAGCAATGTCAGCGCCTTGCCTTTATGCTGGATACGGTATTTGGTATTCACGACTTACCATACCAGTTACTTGCTGAAAGAGATGCTAAGCTCGCCGAGCGCTATCTAAAAATACGTGGTTACTCGGGGGCTAATGTGCTCACCAAAAGAGCGGGCGAACCCTCTTTCTTGGCCCTTCGTAAACCGAACCGTGTCGCGGAACGTGGATTAGCCGCAGCCCTTGCCAATCATAATATTCACCGTGCGGTCAGCCTAGCGCAGCAGCTTTTAAAAGAGCAGCCAGAGGATGCTGAAGGGCGTTACTACCTAGGGCAGGCACTCTCGCATCTTGGCCAACATGAGCAGGCGATCACTAAATTAAGTGAACTGTGCACGGCAGAGGAGGATTTGCGTTACTGGCTGGCTTTAGGTTTTGCTCAGTGTCGAGCAGGGAAAACCAAGGCGGCGAGGATTACTCATGAGCAGTTGATAAAAAGCTTTCCTGAGCACTTGGCGGTAGCGCGCTTTACTCTTGAGCTTACAAAAGGTAGCCATAAGCGCCGTGAGCAAGAGCAAGCACTTGCTCAATGTGAGGCCCTGCTAGGACATACGAATAGTACTCTGGTCGCTGCTGGTTTAGGTGACGCGTTAAGCGCTCGTGCGGACTTACTGGCATTAAAAGCCATATTTCAGCAAAGCATGGCCAGCTCCGTGGGCGAATACCAAGCTGTACTTGCTTCTCACGAAGCTGCTCTGAGAATGCTTGACACACACCAAGGCCCATTGCGCGCAAGGTTGTTGATGAATCTGGCCAGCGCACAGCGCGCGATCAATGAGCCAGCCAACGCTGTTGCAAGCCTATGGCAGGCATGTAACACCTATCCTTACTCTTTGGAAACCGTGTTGGCTTACAAGCAATTACGTGCTGCTCTAGTGGAAAGCCCACATGCTGATCACAGGTATTTAGCCGAGTTGCATACCAAGGTGCAGGAAATTTGGCGTGGCTACAAAGGTGAGCAATTGCAGTATAGCTTTGGTGACTTTGGTTTGCCTTATCAAGGGTTTGAACCTTTGATGCTGCCGGGTACCCGCTCAGCCAAGGCGCGACTGGATCATTATCAGCTTGAAAATTGGTTGCCGGATAACGCCACGGCGCTGGATATTGGTTGTAATCACGGTTTTTTGCTGATGGGCTTAGCCAATAAGCTGCTAGCCGGTGAAGGTTTTGATATCAGTAAAGCGTGCGTTGAAGTAGGCAATACAGTAGCTGAATACCTGAATTATTCCCATATTAAACTGCACCACAAGGCGTTTGATGAGTTTGTTGGGAAAAAGCAGTATGACTTGGTCATTGCGTGTGCCGTCCACCAGTGGATTGGCAAACCATTGGAGGACTTTGGTGAGGCGTTATTTACGCTGTGTAAACCTGACGGTATTGTGTTGCTTGAAAGTCAGGGGGCCCGTGACCGCCATGCGACAGAGCCAGGGTTTGAAGATAACGCAACGGCTATTGCTAGTGCTGGTTTTAATGTGCTGCATAAAGGCTCCGTTTGTGATGACGCACTTAACTATCGCGAATTCTGGATACTAAAGCGCAAAGTTGAGCAGTCTGCTCTGAAAAAAATCAGTAACAAGAGCAGTGCTAGACTACCAAGAATGGAAGGTGATGCAGAGGCATTAAGCCCCATACGTCATATCTGCCACTTATTAGCTAAAAACGGGGCTTGGTTTAACCCGGAACTCTGTATCAAGTCAGATAATGGTAATTTGTCACTGCATGGTACGCCGGGTGCGCCGCGAGCAAGTTATATGCGAGTGCCCATAGCGCTGATGCCTCAGCTTGAGTGCTTCGATATAGTAAGCCGTGGGGGAAGCCTCATTGCCACCCCCAATGGCACGCCTCTGCTTGCCCATCAGCAGGAAATGATGGAGGCAATGATGGCGTTGTACAATGCCACTAATAAGTTACAGCTGTGGAAAGAAAGCCTGCCTTTTGTGGCTTGGGAGGCGCCTACTGTAGTGGATTACCTGCTCTCGGCACGGCCGCTTAATGATAACTTGGCCCACTATCATAAGCTGTTCAAGGCTGGCGTGCAGGATGACTTGTTAGTGGATAGCTTCTTGGGATCTCGTAAGTTCAGTGTTAATGAACATAGCCTTAAGGCACTGGGTATTAATGGCCCTGCAATGCAGCGCTTTGCCTTAATGCCATTAGTTGACTGTTTGAACCATCGCTTGAATGCGGAAGGGTTCGCTACGCCACTAGTGGATGGTAAGCCGACAATGCGTACTTTTCATGTGCCTGATATTGAAACAGGTGAGCTGTTCGTACGTTACAATCTCTACGATGCCGTTGATACCATGCTTAGCTATGGTTTTATGGATAATGCCTGCACTTGGCTAAGTTCTGTACCGGTCACGCTCAACGTTAGCGGCTATCTCTTGGATGTGCAGGGGGGCGCGATGCAGCTACGTGGCCAGTTACCTGTGGCGTTTGAAGATATTCGCTCTTATATGCCAGCGCTGCATCGCAAAGGCGAACGCCGGGCAGTGATAACTAAATTGATGTTATGCACGGAAAACTTCTATAGCTTACGGCGTGTGCTTACCTACATAGTCTATCAACTAGGTATGGCCCATACCGAGCTGGTAGCGCGACAGCAGGTAGCCGAGCTGGAGAGTCAATTGATCGAGAAAAACTTACAGTGGTGGAATGGCCTTGAAGGCTTAACCCAAGAGCTACCTGTCAATCATCCAGCTAAGCAGCTGTGCCAGCACAGCCTGGACATTATTAAGACCTATCAGCAAGCAATATGATGATCAGATACGGGCATGTTGAAGCATTACTTTATGGTTCAAAAACACTGAAATATTGAGAATCAAAGTGTGATGCTGTGCTTATTTGTTGTATTGAGGGATTAAGCAGCCAAAGCCGGTTAAGAATTTTTCTGATGGTAATGGATCGGCTCCTTTATGGGGCCATTTTTTTATGGCGTATGGATGCTAACAAATCTAAGGTAACATTTTGTTAAAGATTTTCACCATTGAGCCGATACATAAATAATTACTTTTTTTGATACGCGAGCCCACACATGGCGTCTATCAACACTAACCTGCTCTCCTTGACCGGTCAGACAAACCTAAAGCGCTCTCAGTCGGCGCTGGCAACGAGCATGGAGCGCTTATCGTCCGGGTTACGTATCAATGGCGCGAAAGACGACGCAGCGGGCCAGGCGATTGCTAGCCGCATGACCAGCCAGATTAGCGGGCGCGGCATGGCGATGCGTAACGCTAACGATGGTGTATCGCTAGCGCAAACCGCCCACGGCGCCTTAGATCAAATCAATGACAAGCTGCAACGGGTGCGCGAGCTCACGGTACAAGGCCTAAACGGCACGCTGAGCTGGGATGATAACGATGCCATCCAAAGCGAGATCAATATGAACCTGCGGGAAATTGACCGCCTCGCTGATTCGGTTGATTACAACGGCATACCCTTGCTGAATGGTCGTGGTGGCCTGGTGAACTTGCAGGTAGGCGCCAACGATAACCAAACTCTGGGCGTTGACTTATTGCCGCCTGGGTTTAGCGTTGCTGCGCTAGGGCTTGAAGATTTTACGGTAGCGGGTATCGACGGCGAAGTTACCCCACGTAATACGCTTGCAGGCGTTGCGAGAGATATTGAGTTGTATCCTCAAGGGGTAGCGCAAACTAGCGTTAGCTATACAGGGGTTACGGGTAGCGAACCCACTTTGCGTCTGAACGGGTCAAGTTATTATATAAGCACCTTGAATAATGATGCTAAACCGCAACTTTATTCCGCCGTACCCCAGGCCCACCATGACACGGCCACAGACAGCAGTGAAGTCGAGGTCAGAAGCACAGGACTACTGTATACGGCGTCGCTTACCAATGTGGCTGAGCGTGCTATATCAAGTATTAGCTTTACGGATAGTAGCGGCGATGCCTTCACGGGTTCATCGCGCCTGATCGAGTCAGATGGTCGCTATCTGATTGAGCACACTGTTGCTGAAGGCGTGCGTTACTATGAAGCCTCGCTTGAATTTGCACCGAGGGCGAGCGCTGTTAACGTGAGTGCGGTAAGCAGTGTGCCTGTCTCTGAGCAGACCTATAACGCTGTCACTGAGCTTGACGTCGATGGTGCCAATTACTCGCTAGGCATGGTCGATGAACTGATCTTTCAAGGCAGCAGCGGGCAAACGCTGCCAAATGCCCAGGTACGGGTAAACGATGGCCGTTATTACATTCAAAGTGAACTAGTGGGCGAAACGGTTTATTACCGCCTTGATACCACGAGCGCTCTTACGGAAGAAGTGGATGGTATTGAAGAGACGACGCTTACCCTTCAAGCAGACACAAGCCGCGCGTTTTTAAGCGACGATTTTGCAGATGCAAATAATGTAGCTGCGCTGCCAGCGGTAGATTTTGCGTCATCACCGACTATCAACATCACCAATGCCGACGATGAGTCGATAAACGCTAGCGCGCGCCTTATGCAACGTGCTGCCAATGGCCAATATATGGTCGAGGTTGAGGATGGTGCCGGTATTTATCGCTACTATCAGGCGGATGTGTCTGTTTCAGTGGGGACAGATGGAACGGTAGAGGTTAATGCTAAAGCGCAGGCGAATATTTCAGCGAGCTATAACCTGAATGAGCGGGTGGAGACAGTGGCAGGCTCTTCAACCGTAACGCTGGATCCTCGCAACGTCACTGTTAATTATACTGATGCCAATGGCGACCGTTTCAGTAACGTGTTAAACCAGCGTGCTGACGGTAACTATTATTTCGATTTGCCGAATAGCCAGTCCAGCTACGGGAGTTATAAAGTGGCCAGCCTGGTGGATGTCGATGGCAACGACACGCTGATTAAAACGATCAATGGCGCTGGCGAAGTAATCATCTACTATCCGCTTGATTCGTTAAATCCGCTATCCATCAACGTAAGCACTGATGCCAACGGCGCTGACGATGATGGCACTCCCCATACGGTGGTTAACCTTACCGAAGTGGATCGGGAAATTCGCTTAAGAACACCACCTAACCCTCTGGCAGCGCTAGATCGCGCCATCGCCATTGTGGATAGTAAGCGAAGCCATTTAGGCGCTATTGAAAACCGGCTAGGCTCAGTGGTGGAAAACCACCTTGTGGGCAATATTAATCTTTCTGCCGCCCGCTCGCGCATCGAAGACGCCGACTACGCGGTAGAAGTGGCCAACATGACTCGCGCTCAGATCCTTCAGCAGGCAGGTACTTCTGTACTGGCCCAGGCGAACCAGGTCCCACAGAATGTGCTTTCGCTGCTGGAATAGCCTTGCTTTTAGTCAGGTTGAGATAAATATCTCATTGAGTGCCTTAGAGCCGGCTCCTTCTGGGGCCGGTTTTTATTTAAGCGTTAGTCGCTGGCCGGTTGTTGACTCGCTGAGTGAGCGGTTATCAATATCGCGTGGAGGTTGTGATGAAGTTCGATGAACACGAGCGTGTGACGCTGGAACTGGAAAAAGTCATCCGCGACACCCAGGCCACGATTGAACAGGCCGAAGCGAATGGGTTGGATAAGACCATGCCGGATGATTGCGTCCATCTTTTCAATATTCTCGATAAGGCCCTATGACAACATATTTGGGCTATGTTGGCTGAGAAGAAGGAGAAGGTTTCTGAATAACACTTCGATAGAACCAGTCGGGCAGATTTTCTTTTTTTAGCTTAATGTCGCCATCTGGGTAAATGCCGTACGGACATAGTCAGGGTATTTGAAGTAAGCCGACAGAGTTGGCCACTTTCCTCGCCAGGACTTGATTACCATCGGGTATTTCTCACCCTATTTGGCTTCCAGTTCGACGCGATGTATTTTAGAGAGTTGCGGATTTGGTGGATCACGCAATGCTGGATTTCTGTTGTTGGATAAATGCTCTCGATGGCTTCCGGAAAGCCTTTCAAGCCACCCACGCAGGCAATCAGGATGTCCTTGACCCCACGATTGTAGAGGTCTGTCAGCACAGAAAGCCAGTGATGCGCGCCTTCCTGGTCGGAGAGATACAAGCCCAGGAGCTCCTTATTGCCCTCAATATTCAGCGCAAGAATGGTATAGATGGCTTTACTGACGTAACGCCCGTTTTCCTTGATGTTGTAGTGAATAGCGTCAAGCCAGACAATGGGGTAAATGGCTTCCACGTCGCGCTCTCGCCACGCGGCTAGCTCTGGCAGGAGTTTGTCAGTGACGGCATTGATGATGCCGTTGGAAAGCTCGATATCATACATGTCGGCAATGTGAGTCCGGATATCCTGATAGCTGTTGCCAAGCGCAAAAAGAGCGATGATTTTTGCGCTCCAGTTCATCGGTCAAGTAGGTTTGGTGCTTCTTGATGAGCTGAGGATCAAAGGTACCGCTTCGGTCACGAGGCGTCTGTCGCGGGAAGCTGCCGGTAGGAGCTTTCATGGTCTTGCTGGTCGTGCCATTCTTTCGATTCGGCGTGGCCTCTACAGCAAGATAGGCATCCAGCTCGGCCTGCATGGCAGCTTCGGTGAGCTGCTTGATCAGCGGTGTCAGAATACCGTCCTTGCCGGTCAGGTCTTGACCATCAAGAAGTGCTTGCAGAGCGGTATCGGCGCTCTGCGCCAGGTCGGCATTGCCTTTGGCAATCTCCTTGCTGGCAACCTCGACGGACTCCGCCCCCTGCTTGATGCTGGCTACCAGCGCTTACGTTTCAATGGTCGATTTCCACTTTCTCTAGAAGCGTCACTTGTGGTTTATGTAGACGTTAATCACATGTTTGTGTGCTGTTTATGTATATATGACATTATTGGTAGACATTAAAAACGCTTTTTAACGTGGTTTTTGTAACCTTGGGGGTAGGGTGAAACAAAGCGAAGCGATCAGGCGTCTTGCCGAGTTCGACCAACGCGAGCGCTATGTCTTTGCTGCACGAGACATGTCAAAAGTGTTTCCCGATGATACGCCCCGTAGCCGAGAGGCCACACTCAAACGCTTGGTTAACGCGGGCATTCTGGAACGCCCATCCAAGGGTGTGTACCTGTATGCGCTCTCGAAGAACAAAGGCCCGGATACCTTGGAGCTGATTGCCAAGACACTACGCAGGGGGGAATATAGTTACATCAGCCTTGAGTCTGCTCTTTCAGAGTATGGTGTGATCTCCCAAGTCCCGGTAGGTCGGCTAACGCTGATGACCACCGGCCGTAAAGGCGAATATAAAACGCCTTATGGGGTCATTGAGTTCACCCATACAAAGCGCCCAGTATCGGATATTTTATCTGTTACCAAGGATCGCAGGCGCCCTATGAAGATTGCAACCAAGCTGGCAGCACTCCGGGATCTTAAGCGCGTTGGTCGTAACACCCACTTGATTGACGAGGGGGGCGTATATGATGATTGAGTCTGTTGATTTCAAACCCCTGATAGATCACGTAATGAAAGATGCAGCGCTAGGGCATATGCGGCCGGTTATCGAAAAGGAGTTGCTGCATTACGACCTGTTGTATGCGCTGGATAAAGAAAGCATGCTCGACAGCCTGGTTTTTCAGGGCGGCACATCGTTGAGATTGTGCTATGGAGGCAGTCGCTTCAGCGAAGGCTTGGATTTTGCTGGCGGCGTAGATTTCACTTCCCGAAAGCTGGTGGATATGAAAATTTGCCTTGAGGATTACCTTTCCAAGAGGTATGGACTGGAAGTGACTGTTAAAGAACCGGCGTCCCTAAAACAAGATCCAATGTACGCTGAGTTGAAAATCGACAAATGGCAAATTGGAATTACTACCTCTCCCGATCGTCGAGACCTACCCAAGCAGAGAGCCAAGCTGGAAGTAGCTAATATTCCTGCACACACCAAAACAGCGCGACCTCTGGTTCGCAACTATGAATTCCTGCCCGATGGCTATGAAGACCTTCTAATCATGGTGGAAACACGTGATGAGATAATGGCGGACAAGCTATTTTCACTGCCAGCAACCGAAAGGTACGTTCGCAACCGTGATATCTGGGATCTAGCCTGGCTGGCACAGCGAGGAGCCCAGGTAGACAGTGAGCTGGTAAAACAAAAAATGATGGATTATCGACTGGACGATTACCCGATCAGATTGAATAAGATGCTTGCAAGAATACCGGGCATCATTGCCGGGAAAAATTTCCATGATGAGATGGGGCGATTTCTTCCGACGGATGTCTATGAGCGTACGCTCGGACAAGGCAAATTTCAGTCTTACCTGGCCGCTACCTTGACGGATCAACTGACAACCGTTCAGAAAGCCTTAGGCCTCGAGCAATCAGCAGAGCCATCTTTCCGTATGTAACCATTTTTGGCTCTTCGTCGTTGGGGTGGAATTCCACACCCAACGACGAAGAACCGTATTTTTTTATCTGCTTTTCGTTAGAGCCTGTTGACGATTCACATGGGCAGCCATAAAAAGCCGCAGGCCAAGGCCACCATGCTTTCATAGTTTCGCTTTAACTTGTCGTAACGCGTCGCGATGACGCGATACGGCTTCAATCGGGCAAAGGCGTTCTCGACAAGATGCCGATAGCAATATAACTCTCTGTCCAAGCTAGCATTTATCTTTTTTGAGTGGCGCCTGCGTGGAATCACGACTTTCATGTCCTTTGCCTCAACCGCTTACTGACACCTTTATCGTTACGCAGGATCATCTTTCTTTGAGCAAATTCCACACCCAACGTCGAAGAGTCCTAAGTCTCAACCATCAGGTCACCTTGAGTTTCATACCGACTGATACCTTGTGCTTAGTCGGTGCTTTTTTTAAAAACGGACACCGCCATCGGGGGAGGTTTCAACAAGATCGCCATCAACGATCTCGACCACTGTTTGGCCACTCTGGAGTGCTGCCTGGTAGGCGCGGCGTGTATAAAGCGATGCCCGTGCGGCAAATCGCTGCTCTGCATCTTGCATGATGGTCATGAAGGCTCATTCATCTTGCGGGTTCACTGTAGCAAGTGCCCAGCGGCAAGCGCCAGTGGCTATGCGTGTATCAGACCACACGGGGCGCCATTTACAAACGCCGTCTATTTAACGTGTAAGATAGCAAGATCAACCGTGCAATAAATGCCGCCAGGAGGTGCCATGCGCCCCGATGACCATGAACGCGTAGCGCTGGAATTAGAAAAAGTAATCCGCGACACGCAAGCCACAATTGACCGAGCGGAAGCACACGGGCTTGATAAATTGATGCCTGACGATTACGACCAGCTTCAAAACATATTAGATAAAGCGATTAAACAGCAGCGTGAGCACACGTGGTTACTGTTAAGAAAAAAATATTAATTTATTGCTTTAAGCTCTGTGATAAGCGTTCTTATATTGTCGGCATACCCTTTTTCAGCAGCTTCCCTTTGTTTTAGATAAAAAGGGCTAAGTGGATTCCAGTTCGTAACACTTCCATACCCTGTGATTTCTTCTTCAAGTATTGCTAAGCCGGTTTTGTCATCGATTAACGTGTACTCAATAACAACATTACGTTCGTTAGTGCCAAGGTTTATGCTGGTAAATTCGCTCCAGTTGTCCAGGTCGATAACATGGGCGTTAAGAGTATACCCGCTGCCGTGCAAGTGAGCGTTTTCCAAGCTCGTAAGCGCGCCACTAACCACATCTAGTCAAGCATTTCTCAGGTAGGTAAGGTTTCTTTCCAGTGCCAGGGCAACAGTGCACTGAGATCGTCTTCGTTCAGCGTCG